>DASWNW010000134.1:0-78635 GCA_036399015.1 Thermoanaerobaculia bacterium | reverse complement strand
CGCTCGTGAAAATAGAACCGTACGTCGGCCGATACTGTCGCGAGGAGTCGGCTGCGGAGCGCCGGGGTGAGGAGAAAGGATCGCAGCGTCTCGATGGTTGCTGGCACGTCGCTTTCGATGCACGCTCGAAAGCTGTACCGCAGGATCTCCTCCACCTTCACGCCAAAGTTCCAGCTTCGCGCTTCTTCATTCCCATAGAGACGCTTGAAGATCCCTATGAGGAGATCGACCTGGCGGCCGGGATCGACGCCGGGCAGGGGCTTGAGTGGGTTCCACCCCGGCAGCAACTCGGGCCGGGTGAAGTCGAGGATGGTGAGGTCGGGAATCCCTGCGTGGAGCGCCCACGCGGTCACGCGCTGAAAGAGATCGCCGTGCGGGTCGATCAGCGCGCAGCCGCGTCCCGCCGCGAAGGACATGCGGGCGAGGAGTTCCAGCATCGAGGACTTGCCCGTGCCGGTGGAACCGAGGACGAGGGCGTGTCGGTCGAGATCGGAAGCGAGGAGCTGCGCGTCGAGCTTCCCGCGCGACGGAAGCTGGTATGTGCCGATAGGGAAGCCGTGGCCGGCGCGCCTCCGGTGCTCAGCGACGAAACCGTCGTTGTCGAGGTAGAACTGCTGGACCTCCTGCATGCGACGGGTCGCGTCCGTGTCGAAGCGGAGGCGAATCGTGCGGGTCATATCAGTGGAGGAGGTACAGCGTGAGGAGGCACGCCGCCGCGAGGAGCGCGGCGAGGGCCAGGCGGAACATCGGCCAGCCGAGGACGTTCAGCTCGCGGAGCCGAACCTCGCCGTGCTCGATGATCGACGCGGGCTCGGGATCTCGGACGACATGCTCGCCGCGGCTGCGGACCACGAGGCCCGCGCGGTGGAGCCGCCAGAGGTGCCAGTGGAGGCGGAGCGCGTGGAGGCGCAAGTCACGAATCATCCGCTGTTCGCTGACGCTCGCAACATCCCCACCCCACTCGTGACTGCGGACGTACAGATACACGAGGAAGCGAGTGCGCGAGTGGAGCGGCAGGACGTGTTCAAACCAGTGCGCGGGAACGTCGTGCTCGCGCGCCATCGTCGGGCGCGCTGCGACTTGGAAGAGCATGACATCGCTGAAGAAGCCGTTGGCGAGGCGGTAGACGAGGAGCCTCTGCTTCGAGAGCTTGTGCATCCACCACCAAATCCGCCACGGCCGCGCGCGCAGCAGCCACACCAGATCATCGACTTTGAACGAACCCATGCCCGCCGTCTGCCGCAGCGCCCGAAGCGTCACGTAGAGCATCGTCGCGTTTCTGCCGACACGCGGGATGAGGGAAAAGAGATGCGCGAAGTCCACGGCCACCGTGACGATGCCTTCCGGCGCGGGCGCGCGCGGGGCCAGGAAGTAGATCCGTGTTGCGTCAGGATCGTTCGGCATGGCGAGGGGCGGGAGGGATGCGCGGCGGCGAGACGGTGATCGTCTCCGTCCATGCACGGAAGACACGAACAAGGTGCGGATCGGGAAGCGCCTCGCAGGTGCGGCAGCTCGTGGCGATCATCGGCCGGAGGGCATCACTCCGCCCGTGGATGAGCCGCGCCACGCTTTCCGACGCAAACTCGACCCGCTCAAGGACGAGCACGCCCGCCTCCGTTGCCGCCTTCGCGTGCGTAGTGGAGATGCGGTCGCTCGCGCTGATGAGGACGTGCGCCCGCCCCTGCTGGTCGGCTTCGTGGACGGCGAAGCGCGCGGCGGCGCTCAGAAGTCCCGCGTCCGCGCCGGTGAGGAAGAGGCCGCGCTGCGGCTTGTCGGTGCCGTCGAGCTGCGCGAGCCAGCGGCGGATGCGCCAGCGCACCTTGTACGGCACCCCTGCGAACGCCGCCGTTGTCGCTCCTTTCCGCCGTTTGACGAGGCGCGGCGGCGCTTCGATGAGAAGGTAGTGCAGGATGAGGCTCTGCACCGTCGGGCTCCCGCCAAACGCCATTCCGATCTGCACGAGGATCGGTTGCGAGATCGGGTCTCGCCCGGATCGAAGGTGGGAGAGCGTCGTCGCATCAATGCCGAGTTCACGGGCGAGTCGGCGGCGGGACCAGCCCCGCTCGCGGGCGATGCGCTCCACTTCCCGCACTAGCAGTGGGGCGTTCATTGTGGAGGGGTACAACGGGCGGATGAAGGACCATTGAGGGGGTGCTTCGAGATGCGTGCTGCATACATTGTGACGGCACGCTTTTCCGTTTTTGCAAGACCTCGGCGGCGCACCAGACACGAGCTGCGATAGATGCCGGCGTCGAAAGGATTTACGACACCCACGCTGCGTCGAGCGTAAAGTCCAGCAGTAGACTCGACCTTACGGTTTCGACGGCGTAAGTCGTTCATTTGTAGGCGGATGCTCGGCATCGGCGAGGGGGTATTAGGGAAAGGTTTTTGTCGATTTCTTCTTTGGAGAGCGGCTGACGAACGCTCAGGGCGGCGGACGCAGGGGTGGCTCGGAGGGGAGCGTTTCGATCTCGGGAGCATCCAATTCCGCGGCGTACTCGATCGGGGGAGGGGCGAGTTCGGCAGTCAGGTCGTCGCGCGCGAGCTGGTGCGTCGGCGCGCCGCAGGAGGGGCAAACCTCGGCGCGCATCGGCACGCGGGTCTGACAGAGACGGCAGTGGGTGAAGTCCATCGTGGCGGGGGTTAGGGCCGGCAAGCTCGGGACGGCATCGGGGGCTGCGAGCATGAACCGTGTGAAGGTCTCCACGCCTTCGTCGCGCGCGAGCTGCGCGAGCTGGCTGATGCGGCGCTCGGCGTGATCGCCACTCACCGTCACGAAGACGTGGAACGTGGCGAAGCCGAATGTCCGGTGGGCGATCTCTGGCGTCTCCATCCACGTCCGGTAGGTTCGGAACTTCCGCCCGACGACCTCGCGGCCTTCCGTACCGCGGTCGTGTTCCCCGAAGACGAGGTGCGGCGTGCCGCCGCGCCCGAGAACGAGCACGTAGTCCGGCTGCGGCATGGGCCGCCACTCGACGTGCTCGGGGAACGGGCAATCCCAACTCGACAGCCACAGAACGCGCTCACCGGAGCGACGAAGCCAGGCGATGAGGATGTCGTTCGCCTCCTCCGTGTGCGCCAGGAAGAGCGGGACTGCGCCCTTTTCCAACTTCCACGGCTGTCGCGGCGTCGGCGGCGTCATAAGGTGTACGAGCGGCCCGAGGATCGTCCCATCCGTCGCGGCCGTCGTTACTGCCTCGCCCCATCGGAGTGCTCGCCTTGTCGGATGGGCGTAGCGCGGCGCGCCACCTTGCGCCACCGGCCGCTCCCAAAGATCAATCCATCCTTGATCTCGAAGACGGCGGAGCCGCCGCCGTGCAACCGTCTTGTTAGCGGTGAAGTAGGTCAGCCGCGCGAGCTGATCGAAGGACAAGATGCGCATACGCACGAGTTGGAGCACCGCCACCCGATCCCGCGGCACATCCGGGCCATCCGCGCCGGGGTGTTCTGCAAGAGGAGGGGGTTGTTCTGCGCCAGCGTCAGGGGTGTTCTGCGGGGTGTTCTCCCGGCGATACGTGTTCCGCATGGCGAAAACTGGCTTTCCTCCATTCAGTCGGAGGGGGTTCGCACCCTGACTATTCATGTCCGGCGCGGTCGCGCCGGGGTTCGGCAGCGCTTCCGGCGCGAGGTCATCGCGCGACGCATCGGGGCTCTCGTTCGTCGGTGGTCGTGGTGGTGTCGAGCGATCCATGAAGCGGAGTCAGTTGGGCATCTGCGGATGCACTGCAAAGCCTAGGCGGGCGACTTCCTGTTCAGGAGACGCGCTCTAGACAATGCGCGGAATCCTCACACCTGAATCGCATCTAGAGGCCGCGTACCGTTGAAACCGAGTGCGGATTCCCCACTACAACCTCGGGCGATCTTCGGGGCCGCGCGTCCGCTCGCTATCGTGAGGGCATGGATGCTCAACGCTCCAAAGGACACACCATCAAGCCGGCCGAAGTTCCGGTATTCTCTTCCTCATTGGAGCGCGATATAGCAGAGACGATTACGCGGCGTCTTGGACACGCGCCGACGGCCGATCAGCTTGCCGCCTATCGCCTGTATCTGTATACCGTTGCCGAGGATATCCTGCGGCGCGTCGAAGCAGCGCTCCGCGACCAGCTCCCTACACCCATATGCCCCGAGCCGCCATCTACGCCCGCCGATCAACGGACGCCGAAGACAAGCAGGTTCAAAGTCTCCCCGCGCAACTCTATTGGGCGCGCGACATCTGCGCGCGAAACGAGATCGTAGACCCGCTCGTGTTCGAGGAGCGGCGATCCGCGAAGACCCCCGGCCGTCCCGAGTTCAACAGGCTTCTCAGCCTCATTCAGAAGGGTGAGGTTGATACGGTGATTTGTTGGAAGGCTGATCGTCTTGCGCGTAATGCGCTCGACGGCGGCTCGATTCTCTACGCGCTGGAATCCAAGAAACTCGGGCGCATCATCACGTCCGACCGTATCTACATGGCAGATCAAGCCGACGAACATTTTGTCTTGCACTTGGAGTTAGGGCTTTCCGCAAAGTTCTCGAAAGACCTCTCGAAGAATACAAAGCGCGGCATGGAGGAGAAGTGGCGTAATGGGGAGTGGACCGGGATCGCCCCTCTTGGCTACCTGAATCGCCGTGATGAGCGGAACCACGGCACGATTGTCGTGGACGGGCGCGCAGCTCCCTATGTGCGCAAGCTCTTTGAGCTTGCGGCGACAGGCAACTACTCCCTCCTGCGCCTCGCGACGATCGCAGAGGAGGAGTGGCGACTCAATTTCATCCGACGTCGGCGCATGAATTCGAGGCGCCGCGGAATTCCACTCAACACGATCCAGCGCATTCTCCGCAATCCGTTCTACGTGGGGATGATGCGGATAAAGGACCGGCTGATTCCGGGCTCCCATGCGCCCCTCATCAATAAGGCACTCTTCGACCGCGTGCAGGATGTCCTCGCAGGTCGCTATGTAGCCGCCGAGCGCCCACAGACGAAGAGCTTTCCCTACTCCGGGCTCATCCGGTGCGGTGGATGTGGGCGGCGACTGACGGCCTATACGAAGGTAAAGCCGAGTGGACGGAGCTATACCTACTACATCTGCTCGAACCGATCGAAGAAGCGGTGTTCTGAGCCGCAAATTGTGGAGCACGAATTTACCGCCGCTATCGAAAGCGCTCTCTTGCACCTTGTGCTGCCGCGGGAAGAGAAAGAGCTATGCCTGCGGATGGTGGAGGAGCTTGCCACTGCACGACGCGCGACCGCGGGGGAGGAGAGGAATCGACTCTTGGCGGAGATCGATGTCTTTGAGCGTCAGAACAAGCGCCTCCTCGACCTCTTGGTGGAAGGTGCGATTTCGCAACCCGACTACAACTTCAAACGGGCCGAGTTGAACGAACAGCTCGCCTCGGCACAGATGAAAGTTCGCGTGTTTAGTGAAGACCTCGAACAGCGGATAGAACTCGCTCGCGCGTTCATATCGGGGCTGCCAGAAGGCATTTCTGAATTCCAGACCACCGACGCCGAAGGGAAAAAGGAGTATGTGCGGCGTTTAGGGTTAGAACTCGTCGCACAGGACAAGAAAGTGCATGTGCACGCGGAAAAGCCGACAGCGATCCTGATGGATCGGTCGGCCCTTCCCATATGGGGTCAGCTAGTGAACGAAGTTATGACCTACTTTCTCGAAACGTCAACCCCCCGCTTCTTTGGTGCCGCACATGACACCGGCGACTTCATGGGGGAGTTCGCGGCAGCGGCGTGAGGGCGACTATTTCGGGCCGCCTACGCAGAGATTCGGTCATCCGAGCGAATGTCTGACACCTTCGAGGCAATTGGCGGAACGCCCGGGCCGACAACCTTTGCTTCGGCCTTCTCTAATGCAGTCAACTTCATGTTCAGAGCAAGCAGCTGCGATAGCGTGTCAGCCGACGACCGGAAACCGTACGCGGCAAACACTGCTTTATCGAGCGCTGTGTGTGCATCTTTCAATTCACTCTGTCCGGGACCTTCGACAAGGTTGTAGAGTTCCCCCAAAGAGAGGTTCCCCTTATCCATAAGGCGCTGCCGACACACTCGCAACTCACGTGCGGCCTTGGCAACAGTGCGAACCTGGGCCAGCGTCGGTGCTTGCGGCCAAGGATATGTGTTGAAGACCGAGTCAGACGTATATCGCGGGTCAGCCTTCATCGTGGAACACCGCTCGGCGAACCAGTCGGTGTGCAGCGAAGATTGGAGAACACCGAACGAGTAGTCGTCGTCGAACAGAAAGACCTGTAGAGCGTCGTTCGGATGAACCTCGCGGTCAAGGAATGCGAACAGCGGCCGTTTGGTCACACGTGAACATGCAATGTACCTGTTCAGCCGATTGAGTCTGTCCATAAGCTCGGCGCGACCGTATGAAAGTCGCCACCAATGTTTAAGGAAGTTTGCATGATGGTGATTGATCCGCGCGTCAGGATCGTCCGCAAGCGCATCCTTGTTGCGGGCGGATTCTTCGACCGCGGCCTCTTCGCGGGCTGCAAGGACTAGAGTTTTCACCCGCTCAAACGGGAGCCTGAACGTAGAGGCTTCCACAAGATCGCGCTGGCCGAAGTCAATGACGAAACGACTCGGATGCGGTGGACTAAGATCCAAGAGGTCTTCCCCGATCATAAATGGAAATATGACGGCTGCGTTCCGCGAATCCGCTTTGAGCATTTCGGTTGCCTCGGCTGGACTCAAGAGAAACCCCTTATGACCGTGCGTCTGCCCTTGGTAACAAACTTCGGCTGTCGCGTTGACGCGGAGCTTCGCCGCAGTAGAGACATCGAGCCGCGGCGAGAGTGAAGGGCCGATAAGATCCAGCTCATGCACTTCCCACGGACTCGTAACGGAGTTGCCCTTTTGCACGAAGAGGTGCTTCTTCCCCACCTCGTTGCCCTTCACCCAATTGACGATCGACACGTGTACTACAGCGTCGCCCGACCAGACCTGTGTGGAGACTGCTTCGGTAATCGTACCTCCGGTCTCCACAATGTAATCTAACCCACCTTCTCGCGAGTAATTCTGACGGATTGTGTTCGTGCCGACGAGTCCTGCCCGTCCATTCGGCGGCAGGTGGTCATGTGCGCGACGAAACCAGTACACGCAGTAGTCGGCGCGACCAGGAACATCAGGGTAGCGTTTGCGGATTGTGTTCAGGTATGCACGACCGTACTCCACTTGCATCTTGTTCTTCGACTGATACGGCGGATTGCCAATGATGGCGTCAGCCGCCGGCCATACGCCGATGAGCGCGTCATCGCATCGGATATTGTCATCGAGATTGTCGAGCGGTAGCGCACTGTCGAATTGCAGCCCGAGCTCCATCTGCGCCTTGCCTAGCGCGGTCTGGGTCTCTTCAAGAGCAAGCTCCTTCGCGAGCATCAGCGTCACCTTCGCGAGTTCGACTGCAAAGAGATTGTTGTCTATCCCGAAGAATTGGCGGGTAGAGATGAGTGAGGACGATCCCATACGCCGATCCGCCTGCTTGCCATACGCCTGATGCGCTTTCAGTAACACGTCGAGTTCAAGGCGTTTTAGCTCACGGTATGCCACGGAAAGGAAGTTGCCGCTTCCGCACGCTGGATCGAGTACCCGGAATTTGGTGAGCGCCGTGCGAATATCCAACAACGCTGTTAGCGTTTTCGCGGCATCAATTCGTTCGCGCCACGGCCGAATGATCGTGGGGAGAACCACCTTCTGAATGTCCGCCTCGCTCGTGAAGTGCGCGCCGTAGGCGTGACGCTGCGCTGCGCCCATGCTGCTCTCGAAAAGGGACCCGAAGATCGGCGGCTGCACGCGCGACCAGTCCTCCTGCGCGGCTTCACCCAGCAGTTCAAGCTCCTCGCGCGAGAGTTCCACGGGCTCAATGACACGAAAGAGTCCCCCGTTGAAGTAGCGGACTTCCTTGTAGCGGCCGCCGCGAGCGGCATCCGGCGAGTTCATCTGTCGAAACAACGCGCCTAGGCTATCGTAGGTACTCGCGCCTTGAAGGCACTCGTCCACGTGCTGTGTGAAGATTCCACGTGGCAGAAGCCCCGCATCCTCCGAAAACATCGCGACGACACATTGCAAAACAAACCGCTGCGCGACGGTACGATCTTCGCCACGTGCGACTATGCTGTTGAAGATCGTCGCCACTTTGTCTGCCGCACCGCGCGTAACTGCGACCCGATCGTTGTTGAAGAGCGGCTTTCGCTCGTCGGGGAAAAGAAAGTTGAGCGCTTGGTATCGTTTCGGGAGTTCGTGAAGGTCAACCGTGTCGATCGGCTGATCGAGCTGGAGATCGAAGTCGTAGACCCAGAACTCGCGAAAGTTGCAGAGGACAACGTACCGTGGCCGATGGGGCACCAGGCGCTGCCAATACTCGAAGGCTTGTCGGTAGTGCCGTTCCAGCGACTCGCCACCTTTCTTCATTTCGAGCAGGAGTCGCGGCTTCCACACGAGATCGGCGAATCTGGTGCTCTTCTTTTCCTGTTTTATCCGATGCTCAAGTGTCGCCCCGGCCTCCTTGTAGCCGGCGTGACCGAAGGCTTGGAACAGGCGGTCGCAGAACACCTGGGCCTCACCTTTTTCATCGCCGCTGAGTGTCTGTGCGTAATCGACGAACGCCTGGAGACGCGCTGCTTCTTGGGTGCTCATTAAGGGGGTAGATCTAGGCATGCGGAGTGCGACCTCGGACGATGCTGGCATTCTAGCGGTCCGCCGCGCCCATGTCTTCATCACACAAATGGCGGGGCGGCTGATCCAGCCGCCCCGCCACAGAAACGAACTACTTGCGATCCGTGACCGTGGCGATGAGGCGTTTCGCGCCTGGCGCATGGCTGCCGCCGGTCTCGTAGACCTCGATGACGTCCACATCGTCGCGGATCGTGCAAACAACCTCCACACCGACGTTCCAGCCGCGGGTATGGGATCGCATGCCTGCGCTGCCGAGGCGCGATGCGCGCCCGCGCGTACCTTGGACTTCGCCGTAGAACCGTGCCATCGCTCGATCCTCCGACTCATGCCAGCGCGCGCATGACTTTCGCCGCAGGGCGTACAGTGCGCTTGGGCGTGGCGCTTGCCGCTTTCGGTGGGTTCGGCTTGGGGTTGCCCGTTGCCTTGGTCGCGAAGCCGGTACGCACCTGCTTCTCGATCGCCTTGGCATCGACGCCGAGCTGCGCGATCACCTTGGCGAACACCGCACGTTTGCCGGCGTCCGCGTTCGGGCCGGCCCATGTCTGCACGAGCGCGTCGATGACAAAGGCGCGCTTCTGCGCGTCGTTCATCTTCGCGACGAGCTTCTTGGCGGTCTCCTCGCACTTGCCTTTGAGAGCGTCGCGCTTGCCGCCGAAGCCGTGCCGCGGGAGCACGTCTTCGAGCTGCCAGCCCTTCTCCTCGATGACGATGTGCGCAAGTAGATCAATCCACTCCGAGAGGCCGAGCTTCGCCTTCGGGATGGCCGCGGCGAACGCCGCGAGGGTCGCGTGCCGCACAGCGCGGTCGATCTTCTGCTGCGCTCTCGCTTGGCGCTCGGCGTCGCTACTCGCCGGGCGTTCGGCCTTGCGCCGCAGGAACTCGTGGCCGGAGGCGTCGAGGGCGGCCGCGAGCTGCGCCTTCGGGTAGACCCGGCGCATGCGGCCGTTCACGAACGCGAACACCGTAGAGCGCTTCGGCTCCGCCGCGAGGAGTTGATCGTACGTCCGGCTCTTCGGATCGTCGGCGCACTTCGCCTCCAAGTCCACATAGCCGTCCGCGACTTGTGGGTTGCCGAACGGAAAGACCTCCTTCACCTCGCGCGGCGTGAGCAGGACGGTTGCGCCCTGTTCGCGGAGCCGCTTGAGGTGGTTCTCGATCTTGAGCCGGTAGTCCGCGAGGTTCGTGCAAACGTTCTTGCCCTGCACGTTGCCGAACAGGTCACGATCATTGCCCGAGCGTAAGGGACACTTGGCACACGCGCCGAGGGGCGAGAGGGTCGGGTCCGCGGTGTCGAAGGGCGCGTTCTCGAGGACAGTCATAAACTCCGTCTCCACGATGCGGCGCGCCTTCGCGATCGGGACGGCACCCTTCGCGACCTTGGACGAGAAGTGCGGTTCGAGCGGGTGCTCCACGATGATCCGCTTTAGCGCCTGCTCTTGCAGCTCGGCGTTCGGGATGAGCCCGATCAGCTCCGCATGCTCCGCGGTGATGACGCCCGCGGCCAACTCTTTCTTCACCTGCTCGGGGAGGGCGGTGAGGGTCAGGCGCGCAGCGACGTACGACGGCTTCTTTTTCACCTCCTGCGCGACGTCGCGCGTGGAGAGCCCGAGTTCTCGCAACGCGGCGTACGCCTCCGCCTCCTCCAGCGGAGAGAGATCGACGCGCTGCGCGTTCTCGATGAGCTGCACCTGTCGGACTTCGCGGTCGGTGAACTCGTGGACGATGACGGGGACGGACGTGAGCTTCGCGATCTTCGCGGCGCGGGAGCGCCGGTGGCCGGCGACGATCTCGTACGGCGTCTTCTCGTCCTCGATGCGGCGGACGAGGAGCGGCTGCAAGATGCCGCGGTCGGCGATGCTCGCCGCAAGCTCGTTGAGGCCTCCTTCGTCGTAGTGCTTGCGGGGATTGAAAGGCGACTCGCGGAGCTGCGCGAGCAAGACGGACTGACAGCGTGTGGCGTCGGATTGCGCCATGACGTTCTCCTTCTTGGGTTGTCGGGTTAGGGGTTAGAGGTGGTAGGCGTCGTGGCAGGATTTCGAGCAGAACGCTCCGTCGTGCCAGTGAATCCGGGGGCGTACCGCATCGGGCTCCGTGCCGTAGCGATACAGGTACGGTGTGCCGCCTCTCCGCGAGGTCCGCACGCTGCCGCACCACGAGCAGGTCCGCCCGTGCGCCAGTGGACGAACGATCACCCGCACGAGCGTCGTTCGCGCGAACGGGTCACGTGCGAGCTGGCGCATGGCGGGCGTCCTTCTGGAAAGGGTGGCGGGAGCGGGAGCGACGATGGTAGAGCTGACAGCGGGGCAAGTGGCGGCGGTAGCGGGACGATTGGAATTGCAAGTGTTCTCCTCCTCTCGTTTTCAGGTGCGCGTTGAAGCGCCCTCGCGCGACCGGCACACGGAAGCTCCGAGAGAGGTCCGACGGGTGCGATCCGTCGTCAGCGATCGTCAGCAAGGGGGTGACGTGGTGCTGGACGGAGCGCGGCGGGTGCCTGTCTCAGAGGATCGTGGTCGGCCGCGCGAGAGCGCCGCTCGGCGCAAGCGGAGGTGGAGGCGTGTTGGGAAGGGCCGCTCGACGTGCGAGAACAGCCTCATTCAACCGCGGATCGTGCATGCACGACGATTGCGACAACCTGTCTAGTGGGGAATCCCCAACTCTCGTGGGACACCCACAAGGCGCGTGATCCTGCACTCAATCGTGCGGATTCCCCATCGCCTGTAGTCAGCGGCGGTCCTCCTCAGATGCGTACGGCGGGAAGCCGAAGTAGCGCTCGTGCAGCAATACAAATACACGTCGGAGCAGCACCACATCCTCCTCTGTGAACTGGAAGAAGTCGCCGACAATCCCCGGCTGCTCGCCATCGCGGAACGTATCGGCGACGGTCACCATGAGAAGTGCGGCGTAGAGGTCGGCGACACTGCCCGTCGCAGCCACAGTTAGGAGTGACATGCGCGGGTCCATGATCGTGCTCGCCGCCCGGACGATCCGCTGCATGCGTGCTTCGACAACTCGACGTTTCACGCCTGCTCGCCGCAAGGCCGTCCGAATCTTCGCCTCGATCTCAGGGAAGTCATCGACGCGGATCATGCGGCCTGAAACCCCTTGCAGCCGCACTTGTACGCCTCTTTGCAGTGACCCTTCGGGTGGTGCTCGTGCGCTTTCTTCCCGTGGCCGCAGACGCACATCGGTTCCGGCGTGAACGCGCGGCAGTCGCAGTCGCGACACGGCCCGCGCGGCTGCGTCGCCGTGTTCCAGTGCCGGCTCTTCTTGTGGCCACATCCGCACATGAAGCTCGGGCGGTTGTCGAAGAAGGCATCCGTCATCGCGGCCTCCGCACTGCGGCAATCGCGCGCTCCACGGGTTGGCGGTCCTCGGAGTCGTGCGTGAGGCAGTAGCGCTCCTTCGCCTCGCGCCTGCGGTACGCGAGCCGCGCGTCCGTCGCTCGCGGCACGCGCACGCTCGCAAGGAACGCGTCGATCTCCTCCCCGTGCAGTACCGGGTGTCGCGCAAGTTCAACAGCAAGCGCTTCCACGCGCCGCCACGTCTGCGGGAGTTCTATGAGCGCGCGTGCCCGCTCCTCGGCGTAGTCCGACCACTCGTCGATGAGCCGCAGATCCGTCTCCACTTGGAGCGCGGTCGCGAGGATGCCTTCGTAGTCGGTGCGCGGCACGAGCCCCCACGCGCCCTCGTAGTGGAAACGCCTTTGCGCGACGAGCCCGGCGTGGAGCACCACCATCTCCCTCTCGATCGCGAGCCGCAGCGCGTCCGACCCAATCGGGAAGCGGCCGAGCCCCACGTCGCTGGCGAACGTCATCCGGCCCTCGCGCACGCGCACGTGCACATGGATCGCACCGATGCGGACGCCGAGTTCCCACGCGGCGACCGCGTGCCCGGCCTCATGCACCAGCACGTCCGCGAGCGTGACACCCCGTTGGAGTCGCGCGATCGTCACCACTCCTCCCGCTGCGCCGCTTGATAGCCGTCCATCCCGCGTAGCGCTTCCGTGAGCGTTGGTCGGCGCCAGACCAGCACGGCGTTCGACTCCACACCGGGCGTCGGTGGCGTGCGCCATGCGGCACCGGATGGCACCACCGTGGCGTCGGACGTCAGGTCCGCGAGGAATGCGGTGATCGCGGGACCGTCCATAGCGCGCACCGCGCGGAGGCGCTGCGCGAGGAGTTCAACGCGCGTCCACGTCGCGCCGTCGCTGAGGAGCACGCGCGCGCGTTCGCGCTGGTAGTTGAACCAGCCCGTCACCACGCCGCTGTCGTACTCGAAGCGCTCCATGAGGTCGCAGGCGAGCGACTGGTCATCCCAGCCCCACACCTTGTGCGACCACCCGAGCGCGAGCGCCCGCCCGACGACACCGCACTGCACCGCGATGCAGTCACGCTCAAGCGCGATGCGCGCTTCAGTGCTCGCGTCATCCCGTGCGTACGCGAGTGACCCCCACGCGCCCTCGAAGACTCGGTGCCGTCCGTCGAAGACCGCGCGCCGGATTGCGATGCCGAAGTCGAACGCAACTACCGCGTGCGCCGCCACGTGGATCGCGTCGGCGCGGTGGAAGCGTTCTTCGGGCACGTGGTAGATCCGGCAGCGCCAGGTCGTGCGCCGCGTCCGGCGGCGGAGCTTCCGGGGCGGCCCGATGCGCTCGTACCGCACCTGCTCAGCCACGGCGACCGCCTTGCCGGAACACGGCGCGCACCGTGCGGTGCTCAAAGGGGTGATACTCCCGAGCGATGGCGCGCCGCTCGCGCCACGCCGCCTCGACAATCGCGGGCGGAAACACGTCCGCGAGCACTACCTCCTCGCGCGCGAGCCGCCGAAGCGCGTACAGGATCCCGACCGCGCAGGCGGGCGTTGGCTCGATCCGCCCCATGCGGATGCGTAGCAGGTGTGCGCGTTCATACCCGCACTCCCGCGCGAGATGCGCCGGCCGGACGCCCCGGCTCCGCAGGTACGACTCCAACAGCGTCGGCCGCGACGGGCCAACGACGAGTTCCGCTGCCGGTGTCTCCGGCGATGGTGCGTCGGACGCTGGCAGCAAGAGCGCGGAGGCTCCGCGCGTAAGGACCGGCACCGCAGCCGTCATCGCCGCGAAGAGTTGTAGAACGCCGCGTCGTGTTACTCCATCGTGCATGCTATCGACTCCTTTACGTGTCTTGCAGGGCCAAAAAAGAACCTCACTCCTCCTGATCCAGTTCAGGGATGCCGTCTTCGCCGAGATGCGGTCGTGGTTCGTGGCGTCTATGGCAGTCCGTGCAGACCTGCCGGCCCGGTACGTCGCTCACTCGGCCGCAGTACCAACAGAAGGCGGTGATCCGGTCGTCTTCACGCGGGATGAAGTACGGGTAGTGAAGTGCCGCGCGAAACCCAGGAATCGCGAGTTCCAGCTCGTCGGCTTTGACGGCACCGGCAAGATCAAGGAGATGCCGTTCGAGGATGTCGCTCGCGTTCAGGCGCGCACGAAACTGTCCGCGTTCCATCTCCGCGAGGTAGTGGAGGAGCCGGATCTGATAAACCGGCAGGAACACCTCGATCTGTTGAATACGATTCAGCAGCGGGACAACCGAGAGTCGATCGACCGAACCGAGCGCGCCGCTAATCATCCGCGGCGTCCACCGATCGTGCGCGAGCTTCGCTACGTCTTCCCAAGGAATGACGAGCTGTCCACCGAATGTCTCTGTCCCGATTCCACCGGTGGCGATCGCCGCATCCACTTCTGCCTGCGTTGTACGTGTGAACCGAAGTGCGTCCGCGAATGAGTAGAGCGGAACCCGCTTCACGTACAACTCGCGGATCAGTGCGCGGTCGCTGATGCCTCGCTTAAGAGTCTTGATTGAGCGGGCGGCGGCCTGGGGGCGTCTCGGCATCGAGTGACTACCTCTCTTGGCGGGCGCGCCGAATGGTCTTGGCGGTGTTTACACATCGGTGAGGCGGTCGCAGACTGAGGGGCGGCTTCCCCCAACGAACGCAAATGTGGAAAAGCGTCAGAATCGCCAGCCGTGACTGGATGGCGGACGAACGAACCCCTGCTCAGCGGCCCGTCCCGTACCTCACGCGGGAAGAGGTCGAGCGGTTCTTTCGTGCGATTCCGCAGAGGAACGTCCGTGACCGGCTGCTATTCGATCTCATCTATCGCCATGGACTTCGGCGCGGAGAAGCCGCGCACCTCACGCTCGACGACGTACGGGGCGGGAAGATATGGATCGCGCGGCTCAAGCGCGGGGTGCCGGGGGGCTATCCGTTGCATCCGCGAAGCAAGCAGCTCTTGCGCGCCTACCTGCGAGTTCGTCCCGCTGATCCGTGTGACTACCTCTTTCGTGGCCGACGCCGCACAGCAGCGCCGCTATCGGGCGGCGAGATCAACCGGCTCTTCGGAGAGTACGCGACGGCGGCGCAGGTCCCCCACAGCCGCCGGCACGTGCATGTCCTACGTCACTCGATCGGGGTGCACCTCATGAACGCCGCATGGGACATCGCAGACGTGCAGGATTGGCTCGGCCATCGCCACATCTCATCGACGATGATCTACGCACAGGTCACGAACCAGCGCCGCGAGGCACGCTACAAGGCGACGCTTCGCTCGCGCGAGATCGCCAGGACGGATGGCCGATGAGCGAACGCACGCTTTTCCACATTTTCGTCAATTCACCCTCTAACTTCCTCCCCCATGCTGCAAAGCGTCCGCACGAAGGCCGAACTCATCGAGCACATCGCCCGTGCCCCTGCGGCCGTACACGCGGTGTATGCAACCACGATGTTTCGCGTGTCAGTGCCGGCCAACGACGACCCGAACGGCGGCGTTTGGATTTCGCTCTCACCGGATAACGGGTACCTCGTGGAGGATTACGCCGCGAAGAACGGACTGAGCACCCAGGGCGACGTGACGTAAGCGCCGTGGCGGCGGGAGGCGACAACGCCAAGAAAGAACCCCAGTGTGCGCCCTCTTGAGCTTTTTAGGGTCGCCGCTGTCCAGACGTTCGGCGTCGTGGCTCCGCCGCCGCGAGCACCTGCGCACGCGTGTTGATGACGGCGCTGAGGCCGTGATCCACTGCCTCCCGCTCAGCGGTCCAATACTCGATCTTCCGTTGATACCGGCGCGCCGCACGCTCATCGGGCTCCTCTCCACTGGTCGGAAAGCGAGACGCGTCACGCATCTCGTGCATGTTCGTGATGGCTGCGCGGACCCACACGGATTTCGCCAGCGCGCGATCAACGATGCGCGCCGGCGTCATCGTTCGCATGCTTTCTAGCTCGGCGTCGGTAGGCGGGGCGGCATCGTCACGCTCATTCCAGTTCTTCCTAATCCGAGGGAGAACGAAGCGCTCGGAAATGAAGCGGCTGCGCTTCGTGCGTTCTGCCTCGATGTCGTCGTTTAGAAACTCCTCGTGCGGATATGTCTCGGTTCGATCGACCGAACCAGTCTCGCGCGGTGGCACAGCATCAGCGGGCTAAGAATCACTATGTCGATACCCTTCTAACGCGAGGTTGTCAAGCCTCCGTGCTTCGGGGCGTAGTATCTTGCTGCTTCCAACATTTGGTCATAGTGCATGCGCGCGTGAGGATTTACCGGATGCTCCGCGAGCCATTTCTCGGACGGGAGAACAGTCACAGAACCGAGTTGGAGATTTTTGACGTCTCCATTTTCATAGGTCATATATACACCGACGTCGTAGGAGCCCGGCTTATCAAACCGTCGCGTTATCTTCGGTTCCTTGAACGGGCCTACCATGCAATTCTTGTGGTCAGCCGTACTGGCCGCTTTGGAACCTAGGCAGTCACCCCAAAGCCAGTAGTACGAGGCAACCGGCAACATGGGGTAATGGGTCATCATGTATTCGGGATGCACAACAATTGTGAATGGCTGGTCTATATATCCAACGACAGGATCGGCAGTCGCATGGTAACCAGGATGCCAGAGTTCCCACGGGTCCGAAACACCCGGCAACGGCGGCGGAGGTGGTGGTCCTTCAACGGAAACCGTACTCAGTGCTTCTCCCTTATTATCGGCAGTGTCTGTGAAGATGACTTTGGCGGTGTACGTTCCACCATAGCGGTACTCGTGCGCTATCTGCGGACTATTCGACGCGACCATGTCTGTCCCATCACCAAAGTCGATGACGAACGGACGAACGCGCTCTTCATCATCAAATAGGGTGATCTTGAATGTCGCCTTCAAGGGTGCCGGGCCCGTCTCGCGATCGACCGTCACCGCCAAGGCGGGCGGCCTATTAGAAGAACGCGCAGGTTTGGGGCAGAGCGGCGTGGCTGTGCCGACCATTGTGCCAATCATTACGTCCCCAGCCGCCGCATCGCGCTTCCCAATCATATATGTGTACGCCCGGCCGGGTAGTACATCACGATCGTCGAAGCGGATTTCATGATCCGTAACGTTGTCACGGATAATGACCCCGTTTCTCACGACAACAAACGGCGGCGTATGAATCTCCGGCGCAGTGAGCTGAACGCGGTTCATTGGCGCGTTCTCGACACAGGCTCCTGATGCGCTAGAAGCACCTCCGGCGCTCCAATACATCGACGGCGTGAACCGCAGGCGGACGCGCTCTTCCAAAAGCTGCACCTTGGGTGCGTCGCGATCTTCCTGTACGTCGAGACTTGATCCTGCGGGCGCGCCGTCGCCCGTGAAAAGCCTCTTCAACGGCTCAAGAATCTTCTCACGTCCAAACCGCTTGATCGCTTCCTGCGCTTGTGTCGGGAGAGCGGCATAAGTCAGAGTCAGGCCGAGGATAAGCAGCATCGAAACCAGCGCTTCCCTTAGACGGAGTTTCAGGCGCCTATTTCTCAGCACCTGGTCAACCCACATGTCTTCGAGAGCTTGGCCGACGCGCACTTCTTTTGTAATGCGCTTTACGAGCACGCGATCGCGCTCATCCAGCACTTCAAACGAATAAGCATGCTCGGTCCGCTCAGAACGGAGGAATAGCCGGACCTGACGGAGCCCGCGTGAAGTGTTCAGCAGTGGAGAGGTGAACCACGTCCGCGCTTCCTCTGTATCGGCCAGCTCGTTGATGAGCGTGATGTCGGAGGAGATCGTACCCTCCGGTATCTCGCGCTCTGCGAATTCGTGCTGCGCGAGGCGTCGCAGGTCAGCGCCGTCGAAGACGAGCTGAGGGCAAACGCCGCCGCCATCGACGCCGCCCTCCACCTTCCATGCGGCGGATTTGAACGCTTCTCGGGTCAACTTGAAGGCCCGTTTAGAGAACCGCCGCCGTCCCGGAAGGCGGTAGTTGTGCAGCTTCGCTTCGACTGCCCGTTCGACCACCTCCTCCAAGTAGCGTCGGTCTGCGACTTTCTGCTCCTCCTTCGGATTCGGCTGTGCAGGAAGTGCAGTATCCGCCGATTTCGCCGCTACCCCCGGAACTGTCCTTAAGTCGTTACCCGCCAATGTCTTAGCCCCTTGTATTCATACAGAAGCCGCCCCATAAAGGAGGAGGTTGATTTGCGCGCTCCTCAATCGGGAAGTTGGATCGAAACGAAAGATTCTAAACGACGACATGGGCCTCGGGGCATCACCTGCGGGAAGCTCGGCAGCAGGAGTCATGACCCGGCAGTAGGGCGGTAGACGGGGTGAAGCCCTGAGGTCAGAAAGGGATCGAGTAAAGTGACAGCATTCAATGTTGAAGCTGTAACCGCGAACGTCGCGACAGCCGATACGCCACGGCCGATACATAGCGTCCTCGCTGACCTCAACGCCCGCGAAGACCGCCTGCTCCGCATCGGCAGCGGTATTCTCGATGAAGTGGTCTTCCCCCGCCTCCGCGCAATGGGCGTCAGCGAGACGGATCTCCACCGGACCGCCATGCATCTCTGTCGGCAGGTGCAGGGCGGACGCGACGTGAACGGCCTGATCGCTGATCTCCTCGGCGTGACGCGCGTGGGCATAAACGGCACCATCGCCACATCGGAGGTGGTCTAGATGTCCGCCCCGGCAGTCCGTCACTCGTCTGCGTGTGCCGCCACCTGGCGGCACACGCGCCGCCGCTCGCGTATTCGGTTCGACGGTGGAACGCTCGACATCACGACGCCGGATGTCGCGGCGCGCCTGCTCGCAGAAGGCGTCCCCGCGGCGGACCTCGGCGTAGTCGCCGCCGAGCTCGAGCGCTGCATCCGCTTCATCAGTGATGAAGGCGACGACGTGCTGTACGTCCGCGTCCACCCGTGGACTGCTGAGCTGGCCAGCAGATACATGGACAAGTTGCCGACATTGCTCATGACGACGCGCGGGAAGGTCACTCGATGAAGCCGAAGATGGCTGCTCCGTCTTGCGGCGCATGCGGGAGCATCTTTGCCTGCATCAACTGCTCGCGGACGCTCCGCACGCAGTTCAGCGCAATGCACGAGGTGGATCACCTGGTGATGACCGGCGGAAGTTCCTCCGCCGGTCAGTATCGCCGCTTCTTCGAGGCGGCGAAGGCGCAGGCGCTCTACGCCACGAGCTTCCCCGTCGGTCCGCGCGGAGGCGCGATGATCGACTTCGGGAACGCGATTACGCTTGAGTGCTACCTCCCCTACAAGGAGGACGGCGAGTTAGTGCTGCCGCTCATGCCGCTGCCGCTTATCGGCTCGATCGTGCACGACATCGGCCGGAAGCGGCGCGTCAGCCGCGCGGAACTCGAACGCTGCGTGCAGGGCTCCTGTCGCTGCAAGAGCCGCCCGATCGGATGGCGACTCACCCGCCCGATCGTTCGCGCGATGCTCGGCGTCACGGATAGCTGGCTCAATGACCACGGACGCCAGTTACCGGGGCTCATCACAACATCGTGGGCGCTGGCCTACCACACGCGCACGTTCATGGAGCAGGTCTACTTCGCGAACTTCCTGCTCCCGAAGCGCGAGGAGAGCCGCGAAGCCCGCGCGCACCGCGCGCGGTCGCGCTCCTCGGCCGGATGGACGCACATGCACCCCGAGCATGCGCGCCGCCGTCGCCGCTGACCATCTCGCTTGCTTCACCTACCCCGGGCCCGGTCGATCGACCGGGCCGGTTTCGTTGTGGAAAACCCGCGCCTAGTACGCGCCTAGTGACGTGTTTTTCGCCCTGCATCCCGAGATGTCCCGAGATGCCGCGCCCTCGTAAATGCTGGTACAATAGGCACTTGGACAAAGGAGGTCCCATGATATCTCGACATGGGGCTTCATGGGGTTCAGGTGGTCGCCGGTTCAAATCCGGCCTGCCCGACCAACACAAACCCCGCATCCAGCCCCTCTTCACCTCCCCACCGGCAACTCCACGTCCCTGAATCCGAACGCGTTACGTGGGCCTTCCAGCGGGAGGCGGCGTCCTGCGAATTCGTATTCGGTGCGGCGGGGGTCGGCGATCAGCTCGACGTAACCTTCCTCGGGGATGAGGTACGTCTGGCCGGAGTAGCGGAACTGCTGGCGGGGTGGGCCGGTGAAGCGGTAGCCCACCGTGGTGATGCCGCAGACGGGTCGCGGCTCCGCGGCGCGTGACGCGCGGATGAGGCCCGAGAGATCGAGCTCGATGTTGATGGAGAGGGTCAGCGCGGCGGCGAGCAGCAGCATGTCGGGGCGCCTCTCTTCAAATCCGGCGCCTGTTTTCTGTCACCATGCGCGGATGGCTCTGGACGACGTTTCCTCCCTCCTGGCGCAGGCGGCGCAGTTCGCGCGGCCGCCGATCTCGAACTTCCACGTCGGCGCGGTGTCGCGCGGGCTGAGCGGGAAGCTCTACTACGGCGCGAACGTCGAATTCGCCGGGGAGGCGCTCAGCTTCACGGTGCACGCGGAGCAGTCGAGCGTCGCGAACGCCTGGATGAGCGGTGAGGAAGGGATCGACCTCATCGCCGTCACCGCCGCCCCGTGCGGGTACTGCAGGCAGTTCCTGAACGAGCTGAACACCGCCGGCCGCCTGAAGATCCAGCTCCCGAACGGCTCCTTCCAGCTCGCGGAGCTGCTGCCGAACGCGTTCGGCCCGCGCGACCTCGGCATCGACGGCGGCTTGATGCAGCGCGAGGATCATGGGCTGTCGATCGCGACCGACGACAAGCTCGCGCAGCAGGCGCTCTGCGCGGCAAACCTCAGCTACGCCCCCTACTCGAAGTCGTACGCCGGCGTGGCGCTGCGCACGAATGACGGCACCGTCGTCACCGGCGCGTACGCGGAGAACGCGGCCTTCAACCCGAGCATGTCGCCGCTCGAAGTCGCGCTGTCGCAACTGAACCTCGCCGGCCACGGCTTCGAATCGATCGCCGACGCGGTGCTCGTGCACGTCGACGACCTGCACACGAACGCGACGCGCACCGTGCTCGCTGCCGTCTCCGAGGCGCCGCTGCGGCTCGTTTCGGCGCGGAATTCGGGCTGACGGCCGCACCGTTGAGGACGGCGATGGACAATCCGCAGCAGCCGCAACAGACCATCCGCATCGTCCTCGACGAGAACGTCGCCCAGGGCGAGTACGTCAATTTCGCGAACATCATCCATTCCGCGAGCGAGTTCGTGATCGACCTCGGACGAGTCGTGCCCGGCCGCAACGACGTCAAGATCTACAGCCGGGTGATCCTCACGCCGCTGCACACCAAGCAGCTCCTCGAGGCCCTCAGCCACAACGTGGCGCTGTTCGAGCAGCAGTACGGCGAGATCCGCGCCGCCGGCACCGGCTTCAGCCAGACCGAACCCTCGAATTGAAGATCAGGATCATCGGCGCCGGACTGGCCGGCAGTGAATGCGCGTTCGCGCTAGCGCGGCGCGGGCACACCGTCGACCTGTTCGAGATGCGCCCTGTGAAGTCGACGCCGGCCCACGCCACGTCGAACCTCGCGGAGCTCGTCTGCTCGAACTCCTTCCGCTCGTCGTCGCACACCAACGCGGTGGGCCTGCTGAAGCAGGAGCTCGCGCGCATGGACTCGCTCGTCATCCGCTGCGGCGAAGAGGCGCGCGTGCCGGCGGGAGATGCGTTCGCCGTCGACCGCGAGCGCTTCTCCGCCGCGGTCACCCGCGAGATCGCGTCGCAGCCGAACATCACGGTCCGACGCGAGGAAGTGACGTCGCTCGACCGCGACGGCTACGACTACCTCGTCGTGGCCACCGGCCCGCTCACGAGCGATCCGCTCTTCCAGGCGATCGACGAGTTCCTCGGCCGCGACGGTCTCTACTTCTACGACGCCATCGCGCCGATCATCGCTGCCGACTCGCTCGACTTCTCGAAGCTCTACTGGAAGTCGCGCTACGGCAAGGGCTCGGCGACCGACTACCTCAATGCGGCGATGAACCAGGAGCAGTACGAGGCCTTCGTCGCCGCGCTGCTCTCGGCGGAGCTCTTTCAGGCGCACGACTTCGAGAAGGCGGTGCACTTCGAGGGCTGCCTGCCGGTCGAGGAGATCGCCGGCCGCGGCATCGAGACGCTCCGCTTCGGCCCGATGAAGCCGGTCGGGCTCGAGCATCCGGAGACGAACGAGCGGCCGCACGCGGTCGTGCAGCTCCGGAAGGAAGACCTCTCCGACGAGTACTTCAACCTGGTCGGCTTCCAGACGAAGATGCGCATCCCCGAGCAGCAGCGGGTGATCCGGATGATCCCAGGCCTGGAGAACGCGCAGTTCGCGCGTTACGGCTCGATGCACCGCAACACGTTCATCAACGGCCCGAAGCACCTCACGCCGACGTTCCAGGCGAAGCGCGACGAGCGGATCTTCTTCGCCGGACAGATCACCGGCGTCGAGGGCTACGTCGAGTCGTCCGCGGTCGGCCTCCTGGTCGCGCGGTACATCGACGAGCTGGCGCGCGGCGGGTCCGCGAGGCCGCTCCCGTATCACACCGCCCTCGGCGCGCTGGGGCGTCATGTCGCGGAGTCGTCACCCGACCGCTATCAGCCGTCGAACGTGACGTGGGCGCTGATCGAGGACGTCATCGGGCGAGCGAAAAAGATCGAGAAGCGCGAGCGCCAGGCGGCACGTGCGCTGCAAACGATCGATTCGCTCGCCTCATGAGATCCCGGTCGCTCTCCCTCCTCTTCGCGCTCCTCATCCACGCCGCAGCCGCCGTCGCGCAGACGGCTGCCGACCAAGTCCGCGCCTCGGCTCATCCGCTCACCGATTACGGCGCGCTCATGGATGCGATCGGCGACCGCCGCTTCGTGCTGATGGGCGAGGCGTCGCACGGCACGGCCGAGTTCTACCGCGAGCGGGCGCGCATCACGCGCCAACTGATCGAGGAAAAGCAGTTCCGCGCCGTCGTGCTGGAGGCAAGCTGGAGCGACGTCGCGCGCGTCGACGCCTACATCCGCGGCGCCGCCGACCGCGACCCGCTGCTGGAGTTCACCGAGTTTCCGGTCTGGATGTGGCGCAACGCCGAGTTCGCGGCGTTCGTCCGCTGGGCGCGCGAGCACAACCGCAATCGGCAAACCGGTGAACCGGAGATCCGGATCTTCGGCCTCGACCTCTACACCGCGTTCGAATCGATGGATGCGCTCGTCGCCTATCTGCGCACGATCGACGCGGCGGCGGCCGCACGCGCGGTGCAGCGCTACTCCTGCTTCGACGCGTACCGCGCCGATCTCTCCGAGTACGCGCGCGCGGTCCGGCAGTCGCGGGAGCGGTCGTGTCAGGAGCAGGCGGCCGCGGTGTACGAGGAGCTCTCGACGCGCTTCGGCGAGGTGCCGGCGGACGAGCCGGCGTTTCACGCGGTGCAGCATGCGCGCGTGGTCATGAACGCCGAGGCGTTCTACCGCGCGGCTGCCTCCGGCCGCTCGAGCTGGAACGTGCGCGACACGCACATGACGGAAACGCTGGCGGCGCTGGCGACACACCTCGACGCCTCATTCGCACCGACGCGCTTCGCGCTGTGGGCGCACAACACGCACGTCGGCGACGCGAGCGCGACCGACATGGCGTCATACGGGGACGTGAACATCGGCCAGCTCGTGCGCCAGCGCTGGCCGGGCCAGTCGTTCCACGTCGGCTTCAGCATGTACGGCGGCGCGGTGATGGCGGCGCACACCTGGGGCGGCGCGGGGGAGGTGATGGCGCTCCGTCCCGCCGATCCGTCGCTCGTCGGCGCCCTGTTTCACTCGGCCGGCATCGGCGACTTCTACCTCCTCACGTCGCAGGTACCGGCGCTCGCGGAGGGCCGCTGGCAACGCGCGGTCGGTGTGCTCTACCGCCCGCTGACCGAGCGGCAGAGCCATTTCATCTGGGGAACGCCCGCGAACCAGTACGACGCGATGATTCACATCGAGGAGAGCCACGCCGTGACGCCGCTGACCGGGTGGCTGCAGTCGCGGCGCCGCGCCGTGAGAACGCCTTAGCGCACCCGGATCCCGACGATCGCCCGCCGCGAAGGTGAGGCGTAGCCGAGGATCTCCTCATATTTGACATCGGTCAGGTTCTCGACTTTGAGGTAAGGCGTGAAGCGGCCGAGGTCGAACTGCACGTTCACGTCGAGCGTCGTGTGCGCTTCGTTCGTCGTGCGCGAGAAGGGCAGCACCGGCAGGATGTCCGGGCGCGCGCCGGTGCGTAGCAGCACCAGGTTGACCTGCGCGATCCCCTGCCGCACCGATACGAACGCCGATCCGGAATGCTTCGGACGCCGCAGCAGCGGCTCGTCCGTGTCGAGGTTCTCCGCGTCGGTATAGGTGTAGGTGAGGCCGCCGTTCACCTGATTGCTAATGCGGCTCTGCGCGGAGAGCTCGGCGCCGCGGGCGCGTGCGCGGCCGACGTTCGCGAGCACGAAGCCGGCGTTGGTGATGAGGTCGCGGTAGCGGTCGTGGAACAGCGTCAGCGCCACCTCGCCATTGGTGAAGAAGTGTGCGGCGCCGGCCTCGAAGCTGCGGCTGCGCTCCGCCCGGAGGTCTGGGTTGCCACCGAAGGGGGAGAACAGCTCGCCGACGTAAGGGGCGCGGAACGCCTCACCGTAGGCAGCGTGGAACTTGTTGCCTCCCGCGATCCATGCGGCGGCGACCCGGGGCGAGACCTCGCTGCCGAACGTCTCGTAGTCGTCGTAGCGCGCCCCGGCGCTGAGCTCCAGGCGCGCGCTGCCGACCGCCGCCGAGTAGCGGTCCTCGAGGAACAGCGAGCGCTCCGTCCGTTTCTTATCGAGAAAATTCGGCCCGAAGTTCGTGACGTCGTCGACGCTGATCGTCTCGTACTCCGCTCCGGCGACGAGGGTGCCGATCGCGGCGGTCTTCGTGCGGGTGACGAGGCGGCCGCGGCGCGACCGGGAGTCGGTCGTCACGCAGAACGGGCCGAACGGATCGCCGGGATCCTCGAGCAGGTCCTCGCGCCGGCTCTCGCTCAGCACGACGTCGTAGCTGAAGGTGCCGATGGTCTGGTCGATCGGGACCGCGACCTGCCACTCGTCGCCGTCCTGCCGGCGCAGGGGGCTCGAGACGAGCTCGTCGAGCTCGAAGTTCAGGTTCAGCGGGACGCCGAGGGCGTAGCGGTTGTAGCGCGCGCGAATGCCGAGGCCGAGTTGGGAGGCGGTCGTCCAGCGGAGCGCGGCGTTGGCGCTGTGCTGATCGAAGTCGTCGTTTGCGGCGAAGCCATCGTCCCGCCGCGACTCGAACGAGCCGCTGAGCGCGAGGTTGCCCTGCACGTACGACCCGTAGGCCTGCGCGTTGAACAGCCCCTCCCCTCCCTCGGCCGACGCCTGCACGCCGCTGCGCGACGGGACTGTGAGGACGTTGATCACCCCCGCCACCGCCTCGGAGCCGTAGAGCGCCGAGAAGGGGCCGCGCACGACCTCGATCTGTTCGACGCCGGCGGTGGAGAACTGCCCCCAGTCGAAGCCGCTCGAGCCGCCGAAGAAGGGGGGGCTCACCTCGATGCCGTTCCAGAGCACGAGCGTGTGCGCGCCGTTTGCGCCGCGGGTGAAGATCGTCGTCTGATGGCCCGAGGAGCCGATGCGGGCGACCGAGAGCCCCGGCACCTCGCGAAGAACGTCGGAGACGTCGCGCGCGGCGCGCTCGTCGATTTCCTCGCGCGTGATCACGGTGACGGTGGCGGGCGTCTCATCGGCGCGCTCCGGCAACGCGGACGCGGTGACGACGATCTCGTCCTGGACGACAGGTTGGGCGGTGAGAGGTGCTGCGACGAGGAAGGTGGTGAAGAGAAAAACAGACAGAGATTTCATGACGACTCCTTCCCTCCGAAGAAGGCCGACAAACGATGGTTGTTCGACGGGCCGGTCTCCTGACTTCCGGGTCGCTCTCGTCATGCCGCCCTTCCCGCTTGCGCAGTGGGGGTCTCTGTTGCCAGAGACCGGGCATGAGTCGTCGCCGATTACAGTGGCGGGGGCCGCGCCGGTTTCACACCGGCTTCCCGTTCACCACGTCGAACGCAGATTGCGAAAGAACAGGCGCGGGATTCTACACGAGGCGGCGGATCGCGATCAGCATGAGGAGCGTGCCGAGGACGGCGAGCATGCTCGTCGAGAGGGATGGAACGGCGGCGACGTGCGCGGCCGCCGTGGTTCCGAGCGCCGCCGTGAACCCGTTGTATGTCACGAGGCTCTCGACGCTTTGGAACTCGAACGAGAGGGTGCGCAGGATCGCGCCGGTCTCGAGGTCGTACTCGTGGAACGTCCCATTGCCGCACCATTCACCGGTGATCATCGTGCGGCCGGCGCGGCCCAGGACCAGGATACCGCCTGCCTCGTCGACCAGAGGGTACGTACGGACCACGATACCCGCCGCGTTGTAACGGACGACTTGCTTGCCGGAGTCGCCCCGCAGCAGCAGCCCTCCATCGGGCAGAAGCTTGAAGTTGCCAAACGGAGGGTTGGCCGGGAAGTCGGGGAGCGGCGTACCGGTGCAAACGTTGAAGCGCTCGATGCCGCCGGACGTCAGATAGAACAGCGTGCACTGGTCGGCGGCGAGATCCATCGACAACACGTTCAGCCCGTAGTCGGCGCGGACGGTGCCGTCCGGCCGGATGGCGAGGAGACGTCCGCTCTCGGTCGCCAGGTAGATGTTTCCCGCGGCATCCACGACGAAGCTGCGTCCCTCCGTGCCGGGGATGCCGGAGAAGACCGGTGTACGCGTGAGGTCGGGGCGCACCTCTTCGATCCGGCTGCCCCCCCTCGCCAGCGCCAGAACGCGCCCTTCACCGGCGGGCGCGAGGAACTGGACATCCGTGTCCGTCTCGATCGAGATGCCGAGAAACTGCAGGCTCGGGCCGTAGATCGGGAGGATGATGAGGCAGTCCAACCCGACCGCTACGACGTCGAAGGGCTGCGTCGGCTGGGCAGATGCGCGCGGTGCAGACGCGACCACAGCGGCAGCGACGCCGATGGCGAGAAGCAGAGTTGAACGCATGCGTGTATGCTACTACAGCATGCGTTTCATGCTGCGCTACTTCGGTCTGTTCGCGAACTTCCGGTACAGCAGCGTGTGACGCGAGTCCATCGGCATCTCCTCCCCGCCAATGAAGACGCGGCTCACCGTCGTCCGGATCTCGAGAGGGTCGCCGTCGGTGACGATGACGTTCGCGACCTTCCCCACCTCCAGGGATCCCATCCGGTCGGCGACGTCCCAGATCTCGGCCGGATAGATGGTCACGGCCTTGAGCGCCTCCTCCTTCGGCAGGCCGAACGCGGCGCACGAGGCGGCGTGGTACGGCAGGTTGCGCGAGTTGTGGGCGTCCGCGGTCTGGATCGAGAAACGGATGCCGTTGTCGTGCAGCAGCTTCGCGTTCGTGAAGAGGATGTCGTACGGATCGTCCTCGCGCTGCGGGAGGGAGAGGATCGGCCCCAGGATCACCGGGACTGCCCGCTTCTTCAGGTCGTCGACGACGCGGGCGGCGTCCTGCGCGCCGGCCAGGATGACCTTCAGCTTGAACTCGTCGGCGAACGCGAGCGCCGCGCGGATGTCGCGCGCCTGGTTCGCGTGCATGACCACCGGCACGCGCCCTTCCACCACCGGAACGAGCGCCTCGAGCAGCAGGTCGCGGTCGAAGCGCCGCACGCGCGCACCTGAGGCCTTCGCGTACGCCTGTGCGTCGCGGAAGACGTCCCGCAGCCGGTCGAGCTCCTTCGTGTAGTTCTTCCGGCGGTTGGTCTCCGCCTCTTCTTCCTGCGGGATCTCGACGATGGGCGCGCCGCGCAATCTCGGGAAACGGATGTGCATCGCCGCGGGGGACTTCACCACCATCTGCGGAGGCGTCCAGCCTGTGAGCTGAATGAGCGCGCTCTGGCCGGAGATGATCCCCCCCTCGGGCGTGCTGACGACGTGCGTGACACCGTTCACGCGCGTCACCGGCACCAGCTCGGAGTGCGGGTTGATGGCCACCGCGGCCTGCGCGTTGGGATTGAAGTCGCCGAGCTCCGACGTGTCGACGGTCGCGCCGATCGCGTCGATTTCGATGAGGCCGACGTTGGTGCCGGAGTCGATCATCCCCGGGTAGACGGAGAGGCCGGTGCCGTCGATGACCGTCGCGCCGGCCGGAATTTCGACGTTCGCGCCGACGGCGGCGATGACGCCGTTCGCCAGCACGATCGTCCCGCGCTCGATCGGCGCGCTGGTGACTGGGACGATGCGCGCGTTTCGGATCGCGACCGTCGCTTTGACGCCGGGGCTGTTCGGGATCGTCGACTGCGCGAAGACGGTGGAGGCGCAGAGCAGCATCAACACGGTGCGTTTCATTTCTTCGCCTCCTCCTTCTTCAACCGCTCTTCCTTCTCACGACGCAGCGTCTCGCGCCGCTCGAGGTCCTGCTGGCGGTCGAAGTAGACCTCCCCTTCGATGAACGTCGTCTCGACCCGGGCATAGGTGGAGAGCGGGTGGCCGCTCCAGATCGCGAGGTCGGCGTCCTTCCCCACCTCGATCGAGCCGATCCGGTGATCGAGGCGAAGCTGCCGCGCCGGGTTGATCGTGCAGGTGCGCAGCGCCTCCTCTTCCGTCAGGCCGCCGTACTTCATCGCCTTCGCGGCGTCGTGATTCAGGTGGCGCGCGAGCTCGTCGGAGTCGGAGTTGACGGAGGTCAGCACGCCGTTCCGGGTGAGCAGCGCGACGTTGTACGGCGTGGCGTCGTACGCCTCGGCCTTGTAACCCCACCAGTCGATGAATGTGCCGGCGCCGGCGCCGTGCGCGGCGATCTCCGGCGCGACCTTGTAGCCCTCGAGCACGTGCTGCAGCTCGCGGACCTTGAAGCCCAGCTCGTCCGCGAGATTGAGCAGCATCACGATCTCGTCGGCGCGGTAGCAGTGCGCGTGGATGTCGATGCGGCCGGCGAGGATGTCGGCCATTGTCTCCATGAGCAGGTCGCGGCGCGGCGGGATCGCGGCCTCGCCGCGCTTCTGCTTCGCCTCGTACTCCTCGCGCTGCGCGAGGTAGTCGCGAGCGTCGATGAACGACTTGCGGATCACTTCCTCCACGCCCATGCGCGTGGCCGGATACTGCTTCGGCTGGCCGGGCGGCGGGACGAAGTTCGACGACTTCGGGTTCTCGCCGAGGGCGAACTTGATCGTGCGGGGCGCATCGGTCACGAGCCATTCCGAAACCGGGCGGCCCCACTTCCACTTCGCGATCTGGCTTTGTCCGCCGATTGCGTTCGCGGAGCCGTGGAGGATGAGGGCTGTCGTCGTGCCGCCGGCGAGCTGGCGGTAGACGCTGATGTCGTCGCCGGTGAGCGCGTCGGCGATCCGCACCATGCCGGTGTTCGGCAGCGAAATCTCGTTGACGCTTCCGTCGACAGCGGTGTGGCTGTGCGTGTCGATGATGCCCGGCATGACGAACCTGCCACTCCCGTCGATCACCCGCGCATTCGCGGGAGCGGCGACGTCGCGGCCGACGGCGGCGATCTTCGAGCCGCGGATGAGCACCGAGCCGTTCTCGATGGTGCCGTTGGTGATGGTGAGGATGGTCGCGTTGCGGATGAGCGTCACGCGCTCCTGCGCCGCGAGCGGCAGGGCGAGGAGGACTGCGAGCAGCGTCTTTCTCATTTGGATCTGCTCCCGCTGAATGCAAAGCTGCCGAGGGTGGTGGAGACGGTGCCGTTCATCGTGTCGCCGTCGAGGGTGCCGCGGAACGCCCAGTCCGACGCTTCGGCTTCGTTCTGCGCGTTGACGGAGATCGCGAAGTCGAAGGCGGTGCCGTCGAACGTGCCGGTGCGGATGTCGCCCGAGCCGCGGTCCCCGGAGAACGTCCCGGTCAGCCGCCCCGACTCGGCGCGCAGCGTGACCTGGATCGACTCGCTGCCCTGCGGCGCGCGCACAGTGAGATTCCAGGTGCCGTCGATCGCCGAAGCGGCGGCCGCCGTGGCGTCGGTCTTCTTGTCGGCATCCTTCTTCGCCTCTTCGGCCGGCAGGCGGATTTCCCGTCCGTCGACGAAGACGCGCGTCACCTTGGCGTCCTTGTCGAAGAGCGGCTTGTCGCTGACGACGACGTTCGCGATCTTGCCGCGCTCCAGCGTTCCGAGCTGCCGGTCGACGCCGAAGATGCGCGCCGGCGTCAGCGTGGTCGCGCGCAGCGCGTCCTCGGCGGAGAGGCCGTTCTCGATGGCCTTCCGGATGCCCGCGAAGAAGGCGCCGCTCTTCGCGGCGCCGCTGACGAGCGCGAAGGTGACGCCGTTCTTCGCGAAGACGGCCGGCGTGGTCGGCGCGAGCTGCCGGTCGCGGATGACGCGCAGCGGCTGGTCCTCGCGGTCTTCCTTGTCGTCCGGCGCGACCGGCCACTTCACGGAGACGAGCATCGGGACGTCGTCCCACTGCGCCGGCGCGACGTAGCCCTGCCGCGCGCCGGAGAGGATGGGCCGCACGCCGAGCTCGCGGGCGAGCGACTGCGCGCGCCGCATCATGGTGTCGGAGTCGGCGATGAAGACCACCGGCAGCTCGCGGCGCAGCACGGGACGCAGCGCGTCCAGGCCGGGGTTCTCCTGCGGGCGCTGCAGCCCGCCGGGGCTGCGCTCGTAAAGCTCGCGGGCGGCGACGTACTGCTGCGCGTCGAGGAAGGTCTGGCGAAGGTAGGCCATGACGCCCATCAGGCTGTCGGGCCAAGTCCAGGTTGGGCGCGGATTGAAGGCGATCTGCAGCGCGGCCGGGCTCTTGATCACCCGCGCCTCGATCGGGCCGCGGCCGAGGTTGAGGACGGCGGACTGACCGTTGAAGATGCCGGCCGTGGGGGCGGTGACGATCGTGGTGACGCCGGTCCGGCGGCGCGCGTCCATGTCGTCGTCGGAGAGCTTCACGGTCCGCAGCGCCAGCGTATCGGGCGTCGGCTCGCCGGCGTCCTTCGCGGCCGCGGTGAAGCCGAGCGACGTCTGCGCGTCGATGAGACCGGGATAGACGTGCGCGCCTTTGACGTCGATGACCGACGCGTCGGCAGGGATCGACGCGTTCGCGCCGACCGCCTCGATGAGGCCTCCCCGGATCACCACCACGCCGTTCGGGATGGCCGCTCCGGAAACCGGGTGCACGGTCCCGCCGGTGATCGCGTAGACACCCGGCGCGTCCGCCAGCACCAGCGGCGCGGCGAGGAGTAAGAGTACGGCGGCGTAACACCTCGACCTCATGCTCACCTCCCGAAAGGCCGCGATGATAGGGCAGGCGAGATTGCCTGTCTCTTACAAATTGGCTACTCTGCCGGGACTCGGGGTTTCGTTTCCATGGTCCTCTTCAACTACGCCACCAAAGAGATCACGGCCAAGATCGTCTATTACGGTCCCGGCCTCTGCGGCAAGACGACGAACCTCCAGTTCGTCTACGACTCCCTGCCGTCGAACAACAAGAGCAAGATGCTGTCTCTGGCGACAAAGACGGACCGGACCCTTTTCTTCGACTTCCTCCCGCTCGACCTCGGCAAGATCCGGGGGATGCGCACCAAGCTGCAGCTCTACACCGTCCCCGGTCAGGTCTACTACAACTCGACGCGCCAGCTCGTTCTCAAGGGCGCCGACGGCGTGGTGTTCGTCGCCGACAGCCAGGACTTCGCCGTCGACGCAAACCTGGAGTCGCTGCAGAACCTCGAGGACAACCTCAAGCGCCAGGGGATCCGCATCCGGGAGATGCCGCTCGTCATGCAGTACAACAAGCGCGACCTCCCGAACGCGCTCGGGGTGGCGGAGCTGGAGAAAGAGGTCAACAAGCTCCACGTGCCGTCGTTCGAGTCGGTGGCCACGACCGGCCTCGGCGTCGAGGAGACGCTCAAGGGCATCACGCAGCTCGTGCTGACGCACCTCGTGAAGAAGTACGGCCTGGAGGGCTCCGAGCCGCTGGAGAAGGAGATCCAGATCCTGAACGTGCGCTCGCAGCAGCCCGAGGCGACGGGCGACTCGCTGTGGGACGACGACGATGACGGCGACTCCACCGCGGCCGCTCCCGCGCCGGCTCCGGCCCCCGCACGCGCGGTGGCCACGGCAGCAGCGACCGCTGCGCCGCTCGGCGAGGCGGAGTTCGATCTCGACGACGACGCCGACGAGACGATCCCGCTCGTCGCGACGGAGCTCGTGCCTCCGCCGCCTTCGCCGTTTGCGAACCCCTTCGATGACGTGACCGATTACTTCAGCACGCCCGGCGGCGCGTCGATGCCGATCGAGGTCCCGACCACGTCGATCGAGATCCCGCTCCCGCAGGGGATCCTCGAGTCACTGCCGATCCTCGGAGAGCAGCCGGCCGCCCGCGCGGTGGCGCCGCCGCCGCCCGCGCCGGAACGCCGCAGCAGCGACGGCCTGGTGAAGGAAGTGAGCATCCCGCTGAACCTGTCGATGGACGAGCTGCGCCAGCACCGGCGGCTCCGCCTCAAGATCACGCTCGACGTGAATCTCTTGCCCTGACGCGTTGTTTCGCCCCTTCACGGAGGAGTGGTCGAGTGGTTTAAGGCAGCGGTCTTGAAAACCGCCGTACCCTCACGGGTACCGTGGGTTCGAATCCCACCTCCTCCGCCAGCACCGGCCGGGAATTGATCCCCGGCCCCACAACCTTTAACATGCGCGTTCCGATCAGCCGGAGAGATGGGTGAGTGGCTGAAACCAGCGGTTTGCTAAACCGCCGTAGGGGGTAAACCTCTACCGAGGGTTCGAATCCCTCTCTCTCCGCCACCGGGCACCGTCCGGCGGCGCTGATTGGCCCCGCCTCCCCGTCACCTCTCTTCCTGAAGGTCGATCGGCTCGAGCGGGTCTCTTGCGGGCCCGTTGAGGACAGAGCCGTCCGGCTTGAAGCGCGATCCATGGCAGGGGCAGTCCCAGGTCTTCTCCGCCTGGTTGAACCCGACGTCGCACTTCATGTGCGTGCAGACGGGCGACACGCAGTAGAGCGTCCCCGCGTCGTCGCGATACGCGGCGATCTTCTTTCCGCCGACCTTGATGATCTTGCCCTCTCCGGCGTGCACCTCGTCGGTGCTCTTCGCCTCGACGTCGAGGGACGTCAGCCGGTCAGGGATCAGGTGCGCCGGGAAGTGGAGGTTCTCCGTGATGAACTCCCGGGTGGTCATGTGCGGGCGCTGGCGGTGCACGTCGAAGACGGCGGCCCACGGATTCTCGACGCCGGTGATCAGGTCGGCGATGATCATCGCGCCGACGGTGCCGAAGGTCATCCCCTGGCCCGAGTAGCCGGTGGAGACGTAGACGTTGCCGGTGCCTCCGATGAGCGGGAGCCCGCTCGCCGGCTCGATGATCTGCCCCGACCAGCGGTGCACGAGCGGGAGCGAGCCGAAATACTCGCGCACGTAGGCGTTAAGGCTCTCGTACGACTCCTCGGTGTCCTCCTGCTCGCCGGTGCGGTGATCCATGCCGCCGACGATGATGAACGTCCCGTCGTCCGTCTCCTGCCAGCGCGTGTAGTGGTACGGATCGGCCGTGTCCCAGAACAGCCCGTCCGGATGGTCGCCGGTGACGCGATACGACATGGCGTAGGTGCGGTACGCATGCGCCTTGACGTGCACCTGCTGGAAGCCGGAGACAGGCGTGTTCGTGGCCTGGAAGATGGCGCCGCAGGTGACGCGTCCGCCGTTCTCCGTTTCGACGACGCACGGGTCTCCGTCGTGCGCGCCGGTGACGAGCGTCCGCTCGAAGATGCGCACTCCCGCCTCGACGCAGGCCTTCGCCAGCCCGGCCAGGTACTCGACCGCATGGAACTGCGCCTGGTTCGGCCAGACGATGGCGCCGCGCGTGTCGAACGGCAGCGGCACCTCGTCGGTCCACTGCGCCTCGAGCCCCGCCTCCCGGGCCGCGGCGGCCTCGTTCTTCAGCTCCGAGACGTACTTGCGCTTCTCGGTGTAGGAGTAGCCGGGGACGCGCTTGAAGTGGCAGGAGATGCCGTGGCGCTCGACCAGTTCGGCGATCTTCTCGACGGCGGAGCGCTGCGCGTCGGCGACCAGCCGCGCCTCCTCCAGCGAGTACTTGCGCCGGACGTAGCTGTAGCCGGCGTCGATGGCCACGGTGATGTGCGCGGTGGTGTTGCCGGTCTCGCCGCCTGCGACGATCTCGCGTTCGAGGACGATGACGCTTTTCCCACGCTGCGCGAGCAGCAGCGCGGCGGTGAGACCGGTGATTCCTGCGCCGATCACGGTGACGTCGGCGTGCAGTTCTCCGGTGAGCGCGTCGAAGCGGGGAACGGCGGCGGTGGCGTGCCAGAGAGACGTACTTTGCTGATCCATCGCGGTGGTGTGAGGCAAGAAATATGCGCGTAGACGGGCACGCTTCGTGCTCGATCATGAGACCGCCTCTCAGGCAAGGAGAAGGGTTACCGAGCAACGATTTCTGACACCCCGAAGGAGACACTTCATGGCAACCAGCAAGCGCGGTTTTGCGTCGATGGACGCGGCGAAGCAGCGTGAGATTGCAAGCAAAGGCGGACGGGCAGCGCACGCCAAGGGCACGGCGCACGAGTTCACGTCCGACGAAGCCCGCGTCGCAGGCCGGAAGGGCGGCGAGGCGGTCAGCCGCGATCGCGCGCACATGGCCGCGATCGGCCGCGAAGGCGGCCATAGCCGCGGAGCGCGTGCACGCGCGGCGGCGAACAACACCGGCAGCGGCGGCGGCAACGACGTCGCGCAGGGCACCGGCTCTCAGCCGTTCGTCCGCCAGGCCAACGAGGAGCGCGGCGGATTCGAGTCCGGCGGCCGCGGCACCTCCACGAGCGGAAGCTTCGGCGTCCAGGACCGTGGCGGCGCGTCGCGTAACGAGCGCTCCGACGAGGGCGGCGACCGCGACAGCGGCAACAACCGTTTCTGATGTAAGTTCCTGGGGGGCAGGCCGGTTCGCCCGCCTGCCCTCGCTACCCTTCCAGCTCGTCCATCCGGTCGGCCAGCTCGCCCCCCAGCCAGCCGGTGATCACGGTCAGCAGCACCCCGCAGGCCGACAACACGATCTCCAGCGCTCCCGGATGTCCCGGCGCATCGCGCCGCAGCAGCCAGCTCGCCGCGAAGAGCAGCGCCACGACCAGGTTCCCCCCTCCATGGATCGCGCCGATGCGCCGCGCGCGCGTGTTCCGCGGGATCGCGGCGTAGTCGATGATCCCGAAGAGCGCCGCCGCCGCGCCGCCGAGCACCCCCGCGAAAATCAGCCAGGAGGCGACGATCCCCAGCTCCGCCCGCGCCGACAGCAGGTAGGCGAGGTCGAAGAAGAAGGAGGTGGCGAGGAGGCCGAGGGGGAAGACGATCAGGATCTGATGGAGGGGGATGCCGAGGATCCGCGCTCTAGCCTGCACCGCGCCCTTCATACGCCATCTGCAGCACTTCCGCAAAATGGAGCGTCTTCCGCCCGGTCGACTGCTCGATCTGCTCCCGGCAACTGAAGCCGTCCGCGATGATGAGCGTGTCGCGGTCCGCCTCCCGCACCATCGGCAGGAGCACCCGCTCCCCCAGCTTCATCGAGAGGTCGTAGTGCTTCTTCTCGAAGCCGAACGCGCCGGCCATGCCGCAGCAGCCGGAGTCGGGGTGCGTCAGGTCCAACCCCATCGCCCGCAGCAGCTTCTCCTCCGCGTCGAAGCGCATCACCGCCTTGTGGTGGCAGTGCGCCTGGGCGATCGCCTTCCGGTGCAGCGGCGGCAGCGTAACTCCTTCACCCGCAAGGAGCTCGCTCAGGGTGACGGTCGAGCGGGCGAGCTGCCGCGCCCCCTCGTCTTTGGGAAAGAGGTGCGGCAGCTCGTCCCGGAACACCGAGACGCAGCTCGGTTCCAGCCCGACGACCGGCGTGCCGGTGTCGAGCTCCGGCCGCAGCACGTCCAGCGTCTCGCGCAGCAGCTTCTTCGCCCGGTCGAGAAAGCCCCAGTCGTAGAGAGGGCGTCCGCAGCAGACCCGCTTCCGGGGGATCGTCACCTGGAAGCCCGCCCGCTCGAGCACCTCCACCGCCGCCATCGCCGTTGCGGGGAGGAAGTGGTTGTTGAAGGTGTCGGACCAGAGCACCACCCGGCGGCCCGCGGCACTTATTGCACGGCGCGCAAACTGCTCGCGGAAAGTTTTACGAGCGAAGCGGGGCATCCGCCGCTCGTTTGCCACCCCGGCGAAGGCTTTCGCGCCCGGCACCCGGGTCATCAGGTTGGCGAGGCCGGGGGCGTGCTGAGCGATCCCCGCCCACCAGTAGATGAGCCCCATCGTGTACGCCGGCATCGGCCGCAGACGCCCCTTGTAGTAGTGCGACATGAACTCGGCCTTGTAGGTGGCCATGTCGACCTGCGTCGGGCAGTCTCCCTTGCATCCCTTGCAGGCGAGGCAGAGGTCGAGCGAGTCCTTCACCGCCTCGTTCTTCCAGGAGCGGGGGATCGTCTCTCCCTGGAACATCTCGAAGAGGAGCCGCGCGCGGCCTCGCGTCGAATGCTCCTCCTCGCGCGTCACCTGGTAGCTCGGGCACATCGTGCCGCCGTCCAGCCGCCGGCAGCGGCCGACGCCGACGCAGCGCAGGACGGCGTGGTTCATCCGCCCGTGGTCTTCGCCGTACGAGAAGTGCGTCTGCGGGTCCCAGGGGGCGTAGCTGCTGCCGAGGCGGAGGTTCTCGTCGATTTCGTACGGGGAGATCAGCTTCCCCGGGTTCATCTTCCACTCCGGGTCCCAGAGCGACTTGAAGGTGCGGAACGCTTCCATCAGCTCCGGCCCGAACATCTTCTCGAGCAGCGCGCCGCGCGCCTGGCCGTCGCCGTGCTCCCCCGAAAACGAGCCGCCGTAGGAGGCGACGAGGTCGGCCGCCTCGTCGATGAACGACCGGAACTTGGCGATCCCCGGCTCCGTGGTGAGGTCGAAGTTCGTCCGGGTGTGCACGCAGCCGTCGCCGAAGTGGCCGTAAAAGTCGCCGCCGTACTGGTACCGCTCCAGCAGCCTGCGCAGGTCGCGCAGGTAGCCGCCGAGCTTCTCCGGCGCCACCGCCGCGTCCTCCCACCCTTCCCACATCAGCGCCTTTCCCGGGACGTGTCCCGTCGCGCCGAGACCCGACTCGCGGACCGCCCAGACGAAGCGCGCCTCCTGCGACGCGTTGTCGAAGATGCGGACGCGCGCCCGATCCATCGACGACGCGAGCCGCTGCGCCTTCTCGGTCGCCTCGGCGATGCTGTCGCCCCCGAACTCCACGAGCAGCCACCCGCCGCCCGGCGGGAGCAGCGCGATGCCGTACGGGTTCATCTTCTTGAACTGCTGGTCGCGCACGAGGAGGTCGTCGAATCCCTCGAGGCCGATCGGCCCGAACTGCAGGATGCGCGGCACGTCGTCCGCGGCGTCGTAGACCGACTCGTAGCCGGCCACGAGCAGCGCGCGCGCCGGCGGGCTGTAGACGAGCTTCGTCTTCGCCTCCAGGACGAGCACGCACGTCGACTCGCTGCCGACCAGCGCACGCGCGACGTGAAAGCCGTTCTCCGGCAGCAGCTCGTCGAGGTTGTATCCGGAGACGCGGCGGGGGATCTTCGGGAACTTCGCGCGAATGAGGTCGGAGTAGCGGGTGCGGATCGCCTTCAGCCCCTGGTAAATCTCCCCGCGGCGGCCGCCCTCCTGGATGATCGACTCGAGCTCGGCGTCGCTCGTCGCGCCGACGCGCATGCGCACGCCGTCGTACGTCAGGATCTCCAGCTCCTCGATGTTGTCGACGGTCTTGCCGGACATGATCGAGTGCACGCCGCAGGAGTTGTTGCCGATCATCCCGCCGAGGGTGCACTGCGCGTGGGTGGCGGGGTCGGGGCCGAAGGTGAGCGTGTGCTCCTCGGCCGCGCGGCGGAGGTCGTCGAGCACGATCCCCGGCTCCACCCGCGCGAACTTCTGCGCCGGGTTCATCTCCGTGATGCGGTGCATGTACTTCGACATGTCGACGACCACGGCAACGTTGCAGCACTGGCCGGCCAGGCTGGTGCCGGCGCCGCGGCCGAGGATCGGCGCGCCGTGCTTGCGCGCGAGGGCGACGGCGGCGATGACGTCGTTCGCGTCGTGCGGCACGACCACGCCGATCGGCGTCTGGCGGTAGTTCGAGGCGTCGGTGGCGTAGAGCGCGCGCGAGCCGTCGTCGAAGCGCACCTCGCCTTTGATCGCGGCGCGGAGCTCCTCGGCCAGGCGGGCGGCGTCGACGTTCAGCGACTGGAGGCGGTCGCGGTGCTCGATGCGCGCCGGGCCGGAGCGTTCGGGGTGCGGGAACGGGACCGGAGGGTAGCGGTTGAACTCGCGGCTCACGTTCGGGAGTGTAGTGGAGCGGCGGCGTTCACGGCACCGCCGCCCCACGTCTCGCTTTCTCGCTTGTTACCGCGCAACCAGTTTCGAGAACCGGCTGTTCTTCTTGTCTTGATAGAGGAATGCCAACTTGTTGCGGTCGAACCACTCGAACCATTCGTCCCAGGAGATCCGCTCGAGCGACTCGGTGCCGCTGAAACCGGGGTAGTCGATGCGCAGCACGCCGGGGTCGTCGCCGGGGCCGGAGGTGCGGACGACGTGAGCAGGGAAGCCGCCCCGCTCTTCGACCCAGCGCTGGATCTCCTCGCGCTTGGTGGTGGTGAGGGAGGAGCCGCCCGACTTCTTGGAGCCGGAGCGCTTCTTCGAGCCGCCGGAGGCCTTCGACCCGCCGCCACCGAGGGCGTTCCGCACGGCCGCGACGATCCGGCTGCCGATGCTCTTTTTGGAGCCGCTGCTCTTGCTCGAACCACTGCTCTTCTTCGAACCACCGCCCGACTTGCCCGAACCGCTGCTCTTGTTGGAGCCGCTGCTCTTCGCCGAACCGCTGCTCTTCTTCGAACTACCGCTCGACTTGCTCGACCCGCTGCTCTTGCTGGAGCCACTGCTCTTGGCCGAACCGCTGCTCTTCTTCGAGCTACCGCTCGACTTGCTCGACCCGCCGCTCTTGCTGGAGCCACTGCTCTTGGTCGAACCACTGCTCTTCTTCGAGCCGCCGCCGGACTTGCTCGATCCGCTGCTCTTGCTGGAGCCGCTGCTCTTGGTCGAACCACTGCCCTTCGACGAGCCACCGCTCGACTTGCTCGAACCGCTGCTCTTGCTGGAGCCGCTGCTCTTGGTCGAACCACTGCTCTTCGACGAGCCACCGCTCGACTTGCTCGATCCGCTGCTCTTGCTGGAGCCGCTGCTCTTGGTCGAACCTCTGCTCTTCGACGAGCCACCGCTCGACTTGCTCGATCCGCTGCTCTTCTTGGAGCCGCTGCTCTTGGTCGAACCACTACTCTTCGACGAGCCACCGCTCGACTTGCTCGAACCGCTGCTCTTCTTGGAGCCGCTGCGCTTGGTCGAACCACTGCTCTTCGAAGAGCTACCGCCCGACTTGCTCGACCCGCTGCTCTTCGTGGAGCCACTGCTCTTCGTCGAACCACTGCTCTTCTTCGAGCCGCTGCTCTTCGAGCCGCCACCGCTGCTCGTGCTCGAACCACTGCTCTTCGTGGAACCGCTGCTCTTCCTGGAGCTTCCGCTCTTGGAGCCGCTGCTCTTCGAGCCGCCGCCACCGCTGCTCGCGCTCGAGCCGCCGCCCGACTTGCTCGACCCGCTGCTGCGCTTCGAGCTCCCGCTTCTCTTCTTCGACCCTCCTGCCCCCGACCCCGTCGCACGCGCGACGAACTTGTTGAAGCGGTTCCCCGCCTGGTCGGAGAGCAGCAGGGCCAGGCGGTCGCGGTCGAACCACTCGAAGAATTCATCCCACTCGATCTCTTCGAGCGTTCCCTCGCCACTGAACCCCGGGAAGTCGATGCGGAGGATCCCGGGGTCACCACCCCGCCCCGTCTCCTTCACGCGCGCCGGATGTCCACCGCGCGCTTCCACCCATTGACGGATCTCATCGTGGTCGGTCGTCGGCTGTGCTGTCGCCATCGCAACTCCTTTTGTTCGGTCGCGGTCTCACCGTGCAGAACCATTGCCAGACGAGTTCCTCAGTTTTCGTCGGTGCGAAACCTAACGTCTCCTGAAACGTAACCGTATTAAGAAACATGAAGGCCCTGGTTCTCGTATTAGCCGCCTCGCTCTTCGCCGCCACCGTCTCGGCGCGTCCGCTGGAGCGCCAGATCATCGGCGCGGAGCAGGACTCGTCCGGCCGCGCCGGCGGAGGCGACTGCGAGTCGTTCTTCCGGACGACGTTCACGAGCTTCGAGGCGCAGCTTCACGATCGCGAGCAGCGCGAGCTCGACCTCTCCGACGTGAGCCTCATCAAAGTCACCTCGGCTCCCGAGGGAGGCTTGTCGATCCGCGGGTGGAACAAGGCGGGAGCGCGGCTGGTGATCTGCCGCTACGCGGTCGCCAACACACGGACGCACGCCTCACGCGTCCTGGGCTCGATCAGCGTCTCCAGCCGGAACGGAGAGATCGCCGCGCACGGGCCGCAGATCGACGCCACGCAGGCCTGGTGGGTGAACATGACCCTCTACGTGCCGCGCCGCGCGAACATCGACGTCCGCTCCGCGAACGGTGGAGTGGCCATGCGCAACCTCACGGGATGGGTGACGGCGCGGGCGACCACCGGCGGGATCTCGGTCGCGCAGTCCAGCGGCAAATACAAGATCTCCACCGATACGGGCGGCATCACGCTCGACCGGGTGAGCGGCCTCATCGACGCGAACTCCCGCGACGGCGCGATCGCCTTCAAAGTGGCGGGAGGCGCGTGGCCGTCGATCGAGGCGACGGCGGCGGACGGCGGCCACATTCTCTGTACGCTCAAGGGCTGCGAGGACGGTCTGGCCGCCGGCGGCAACCGGCTGCGCCTCGGCGAAGGGGTGCCGGACGTACGCCTGTCGAGCATGGGCGGCTCGATCTGGATCGGCCCCGTAAGTTACTGAATTTTCTGACGCATCGAGCGGCATAGAACCTGCTCTCTGTGTGTCTGCGCCGCGAGATTGTCCGGCGTAGAAAGCAGAGACAGAACATGGCAGCGGTTCCCGACGCGATCCTGTCTGAGAGCAGCATCCGTTTCTACCGGCATGCGCTCGCCATCCTCACCGAAGCGGAGATCCCCCACCTCGTCGGCGGCGCGTACGCGTACGCCCGCTACACCGGCATCGAGCGCCACACCAAGGACTTCGACGTCTTCATCCGCCGCGACGACTTCGCCCGCGCCGCCTGGGCCTTCAAGAAGGCCGGCTACAGGGCCGAGCTGACGTTTCCGCACTGGCTCGGGAAGGCGTTCATGAACGACGACTTCGTCGACCTCATTTTCAGCGCCGGCAACGGCGTCGCCGCCGTCGACGACCGCTGGTTCCAGTTCGCGGTCAAGGACCAGGTGTTCGGCGTCGACGTCGACCTGATCCCGGCGGAGGAAATGATCTGGTCGAAGGGGCTGATCATGGAGCGGGAGCGCTTCGACGGCGCGGACGTTGCTCACGTCATCCGTGCGGTCGGCGACCGTCTCGACTGGGCGCGCCTGCTCGAGCGGTACGGGCCGTACTGGCGCGCGCTCTACGCGCACATCGTCATGTTCGGGTTCATCTATCCGTCGGACCGGGCCAAGGTGCCGGCGTGGGTGATGGAGGAGCTCGGGCGGAGGATGGCCGACGAGACGAGCGCCGGGAACGCGGCGGAGAAGGTCTGCTACGGCACGATCGTCTCCCGCCAGCAGTACCTGAAGGACATCAACGACTGGGGCTACGGAGACGCCCGCGTGGTGCACGAGACGATGACGGACGCCGACATCGAGCACTGGACCGCCGGGATTGCAGTCGATGGAGCGAAATAGATGACGGAACGGGACACGCTGCGGATCGCGGCCATCGCCGACATCCACGTGAAGAAATCCTCCGCCGGGATGATGCAGCCGATCTTCTCGAAGATCACCGAGAGCGCCGACGTGCTGCTCCTCTGCGGCGACCTCACCGACTACGGCACGATCGAGGAGGGGAAGATCCTGGCGAAGGAGATCACCTCCGCCCTGCGCATCCCCGCCATCGCCGTCCTCGGCAACCACGACCTGGAGTCGAATCAGGAGAAGGAGCTCGTGCAGATCCTCTCCGACGCCGGCGTGGTCGTCCTCGACGGCGACTCGTACGAGCTGCACGGCGTCGGCTTCGCCGGCGTGAAGGGCTTCGGCGGCGGTTTCGGCCGCCGCGCCCTCGGCGCGTGGGGAGAGAAGATCATCAAGGACTTCGTGCACGAGACGATCAACGAGTCGCTGAAGCTCGAGGCGGCGCTGGCGCGCCTGCGCACGCCGCAGAAGATCGCGCTGCTGCATTACTCGCCGATCCAGGCGACGATCGGCGGAGAGCCGCCGGAGATCGCCGCCTTCCTCGGATCGAGCCGTCTCGAGGAGCCGCTCGACCGCTACCGCGTGAACGCCGTCTTCCACGGTCACGCGCATCGCGGCAGCCCCGAGGGGCGGACGAAAGGAAACGCGCCGGTCTACAACGTGGCCATGCACGTGCTGGCGACGGCGTTCCCGTCGGAGCCGCCGTTCCGGGTCGTCGAAGTGCCGGTGCGGACCGAAGCAGTCGCGTGAACCGCCAGACGTTTCTCGTCCGCGAGGGGCGGTGGCAGATCTCCGGCTCGGTGGTCGACGTCGCCGGCAATCCGAACATCGCCATCGGGCTCGCCGTGGTCACGCACTCCGGCGAGCTCTGGATCCTCGAGGAGCAGGTCAACGAGGTCCAGAACCGCTACACGATCCTGCCGCTCGCCGACGGCGCCACCGCCACGAGCTTCAACGGCGTCAACGGCGTCATGGGCGAGCTGCGCGGCGCGTTGGTCTTCTTCGACGATCAGATTCTGCTGACCTACACGTCCGACGACGGCCACTTCCACGGCTGCGAGACGCTGCGCATGCTGGACGACGCGACGTACGAGACGCGCGGCGCGCTCTTCCGCGACGCCGGCCATGTCTCGTCGTGGTCCTACACGCTGCAGCGCGCGTAAAATCCGGCCGATGCGGCACAGCGCATTTCCCGGCGAAGTCGGGCGCGAACAACTGCTCTCCTGGTATCGCGCCGCCCGCGCAAGAACCCGCGCCCTCTTCGATCTCGTCGCGCCGGAGGCGTACTACGACCGCCCGATCGCCCTCAGGAACCCGATCGTCTTCTACGAGGGGCACCTCCCCGGCTTCTCCGTGAACACGCTGGTGAAGCTGGCGCTGAAGCGCAAAGGGGTGGACGACCGCCTGGAGACGATCTTCGCCCGCGGCATCGACCCCGAGGATGAGGCGTCGGTTCCCGCAGCCGAGGCGTGGCCGTCGCGCGACGAGGTGCAGTCCTTCGCCGCCGCGTGCGACGCGCTCGTGGAGGATGCTCTGCAGCACGCCGAGCTCGAAAACGAAGCCATCCCTCATCTGCGCAACGGCGAGGCGGCCTTCACGGTGATGGAGCACGAGCTGATGCATCAGGAGACGCTGTCCTATCTGCTGCATCAGTTGCCGTACGAAAAGAAGCGGCATGTCCTTCTGGAGAGCCGGGCTCTCAGCCCGGCGCCGCGACGGGCTAACAGCCCGTCGCTCCAGGGAGAAGCCGTCTCGATCCCCGCCGGAACCGCAATTCTCGGCGCACCACGTGGCACATTCGGCTGGGACAACGAGTTCCCCCAGCACCGCGTCCACGTCCCCCCCTTCACGATCGACGCGCTGAATGTCACCAACGGCGACTGGCTCGAGTACATGGACGCCACCGGCGCAAAGGCGCCCCATTTCTGGGCGCGGGGCGAGGACGACTGGTGCTTCCGCGGCATGTTCCAGTTGCAGCGGCTCAACCTGCATGCGCCCGTGTACGTCACGCACGAGGAGGCGGCGGCCTATGCACGCTGGAAAGGAAAGCGGCTGCCGACGGAGGCCGAGTTCGACCGCGCCGCATACGGCGACGGCGATAGCGACGATCCCCCCGCGGGAAACTACGACTTCGCCAGCTTCGAGCCGGTCAGCGTCGGGCAGTACCCGCCGAGCGCGTCGGGTGTCTACGACCTGGTGGGGAACGGGTGGGAGTGGACCTCGACCGTGTTCGCCGGCTTCGCCGGGTTCGAGCCGATGCCGTCGTACGCCCTCTACTCCACCGATTTCTTCGACGGCGCCCACTACGTCCTCAAGGGGGCGTCGCCGGTGACGCCGCGCGAGCTGGTCCGCCGCAGCTTCCGCAACTGGTTCCGCCCGAACTACCCCTACGTCTACGCCACGTTCCGCTGCGCTCAATAGCTGACCTTGACGCGGTCCGCGCGGTGCCATCTGATGCGGCGCCATGGAACAGAAGACTTACAAACCGAAGACGTTCGATCTCTCCGACCTCCAGGGCATCTCGAACCAGACGCTGGAGATGCACTTCAAGCTCTATGAAGGCTACGTCACGAACACGAACACGCTGACGGAGCGCATCGCCGCGATCCTCGCCGACGGCCGCGTCGACCAGGAGGAGATGCCCGCCTATTCGGAGCTCACCCGCCGCCTCGGCTTCGAGTACAACGGCATGGTCCTGCACGAGTACTACTTCGGCAACATGAAACGGCAGGGGGGCGACGACGCGCCGAAGGGCTCGAAGTTCCGCGAGGCGGTCGAGCGCAGCTTCCCGAGCTACGAGATCTGGAAGACCGACTTCGTCAGCGTCGGCAAGATGCGCGGCGTCGGCTGGGCGATGTGCTACCTCGACCCCGCCCGCGGCTCGATCTCCAACCACTGGATCACGCTGCACGAGACCGGCAACGTCTCCGGCTTCGTTCCCCTCCTGGTGATGGACGTCTGGGAGCACGCCTTCCTCCTCGACTACAAGCCGGCGGAGCGGCCGAAGTACATCGAGGCGTTCATGAACAACGTCGACTGGAGCGCCGTGGAGAGCCGGATGGGCTCCCGGTAAGAACTTTTCAGCCCGAGGCCTCGTATTGAATAGACATGACCACGCTCATCGAGGTCTCGGGCCTTCGGAAGTTGTACAAGTCGTCCTTCGGCAAGCCGAAGATCACGGCGCTCGACGGAATCGACTTCAAGGTCGGTGAAGGCGAGCTGTTCGGCCTCCTCGGACCGAACGGGGCGGGCAAGACCACCACCGTCAAGATCCTCCTCGGCCTCACGCACGCCACCGAAGGCAGCGCCACCGTCTGCGGCCTCCCCGTCCGCGACCCCGAGTCGCGCCGCCGCGTCGGCTATCTCCCCGAGGGACACAAGATCCCGAACTACCTGACCGCACGGCAGGCCCTGTCGATCTTCGGCCGGATGTCGGGGATGGACAGCGCGGCGATCGCGAAGCGGATCCCGGTCCTCCTCGACCGCGTGCGCATGGGGCAGTGGGCGGACGTCCGCATCAAGAAGTTCTCGAAGGGGATGACGCAGCGCCTCGGCCTCGCCTGCGCGCTGATCCATGCGCCGCAGGTGCTGCTCCTCGACGAGCCGACCGACGGCGTCGATCCGGTCGGGCGCCGCGAGATCCGCGACCTCCTGCGCGAAGAGGCGAAAGGCGGCACGACCGTCCTCCTCAACTCCCACCTGCTCTCCGAGATCGAGCTGACCTGCGACCGCGTCGCCGTGCTGCGCAACGGCAAGGTGGCGGCGTTCGGCAGCGTCGAGGAGCTGACCCGCAAGACCGCGAGCTACAAGATGGTCGCGACCCCCATCGACGAGAGCCTCGTCGCCTCGTTCCGCGAGACCGGCGCCGGCGTCGAGCGGGTGAACGGCCACATGGTCCTCTCCGTCGAGGACGTGCAGCACCTCAACGCCCTGGTCGATCGTCTCCGCTCGCGCGGCGGCGTGCTGACCGAGCTCGTCCCAATGCGCTCGACGCTCGAAGACGTGTTCGTCGATCTGATCCGCGCCGACCAGGTGGCCGGTTCCTCCGTGGGAGCACACGAATAATGAAAGTCCTCGCTGCCAATATCGAAGACGTGATGCGCGAAGCCGCGGCGCGGTGGACGCTCGTCGCCTACTTCTTCCTCTCCACGCTGTTCATCATCATCTTCGCCAGCGCCATCAACCTCGACATCGTCGACGGCGCCCTGGCGGGGGCGAAGCTGTTCGGCAAGGAAGTGGACATGAACGACACGATGTCGATCGAGAAGCTGGTGCTCGGCTTCGAGACCGGCTTCTCGGTGTTCCTCTACTTCCTCTGCACCTTCCTGGCGATCTTCGCGACGGCCCACCTCGTGCCGCGCATGCAGGAGAAGGGCACCATCGACCTCTACCTCGCCCGCCCGGTGTCGCGCGTGCGGCTGCTGCTGTCGCGCTACGTGGCGGGGCTGATCCTCGCCGGCAGCAACGTCGTCTACCTCATGGGCTCGATCTGGGCAATCGTGGCGTGGAAGACCGGCGTCATGAATCCCCGCTTCCTCTTCGCCGGCTCGATCATCTTCCTGATCATCGCGGTCCTGCTCGCGTTCGCGTTCCTGATCGGCGTCGTCACCTCCTCCACCGCCGTCTCGATCATGGCCTCCTACGGCATCTTCTTCTTCGGCCTCATGCTGGCTGCGCACGAGCGGATCGCCGCGGCGGTGTCGAAGGAGTGGCAGGCCTGGATGATCGAGACGCTGTACTGGGTCTTCCCGAAGACGGCCGAGCTCGGCCAGGCGGTGGTCGCCTTCGTCGGCGGCGAGCACATGCCGAACGAAGTGATGTCCGCCCTCTCCCCCGCGCCGTTCATTTCGACGGCAGCATTCGGCGTTTCTTGCCTTATTCTTGCAGCATGGCTTTTCACCAGAAAGGAGTTTTAAGAATGAACAACTCTCTACTCCGCACCTCCGCCGCCTTCCTGGCGGTCCTCGCGCTCGCCCTTCCGGCGGTCGCTAAAGACGACGCCCTCTCCCTCGTGCCGGCGAACGCCGTCACCGTCGGCATGGTCAAGCTCGCCGACATGCGCACGAGCCCTCTCTCGTCGCTCCTCTTTCAGCACACCGACAAGATGAGCGCGGACGGTGAGGCCGCGAAGTTCCTGAGCGAGGCCGGCCTCTCGCCGACCAAGGACGTCGACGTGCTCGTCGTCGCCACCGCTCCCCGCACGGCGCTCGGCTCCGAGGCCGAGGTGCTGGTGATCGCCGAGGGGCGCTTCAACGCGGAGCGCCTCACCGCGGCGCTCGTGACGCGCGGCGCCGTCCGGAAGAACGGCTACCTCGTCCTGCCGGACCAGGCGAAGGACCATGAGGGCGCCGTCGCCTTCCCCGCGCCCTCCCTCGTCATCGCCGGCAGCGAACGTGCCGTCGCGGCAGCCCTCGAGGCCCGCACCAGCGGCGGTACCGGCTTCCGGGCCCGCGGCATCCTCGGCGCCGAGCTGGCGCGCATCGACGCGAATGCGACCGCCTGGGCGCTCGTCGACGTCACCCGCGCCGCCCGCCTGACCAAGGGCGGCACGATCAACACCGGCAAGGGTCAGTCCGGCGACGCGCTGCAGGCGGCGCTCAAGAGCGTCTCCACGATGGCCGTCTGGGCCAAGGACACCGGCGACGCGCTGGAGCTGGGCGCGTTCGGCCTGTCGAACGACGCGGAGACGCTGGAGCTGCTCGAGGACACCATCCGCGGCGGTCTCTCCGCGCTGCGCCTGGCGGTGAAGGACAAGGCGCCGGACATGGTGACGGTCCTCCGCCGCTTCGACGTCTCGCGCAAGAACGACGCGATCCTGGTCGAGGGCTCCGTCCCCGCCGCCGCGCTCCGCGACCTCATGGCCAAGAAGCGCGCCTCCGCCAACTAACCGCGTCCCCCCGTCCCCCCTGGAGTGCCGGGCTCTCAGCCCGGCACCCCACACCCCCGTGGTAGATTTTCCCCCCTCGTGGATCGCCGCGGCATCGTCCAGTCCCTCTTCGGCGTCCCCCGCGCCCTCATCGGCGCCATCCACGCCGGCGCGCTCCCCGGCACCCCCTCCAGCCGCCTCGGCGTCAGCGATCTGGCCAAAGCGGCGGCAGCCGAGGCGGAGCTGTACGCCGCCGCCGGCTTTCACGGCCTGATCCTCGAGAACACGCACGACCGCCCCTACCTCAAAGGCGCCGCCGTCGGCGCCGAGATCGTCGCGGCGATGGCCGTCATCGGAGCCGAGATCCGCCGCGCCTGCCCGCTCCCCCTCGGCATTCAGGTGCTGGCCGGCGCAAACCGCGCAGCGATCGCCGTCGCCCACGCGTGCGGAGCCGCGTTCGTCCGCGCCGAGGGGTTCGTCTTCGCCCATGTCGCCGACGAGGGGCTCATCGAGTCGAGCGCCGGAGACCTCCTTCGCTACCGCCGCGCTCTCGGCGCGGAGAGCATCGCGGTGTTCGCCGACGTCAAGAAGAAGCACTCCGCGCACGCGATCACGGCGGACGTCGACATCGTCGAGACCGCGAAGGCGGCCGAGTTCTTTGCCGTCGACGGCGTCGTCGTGAGCGGCACCGCGACCGGCAGCCCCTGCGATCCCGACGAAGTGCAGGCCGTCAGCGCCGCCGTCGGCGTGGCGACGCTCATCGGCTCCGGCATCACCCCGGAGAACATCGCCCTCTACCGCGATGCCGACGCGCTCATCGTCGGCTCGTCGGTGAAGAGCGGCGGCGTCTGGTCCGGCGAGCTCGACCCGACCCGAGTCCGCGCCGTCGCCGACGCCTTCGCTCGAACGTAAGCGCGCCGTAAGCGACCCCGCTATCATCGGCCCATGCAAGAGACGAATGGCTTCACTCCTCCGGGCCCCGGTGTCTGGGAGCTCGAGGCGACGCACCTGCAGCGGCCGATGTCGCGCATGCTGGCCTCGATGTTCCCCGCGGCGGCGACCGCCGGCTTCCGCGAAGGCATGGAGCGCTACGGGATGCTGCTGGAAGGTCTCGAGTTCGCCGTCGTGAACCGTTTCGCCTACATCTGCGCCCGCCCTGTCGGCGCGCCGAAGGCGGCGAAGGGCACCCCGCCGAAGCTGATCTTCAAGCTGCTGACGAAGCTCCACCCCGAGATCCGCAGGCGCGTGCGGCGCGTCGCGGAGGTGTGGGAGACGAAGTTCTGGCGCGAGGACGTGAGGCGCTGGGACAACGAGTGGAAGCCGGCGATCAGGAAAGAGAACGGCGAGCTGCAGCGGGTCGACCTCCGCGCCCTGGGCACCGAACAGTTGATTGCGCACGTCGAGCGCTGCCTCGACGCGGCGCGGCGCGGGGTGACGCTGCACCACAGCCTCAACGCCACCGCCATGCTGCCGACGGGCGACTTCCTCGTGCACGTGAACGAGTGGACCGGCCTCTCGCCGGCCGACGTCCTGCCGCTGTTCCGCGGCGCGAGCCGTGTCTCGCAGGGAGCGGCGGCCGAGCTCGAGGTACTCGCCCGAGCGCTTCAGGCCGACGCCGGCGCACAGATGCTCCTGTCCGGCAGCGATCCCGCCGCCGCGATCGACGCGCTCGCCGCGCGCACCGACGCCGTCGGAGATGCCGCCCGCCGCTACCTCGACGAGGTCGGCGTCCGCATCATCACCGGGTACGACCTCGCCGATCTCACCGGCGCGGAGATGCCGGCGATGCTCCTCCAGAACATCCGCGCCGCGATGACGCGGCAGGAGCAATCGGTGGACGACGTGAAGCAGCGCGAGGCGGCGGTCCGCGAGAAGGTCCCGCCGCAGCACCGCGAGCGCTTCGACGAGCTGCTGGCCGAAGCGCGCATGACGTACCGCATCCGCGACGAGCGCACGTACCTCAACGACATGTGGTCCGCCGGCCTGACGCGGCGCGCCGTGCTCGAGGCGGGACGACGTCTGGCCGCACAAGGCAAGCTGCACGCGGCCGACCACGCGGTGGAGCTCACGCCGGCGGAGCTGGTGTCGATGCTGCGCGGCGGCAACGACCGCACGGCCGATCAGGCCGCGGCCGACGCCGAGTTCCGCACCACCCACACCACCGCCGACGCCCCGCCGTTCCTCGGCGGCACCCCATCCGGCCCGCCGCCCGTGGAGTGGTTTCCACCGCCCGCCGCGCGCGCCGAACGCGCCGTGCGGATGGTCATGGGTGAGATGTTCGCCGCCCGCGAGACGCAGAAGGGGAGCGCGAAGGTCAGCGGGTTTGCCGCCAGTCCGGGCGACGTCACCGGCATCGCGCGCCTCGTGCTCCAGCCGCAGGACATGAGCCGCATCCAGAAGGGGGACATCCTGATCACGCGCGCCACGACCCCCTCGTACAACGCGCTGCTCCCGCTGCTCAGCGGCATCGTCACCGATCGCGGCGGGACGCTCTCCCACGCCGCGCTGGTCGCGCGCGAGTACGGCATCCCGGCGGTGGTCGGGACGGGCAACGCGACCGAGGTCATTCGCGACGGCGTGCGCGTGCGGATCGACGGTGCGAACGGCACCGTCCAGGTCCTGGCGTGACGGTCGTCCGGCTCGCGGAAGCGGAGTCGGAACAGCAGTTCGGCGGAAAAGCCGCCTCGCTCGCACGCGCGATGCGGGCGCGGCTCCCGGTGCCGGACGGCTTCGCGATTTCGTGGGACGACGACGACCCGGCGGCGATCGCGGCGGCCTTCCGCGAGTCCGGCGGACGCGTGGCCATGCGCTCGTCGGCGGTCGGCGAGGACTCGCTCGACGCCAGCTTCGCCGGCCAGCACGTGACGGTCCTCAACGTCACGAGCGAAGAGATGCTGCACGCTGCCGTCGAGACGATCCGGCAGTCGGCCCGTGCCGAGAGCGCGCTCGCCTACCGCGCGCGGATGGGCGTCATGGGCGAGCCCCGCATCGGCATCGTCATGATGCGCATGATCGACGCGGATGCCGCGGGCGTGCTCTTCACGCGCAACCCGATGACCGGCGCCGACGAGCGGGTGATCGAGTCGGCGTGGGGCCTCGGCGAGGCGGTCGTGGCAGGCCTCGTGACGCCCGACCGCTTCCGCATCAGCGCGGCGGGCGAGATCGTCGAGCGCACGGCCGGCAGGAAAGACATCGCCGTACGATTCGACCCCGGCGGCGGTACCTCGGAGGAGCCGGTCGCGCCGGAAGACGTCGCACGCCCCTCGCTCACCGACGAGCAACTGCGCGCGCTGCACGCGCTGGCGTCGCAGTGCGAGACCTACTTCGGCGGGCCACAGGATCTCGAGTTCGCGTTCGAGAAGGGAGAGCTGTTCCTCCTCCAGTCCCGCCCGATCACCCGCGCCGCCAAGGCGGACGCCCCTCCCGCCGTCGAGCCGCTGACGACGCGGAGGTTCATCGGCCTCGGGCTGGCGGCGCTGCTCGCGCCGCTCAACTCGACGATCATCGCCGTGGCGCTGCCCACCATCACCAGCGCGTTCGCCACCTCTCCAGTGCTGACCACCCGCTGGCTCGTGACCGCCTATCTCGTGGTGACGATCGTCGCCCAGAGCCCGGCCGGCAAGCTCGCCGACCTCTGGGGCACCTCGCGCGTCCTGACTCTCGGCCGCGGCCTCTTCGGCGCCGGCGCGCTGCTGGCCGCGGTCTCGCCCTCGCTGCCGGTGCTCGGAGTCGGCCGGGTGCTGATGGCGCTCGGCGGCGCGTTCACCATCCCGACCGTCTTCGCGTTCCTCCGCAACAGCGTGCCGCACGAGCGGCGGGGGCGCGTCTTCGGCGTCTTCGGCGCGATCATGGGCGGCGCGGCGGCGGTGGGGCCGATCATCGGCGGCGTCCTCACCACCCGCTTCGGCTGGCACTCCATCTTCCTCGTGAACGTGCCGGTCGTCCTGCTCTCGTTCGCGCTCGTGCCGCCGAAACGGAGCGCCACGCGCGGACGGGCGGCCACATTCGACTTCGCCGGGAGCGCGATGCTCGCCCTGGCGGTGCTGCTGCTCGTGGCGGCCGTGGAGCGGACGAATGCCTCGCTCGCCTTGCTCGCCGTCGCCTCGCTCGCGGTGTTCGTCGCGCACGAGCGGTGGTCGAGCGATCCCGTCCTCGACGTCCGTCTGTTCTCGCATATGGCGTTCGCGGCCGGCGGCGCGATCGTGGCGCTGCAGAACCTCGCCATGTACGCGCTCCTCTTCCTGCTGCCATTCGTGATCCGCGGCAATCCCGCCGCGACCGGACGGATGCTCCTGCTGTTCACCGCCGGGATGGTGCTCGCCTCGCCGGTCGGCGGGCGGCTCTCGGATGCCGTCGGCCCGCGCATCGTTGCCTTCGCCGGCGCGGCCGCCGCAACCGCGGGCGCCTGGATGTTCGTCGCCGCCGCGCCGCTCGTGCCGGCGCTCATCCTCATGGGGGCCGGGATCGGCATCACCACCAGCCCGTCCCAGGCCGCCGCGATGAGCGCGATCTCCGCCTCGCAGGCGGGCGTCGCCTCCGGCGCCCTCTCCACGATGCGCTACCTCGGCGGCGTGATCGCCAGCGGCCTGGTGGCTCTCATCGTCGCTGACGGCATGCCCCGCGACGCCCGCCTCATGGTGTTTCCGGCGGTGCTGTTCGCCTCGGCCATCGTGGCGCTCGCGCTGCCGGGACGGGGATCCGCGCCGCGCGCGTGACGGCGCGACCACTGAACCAAACTAAGCAGAACGCATTGAGTCCGCCAACGGTTGCCCCTCGCCCCGCTACGCGGGGAGAGGGTGGCGCGGAGCGCCGGGTGAGGGGCGTTCCCTTGCCGCGGTGTGCGGCCCCTCATCCGGCCTTCGGCCACCTTCTCCCCGCTCGCGGGGCGAAGGGCAACACGGCTGGCGCGTTGGCCAAGTGAATGCGTTCTGCTTAGACGAAGCGGCGAAGGTGCTGCCGCCACCAGGGCCAGTCGTGGCCGAACTGGCCCGGCCACAGCTCGAAGTGGTGCGGGATGCCTTTCGACCAGAGCAGCGCCGAGAAGTCGCGGTTCTTCTGCACCAGCGAGTCGTGCTCCCCCGTCGCGATCACCCACTGCACGCGCGACAGCTTGCCCACCCACTCCGCGTCCATGCTCGCGATGTAGGCAGCGGGCGAGTGGAAGTAGCAGTTGTCGTCCCAGTAGCCGTCGACGAACGAGTCGATGTCGAACACGCCGGAGAAACAGATCGCGCGGCTGACCACGTCCGGGTAGCGCGCGGCGAAGTTCGCGGCGTGGTACGCGCCGAAGCTGGCGCCGTAGACGATCAGGTCTCCCCGCTGCGCGCGGTTGAAGATGTAGGGCACGAGCTCGTTGCGCAGGTAGGAGTCGTACTGCGTGTGCCGCGCCGCCCGTACCGCCGGGTGGACGTTCTTGTTGTACCAGCTCTCGTTGTTCACCGTGTCGGGAAGCACGAGCTGGATCTCGCCCGCGTCGACCTTGTCGGCGAGCGAGCCGGCGAGATGAAAGTCCTCGTTCTCGTAGAAGCGGCCCGCGGACGTCGGGAAGAGGATCACCGGCCGGCCGAACTTGCCGAACCAGAGGAACTCCATGTCACGGCCGAGGGAGGGGGACCACCATTTGACGTGTTCGCGGTACATGTGCGTTTGCCGAGCGGCGCGGGGATTCTATAGGATGCCGCGCCATGCGAAAGAAGCGAATCGGAATCCTCTTCGGGATGGAAGACACGTTCCCCTGGGCGCTCATCGACGCCATCAACAGGATTGGCGGTGACGACGTCGAGGCGGCACCGGCCGAGATCTCCTACCTCAAGGACGACGGCGTTTTCCCGTACGACCTGATTCTCGACCGCATCAGCCACGAAGTCCTCTTCTATCGCACGTACCTCAAGTGCGCGGCGGCGTCGGGCGTGCGCGTCGTCAACAACCCGATCTGGTGGTCGGCCGACGACAAGTTCTTCGACAACCTCGTCGCCAAGGCGGCAAACGTCGCCGTCCCCCGCACCGTGCTCCTGCCGCACAAGCAGCATCCGCCCAACACCGAGGCGAAGTCGTTCCGCAACATGCGCTTCATCGACTGGGACGAGGTCTTCGGCTACCTCGGCTGGCCGATCTTCATGAAGCCGGCGTACGGCGGCGGCTGGAAGGACGTGTACAAGGTCCACGACCCGCAGGAGTTCTTCTCCGCCTACGACCAGACCCGCGACCTCGTCATGATGGCGCAGGAGGCGATCGAGTTCGAGCTCTACTACCGCTGCTACGTCCTCGGCCGCAAGCGGGTGCGCATCATGGCCTACGACCCGAAGGCGCCCTTCCACGAACGCTACGTGAAGAACCCGCCGCCGATGGACCCCGCCTTCGAGGCGCGCATCGTCCGCGACGCCCTCGCGCTCTGCGAAGGCCTCGGCTACGACATGAACACCGTGGAGTTCGCCGTGCGCGACGGCATCCCCTACGCCATCGACTTCATGAACTGCGCGCCCGACGCCGACCTCAACTCCGTCGGCCAGGAGAACTTCGACTGGATGGTCACCAACATGGCCGAGGTGCTGGTCGAGATGGTGCGCGAGCCGAAGAAGTTCGAGCTGGCGGGGAACTGGCCGCAGGTGATGGACGTGACGAAGGACATCGGGACGCCGGTGGCGTGAGTTTCTCGGGTTCCTCGGGTTCCTCGGAGTTCCTCGGAGTGGTTGCGCGTAGCGCGTGGCGAGTTGCCCGGGCGTGATCGTCCAGGCGGAACTGCGCGGGCAACCCGCAACCCGCCCCGCCCCCGAGGAACCCGAGGAACCCGAGGAACCCGAGGAACCCGAGGAACCAACGAACCCTGATATTCTCCCGGCCATGCCAGCACAGCCGTCCTTCACCCTGGGGATCGAGGAAGAGTTTCAGGTCGTCGACCCCTCCACGCGCGAGCTGAAGTCGCACATTCAGGAGCTGTTCGCCGAGGGGGAGAAGCGGCTCAAGGAAGAGATCAAGCGGGAGATGCACGACGCGGTGATCGAGGTCGGCACCCCGATCTGCCGCGACATCGCCCACGCACGCCGGGAGATCACCCGCCTGCGGCGCGAGATCATCACCCTCACCAAGGAGAACGGACTCTGCATCGCCGCCGCCGGCACGCACCCGATCTCCCACTGGTCCAACGTTCCGATCACCGACGCCGAGCGCTATGACCGGCTCGTGTACGAGCTGCAGATGCTCGCCCGCGCGAACCTGATCTTCGGCCTGCACGTGCACGTCGCGGTCGAGGACCTCGAGACGCGCATCCAGCTCATGAACGCGGCCAGCTACTTCCTGCCGCACATCTTCGCCCTCTCGGTGAACTCCCCCTTCTGGTGCGGCCAGAACACCGGCTGGAAGAGCTATCGCGCGAAAGTCTTCGAGCGCTTCCCCCGCACCGGCCTCCCCGATCACTTCGAGCGGCTCAGCGACTACGACAACTACGTCGAGACGCTCGTGAACACGAACACGATCGACAACCCGAAGAAGATCTGGTGGGACGTCCGCCCGCACCCCTTCTTCCCGACGCTCGAGTACCGCATCTGCGACGTGCCGATGCGCATCGACGAGACGATCTGCTTCGCCGCGCTCTTCCAGGCGCTGACGGTCAAGCTCTACCGGATTCACTCCCGGAACATGACCTGGCGGATCTACCGCAAGTCGCTGCTCAACGAGAACAAGCAGCGCGCCGCGCGGTTCGGCACCGGGGGGAAGCTGATCGACTTCGGGCGGGGGACGGAAGTGCAGTACACCGATCTCCTGGACGAGCTCCTCGAGTTCATCGACGACGTGGTCGACGAGCTCGGCTCGCGGCAGGAAGTCGAGTACGCGCGGGAGATCGTCCGCCGCGGCACCGGCGCCGACCGCCAGCTCGCTGTTTTTGGCGAGCGCGGCGATCTCCGCGACGTGGTGGACTACATCGTGAAAGAAACCGAGCACGGGGTCATCTAAGCGTTGCAACGGTACGAAATTCACGAGCCGCATCCCTTCTTCGAATACGTTCGTCTCGAGGACGACTCCGTCCCGCCGGCGCAGCCCGACCGGATCGACGTCGCGCTCATGGACATGAACCACTCCTGGCCGAACGTCGGCCATGACGCGCTCGTGCACGTGATCCTGCAGGCCGCCCGCTCGCTGCAGGAAGAGCTCGCGCGCACCGGAAAGAAAGTGCGCGTCCTGTCGTACGACGTCCGCCGCCGGCACATGATCCCGCAGTCGCCGAACGGCCGCTTCAAGCTCTACGTCGGCACCGGCGGCCCCGGCCATCTCGATCCCCGCCTCAACGACGGGAAGCACGAGTGGAGTCAGGGCGTCGACGAGAGCGCCGACTGGGAGGCGCCGCTGTTCCGCCTCTTCGACGACATCCTCAGCGACTCGTCTGCGGCGATGATGGCGGTCTGCCATTCCTTCGGCCTCGTCTGCCGGTGGGCGGGGATTGCCAAGCCGGTGCTCCGCGAGGAGAAGAGCAGCGGGATGCCGCTCAACCGCCTCTCGCGCGAGGCGATGCAGCACCCCTGGTTCGCGCAGTTCGCGCGCGAGCTGCCGGACCGCCAGCATTTCCGTGTCGTCGACAACCGGCTCTTCGACCTGATCCTCGAGAACACGCGCACCAGCATCCCCATCGCGTTCGAGGCCGCCGGCAGCACGGCCCTCACGATCGTCGAGCTGGCGCGCGATGCCGAGGGATCGATGCCGCGCTTCCTGGGCGTGAACCACCACCCCGAGATCGTCGACCGCGAGCACATCATGCAGGTCCTCGACGAGAAGCGGGCCCGCGGCGAGGTGTCGGACCAGTGGTACGAGGAGCGCGCCGTCACCCTGCGCGACCTCTTCCGCGGCGAGGAGGAGCGTCAGAGCCGGCTCACGTCGCACTACACGCTCCTCGGGCCGTTGCGGTACCACCTGGCGCGGCTGGCCGCTGTTTGATGACGTCCTCTCTGGACCGACGGGCTCTCAGCCCGTCGACCGCTGCCGGGCTGAGAGCCCGGCACTCCAGGGAGCACGACCGCGATGACATAATCGCGCCTCAATGCACGCCCCCGGTCTGAACATCGTCGCCATCGGTGGCGGCACAGGGCTGTCGACGTTGCTGCGCGGCCTCAAGCGCTACGTCGACGCCGACGGCCCCTGGTCGGTCGGCGCCCTCGGCGCGATCGTCACCGTCACCGACGAAGGGGGGAGCTCCGGCGTGCTGCGCAAGGAGTTCGGGATGCTCCCGCCCGGCGACATCCGCAACTGCATCGTGGCGCTGGCGGAGGAAGAGCAGCTCCTCTCGCAGCTTTTCAACTTCCGCTTCGACACCGACTCCGCGCTCAAGGGCCACTCCCTCGGCAACCTGCTCCTGACGGCGATGTGCGAGATCACCGGCAGCTTCGACAACGCCGTCCTCGCGGCGTCGGAAGTCCTCAAGATCCGCGGCGAGATCTACCCCTCCACGCTGAAAGACGTGCGGCTGCGCGCCACGCTCGAAGACGGCACGGTGCTCGTCGGCGAGGTGGCCATCAGCGGCTCGCAGATCGGCGAGGCGCCGCGCACCGCCATCCGCCACGCCCGCATCACCCAACTGGAGCTGGAGCCCGGCGACGCCGAGCCGACCGGCGACGCCCTCGCGGCGCTCGCGGCCGCCGACCTGATCATCATCGGCCCCGGTTCGCTCTACACGTCGGTGCTGCCGAACCTCGTCATCGGGAAGCTCGCCGACGCACTGCGCAACGCACGCGCGCTGCGGGTCTACATCTGCAACGTCATGACCCAGCCGAACGAGACGGACTTCTACTCCGCTCAGGACCACCTGCAGGCGATCGTCGAGCACGCGGGGCTGGTGGTGGACGTGATGGTCATCAACGGCCGCCGTCCGTCGGAGTCGATCGTGAGCACCTATGCGGCGATGAACCAGTTCCCGGTCCAGTTCGACCTGGAGGCGATCCGCACCCTCGGCGTGACACCCTTCTTCGGCGACATCATTGCAGAGGACGACTACGTGCGGCACGACCCCACCGCCCTCGCACAGACGGTCTTCCAGCTCTACGACCGCTACGGGCGCACGCTCGAAAGAATGAGACGCGACGCATGAACGACAACCTCGAAGTGATCATCCTGGCCGCGGGCCTCGGCACGCGCATGAAGTCGGCGACCATCAAGATCCTCCACCGCGCGGCCGGACGGCCGATCATCGACTACGTGCTCGACCTCGCCGCCGACCTCTCCTCGGCGCCGCCGGTGATGATCGTCGGCTACCAGCGCGACGCGGTGCAGAAGGCGGTCGGCGCCCGCGCCCGCTACGCCGTGCAGGAGCAGCAGCTCGGCACCGGTCACGCCGTGCTGCAGGCGGCGGCCATCCTCGAGCAGGGGGACGGCGTCGCGAAAAAGCGCGTCCTGATCCTCTCCGGCGACGTTCCGCTGACGCGCCCGGAGACGCTGCAGCGGCTGCTCGACGAGCACGAGCGCAACGGAAACGCGCTGACGCTGCTGACGATGAAGCTCGCCAATCCCGCCATGTACGGCCGCATCGTCCGCGACGAGAGCGGCGCCGTCACGCGCATCGTCGAGGCGAAGGACGCCTCCGAGGAGCAGAAGCGCATCGACGAGGTGAACGCCGGCATCTACGTCTTCAACGGCGAGCACCTCTTCGACAACCTCCGCAACCTCTCGCCGGAGAACGCGCAGAAGGAGTACTACCTCACCGATCTCCTCGCCGTGATCCGCGACGCGGGGCACCGCGTCGGAGCCGTCATCGCCGACGATCCCGTCGAGGCCCTCGGCGTCAACTCGCGCGGCGAGCTCGCGCAGGTCGAGCAGGAGATCCAGCGCCGCGTCGTCGAGAACCTCATGCGCGAGGGGGTGACGTTCCGCAACCCAGCGACCGTCGTGATCGACTCCAGCGTCACCATCGGCCCCGACACGGTCGTCTACCCGTTCGTCACGCTGGAGGGAACGACGCGCATCGGCGAGGGCTGCGTCCTCGAGCCGGGCGTGCACCTCGTCAACTGCACGGTTGGCGACGACGTGCACGTCAAAACCGGCAGCGTCGCCGAGGACGCGATCATCGAAGACGAGGCCTCGGTCGGTCCCTATGCGCACCTGCGCCCCGGAACGCAGCTCGGACGCCGCGTCAAGGTCGGGAACTTCGTGGAGACGAAGAAGGCGGTCTTCGGCGAAGGCGCCAAGGCGTCGCACCTGTCGTACATCGGCGACGCGGAAGTGGGTGCGGACGTGAACATCGGCGCCGGCACGATCACCTGCAACTACGACGGCGTGAACAAGCACAAGACGGTCCTCGAGGACGGCGTCTTCATCGGCTCCGACACGCAGCTCGTCGCGCCGGTGCGCGTCGGCAAAGGGGCGTACGTCGGCGCCGGCTCGACCGTTACCAAGGATGTGCCGCCCGATGCGCTCGCGCTCAGCAGGACGCCGCAGCGGAACATCGAAGGGTGGGCGGCGAAGAAGAAGGCCAAGCGCTAACGCTGCCGCCGCGCGCGCCGCGCCACGAGGAACATCGGCGCGAAGGCGAGGAACATCCCGGCGATCATCAGCGGCACCGCCACCGTGGTGCTGATCCGCTCGGCGGCCATCAGCATGATGGCCACGAGCTCGAGGGCGATGCCGGCCAGCGCCAGCGCGATCGTGAACTTCTTCGTCTGCTTCTCGTCGCTCACGGCGGGATCATACCGAACGCGCGACCTCTCAGCGCCGCTCGAGATCGACGCGCATCCGGCCAAAGTCGATGACGACGTTGAACTTGCCGAGGAAGTTCTGCCCGATGATCCCGACCGACAGCTCGTGGTCCTCCGAGGAGTACATCGGGATGGTGCGGAACGTCCCGCCCCAGGCGTCGACGCCGACCTCCACGTCCTCCAGCTTGCCGCCGCGCTTCATCGCGCCGCCGAGGCCCTGCAGCGTCGCGGTGTGGCCGCCGCCGAACTGCTTGACCGGGAGGACGCCGAGGCGCGACTCGTTGAGGAAGGTGATCTCGGAGCCGGTGTCGAGGAGGAAGAGAAACCAGCCGCGCCGGTTGACCGCGCCGCGCACGTGCGGCCGGAAGCCGTTGTAGAAGAGGTTCTGGTCGGGATCGGGGCGGCGGTCGACCTCGTTGAGGCGGGTGAAGGTGACGGCGCGCCGGTCGAAGTTGAGCTCGAGCCGGAACTCCTTGAGCAGGTTCGAGCCGAGGAGAAAGTCCATGTGGAACTCCTTCCCCTCCTGCTTGTTGACCAGGAAGCGCATCTTCTCGTCCGGCATGATCGCGACGGGGACGTTCGCGATGGTCATGTTGTCGAGCTCCACCTTCTCGATGAGCCCGAACTGCACCTGGATCGGCTCGCCCAGGAGGCCATGGAACGTCCCCTCGAAATCGCCGAAGCGCCGCACCGGCAACTGCTTCGCGAGGCGCACCGAGACGATCGAGAGCACCGCGCCCGAGTCGATGATCCCCTCGACGGTGTGGTGGCCGTTGAGCTTCGTGGTAATGCGCGGCACGTCGGGGCGCCCGTACTTGAACGGCAGGCGCTCGACCCGGCTGCCGCTGAAGCTGTAGACCGGGACGTTCGCCAGCGCCTCGAGGTAGTCGAGGTGCCACTTCTTGATCGGCAGTCCGTGCTCCACGGCGATGTTCGCCCACTCGAGGCTGGAGTCGAAGTTGTTCGCCAGGTACTCGACCTGCGAGAGGTCCCACGCCACGTCGGCGTACGTCGGCCGCCGGGGCTTGAGGTCGAGGGCGGCACGGAGGACGGCGCGCGCCTCGTCGAAGCGTCCGGCCGCAAGGTAGACGCGCCCAAGCGCCGCCAGGTCTTCCGCGCTGCGGCTGACGCGATCCTCGGACGCCTGCGCGTAGGCGATGGCCCGGAGGTAGTCCGCCTTCAGCAGCATCTGCGGCAGGTCCGCCCCCCGCTCGATCCCCTCGGGCGTCAGCCGGAGGGGCGCCACCGAGACGTCGTTGTAGAGGGTGCACCCCGAGAAGGCCAGTATCAGCGCAACCGCGGCGTTGAGGCGTCTCATGTCGATTCCCCCCCAAAAGCGGCCCGATTGTACGGACCTTCCGCCCGGGCCGCCGGCCGCGACGGAGTTTCGCTACCACGGCTTTGTCGAACTGTGACAGTCAGAGGGCGCGTGCGCGCGACCGCCCATCCGACGATCGCGAGCTATCGGAAGTTCGTGATCAGCACCGCGTCTCGCGTGACCGTTCCTCGCGACACGAAAAACACACGATCGGGCGACACGTCAAAGCTCCACGTCGTGTCGCCGAAGTCCGCCGCGACCCGCGGCTCTCCTTCGAAGGGGAACAGCCAGACCGGTCCCCACGACGACAGCAGCAGGCCTTTGCCGTCGTGCGCCCAGCGCAGCCAGCGCGGATTCGAGGAGGCTGGCAAGGGGCCGCTGCGCCAGGAGACCGTCGAGGTGCGCGCGTCGAGGACGACGAGATGCTTTCCGCCAGGTTCGATCCCGATGAAGGCGACGCGATCTCCTTCCGGTGAATACACCGGCGAGAGCGCCGGCGTGCGCGTGAGCTGAACCCGCTGTTGGCCGTCGGCTGAGACCTGCCACAGCCGATCGTGGACCGCGTAAACGAAGGAACGGCCGTCGGGGCTCGCGGCCACCGGCGAATCGTCGATCGGACTGGCTACGACCCTGCGGCTTTCGCCGTCATCGTTCGTGACGCACAGCTCAGTGGCGGCCGGCGTCGTCGCGACGTACACGATCCCTCCGGCGAACGCCATCGGGTACTCCTCGCGATAGGGATTGCGGAGCAACTGTTTCCGTCCGCTGCCGTCCGCGTTCATCAGCCAGAGAGTCGTCGTTCCGCGCTCCGTCGAGGTGAAGACCACCCGTCCGTCCGGCAGTATCGACACCCCCGCGACACCGTCGAAACGGCCGGTCGAGATCCTGCGCGCCGGCTCGCCCTCATCGATGGTCTTGCGCCAGAGATGGACGGTCGCGTCGGCAAGATCGGCGACGAGATTCTTTCCGTCGGACGTAACACTCACCTCGCGGTAGTAGAGAGTGTCGTTCGTGATGCGGCGTGGAGAGCCCGACGGCTGTGGGATGAGCCAGATCTGCGATCCCGTCTTCGTCGTTGCGTGAACGCTCGCGGCATCCGCGGCGGCGATGGCGACGATGCCGCTCTGATCCGGCAGCCATTCGATCGCGCTGACCGACACCCAAGGTGCATCCGACAACGAGCGCTCGCTCCCGCTCTCTGGATCGAAACCGATGACCGCTGCGCTGTCGGGACTCAGCAGCCGTTTGACGGATGCCGCGATCGTGCGGCCGTCCGGCGACCAGGCGGGACGAGCGAAGGAGATCGGCGCAAAGATTTCCGGAAAGCGCCGCACCGCAAGGACGCGCGCTGCGCTGCCATCGCTGTTTCCAATCATCAACGCGCTCTGGTCCGGCTTCGGATGGGCGTCGAGCAGCCACGCCATTTGTTTTCCGTCGGGCGAGAAAGCCGGCGCACTATCGGTTCCCGTTCCGACGCGCTGAGGGACGCCGCCGATCGTCGCCACCCGGTAGAAAGCGCCACGCGGCTCGTTCTCGCCGCGGATTGCGTAGACGATCGCACTGTTGTCGGGGGTGAACGTGCATCCCAGAATGGAGCCGGAGAGGCGCGGAACGATCTGAAGATCCTCGCCGGTCGCGAGCTGACGGATCCAGATGCTGACGGTGGGGCCGTCGTCGTTCTGCGCGTAAACCAGGAAACGGCCGTCGGGCGAGACCCTCGTGGTGATCAGACTGCCCTTGGCCGTGATCCGTTGGAAAGCGGTGACGGTTGGAGGTTGCGGCGAGGCCGAACGGCGCCAGAAAAGGACTCCCGCCGCGGCCATTCCGAGCAGAACCGCGGCGATCGCAATGCCCGCCAGCGGTGACATCTTCCACCGGGGCCGATCGCTCGTCCGCACCGCCGCGGGCGCGGACCCCTCGCGCACCAGCATGCGCAGATCGAGCGCGAGGTCCTTTGCCGAGTGGTACCGCTCGTCGGGGTCCTTGGCCATCATCTTCCGGACGATTCGGAGAAGCTCGGGTGACACTTCCGGCGCGATCTCCCGCAGCGGCTGGGGCTCTTCGTGCACGATCTTGTGCAGCGTGTCGATGGAGGTGGCGGCGTGAAATGCGCGTCTGCCGGCGATCGCTTCGTACAGGATGCAGCCGAGAGAGAAGATGTCCGACCGGCCGTCGGCCTCCTTCCCCTGCACCTGCTCGGGCGACATGTAGCCGACGGTGCCGAGGACCGTGCCCGAATCGGTCAGCCGCATCATGGTCGTGCCGTCCGGCTCTTTGAGAATCGCATCCGGCTGCAGCTTCGCGAGCCCGAAGTCGAGGACCTTCGCGTAGCCGTCGCGCGACACCATGATGTTTTCGGGCTTCAGATCGCGGTGAACGATTCCGGCGACATGAGCCGCCGCGACCGCGTCCGCGACCTGCGCGAGAATTTCGAGCGACCGGCTGACCGGCAGACGTCCGCTCGAGAAGATCCCCCGGAGGGTCGACCCCTCGACCCGTTCCATCGCGATGAAGCGCACGCCGCGGTCTTCGCCGATCTCATGGATCGAAACGACGTGTGGATGGTTGAGCGATGACGCGGCGCGCGCCTCCTGGATGAAGCGCGCCACGCGCCGGGCGTCGGCGACGGCATCGGCGCTCAGGATCTTCAGCGCGACGTGACGCCCCAGCGACGAGTCGATGGCGTCGTAGACCTCTCCCATGCCGCCCCTGCCCAGCGTCGACACGATGCGATAGCGGCCGATTTCGGTTCCGACGAAATCGCCGGATGCAGTCATCGCCTGTTCACTCGGGCCATTCTACGCAAGTCGGCTTCACCGCCTGCCTGCGTCCGGCACCCTATGCCGCTGATACCTCCGGGACATCGCATGCACGACTACCGCGAACACCGCGAAGTTTGCCGCGAATGCTGCGATCGACGTCCCGGCGGTGAGGTTCGTCCCGTTCATGACGACAACCGCCATGGCCCCATGGGCGGCCGACGGGATGATGAACTTGTTGAACCGTCGACTGACTTTCCGCTTCGGCGCGTCGGTTGTCGCCAACGACGTGCGGATCACCGAGCCGACAGCGTGATGGAAGGAGCCGGCGGGGCGACGTTGCGGAGGCGCGCGGGCCGGTGGCCGACGGCGATCTCCGTTGCGTCGCCGGCGATGGCGTCGGCGGCGCGGATGGTGTTCTGCAGCTCAGCGGGTTCTCCACGCCGATGGGTGTGAGTGTATGCGCTGGTGGCAATGCCGGGCGTGACGCGCCCGCTGCCGTGACGATGAATCGACTGCCGTAAGAGGCAAGCGTTGCCTCGTGACACCGCCCTAACGGCGCGCAAATGTAACAAGCTGCTGGATTGCCGCAAGAACTTCGTCGCTCGTTGGCCCCGTCGATTCGCCTGTGACTTCCTGTTCGTAGAACCTAAGCAATGCGGGTGGTGTGCTTTCCCGCACGCTTTCGAGCCATCGCACGGTTTCATCGAATTGCTCGAGCAGATCGTGATGGACGTAGTCTCGAAACTCGACAATTGCTCGATCGTGAGCGCGTCGCCACGTGGAGAGAACGTGAAATGGATCTACCTGCTTACTCTTGATGTCCGCGATTGCGCCAGCAAATGCGTTCCTGAATCGTGCACGAGCCTCTCGTTCCTCATCGGAGATTTCGCCTGTTCTTCCGATTCGGTCGGCCGCTCGACGCTCAGCAGCTGCCTTCCAGGCGCGAAGGACGTCAGCTGAGAATTGTTGAACGTCGTCGTCGACCAACTTCGCGCAGTTCTGACACAACCAGATGCCGTTGTCTGCCGAAGCTCGCTGCTCAGCTCGTAGCTCGGGTGCGTATCGCGGACCGCTGGGTGATGCGGCGGTGATGTGCGCTGCGACACCGACGTTCAGCACACCCGCGCCCTCCGCCTGCGGGCCGCTTGTTGCGGCGTGACAGCCGGGACGCGAACAAAGATGTCCAACGCGCGCGGCCAAAATTCGTTTGACCGCCTCTCGAAAGTTATCCCGCATGGCGCCAATGGTGGCATGGCGCTGGGAGTTCAGACCACGGTCTCTAGAAGCGGCCGCGGTTTGCGTCTGCCCAACGGATCTCACGTTAAGCTGTGCGGCCGGTCCCACGTGCCGAAGCCGGAGCGGCGCGGCGGTTGCCGGCAATGACGTGCGGAGCACCGAGTGCCGAACTGCAACCGCCGTGACGCCGTCGCGCTTGCGGGCCGCAGGCAGCTCGGCTGCCGGGCCAACGCCGGGCCGCACCAGCTTCAGCGTGAAGTTGGGCGGCGCTTGTCTAGCTTTGCCAGCTATTCCCACAGTTCGGGCATACTGTAGGCTTCCGGCCGGCTAAGAGCGCAAGTAGGCCCACGGGGAAGAAGCAGATCGAGACGATAATCGCCCACGCCGGAAACCCGCCTTGGGACGTGAGCGTATTGCATTTCGAGCAGGTTACTTGTGCCATTAATAGCTCCTCTAGAAGAGTTGTGTTAGCCACGGAAGTAGTAGGAAGGCAAGCAGCGCGCGATCGTTCACTCGCGAATGCCGCGCGATGTCGGTATCGGATAAAAGGTGACTCGCAGCTGCGGCGGTCAGAAGCAGCTGGAGGATCGCGAACAGAAGGACCACTGGGCCGGCTGCATTCGCGTTCAACGCTTCGCCCCAGTTGCCGCGAATTAGCGCCGCTATGCTCGTCGTGATGCCACAGCCTGGGCACGGAATACCTAGGAGGGTCTTGAAAGCGCAGAACGCAACAGGCACTCCGACAAGGTCACTTAGCTGCGCAAGCGTGAACACGACCACGAACGCTCCGGGAGCTCGGGCGGCATGCCAAACGGCCTGCCGAGTACTCGGTTCCGCGCTCGAGGTACGGCCATGTAGCCGGAACGTGCCGCCGTAAAGACGTGTCATCGGAGCTAAAGACACCGTTCGCGGACTTTTGTGGGGAGGGAGTATGCGGAGGTGCTTCGACACTGAGGTGCGAGCGACCGAATCACCGATTCGTGATTCGCCACCACGACCGCGCGACTTCACGCCTTTCGGCTTCTCAGCCGCGGGCGACGACCGGTGTCTGGCGGAAGCCTCCCGCCACTTCGCCGGTCTTGCTCCAGCTCGAGCGCGTCGTGATGTGCAACCATGCGGAGTTCGCGGGAATGACTCACCCGGCCCACGGAGGCACGACGCTTCGTCCGCCCAACTACGATTTCGAAGGACCCGCATAGCACGCCGAACGGCACCGACAGAGCTGCGTATCGCCCAAAAAGCGCGCGTGCCGGCGGTTATGCGAGGGGAAGGTGCGTTTCCGCGCGTTTGCGTGCTGCTTACAAGCGTTTCAATGCCGCCACGGCTGATCGTCCTCGTCTTCATACAGAGGGCGGACGCCGTCACGTCCGATCTCGCCAACGAGTCCGGCAAACTGTACGGTGTTAAAGATCGTCGCGGAAGCGGCCCTCTTCCACCGCGGAATCGAGGCTTGCGATTCGTCGCGGGCGACTCTACGGCAGCGAGGCTAGTGCGGCATTCGCGACGGCCATCGCTATGGTTTGCGGATTTGCTCCTGGCCCAACGGGGAACGCATTGATGATCACCGCGACGGCGATCTCCTCCGCCGGAAAGTAGACGAGGTAGCTCTGGAACCCGTCGATTGCGCCGGAGTGCCACACCGCCTGCCGGTCCAGCATCGTCGTGACGGCCACGCCCAACGCATAACCGGATGACACGACAGTGCCGTCGTCGAGTCGTGCGGGTGTGGTCATGGCTTCGTACGACGCCGGCAAGAGGACGCTGCCGTTCGCGAGAAGGTGCGACCAGCGTACGAGGTCCGATGCGGTGGAGCAGAGCGCGCCGTTGGACAAAAACACCGACCAGTGCGGGGGCGACATCGGTTTCCACGTTCCGCCCAACAGGCCGTAACCCGGGAGCGGGGCCAGGTCGTACGTCCCGCACACACCGGTGTCGCTCAGGCCGAGCGGCAGCACGAACTCCGTGTGAATGTACTCGGCGTAAGACATGCCGGTGATCGACTCGATTGCATAGCCGAGGAGCTGATAGCCCGCGTCGCTGTAGCTCCACTTCTTCCCGGGGGCGAAATCGAACGGTTTGTTATTGAGCGACGCTATGGCCTGCTCCCGTGTGACCGGTGCGAGAGGAGCCAGCCCGTTCGGCGTCTTCGGGTACCAGTCGCGCGCGACCCCTGACGTATGCGTCAGCAGGTGCCGCACAGTGATCGTCACCCCGCGGCTGTTGAATTCGGGGACGTACTTGTCGATCGGGTCGTCGAGCGACAGCATGCCGCGCTCGGCAAGGCGGAGGATCGCCGCCGCCGTGAACTCTTTGGTGATGGAGGCGATCTGCAGCACCGATCGGGGGGTTGCGCCAGTCGCGTTCTCCATGTCGACCAGGCCGAAGGCGCCGGCGTAGATGATGGTGCCGCGCTTGGAGACCGCGATCTGCACCGCCGGAACGCCGGTCGCCATCATCGACTGCGCGGCCTCGGTCGCCGCCGTCACGATCGCTGCCGGCACGACCGCGGGCCCGGGTGACCGTACGGCGCGCCGGCGTGCCGCCTCGGCGGCGGGAACGTGTCCGAGAATGAGAAGCAGGGCGAGAATTGCTCGAGTCATGTTTGTCCCCAGGTCGCGGTGGCGCGTCACCGATTCCGCATGTCCCAGGACACCGGAATCACCGGGAGAAAGCGCTCGCTGACCCATGTGAGCTGGTCCATGATCCAGATCGCGCGGTGACCGGCGGTGGTGTGCTGCCAGATCACGTCGCTGTCGCCGTCGCGGTCGAAGTCTGCAGTGCCGGCGATGCGCCAGTCGGTTGGGACGGTGGGCAGAAAGTGCTCGGCGGTCCGCGTGGTGCCGTTCATCAGCCAGATCGCGCGGCGGCCGTCGGTGAGATTCTGCAGGATCAGGTCGGACTTGCCGTCGCGATTGAAGTCTCCGCTGCCGGCGATGCGCCACTCCGGCGCCACAGTGGGCAAGAAGCTCTCGCCGACCCACGTGGTGCCGTTCATCAGCCAGATCGCGCGCGCGCCGGTTCCGGTATTTTCCCAGACGATGTCGGTATGGCTGTCGCCATTGAAGTCGGCGGCGCCGGCGATTTGCCAATCAACGGGGATCGTCGGCAGGAAGCGCTCCCCGACCCACGTCGTTCCGTTCATCAGCCAGATCGCGCGCATGCCCGTCTGGGTGTGCTGCCAGACGATGTCCGACTGACTGTCGCTGTTGAAATCGCCCGTCGCCGCGATCTGCCACTCGACGGGGATCGTCGGCAGGAAGCTCTCGCCGACCCACGTGGTGTCGTTCATCAACCAGATCGCGCGCGCGCCGGTCTGGTTGTTCTGCCAGACGATATCGGCGTGTCCGTCACCGTTGAAATCGCCCTTCGCTAATGCGCCGGCCTCGATCCCGACCGCCGGGCGGTACACCTGGTTCATCGTGCTGCCGGAGCTGCCCCCGGTATGGATGCCGCCACCGGTCGCCCAGATCAGACCGTTCACGAAAGCGGAGCCGACGATGCCATGAACCGGCATCGGCATGTCGGGGAGCTCCGTCCATGTGTTCGTCTGCGGGTTGTAGTAGTCATGGTCGGGGAACATGCCGGCCGGGCCCTCACCGCCCCAGACGTGGAACAGACCGCGGGCCATGACGCCGTTCATGCCGCTGCGGGGGCGCAGCATGGGAGCGGCGGTCGTCCAGGTCTTCGTTTGAGGGTCGAAGACCTCGTGCGCGGTCGTCATGAGGGGCGACAGTCCATTGCCTTGCCGTCCGCCGACATAGTGGATGCGGCCGTTGATCGCCGCGCCGGTGAAGTGGTTGCGCTGCGTCGGCAGGTTCGGCAGCACCTCCCAGGTATTCGTTGCCGGGTCGTAGGCGGCAAAGTCGGAGCCGCGCGGCAATCGTCCACCGGCGACGTAGATCTTGCCGCCGTGCGCCACGGCAACGCCGCCGCTGCGCGCCGTCGGCATCGGCGCCTTCGTGACCCATACACCGACCGCGGGATCCAGCTCGTAGACCGTGTTCACGTAGCTGTTCGTGCCCGGCGGGTCATCGGCCTGCGTCTGGCCGCCGATGAGGTAGATCTTCCCGTTCACGCTCGCAGCCATGCCGTGGTTGTTCGGCATGGGGAGCTGCGGACCGTAGGTCCAGCTGTCGGTGGCGATGTCGTAGATCTGCACCGTACGGGCGGTCACCCGATTCTGCGGATAGCCGCCCATGAGGTAGAGCTTGCCGTTCGCTTCCGCGAGCGCCAACTCGGAGAGGGGCTCGAGCACCGGGGCCCGCATCCCCCATTCGCCGGGAGCGGGCTGCTGCGCGGTCGCCGCCGAGGCGAGGCCGAGCAGTGCGAGGCAGGGAGCGATGCGGACGAGAAGCTTCGCAGCGCGAGATGTACGAGTGGTCAAGCTGGTCATAGTGCGCATGAAAGGGTCGCCTCGAGTTTCGATGATCGGCAGTGTCTTCGAGTCCGAGGGGTCTCTTCGTGAACGTCTCGTGACAAGACGCGTCACCTGCCGGATTGCGCGAAACCTTCAGTGTTTTCGCTACTTGCGACCGATCGGCGCCGGATCCTCGCCGTCCATCCGGGAGGACGCGTAAGCATCTCTGGAGATGCTTGCGGCTCCTGGACATGCTTAATGGACTCGGAGAATTCATGAGTGCGGCCGGCGAGGCCGTTCACGACCCTCCAGGCGAGACTCGTCCGATCGGAGAGCGCACGCAAGCACCTCCAGACATGCTGAACCGTCCTCCAGCCGAGACTAACTACCTCCCGGAGTCCATTAAGCATGTCTGCGAGTCCATTAAGCATGTCTCGGAGTCGCACTAAGCATGTCCGCGAGTCGCACTAAGCATGTCTCCGAGTCGCACTAAGCATGTCTGCGGTCGCACTAAGCATGTCCGCGAGTCGCACTAAGCATGTGTCCGAGTCGCACTAAGCATGTGTCCGAGTCGCACTAAGCATGTCAGCGACTCCCACTAAGCATGTCTGAGAGGCCATTAAGCATCTGTGGCGGGGCCACTAAGCATGTTTGGGAGGTGCTTCAAGTATGTGCAGCGGCGCACGAAGCACCCGCGCGGGCAGCTGAGTGGTCTCCGCGGACGCATTGACGGCGCGTTGCAAAGCCACACGAAATGGGGTGAGCGCAGTCACCCGCGCACGAGGATGCCCAGCTCGCGGATCTGGTAGGCGAGCGCCTGGCGGGACATCTTCAGCATCGCGGCGGCGCGGTTCTGGTTGCCGTTGACCTGCAGCAGGGAGCGCTCGATCAGGTCGCGCTTGAACCTCGCCACGGCGTGCTGGTACGAGCCGGCCGGCACCTTTGCCGGCGCCACGTTGCGCAGGCGTTCCGGCAGGTGCTCGATGGCAATCTCCTTCGCCTCGCCCGCCATCGCGTGGGCGGCGCGGATGGTGTTCTGCAGCTCGCGCACGTTGCCCGGCCAGGGATAGGCGGTGAAGATCGCCTCCACGTCCTGCGAGAGGAGCGAGGGGCCGCCGCGATGCTTCTCCTTCTCCACCGCCAGGAAGTGGGCGGCGAGCAGCAGGATGTCGGCGCCCCGCTCGCGCAGCGGCGGCAGCGGGATCTCCACGCCGCGGATGCGGTAGTAAAGGTCGTCGCGGAAGCGCCCCTCCTCCACCGCGGAGTCGAGCTTACGGTTCGTCGCGCTGACGATGCGTACGTCGGCAGAACGGTTGACGCTGTCGCCGACGCGGCGGAACTCCCCCTCCTGCAGGAAGCGGAGGAGCTTGGCCTGCGCGGGGAGCGGCAGCTCGCCGATCTCGTCGAGGAAGAGGGTGCCGCCGTCGGTGGTCTCGATCAGCCCCGCGCGGTCGCGGTCCGCGCCGGTGAACGCGCCGCGCACGTGGCCGAACAACTCGCTCTCGACGAGGTGCTCCGGCAGCGCGGCGCAGTTGACGGCGGTGAACTGTTTCTGCCGCCGCTGCGACTGGCGGTGGATCGCCTTTGCGACGAGCTCCTTGCCGGTGCCCGACTCGCCGAGGATGCAGACGGCGACGTCGCGCCGGGCGACGCGGGCGACGAGCGACTCGACCTCCCGGATCGCCGCCGACTGCCCGACGATGCCGTCGATCGCGCCGGCGCGCGCGGGACGGGCGCCCTCCTCCTGTTCGAGGAGGCGGCGGAAGCGCTGGTTCTCCGAGCGGATGCGGAAGATGGCGGCGAGCGCCTCCCGTCCGTCGCTGCTCCAGCGGGACGAGCCTTCGACGTAGAGGCGCTCCCGCTCGCCGCAGACGATCCAGTCGGCCGCACCGTCGTTGTCATCGAACGACGGCGGCGTGTACGACCCGATGGCGTGCCACTGCCCGAGGCGGTTGCGCGTGGCGAAGCACCAGGGGAGGTCGAGGTCGTGCGGCGCGAACGGATAGTCGCGCACGGCCGCCGCGCGCAGGATGCGCAGCTCGACGTCGGCCGGCGCCGCGGCGGCCTCGAAGACGAGGTCGTATTGGAGCGCGAGCGCACGCGCGCTTTTCTCATCCCCGGTGCGAATCGCGTTGCGGAAGGCGAAGAACGGATCGGCGTCGTCGCGCAGCTCGCCGGTGAGCCGGCGCCTTCTCCGCGTCAGCTCCACATTTCCCGACTTGCCGGTCGAGCGGAGGGGGCGCTTCGCCTGCTCCATCCAATCGAGCTCGTCGAGGATCAGCGCCGCCGCCTCGCGGATCTGGTCGTGCTGTGCGCGGCGCTCGTACACCGCGTTCGCCGCGGCGCGCGCGTTGGCGAAGCGGCCGCGCGTAAAGTCGAGATGCGCGTCGAGGAGCTGGAGCTCGGCCAGCCGCAGCTCGTCGCGCACGCTCGTGTAGTAGTGCCGCAGGCGGGCGATGCGCTGCGCCGCGTGCGCCCACTGCCCGCTGTCGGCGGCGAGGAAGGCGAGCGTATAGAGGATGCCGCCGGCGGCGCGGTCGCCCTGCGTCTCCTCCACCTCCCGCAGCGACTCGACGGCAACGGCGCGCGCCTCCTCCCAATCGCCGGCGGAGAAGACGGCGAAGAGGCGATCGAGCGAAGCGTCGATCTTCTCGACGACCGTCCGCGCCCGCTCGTGGGCCTCCTTCGCCCACTTCGCCGCCTCGGCATAGTCGCCGCTGACGTCGAGCGCGTGGTACGTCGCCAGCCGCGCGGCGAGGTAATGCTCGGGCGGAAGCCGGACCTCGCAGCCATGCTGGCCCCGCTCGTAATCGGCTTCGACCGAGTCGCCGCAGCGGTCCAGCAGGCGCCTCGCCTCGTCCATCCTCCCGAGGAGACGGAGCACCTCCGCCCGCAGCAGCAGCGCCTCGGGGCACTCGAGCCGCTCCAGGCGCGCCAGCGCCGTCGCGTAGTCGCCGGTGCGGCGCTCGATGCGCGCCAGAACGTAGTCGTCGCCGGCCTCGAGCTCGCGCGCGTCGCGATAGCGGCCGCAGTCGATCAGCGCGTGCGCGTAGCGCACCGAGAGCTCCGGCGTCAGGACCGACCGCGGGACGCGGCGGAGCGCGTCGACCGTCTCCGCGGCGTTCGCGAACCGCGCCTGCTCCAGCGCCCGCGAGGCCGCTTCCGCCTCCCCGGCGTCGAGCCAGAGCAGCGCCGCACGCAGGCCGGTGGTATGTGCGGCGGCGACGCGGCAGAGCGAGGCGCGCGACGCGGCCGGGATCAGCCGGGCGGCTTCCTCACGCGTGGCGTCGTCCGCGAACGCAAAGGACTCCGCGTCGACCATCGTGACGCCGCCGACCGCCAACTCCTCCAGGTTGCCGCTGAAGAGAAAGTCGCCGAGGAACGCGGTGGCGAGCGAGCGGGGGATGGTCGTGCCGAGGAGCGCGAGCGCGCCGATGTAGGAGCGGGCCGGCTCCGCGAGCGCCGGCAGCGACGCGGGGGGCGGCGGGACGTCGCCGTGCGCGAGGTAGGCGGCGAAGGCGGGCGACTCCACGAACTGGCGGACGTCGACGCGCAACGCCTCGCGCGCGGCGAGACGGGGGGAGATCAGGAACGTCCGCGCCGGCGGCAGCGGCTCGCCGCGCCCGGGCATGAGCCACGTCCCGTGACGTGCATTCGCCAGCAGCTCGACGACCTCGCGGGAGCCGGCGTCGAACGCCTCTTCGTTTGCCACGACGAAGACGTGCCGCCCGGCGGCGGTCGCGGCGAGGATCCGCTCCGCCACGGCGGGCGCGCTGAGAGTGCGATCGGAGACGAGTGCGCCGAGGGCGGAGTAGCGCTCGAGCGGTGAGGCGCCGCGGATGACGACCAGGCGGAAGGCCCCGTCGGCGAAGCGGCGCAGCGACTCCACGCAGTCCTCACCGTCGCAGGAGAAACGCCCCGCCTGCAGGTTGCGCAGCCCTTCCGGTCCGGGCGAGGCGATGGCGCCGCACGCGGCGCGGCGCATCCATTTGAGGTCGGCGGCGACGTCGCGCGAGACGCGCGCGAACGCCTCCGCGTAGACCGCGTCGGCCCGCGCCCACGGCTGCTGCAGCACGTCGAGCTCCGCGCCGATCCGCTCCGCGAAAGCCTGCGCGAGCGTCACCACCGGCGGCGCGGCCGTGGGATCGCACGCACGCGCGCCGACGCGGATCAGCCGCACGTCGCTGCCCCGCTTCGGCACAACAGCCCACTCCGCGACGTCGAATTCGCCGTCGGCGACCCCGGCGAACTGCAGCAGCGCCTGATGCGCCGCGAACTGCGCCAGGAGCGAGAGCCGGTCGCGCGTCCCCGCCTCCCGCAGCTCGGCCAGCGGAACCGGCGGCAGCGGCTCCTCGAACGGAAGCGACACATGCCGCAGCGTCGCGAGCAGGGCCCGGTCCCATCCGAATGCACGCGCGCCGAGCAGGGTCGCCTCGCGCGTGCGGCGCGAAGTCCCTCGCATGGTCATGGACGGGAGGATAGTAACTTAAAGATGTCTAATAGGAGACATTTCGCGCCGCGCCGTCGCATACAATCCGCCCCCGCATGAATGACGTGGAGATCGCGACCGAGGCGGCGCGGCGGGGAGCGCAGGTCCTCCTCAAATACTGGGAGCACCTCGACAAAGACGACGCCGACCTCAAGGCGCGGAACGACTGGGTCTCGAAGGCCGACCGGGAGAGCGAGGAGGCGATCGTCGCCTTCATCCGCGAGCAGTGCCCGGGCGACGGTTTTCTCGGCGAGGAGGGGGGCCGCAGCGCCGGCACCGCCCGCGCCTCCGGCCGGACCTGGGTCATCGATCCGCTCGACGGCACGTCGAACTACCTCCAGCACTTTCCGATCTGGTCGGTCTCCATCGCGCTGCGCGAGGGGGAGGAGACGATCGCGGGGCTGATCTACGAGCCGCTGCGCGACCTCTTCTTCACCGCGGCGCGCGGCGCCGGCGCCTTCCGGAACGGCGAGCGGATGCGTGTCTCGTCGCACGAGACGCTGGAGGGGTCGTTCCTCGCGACCGGCTTCCCCTTCCGGGCGCAGGAGTACGTCGAGACGTACGTCGGCATCTTCACCGACGTGATCCGCGTCTCGAAAGGCATCCGGCGCGCCGGCTCGGCGGCACTCGACCTCGCCTACACCGCGGCGGGCGTCTTCGACGGCTTCTTCGAGATGCACCTCGCGCCGTGGGACGTGGCGGCGGGGACGCTGCTCGTCACCGAGGCGGGAGGCGTCGTGACTGACTTCTCGGGCGGCCAGCGCTGGCTCGACCGCGGCAACATCGTCGGCGCGACGCCGCGCGTGCACGAGCAACTGCTCCGGGTGATCGGCCGCCACACCACCGAGGACGCGCTCGACCACCGCAAAGGCGCGCGGCTGGACATTTGAAGAAGCTGCCGCGCGCGTTCTACCTCGGCGATACGGTGAACATCGCCCGCGCGCTCCTCGGCTGCGTCCTCTGGCGGCGTCTGGACGGCGGCGAACTGCTCGCCGCCCGCATCGTCGAGACGGAGGCCTACCTCGGCGCGAACGACCTGGCCAGCCACGCACGGCGCGGCCTGCGCTCGCCGCGCAACGAGTCGATGTACCTCGAGGGGGGTCACGCGTACGTCTACTTCACCTACGGCATGCACTGGTGCATGAACGTCGTGACGCAGGAGGCCGACCTCGCCGAGGCGGTGCTGCTGCGGGCGGCGGAACCGGTGCGCGGCGTCGAGACGATGCGCGCGCGCAGGCCGAAGGCGAAGAAGGACCACGACCTGATGAACGGGCCCGGCAAGATCTGCATGGCGCTCGACATCGACCGCCGCCTCGACGGCGCGAGCCTGCGCGGCGACGACCTCTGGCTCTCGCCGCGCGACGTGAAGGTGGCGGAGGACGACATCGCCGTCAGCCCCCGCATCGGCATCGACAACTCGGGGGACGCGGCGGCCTGGCCGCTGCGGTTCTTCCTGCGCGGGAACCGGCACGTGTCGGCGTACCGCAATGTCTGATCACTACCGCACGCTCCGCGAGCCGGTCGAGTTCCGTCACAAGATCGAGCGCTCCGAGTTCCTCGGGCTCGCCTTTCCGGCGACGTCGGAGGAGGAGTTCTTCGCCGAGCTGGAACGGACGCAGAAGCGCCATTTCGACGCGACGCATCACTGCTGGGCGTATCGCCTCTTCGCCGGCGGACGCTCGCGCAGCTCCGACGCGGGCGAGCCGTCCGGCACCGCCGGGAAGCCAATCCTCGCCGCGATCGAGGGGGCGGCGCTGCACGACCTCGGGGTCATCGTGGTGCGCTGGTACGGCGGGATCAAGCTCGGCACCGGCGGTCTCTCTCGCGCCTATCGCGACACGGCCGCCGAGACGCTGCGGGACGCGCCGCTGCTCGACCGCTACCTCTACGAGCGGATCGCGGTGCAGGTGCCGTTCGACGCGCTGAGCCACGCCTACCGCGCGGTGCGGCCGCCGGACGTCGTGCTGGTGGAGGAGCGGTTCGAGGAGGAGAACGTGTTCCTGTTCGACGTGCGGCTGTCGGCCCGGGAGGCGTTCGTGAAGGAGCTGACCGAACGGCGGCTGGCTATTCTTCCGTGACGGTCGTCTTCGCGAGCCGGTCGCCGGTGCGCGACCTGCCGGCCAGCACCAGCACCACCTCGAGGACGTTCCAGCCGGGGATCACCAGGGGGGCGTTGCGGAGGAGGGAGCGGAAGTAGCCGCAGCCCTCGCCCTTGGGGGTCAGGACGCGCAGGCCGAGGAGTTGCTTGCCGATGGAGCGGCGGCGGAAGCCGTCGCGGAGGAGCATGGCCAGCATGAGGATGGCGAGGGCGGCCCACCAGACCAGTTGGATGCCCCTGGGGGAGCTCGACCAGGTCATCGCGTAGCTCACAATGGAGGCCGGCAGGACCAGCGTGATCGCGATCGAGAGCGCGTCGACGAGGAAGGCGGCGATCCGGAGGAGCTTGGTCTGGGAGTTGTCCGTCATGAAACCTCGGCCGGCGATTGTCGTACAACCGGATGCAGGTGTCGTATGAACAGGTTGAACCGAGCGCTTTATTTACTCCCGATCGCCCTCGTGGCGATGGCGTGCGGGCGCGCTGAAGGGCACGCGGACGGCGACGGCCCGCGCCGGTCGAAGTCGACCGTCACGATCGCCCGCACCTGGCCCGCCTCCAGCGTGCGCGAGCTCCGTGTGTTCGAAGTCGACGGGAGCATCTCCGTCGAGGCTTCGCAGACGGACGAGATCTCCCTCGTGGCCACCGCCTCCGGCAGCCTCGATCGGAAGCAGGGGGAAGAGAACGACGGCCTGTTCCAGACCACGCTCGAAGGGGACACCCTGCGCATCGGGCGGAAAGAGAAGCGCCGCAACGGCCGCCGCTTCCACTTCAGCTTCCGGAACTTCTTCGACCGCGACTCGAAGCGGATCAACTACGCGCTGCGCGTGCCGCCGACGGTGACGCTGGACGTGAGCACGATCAACGGCCGCATCGTCACCCGCGGGGTATCGGGGGCGACCGAGGCGGCGACGATCAACGGCACGATCGACATCGAGACCGTCGGGACGCAGTCGCTCGCCGCAACGACCGTGAACGGCCGCGTGCGATGCAAGTTCCTGGAGTCGTTCCAGGGAGCGCGCTTCAAGACCGTGAACGGGGGCGTGGAGGCGATCCTGCCGCAGAGCGCGTCGTTCAACGTCGACCTCTCGCAGGTGAACGGCGACTTCGAGGCGTCGTTCCCACTGAGCATCCACTCGAACCCAGGCAGCCGCCGCGTGTCGGGCGAGGTGAACGGGGGACAGCACGAGCTGAAGATCACGACCGTGAACGGCGACGTGCAACTGGCGAGACTGAACGGCGCGCTATGATCGCCCGGTGACCGACGGGCGCGAGCAACGGATCATCCCGATCGCGCTCGCGCTCCTCTTCACCCTCGCCGCCATCGGCCCGGTCCGCAACTACGACCTGTTCTGGCACCTCGCCACCGGCCGCTGGATCGTCGAGCATCGCGCGCTTCCGACGCTCGACCCGTTCGCCATCGCCACGGACGAGCGCGAGTGGGTGACGGGCGAGTGGCTCTTCGAAGTCGCCGCGTACGGACTGCACCAGCTCACGGGTCTCGCGGGACTGTCGATCGCGCGGGGGCTGCTCGCGGCAGGCATCTTCACGCTGGTCTTCTTTCTCAGCAGGCGTGACCTGCTGATGACGTCGATCGCCTTCGCCGGCGCGATGCAGACGTTCGACTTTCGGCCGTCGTCGGTGGCCATGCTGTTCGTGGTCCTGGCGATCTCCGCGAGGAGTTGGCTGGCGCACGCCGCGATCGCCGCGTTCTGGATCAACATCCACCCCTCGGCGCTGCTCGCGCCGGGCATCGCCGCGCTGTCGACGCGCCGCGTCCTGCCGGCGCTCGCGAGCGCGCTCGCACTACTGGCGAATCCGCACGGGTCGGGCGCAATCTGGGCGCCGCTGGAGCTGATGGATTTCATCCGCAGCGGCGCGTTCGTGAACGCGGAGTGGCTGCCGAGCCGCGTCACGCAGTTCCCGCTGCTCTACCTGCTCGTGATCGGGGGGGCGGTCGCGTTCGTGGCGAAGCGCGACGAGTGGTGGCGCGCGCTGCTCTTCGCCGGCTTCGCCTATCTCGCCATCCGCCACGTGCGGAACCAGCCGCTCTTCTTCGCCGCCTTTCCGCTCCTCGTGCCGCGCTTCGCGCTGCGGCGCGTCATCACCTACGGCGCCTCGCTCGCGGCGATCCTGCTGATCCTCCTCACCGCCGACCACCGTCTCGGTGTCGCGCCGGAGCGCTTCCCGCTGCAGGCCGTGGCGCGGCTGAAGGCGACCGGGCTGCCGGGGAACATCTACAACCCCGACCAGTTCGGCGGGTACCTGATCTGGTCGTTCTATCCGGAGCGGCGCGCGCTGACCGACGGCCGCAACGAGCTGCACCGCTTCTACATCGCCGAATACGCGCGGGCGCGGGGGGACGAGCGGGCCTGGCGCGCGCTGCTGCAGAAGTACCGGATCGATCTCGCGGTGGACGAACATCGCCCGCCGGTGCCGGTGGTCGACGCGGTGACGCGACAGCAAAGGAATCTGCCGGCGGCGGAGGTCTACTGGCCGCGGAAGGAGTGGGCGCTCATCGCGGTGGACGAGGCGGGGATGGTCTTCGCGCGGAGGGAGGCGTTTGCACCCGGCGCGCTCGCGCGATGGGAAATGCCCCGCTAGTTGACCGTCTCGGACGGATCGCTGTGCCGCAGCTCTTCTTCCGGCCAGCGCTGCTGCAGGACGCGGTCAAAGTGTGGCTTGACGATCCGTTCGTAGCGGAGCTGGAATCCGGGGACCAGCTCGAGGATCGCCTTGCGGGCGCAGTCGACGAGGCAGCGGGCCTCGCGATGCGACGACGTGCGGTCGCTGCTGATCAGATTCAACGTCAGCTCGGCGATCATTCGAACACGACGTACGCGGCGGCGTTCATACAGCGCGGAGTCACTCTCCGTGTGCGATTCGTATTCGAATTTGGGCATCGTTCTCACCGGCGTCCAACCGGTCGGTGTGAGGGCACATTCCACGGAACGGTTACAAGGGAGCGGGGGGCGTGGCGCGTTGCGCGTTGCGCGTTGCGCGGGTGGCAGGTGTCGGGTGTCGGGTGTCTGCGGTTGAAGGGCGGCGTCGTCTCCCCGGAGGGTGGCGCGATTTCCCCGAAGGCTGCCGTCGTCTTTCCGAGGGGTGCCGTCGTCTTTCCGAGGGGTGCCGTCGTCTTTCCG
>DASWNW010000133.1:0-28875 GCA_036399015.1 Thermoanaerobaculia bacterium | reverse complement strand
AAAGACGACGGCAGCCTTCGGAAAGACGACGGCAGCCTCCGGGGAGACGACGGCAGCCTTCGGGGAGAACGCGGCAGCCCTCGGAAAGACGACGGCAGCCTTCGGAAAGACGACGGCAGCCTCCGGAAAGACGACGGCAGCCTTCGGAAAGACGACGGCTATACTCGACTCACGTGAGCCGCTCCGCCGCTGACGTTGACGACGACACCGCTGCATACCACGTGCTGCGGCGCGATGTCGGGCCGTTCCGCGTCGCGCACAACCGCTACCCGGCGCGGCATTGCATCCCCGATCACGAACATGCCACCGCCACGATCTATCTCGTGCTCACCGGAGGCCACGTGGAGCGCAGCCGCAGCGAGGAGGTCGACTGCGCGCGCGGCTCCGTCGTCTTCTCACCGCCGGGAACACGCCACTCGGATGCGTACGGAACGGCCGGCGGCGAGGCGCTGCTCGTCGAGCTCCCTTCGCACGTGCTCCACCAGGTGTGCGAGGCGGGGGCCGAGCTCACGGCGCCGCTGCATGTCGCGGCCGGTCCGGTGCCGCTCCTCACGGACCGGCTCCGCGACGAGATGGAGCGCGACGACGCGCTGACGCCGCTCGTGTTCGAGGCGATCGCGCTGCAGCTCCTGGTGGCGCTCAGCCGCTCGGCCCCACCCGTCCCGGTGCGCGCGCCGGCGTGGCTCACGCGCGTCCGCGCCCGGCTCGACGACTGCCCGGCCGAAGCGGTCTCCCTTGCCGAGCTCGCACGCATCGGTGGCGTGCACCCCGTGCACCTGGCGACGACGTTTCGCCGCTGCGTCGGGACCAGCGTCGGCGAGTACGTCCGCGCGCTGCGGATCGAGCAGGCGCGCCGCGCGCTGCGCACGACCGACCGCTCCATCGGGGACGTGGCCCTCGACTGCGGCTCCATCGAGACGCCGATGCCGCTGACGAACGCGAACGTGTCGGGCAACTGGGTCTCGCTCGACCTCGGCAACGGCCGGTACGCGTTCTACGCGCATCTGCAGCCCGGCTCGATCCGCGTGAAGGCCGGAGACCGCGTCCGCGCCGGCGCCATCCTCGGCCTCCTCGGCAACTCCGGCACAGCGTCGGCCGCCACCTCCACTTCCACGCCGGCGACGCGAACACCCTCAACGGCAGCGAAGGCCAGCCCTACGTCTTCGCCCGCTTCACCCTCGCCGGCCGCGGCAAGCGCGCACCGGGTACAGAGGTGGAGCGCGTCAACGCGCTGCCGCGGGAGAACGCCGTCATGGCCGTCCCCGCCGACGGGGGTTCTCCACGGCCGTGACGAAGCGCGCTACCCTGCTGACCGGCAGGAACGGATGGACGCATTCGAACAGCTGGTGGCGACGGTTCTCGACCGCAATGGCTACTGGGTACGCACCAGCGTCAAGGTCGCGCTGACGCCGGAAGAGAAGCGCGAGATCGGCCGGCCGTCGTCGCCGCGCTGGGAACTCGACGTGGTCGCGTACTGCGGCCTCACAAACGAGCTGCTGGCCCGTGGACGGACTGACCCGGCTTGCCGAGGAGAGTTACGACAACAGCGTCGCATCAGTCGTCGCCAAACTGCTGCTGCGCGATGATGCGACACGCCGTCCGGCGGGCCGCGTGGCAGTTCGCGAGGTTGCGGAACGCGAGCGCCTGGGGCCCGATACGCGACGAAAGGTCCTGATGACGGCGCTCTACCTGTCGCGCTTCGGCCACGAGGCTCTCGGCCTCGGCAATCAGGATCAGACCTTCGAGCGCGCCGCGGCGCTGCTCGGGACCAAGAAGAACACGCTGAAGAACCATCGGGACCGATTCGATCCGTATACCGAAAGCGGCCGCCGCGGCTGGTGGCAGGCCGAATTGTCCGACGACTTGCGTCAGACACTGCAGGAGTTCGGCGATCACTCGGAGGCGGCGCTTCGGGACGAGGTCCTGGCGGCGCTTGGAAGGGGCGCGGCGAGCCGAGGCTGATCTGCCTCCAGGGTCCCAACCGCATCTTCTCGCTCGCCGCGGCAGCGCCGGCGCCCGTCTGGCACTCCGCCGCACGCGTTCGTATCATCTGCCGGATGTTGAGCGCTCACCTCTTCTTCAACGGCACGGCATACGGCCCGGACGGGGATCGGGTGTTGCGGGAGGTCGTGGAGCCGTTCGTGGCTCGTTGCCGTGTGGAACGGTGGATCGAACGGCACTTCTTCACCCGCTCGGACGAGTCGACGGGCGGCTGCGTGCGGGCGCACTTTGCCGGCGAGGCCGCTGTGCTGGAGGAGAGCGTCTGGCCTTGGCTGGTGGAGCACGCGCGCGGGTCTGGCGTCATGCACGTCGAGCGCGGGGTGTACGCGCCGCGGGCCGGCGTCGGGCGGGGGGAGGCTGCTCGCGACACGGCCGAGCGTCTGTTCGAGGCGAGCAGCGACGCGGCATACGCGCTGCTGCGGAGCATCGGGCCTGAGCGGTCGTCGCGGATCGGCAAGGCCGTGCCGCCGGCGGTCATCCTCATCCACTCCTTCGCGCCGGCGCGCGCGCAGGGAGGCGCGTTTGCGGAGGCGGTCGCGCGGTCGCTGCCGATGGCTGGCGATGAAGAGGTTTCCGACACGCTGATGGCCTACGTGGACGAGGTCTGGAGCCGGAGCGACGCGGGCGAATCGCTCAGCGACACGCTCGACGCCTACGCGGCGGCACTGCGCGCGGCGCAACTTATGGAAGGGGAGCCGGAGCACGACCTGCACGTCCACTTTCACCTGATGAACGACCGCCTCGGCCTCACGCCCGCCGAAGAACGCATCGTCATGGAAGCGATCGCGCGCGGGCTCGCCGCGGATCGATAGCCGGCGCGTACACTCTCCGCATGGCCAGAAAACGAGAGCGAGCGGCCATGACGGCCAAAAACATCTGGATCCTGACGAAGGCGGCGGCGTCTTCGTGGGTGGACGACTACGCGCAGAGCATGGGGGCGGCGCTGGCGTATTACACGATGCTCTCCATCGCGCCGTTCCTGCTGATCGTGATCTCGCTGGCGGGGATGATCTTCGGCGTCGAGGCGGCGCGTGGGGAGATCGCCGCACAGTTGCAGGGGCTGATGGGCCGCGAGGGAGCCGTCGCGGTGCAGGAGCTGCTCGAGAGCGCGAGCAAGCCGGCGGAGAGCATGACCGCCGCAGTGGCCGGTCTCGTTCTGCTGCTGATCGCCGCCACCTCGGTCTTCGCCGAGCTGCAGGATTCGCTCGACCGGATCTGGCGTGCTCCGAAGCGGGACCGGAGGCCGATCTGGAGCCTGCTGCGCGCACGCCTGCTGTCGTTCGGAACGATCGCCGGCATCAGTTTCCTGCTGATGGTCTCACTCGTGGTCAGCGCGGCGCTGGCGGCGTTCGGGAAAATGTGGGGACCGCGCTTCGCGGACTGGCAGTCGATGGTCGCCGCGGTCAACGCCATCTTCAGCTACGTGCTCACCACGACGGTCTTCGCGATGATCTACAAGGTGATGCCGCGCGCGAGGGTCGCGTGGACCGACGTGCTGATCGGCGCGAGCGTCACCTCCCTGCTGTTCACGATCGGCAAATCGTTGATCGGACTCTACATCGGCAGGAGTGGCGTGACGTCGGGGTTCGGCGCGGCCGGCTCGCTGGTCATGGCGATGATCTGGGTCTACTACTCCGCGCAGATCTTTCTCCTCGGAGCGGAGTTCACCTGGGCCTATGCGCTGACCTTCGGCTCCCGCAAGGAGCAGAAACTGCCGGGCGCGGCTCCCGCCGTCCCAAGCAAGACCGAGGACCGCAAGCCCGATCCGAACATGGTCGAGGCAAAGGAGGCGGCGATCGAATGCGCCGCGGCCGACGACGCGGCGCGGGAGCAATCGTTATGAACGGATGAGGCGCGGCGATCCTCGACGAGCTCTGGAGCATGCTGCCGCAGCCACCGTTCGATGAACAGCGTACGGACGAGGTGTCGGAGCGCCTACTGAGCCGGGGGATGCGAAGATGGCGCTGTGATGATGATAGCTGCGCTGAATATGAGGCTCCGCCCCCGATGCACGGCTTCCTGAGGCAACATGGCTGACAAGGCGTGGACCGACAGGAAGGAGTTCAAGCGCCTCCATTCGGAACTGCGCGCTCTTTCGCGCGATGCCTTCGCTGACCGCGCTCTGACGCTGCTGCGCATTCGTTGGCCGGCGTGCATCGCCGCACCGCGTCTTCGAACCATCGACCGTGCAGGTGTCGACCTGTTCGTGTGGGATGACGGGCAGCAATTTAGCCTGGCGGTTCAGTGCAAGGGATTCGAAGTCGCGGAAGAGCGGGTCGGCGCAAGCCAGCGGGAACAGTGTCTCGAATCAATCCGCAAGTTCGACGAAAGCGACGTTCGCGCAGAGCGCTATTTGCTGGTGCACAACCGCGTAGCGAGCGACTCCGACTTCCGGATTCCTGTTGAAACGGGGGTCGCGGAGCTGATGCGGAAGGGGCGCGTTCGCGAGGCGATGTGCTGGGACTCGCTGCGTTTCCTGCGCGAGGTATTCAACGCCTTGAGCGAGCGAATCGTTGCAGCCCTCAATACGGCAACGAACCGCGACGCCGATTCCTTCGGTCAGTTCGATCTGGAGCCGATCGCCGTCGTTCCGATTCGCGTGGCCGATCTGGTCCTGGACCGGCACCACCTCGAGTCCGAATCGGAAAGCCGAACGGACCTCGCTGATCCGGCCAAGCTGCTTCTCGGAGGCCAGCAGAACCTGACGCTTCTTCTCGGTGGTGCCGGCTACGGAAAGACGACAGTCGCACGCCGCGCCGTCCGGCATATGCCAAGGAAAGTGTTCTTCGTGCCGGCCGCTCGTATCGACAAGAGGATCGTGGGAGCGAAGGACCTGCTGGAGCAGGCTATCGATATCGAGGATCTCCTCGATCTGGCGGGAATCGAGGACGTCGACACCTGGAAGTTCATCGCTCGCGCGGTAATCGACAGTCTCCTCAAGCGCCCAGACACAAACGCGCTCCTGATCTTCGACGGACTCGACGAGAGCCCATTTCTAACGCGCGAGCGCGGCGCGTTGCAGCACTTTTTCAACTTCTTCAACGAAGTGCGCGTGCCTGTGGTGCTCACGGCACGCACGGAGTTCTGGAACGACAAACAGTCGGATCTTCACCAGCCATTTGGCAGCGTGGGGGCGCACAAGGGAGGAATTCGAAAATACGTCCAGCGCGCCGAGCTCGTCGACTGGAACCCGCCTCAGATGACGGAGCTCGCCCGGCGCTTCAAGGAGACGATTACAGACAGTGAGGCGAGACGACGGCTCGATGAATTGATTGCGGCCATCGACTCAGACCGCTACGAGGAGTATTACGGAGACATCCCGCGACGCCCGCTGTTTCTCAGGATGATCCTCGATACGGTCACCACCAATGACGTCCATCACGTGCGTCGCGCCCAACTCGTCGAAGAATGGGCGCTGCTCAAAATCGAGCGAGATGTAATCGCGTCGCAACGCTGGGGAACGTCCGGAAGGCCATCGATTGCGCGGGAGACGTCCACTCGCGCCACAGTGGAGCTGTCGTTCACTGCGATGGAAGCCGCGGCCCGGCTCATGATGACGGCCCACGAAGGAAGAGCGCTCCTTCTGCCGGATTGTGAAGCAAGAGAGATCGCGATGCGGGTACCGGCGCTGTCGACTGTACCCGAATACGCTGGCCTCGTGCTCAATTCGCTCCTCGTTCCGCTGGTATCGCGGTCTTCCGCACCACAGCGTCTTCGGTTTGCACATCTCTTGTTTCAGGAGTTCTTCTTAGCCCGCTATCTCGCGGCCCATCGCGAGGAAGCCCTGGATCTCGAACTGCCGAACGAGACGCGAGCTTTTCTGCTGGAAATGACCTGACGTGCGGTCGGTCTTCGGAGGCGCTCAGAAGAGGATGCGATCAGGCGCGGCGGCGCCCGGCGCTCACTCCACGCCCTGATAGTGAAAATGCGCCGCTCCCGTCGCCGGATCGTAAAGCAGCCACGCCGCGTTCGAGACGAGGCGCTTGTCGTACGGGTCGGCGGTGTAGCACTCCGCCCGCGGCGCGGTCGTGGGGTTCCACCAGTCCGGTGCGTCGTCTTTCCAGGAGCGTGACTGACTCCGGCAATCCTCGACGGTCGTGCGCTCGAGACGGGTGCCGGTGATGGCGGCGATCGTTGCGGGCGGGGCGTGGAAGCGGAGGAACTGCTCGTGCGAGTCGGTCGAGCTCATGGTCCGGCTGCGGATCTGCGTGACCTCCGCACCTGCAGGAACGCCGAACGCGTCGTTGAACGCACTTCGGGAGGTGGTCTCGTGCGGCCACATCCCCCAGAAGAGCCAGCCGGCGATGAAAAGGGCCGCGCCGATCGCGACCGCGGTACCGCCGGCTCCGATCACACCGCCCACGATCAGTCCGAATGTCGAGCGCCGGGCCGCTGATGCGAGAACGATCGCGACTCCGATCGTCGCGACGCCGACCGCGATCGCGCCGAGAATCGCCCAGAGAAACAGTGCGCACGCGAGGCTCACGCGCGCAGCGTAGCGCGGGATGGGAAGCGGGGTTCCTCGGGTTCCTCGGGGTTCCTCGGAGTTCCTCGGGTTCCTCGAATTGGCGGCGCTCCCACGGCCGAGGAACCGAGGAACCCCGAGGAACGCCGAGGAACCGCGGTGGCGGCCGCGATCACTCCCAGTCGGTGTGCACGAACGGCGCGTCGTCGCCCCGGTCGTTGCGCTGGTAGGTGTGCGCGCCGAAGAAGTCGCGCTGGGCCTGCGTGAGGTTCTGCGGGAGGCTCGCGGTGCGGTAGCTGTCGAAGTAGGCCAGCGACGAGGCGAAGGCGGGGACGGCGATGCCGGCGCCCTGCGCATACGCGACGGCGCGGCGCCAGCGCGGCTGGTCGATCCGGAACGACTCGTCGAGGAGCAGGTTCGGGAGTCCCGGCTGCCGCTCGTACGCCTGCATGATCGCGTCGAGGAACTTCGCGCGGATGATGCAGCCGGCCTTCCAGATGCGGGCGATCTCGCGCAGGTCGATGTTCCACTTCCACTCTTTCGACCCGGCCTGGATCAGGGCGAAGCCTTGGGCGTAGGAGCAGATTTTGGCGGCGTAGAGGGCGTCGTGGACGTCTTCGACGCTGACGGCGACGGGCTGAGAGCCCGTCGGTCCAGGGAGCACCGAGCTTGCGGCGACGCGCTCCGTTTTCATCGATGACAGCACTCTCGCGTCGATGGCGGCGGCGATGGTGGGGATCGGAACGGCGAGGTCGAGGGCGACCTGCGCGGTCCATTTGCCGGTGCCCTTCTGGCCGGCTTTGTCGAGGATCTTGTCCACCAGCGGGCCGCCGGTCTCCTCGTCCTGCTTCCGGAAGATCTTCGCGGTGATCTCGATGAGGAAGGACTGCAGCGGGCCGCGGTTCCATTCGTCGAAGACGTCCGCGATCTGCGCGGCGTCCATGCCGAGGCCGCGGCGGAGGATGTCGTAGGCCTCGGCGATGAGCTGCATGTCGCCGTACTCGATCCCGTTGTGGACCATCTTCACGAAGTGGCCGGCGCCGTCGGGTCCGCAGTAGGTGACGCACGCGCCGGAGTCGCTCTTCGCGGCGATGGCTTCGAAGACGTCGCGGATCGACTCCCACGCCTCGCGCGTGCCGCCCGGCATGAGCGAAGGGCCGAAGCGCGCCCCCTCCTCGCCGCCGGAAACGCCGGAGCCGACGAAGTGCAGCCCCCGCTCGCTGAGCCGCTGCGCGCGCGCCTGCGTCTCCTTGAACCAGGAGTTGCCGCCGTCGATGACGACGTCGCCGGGCTCGAGGTGCGGCAGGAGGCGTCCGAGCATCTCGTCGACCGGCGCGCCGGCCTTGATCATGAGCATGATCCTGCGCGGCCGGACGAGCGCCGCCGTCAGCTCCTCGAGCGTGGTCGTGGCGTTGAAGCGTTTGCCCTTGTTCGCCTCGCAGAAGCGGAGCGTGTTCTCCGGCTCGCGGTTCCAGAGGGCGACTGAGAAGCCGTGGTCCTCGATGTTGAGGGCGAGGTTCGACCCCATCACGCCGAGGCCGATCATGGCGACGTCGCAGCTCATGCTTTCACGACCGCGCTGCGGACCGCGGAGGCGAGCTGCGCGAGCCCGGCGTCGATGTCGGCGCCGAGATCGATGCTGACCGCGCGTCGGTTCCGGCTGGCGAGCGACTGGAAGTCGCCGATGGCCTGCGCGCGGGCGAGCGCGCCGAACGTGAACTTCTCCCCCGGCAGCGCGAGGTCGTGCCCCGGCCCGCCGGTGAGCTGCAGGAAGACCCCGTTGTCGCCGCCTCCCTTGTGGAGCTGCCCCGTCGAGTGGAGGAAGCGAGGCCCGTAGCCGCTGGTGGTGGCGACGCGCAGCTCGCGGGCGATCGTCTCGCGGATCGCGGCCAGGCTCTCCTCGCGGGCGATGGTCTCGCCGAAATACTGCGTCAGGGCGACGTAGTCGCCCGGCTTCACGGTCGCGAGCAGTGCGGCGATGGCGTCGGCGTCGCTGACGTCGATGCGCTTCGCGGTGCCGGGGGCCGGAGCGGCCCCCGCTCCACCGGTCATCTTGCCGGTGGAGGTGTACTCGTCGAGGAGCTTCTTGGTGTTGTCCTTCGACTCCTGCACGTTCGGCTGGTCGAAGGGGTTCACGCCGAGGATCGCGCCGGCAACGGCGGTAGCGAACTCGAAGACGTAGAACGCCTCGCCAAGGTCGAGCGGATCTTCGAGGACGTAGTCGATGACCGGATGGCCGGCGGCGGCGAGCTCGCGCAGGCGGTTCGTGTCCTGGTCGTCGCCGCCGCGCAGGCGGACGGAGATGAAGAGGCGGTCGTTCGCGTATTCGCCGGCTGCGAGCGGCGGCTCGCCGGCGATCGGGACGATCCCCTTCCCCTCCTTGCCGGTGCTCTCGGCGATGAGTTGCTCGACCCAGAGGCCGAGGGTGTCGAGCGGGCGGGGGGCGATGAGAGTGAGCTTGTCGCGCCCCTGCAGCGCCAGCGCGCCGATCGCGGCGCCGAGTAGCGCCGGCGTGTTCTTGCGGACGTTCGGGATGCTGGCGACGTGCGCGGCGTGGACGGCGCGGTCGATGAGCTGTTCGACGTCGACGCCGGTCAGCGCCATGGCCACGATGCCGAAGAACGAGAGCGCCGAGTAGCGTCCGCCGATGTCGGACATGTTCGTGAAGACCCTGCGGAAGCCGTCGCGCTCCGCGTCGCGGACGAGCTGCGTGCCGGGATCGGTGATGCCGATGAAGTGCTGGCCTGCCCGGTCGCCGACCGCCGACTTCACGCGGTCGTAGAAGTAGCGGTGGAACATCAGCGGCTCGGTGGTCGTCCCCGACTTGGAGGCGACGATGAAGAGCGTGCGCGCCGGGTCAATCTTCGCCTCGAGCATCGACACCGCCTCGGGGACGGTGGAGTCGAGGACGAGCAGCTCGGGGTAGCCCTCGCGCTTGCCGAAGAGGCGGCGCACGACCTCGGAGACGAGGCTCGAGCCGCCCATGCCGAGGACGACGACGTGGTCGGCGCCGTCGCGGAGCTCGTGGAGGCCGTCCATGATGTTGTGGAGCAGCGACGCCATGACGTCGGGGACGCCGACCCAGCCGAGGGAGTTTTCGATGATCTTCCTGTGCTCGGCGTCCGTCTTCCAGAGCGAGGCGTCCTTGGCCCAGATGCGCGAGACGAACTTCTCCTTGTCGGCGCGCGCGAGCGCGTCGTCGATGCCGTTCACGTTGTGGAAGGTGATGCGGTCGGGAAGACCGCGGACGGCGGAGTCGCGCCGCGCCTCGATGGTGAGCATCAACTGCTCGAACGACTCGTTGAACGACTTCACGCCGTCTTCGGTGAGCTTGTTCGTGATGGCCTTCAGGCTGAAGCCCTTCTGCTCGAACGTCTCCAGGACGCGGCGCGCCTCGTCCGCCTGCTCCTCGATCGTCGCCTCGACGCGGCCGTGGTCGCGGAAGGCGTCGTACGTCGCGGGCGGCAGCGTGTTCACGGTGTCGGGGCCGATCAGCGACTCGACGTACAGCACGTCGGAGTACTTCGGGTTCTTGGTGCCGGTGGAGGCCCAGAGCGGCCGCTGCACGCGCGCGCCGAGGTCGCGCAGCTTCACGAACCGGTCGCTGGTGAAGACCTGCTTGAAGAGCTGATAGGCCATCTTCGCGTTGGCGATGGCGACCTTCCCGAGGAGCGGCTCGAGGGACGGGTCGTCCTTCAGCTTCGCCTCGAGCTGCTTGTCGGCGGCGCTGTCGATGCGGCTGACGAAGAAGCTGGCCACCGACGAGATCTGGCCGACCGGCAGCCCCTCGGCGGCGCGGCGCTCGAGGCCGCGGAGGTACGCCTCGATCACCCGCGCGTAGACCTCGTTCGAAAAGATGAGCGTCACGTTGATGTTGATCCCGAGGTAGATCCCCTCCTCGATGGCGGGGATGCCTTCGGGCGTCGCCGGGATCTTGATCATGAGGTTCGGCCGCGCCACGCGGTCGTACAGGCGCCGCGCCTCCGCGACCGTCTCGCGCGTGCGCGTGGCCAGCAGCGGCGAGACCTCGAGGCTGACGTAGCCGTCCTCGCCGTTCGTCTTCTCGAAGACGGGGCGGAAGACGTCGGCGGCGTTGCTGATGTCCTCGATCACCAGCTCGTCGTAGATCTCGTCGCGCGACTTCCCCTGCGACGCGAGGGTGCGCAACTGCGCGTCGTAGTCCTCGCTGCCGCCGATGGCCTTCTCGAAGATGGTCGGGTTCGACGTGAGCCCCCGCAGGTCGTCTTCGTCGATCATCTGCTGGAGCTTTCCGCTGGTGACGAGCTTGCGCTCCATCTGGTCGAACCAGACGCTCTGGCCGAGTTTGGGGAGTTGGGCGAGGGGGTTGGTCATCGTGGGTCCTCCGGTGGTGGGTAGCATATGGGAAGTCTCAGAGTCGCAGAGTCTCAGAGTCTCAGAGAGAGAAAGGGGTTGCCTTTGAGACTTTGAGACTTTGAGACTTTGAGACTCTGAGACTCTGAGACTTTGAGACTTGAGACTCTGAGACTTTGAGACTCTGAGGCTACTCCTCGTCCACGCCGGCGCGGCGGATGGCGCGCGTCGCGATGCGGGCGATGAACGCGCTGACCAGCACGGCGCCGATCGCCGTCACGATCAGGGCGACGCGGTTTCCTTGCCCGGTCAGTGCCTGCGCGCCGGCGGCGCCGGCCCAGGTGAAGGCGAGGGAGCCGGGGATGATGCCGAAGAAGGTCGTCAGTACGTACGGCCCGAGGCGGATGCCGGTCAGGCCGAACGCGTAGTTGACCCAGGTGAACGGCGGGAAGCCGGAGAGGCGGACGAGCCACATGATCTTCGTCCCCTCCTGGATGATGGCGCGGTCGAGGGCGCCGAACTTCACGTGGCCGGAGGTGATGCGCTCGATACGGCCGCGCAGCGCGCCGCGGGCGAGCAGGAACGCGGCGATGGCGCCGAGCGTGGCGCCGATGACGTTCACGATCGCGCCGGGGACGAAGCCGAAGATCGCGCCCGCGCCGAGGGTGAGCGCCAGCGCCGGTACCAGCAAGACGCAGCAGACGACGTACACGAGAACGTAGAAGACGTAGCCGGCCGCCCCCTGCCCTTCCACCCAGCCTTTGAAGGACTCCAGCCACTCCGCCACCGGCAGCACGCGCAGGAGCACGACGAACCCGGCGAGAAGCGCGAGCAGCGCGACGACTTTGACGACCCTCACGCCGCGGATTCTATTTGAAGGGGACGAACACCTTCCGCAGCGTCTTCAGGACGAAGCCGAACGTGCTGATCCCGCCGAGAATCGCGCCGAAGAACAGGCCCGCCAGTCCGCCCACGGCGATCTTGATCAGGGCGCCGCCTCCCGACTTTTTCTGTTTGGCGTACATAGGCACCGGCGCCGCTCCACGTGCCGGCGCCGGCTCGGCGGCCTTCGGCCGGTCCTCGGGGCGTTTGGCTTGCGCGCGCGCGTCGCGCTTCGACGTGTCTCCTTTGAGGCTGCCGAAGGTGCGGGCGTAGACCTGCGTGAACTCCGCGCCGAGGAAGAGGATCTGCGCCGACCAGTAGACCCACACCAGCAGGATCACCAGCGAGCCGGCGGCGCCGTACGCGGAGCCGACCGCCGCCTTGCCGAGATAGACGCCGAGGCCCCACTTGCCGAGGACGAAGAGGATGGAGGTGAAGACCGCGCCGAACCAGACGTCGTGCCAGGCGATCTTCAGGTCGGGGAGCAGCCGGAAGATGCAGGCGAAGAGGACCGTGGCCACGACGAACGAGAGCGCGAGCTGGATGAGGTGCGCGATGGCTTCGCCGCCGATGAGCCGCTCCAGCACCGGTCCCATGGCCGAGATCGCGGCGTCGAAGACGAGCGTGATCAGGAGGAGGAACCCGATGCCGAGCACCATGGCCATGGAGAGGAACCGCTCCATGATGAAGCCCTTGATCCCGGCGGACGGCTTCGGCTCGACGTTCCAGATGGTGTTCAGCGCGTCCTTGAGCTGGCCGAAGACGCCGGAGGCGCCGAGCATGAGCGTGAGCACGCCGACGATGGTGGCGATCGTGCCGCTCTTCGGCTTCGCCGCCGCCTGAATCATCTGCTCGAGCGCCTCGGCCATCTTCGGCCCGAGGAGCTTCCCGAGCTCGGCGGAGATCCGCCCCTGCGCCGCCTCCTGCCCGAGGAAGATGCCGGCCATGGCGATGGCGATCAGCAGCAGCGGTCCGATCGAGAAGATCGTGTAGTACGCGAGCGCGGCGCCGAGGCGCGGCACCTTGTCCTCGCTGAACTCTTTGAAGGTCTCTTTGAAGAGGGTGATGTATTTGCCCATCGCGTTGTTCCCCACGCGTGGAGAGCAACGGACGGGCCTACCTGCCCTGCATCCAGGCGATGCAGCGCTCCAGCGAGGCGCGCATCTCCTTGCGCGTCAGCATGATCGGACGGCCGTGTCCGGGGAGCACCCACTCGAACGTGTAGTCGAGCAGGCGCTGCATGGAGCGGATCTGCTCGGTCCACGAATACCAGCAGGCGCCGCGGAAGGCGTAGAGGTGACCGCGCGCCTCGCTCCAGGCGAGATGGTCGCCGGTGAAGAGGTACTGGTCCTGATAGAGGAAGACGGCGTGGCCGCGGGTGTGGCCGGGCGTCGGGATCATCACGGTATCAGCGTCGAGCTGGACCGGCTCGTTGCCCGTCACCTGCAGCTCGACGGCGGCGGTGCCGGTGCGGACGTCGTCGCGATGGAGGACGCGATCGCAGCCGAAGCGCTCCGCGAACTTCGCGTGATCGGCGACGTCGTCCTGGTGCGTCAGCAGCATCCGTGCAACGCCGCCGAGGGCGTCGATGTTCTTCGCGAGCGGCGCGGAGAAGCGGGGGGAGTCGACGAGGAGGTTGCCGGAGTCGCGGCGCACGAGATAGCTGATCGCGCCGAACGAGCTCTCGCTCGTGTAGCCGCAGCGGTAGACGTCGCCGTCGAGATGCTCCGGCAGCGCCGCCACCGCCTCGCGCATGTCGCGCCTCGCCGAGCCGATGGAAGCGGTGGGGCAGGAGATCAGCGCCTTCTGCGCGGCGAGCAGCTCCTCCGGGGTCTCCGGCTGGTGATGGACGCGCGACTGCCCGCCAGCGTCGGAGAAGACCGCCGGCGCGAAGATGCGGCAGGCGTCGCAGTCGATGCAGCTCGCGTCGACGAAGAAGTCGCCGGGGACGTTGGCGTCGAGGCGGAGGGAGGGCTGGGCCATTCGCGAGTTGCTCGTTGCGGGTTGCGAGTTGCCCGGGCGTTAGCGCCTGGACGACAGTGCCCGAGGAACTCGCAACGCGCTACACGCAACGGACACCGGCCCGCGCGTTAATCCAGCCGCTCAGCCCTGCGCTTCGCGCACGAAGACCCAGGCGGTCTCGGTCTGCTTCGAATAGAAGAGGGTGACGGTGACGTCGCGCGGCGCCATCTCGAAGTCGAAGCGGTAGGGGAAGATCACGTGCATGTCCCCCTTCGCGACCCCTTCACGAAAGCGGCCGGCGAAGCCCTGGACGTTGGTGCAGGGGGCGACGTCGTGGAAGAAGTTGCGGCCGATGACGCGCTTCGGGTCGCGGCCGGTGAGCTTCGACTCGGTGGTGTTGTAGCTGAGGATCTTCCCCTCCTTGTCCAGACGGATGGCGCCGAACGGAAGCTGGTCGAGCTCCTCGGCGCCCATGAGGTCGATCTTCTCGAGGTCCTGCAGTGTGTTCATCGCGCGAAGTGTGGTGCGCGCGCATTACACGCGGGTTACGGCGGCGTGCAGCGGGCCACGGCGTCGGCGATTTCCTTCAGGCGCACCTTCTTCCGCGTCATGTCCGACGACATCCAGCGGATCGTGCCGAAGATCGGGCGCTCCGGCGCCCAGGGGCGGTCGTGCTTGCCGAAACACCAGAGGATGCCGGCGTGGGTGTTGGGGTCGCGGCCGTCGAGCGCGTAGAGGTCGTGCAGGCGGATCATGGTGCGGTGCGCCTCCTCCGGCGTCTCGCTCCACTCGATGATCTTCTTCCCCCAGAGCATGCGCAGGTAGTTGTGGATCGTCCCGCACCTGAGGAGCTGCTGCTGGGAGAGGTTCCAGACGTCGTCGTGCGTCTCCGCCCGCTCGAGCTCCTCGTACGTGTAGGAGGGCTTGCGGCGGTCGCGGCAATGCGCGTCGAGCGTCTTCCGCGCCCACTCCGGCAGCGCCTCCAGCGAGTCGTAGCGGGGGTTGTAGAAGCACATGTTGAAGGCGAGCTCGCGGCGGATGACGGCCTGTTCGAGAAAGGCGTCGATCTCCTCCTCGGGTGCGTCGCTGTCCAGCGCGGCGGCTACGACTTCGTGAATGCCGAGGTGGCCGAAGTGGAGGCTGGGGGAGATGCCGGTGCCGCGGAGGGGCTTCTGTGGAGTGGCGGCCGCTCCGGCCGCCGGTGGCCGAGGCGGCCACCGCTCCATGGGAACCGGAGGCCGGAACCAGAACTGGTCGAGGAGCTTGTGCGCCTTGTCGCGGAAGAACTTCGCGGAGTACTGCTCCTTCGCGATCGCGCGCATCGGAAGGATGCCGTTCCCGTCGACGAGGTGCGTGGCGTGCGGAGGCACCGGGAGGGTCGGGAACTCGTCGGTGATGACGTAGCGGGCGCGCGCGATCACCTCGCGGTCGGGCTCGAAGCGGTAGTCGACGTCGGCGACCCTCGCCGTCTGCTCCGCGCCGGCGCGGATGAAGGCCTCCGTGCGCGGCGAGAGGTGCGGCTCGTCGAGCCATTCGGTCATGATCACCGGCAGGCCGAACGTCTTCGCGTAGTCGAGGGCGATGTTGTTCGTGGCGCGGCGGGCGGAGCGGGCGTGATAGAGAATGTACTCGCCGCGGGGATTGCCTTCCTGCAGTTGGGTGATGCGGAGAGCGAACGGATCGGCCGCGCCCGGCATCCGGCGCAGTTTCAGAAAGGAATGGCCCGGCACGGGCCGGCATTCTAGGTCACGCCATGTTTGACAACCTGCAAGACAAGATGGACCGGGTCTTCAAGACCCTGCGCGGCGAAGCCACCCTCAACGAGTGGCACATCGACAACGCGCTCAAGGAGATCCGCGTCGCCCTCCTCGAGGCCGACGTCCACTTCAAGACGGTCAAGGAGTTCACGAACCGCGTCCGCGAGAAGGCGGTCGGCGGCGACGTGCTCACGGCCTTCTCCCCCGCCCAGCAGGTCACGAAGATCGTCCGCGACGAGCTGCAGGCGCTCCTCGGCGGCAACGAAGTCGGACTGGCGCTCGTCGGCAGCCCCGCCGTGATCATGATGGTCGGCCTGCAGGGCTCCGGCAAGACCACCACCTCCGGCAAGCTGGCGATGCACCTCAAGAGCCGGGGACGGCGTCCGCTGCTCGTGCCGTGCGACGTCTACCGCCCCGCCGCCATCGACCAGCTCCGCATCGTCGCGAACAACGTGAAGGTGCCGTTCCTCGAGATCGGGGAGAACCGCAACCCGATCGACATCGCCCGAAAGGCGCTGGCCGAGGCGAAGACGCTGATGTACGACACGGTGCTGCTCGACACCGCCGGCCGCCTGCACATCGACGACGCGCTGATGACGGAGCTCCAGACCATCAAGGGCGACGCGCGCCCCTCGGAGATCCTGTTCGTCGCCGACGCCATGACCGGCCAGGACGCCGTCAAGTCGGCCAAGGAGTTCGACGACCGCCTCGGCGTCACCGGCATCGTCCTCACGAAGCTCGACGGCGACGCCCGCGGCGGTGCCGCGCTCTCGATCAAGTCGGTGGTCAACCGCCCGATCAAGTTCGTCGGCGTCGGTGAAAAGTACGCCGACCTCGACGTCTTCTATCCCGACCGCATGGCCTCGCGCATCCTCGGCATGGGCGACGTGCTCTCGCTCATCGAGAAGGTCGAGGCGGAGGTCGATAAGAAGGAGGCGGCGCGGCTCGCCGACAAGGTCGCGCGCGACAAGTTCACGCTCGAAGACCTCCGCTCGCAGCTCCTGCAGGTCAAGAAAATGGGACCGCTGTCGTCGCTCGTCTCGATGATCCCCGGCGCCGGGAAGATCAACGAGGAAGACATCGACGAGAAGGCGATCGTCCGGATGCAGGCCATCCTCGACTCCATGACGGCGAAGGAGCGGGAGTACCCGCAGATCATCAACGGTCACCGGAAGAAGCGCATCGCCAAGGGCTCCGGGACGACCGTGCAGGAGATCAACCGCCTCCTCAAGCAGTACCTGGAGATGAAGAAGATGATGAAGAGCTTCTCGAAGGGGCTGGGGGCGCGGAAGTTCGGGAAGATGATGAAGGGGCTGCCGCCGGGATTCATGCAGTAGGCAGGGGCGGGTTGTCAGTTGTCGGTTGTCAGTTGTCTGGGGCTCGTCGCCCAACGGACGATTCAGGCGCGACACCGCAGACAACCGACAACTGACAACCGACAACATCCCTCGCGGTACACTCCCCCGAGGAGGTCCCCATGGTCCCTCTCTCCGAGCTCTGGCTCCCGATCCTGGTCTCCGCGGTTCTCGTCTTCATCGCCAGCAACATCCTTTGGATGGCCTTGCCGTTCTGGCACTCGCGCGACTACCGGCACGTGCAGAACGAGGGGGCGTACGTGGAGGCGGCGAAGTCGCTCCAGCCGGGGATGTACATGTGGCCGAAGATGGACTGGAAGACGATGACGCCGGAGCAGCAGAAGGCGTGGGCGGCCGGTCCGAGCGCGCTGATGTACGTGAAGAACCCCTCCACCTTCTCCTTTCCGAAGACGCTGGGGGCCTACTTCCTCTACACCGTCCTCGGCTCGCTGTGCGCCGCCTATATCGCCTCCGAGACGCTGCAGCCGGGGACCGACTACATGCGGGTGTTCCAGGTCGCCGGCGCGACCGGGATGATCTTCTGGGCGTTCGGGACGAACGGCGCCGACTCGATCTGGTACGGCAAGCCGTGGTCGGTGGCGATCAAGCACGTGATCGACGGCCTGATCTTCGGCCTGCTGATCGGCGGCACCTTCGGCTGGCTCTGGCCCGCGTAAACCGGAATTCAGGGGCACCCGTTGATGTTCGGGGCCAAGCTCGGGTACGATTCCGCGCCCTATTTCCAAGGAGTTACTCAGAATGCTGAAGATTCGTTTGCGCCGACAGGGAGCCACCCATGCTCCGTTCTACCGTGTGGTGGTGTCGGATTCCCTGAAGACGCCGGCCGCCGCCACCGTGGAGCAGATCGGCCACTACGACCCGAAGAAGAACCCGGCTGACGTGAAGATCGACCGCGCGCGCGTCGACTACTGGGTCAGCAAGGGCGCGCAGCTCTCGCCGACGGTCAAGTCGCTGCTCAAGAAGCTGCCGAAGGAGTAGTCAGCGCGCATGCGCGAGCTGATCGAGTTCGTGGCGAAGTCCCTCGTCGACCATCCCGACGAGGTGAAGACGCATACCTACGAGCGCGGCGAACAGGGCACGGTCATCGAGCTCGAAGTCGCGCCGGCCGATCTCGGCAAGGTGATCGGCCGCCAGGGCCGCACGGCGCGGGCGATCCGCGTGCTGCTCGGCGCGGCGGGGCAGAAGACGCGCCGCCGCTACTCTCTCGACATCGTCGACTAGGCGGGCCGATGTCCGAGCGCATCGCCGTCGGCGTCATCCGCAAAGCACACGGGGTTCGCGGCGAGGCGAGCATCGAGCCCTGGACCGACGATCTCGATCGCTTCGACGACCTCGAAAGCGTCACCCTCGTCGCCCCCGACGAGTCGAAGACGCGCGAGGTGGCGCTCGAGAGCGTCCGCATTCACGCCGGACGCGCGCTCCTCAAGTTCTCCGGCATCGAGACGCCGGAGGAGATCCAGACGCTCCACAACTGGACGGTCGAGATCCCCGAGGACGAGGCGCGGGAGCTGGAGGAAGACGAGTACTTTCTCCACGACCTGGTCGGCCTGACGCTCATCGACGGCGAGGGGAAGGAACGGGGCGTCGTCACCGACTCCTACGAGGGCGGCGGCGGCATCCTCCTGAGCGTGAAGCGCCCCGACGGACGCGAGTTCGAGCTCCCGTTCGCGGCCGACCTCTGCACGCAGATCGACCTCCCGAACCGGCGGATGGTCGTCGCTTTACCCGAGGGGATTGAGGATCTCGATGCGGTGAAGGAGTAGTCTCGGAGTCTCAGAGTCTCAAAGTCGCAGAGTCTCAGAGAGCTTCGCTGATGGCCCGATCTCCTTTGAGACTTTGAGACTCTGAGACTTTGAGACTCTTCGATGCGCGTCGACTTCATCACCATCTTCCCCCGGATGTTCGAGCCCTTCATCGCCGAGGGGGTGATTGCGCGCGGGGTGAAGCAGGGGTTGCTGGATGTGCGGGTGCATGACCTGCGCGAGTACGCGACCGACCGTCACCGCTCTACCGACGACGAGGCGTACGGCGGGGGGCCGGGGATGGTGATGCTGGGGGAGCCGGTGTTCCGGGCGGTGGAGGCGGCGGGCGGGGGGCATCTGGTCATGACCTCGCCGCAGGGGCGGCGGTTCGACCAGCGGGTGGCGGCGGAGCTCGTGGCCAAGACGCACGTGGTGTTCCTCTGCGGCCGCTACGAGGGGTTCGACCACCGGGTGCACGAGGCGCTGCAGCCGGACGAGATCTCGGTCGGCGACTTCGTCGTGTCGGGGGGCGAGCTGCCGGCGATGCTGATGGCCGATGCGATGGGGCGGCTGATCCCCGGCGTGGTCGGCAACAGCGGCTCGGTCGAGGAGGACTCCTTCTTCAAAGGGCTGCTCGACTACCCCCACTACACCCGCCCCGAGGAGCTGCGGGGGCGGCGGGTGCCGGACATCCTCCTCTCGGGACATCACGAGAAGATCCGCAAGTGGCGGAAGGAGCAGGCGTTGCGGGCGACGCTGGAGAAACGGCCCGACCTGCTGGAGACGGCGGAGCTGGACGACGAGGCGCGGGAAATTCTTCGCAGGCTCGGCAAGTTCTAGCGCGCCAGTTGCCCGTTACCCGTTTCCAGTTGCCGGGAGAGGTGTCCCCGCCGCAGGCTGGCAACGGGCAACCGGCAACGGTATACTGCACCGCTTTTCTAACTTACCGGAGTTATCAGTCATGCCAGAAATCATGAAACTCGTCGAGTCGGCGGAGATCAAGCGGACCGACATCCCGTCGTTCTCCCCCGGCGACACCATCAAGGTCCACGTGAAGGTCAAGGAAGGCGACAAAGAGCGCATCCAGGTCTTCCAGGGCGTGGTGATCTCGCGCAAGGGCGGCGGCACGCGCCAGATGTTCACGGTCCGCAAGGTCTCGGGCGGCATCGGTGTGGAGCGCATGTTCCCGCTCCATTCGCCGACGATCGACAAGATCGAGGTCGAGCGTCACGGCCGGGTGCGCCGCGCGAAGCTGTACTACCTCCGGAATCTGCGCGGCAAAGCCGCCCGTATCGAAGAAAAGCGTCAGCGCTAGCCGGCACGGCCGGAGGCGTTCTCTGCCCACGGCTGTTCCCTGCTGGTCGCCTGATGGCCCTTCAAACCCGATCCCGGTCGCGCAAGCGCCCCCCATCCGAGCGTCTCCACGATTCTCTCTTCGCGGAGCTCGCGCGAGTCGCCGAAATGTCGGCGGTCGAGCGCAGGCTCCGCGATTTCGGTTTCAGGTGCATCGCCGGAACCGATGAAGTCGGACGCGGCTGCCTGGCCGGACCGGTCGTCGCCGCCTGCGTCATCCTCGACTGCGAGCCGACACTCTTCGGGGTGAAGGACTCGAAGCTCATCCTTGAGGCGGAGGAGCGGCTGGCGGTCAGCCGCCTGATTCTCTCCTGCGCGCGCGCCGTCTCGATCGGCGTCGTCGAGCCGCGGACGATCGACCGGATCAACATCCTGCAGGCCAGCAAACTCGCGATGCAGCACGCCGTGGAGGACCTGCACATCCGTCCCGACGTCCTGCTCCTCGACGCGGTGACGCTCGAGACGCTGCACATGCCGCAGATTCCCCTGATCAAGGGCGACCGGCGGAGCGTCTCCATCGCCGCGGCGTCCATCGTGGCGAAGGTCTATCGCGATCTGTTGATGGAGTCGTATCATGAGCGTTACCCCGTTTACGATTTCAAGCACAATCGGGGGTACGCAACCGAGGGTCACCAGGCAGCTTTGAAGATGTACGGGCCCAGCCCGATTCATCGAATGTCGTTCGAAGGGGTGGAGGAGCCGAGGCTGCTGTTCGGCGCGAGCGAGGAAGATGGCGGTTCAACGCGATAAAGTCATCGCCAGCGCGGAAAAGCTGGTCGCCAAAGGCAAGATCGAGCCGGCGATCAAGGAGTACGAGCGGCTCCTCGAGGACAACCCGAACGACGTCAACACCCTCAATCGGATTGGAGACCTCTGGGTCCGGATCAACCGCAACGACGAGGCGGTGAAGGTCTTCTCCAAGATCGCCAGCCATTATTCAAAGGATGGCTTCTTCCTCAAGGCGATCGCGATCTACAAGAAGATCAACAAGCTCGATCCCTCGCAGCTCGACATCTACGCCAAGCTCGCCGACCTCTACGCCAAGCAGGGCCTGGCCATGGAGGCGAAGAGCCAGTACCAGGTCCTCGCCGACTACTACATCAAGCACGGCGAGCCGGGGAACGCCCTCAACATCTACCGGAAGATCTCGGAGCTCGACCCGCAGTCGATCAACGTCCACGTCAAGCTGGCCGACCTATACTCGCAGAACAACCAGACCGCCGAGGCGCTGAAGGAGTACGACCGCGTCGGGCGGATGCTGCTCAAGCGCGGCATGCTGGACGAGGCGCAGCAGGTCTTCCGCAAGGCGCTGAAGATCGATCCGCGAAACACCGAGCTGGTCGACTCGCTCGTCACCTCGCTGCTCGAGGCGAAGGACTACGACAACGCGCGGCAGATCGTCGACACCGCGCTGGAGTCGAATCCCGACAGCGCGAAGCTGCTGGCGATGCTGGGGAAGATCCAGCTCGGCCGCGGCGACAGCGGCGGTGCCCTGAGGACGCTTGAGCGCGCGATCGCCGCAGACCCGAACGAGACCACGGTCCGCGAGACGCTCGCCGATCTCTACCTCCGCCAGAACGACGCCGACAAGGCGCTGGAGATGGTGGGGCCGCTCGTGGAGCGGGCGCTGGTGCGCGGCGAGCGGGGGACGGCGCTGGAGATGCTGAACCGGATCATCCGCGTCGAGGCGGGCCACGCCGGCACGCTCGAGCGGCTGGTCGCCGTCTACTCGCGCCTCAATGAAGAGACGAACATCCTCGCCTCGATGAACAGCCTGGCCGAGGCGCACATCTCCAAGATGCGCTTCGAAGAGGCGTCGAAGGTGCTGGAGAAGCTGATCCAGCGCGAGCCGCAGAACGCGCAGCACCGCACCAAGCTGCAGTTCGTCCGCTCCCAGATGGGCGGCCTCGATACGCTGCCGCGCGCGCAGACCTCCCCCGGCGCCTCCACGTTGCCGCCAATGGAGATCGACGAGCCGGCGCCGTCTTTCGACTACTCGGACGAGCCGTCCCTCTCCCTCGACCTCGACGCCTCGGAGCCGCTCGAGCTGGACATGTCGCTGGATCCGGAGCCGGCGCCCGTCGCGCCGCCCCCTCCCCCCGCCCGCCTCATTCCGGCGGTGGAGCTGGCGGCGGCGGACCTGGCGAACGACCTCGCCGGCGGCAACGACGACCTCGACTTCATCACCGAGCACCTCACCGAGGCGGAGGTCTTCGCGAAGTACGGCCTCGCCGAGAAGGCGGCCGAGCACCTCCGCGCCGTTCTGGAGCGGTCGCCGAAGAACCTCACCGCGCACGACCGCCTCTTCCGCATCCTCCTCGAAGAGGGGGAGAACGACGCCGCACGCGCCGCGGCACAGGCGTACGTCTCCGTGCTGCAGGAGAGCGGCGACGCCGGCACGATCGACGCCGTCAAGAACGAGTTCATCCTGCGCGGGCAGACGTTTGCCCCTCCTGCTCCCGAGCCGGCATTCGACCGCTTCGTCGAGGAGACGGCGGACGAGATCAGCTTCGACCTCGACGCCCCCACCGGGGAGCTGGAGTTCGAGCTGGAGCCGCCGGAGCCCGAGCCGGTCGTTGAAACCGTGGCGCCCGAAGCGGGCGCCGCTCCACCAGAACCGGAGCCCGAACCGGAGCCGGTGCTGGAGCTCGCGCCCGAGCCGGCCATCGAGGAGCTGACGTTCGAGGAGGACTTCTCCCTCGGCGAAGAGCTCCCTGCCGCGGAGGAGCTGCCGGCGCTCGACGAGCTGTCCGCCATCGAGGACTTCTCCTTCGGCGACGACAGCGCCTCGCCGAACCTCTTCGAGCCCGGCCCGTCCGAGCCGCTGCTCGATCTGGAAGAGCCGGTCCTCGACCTCGCACCGGAGGCGTTGCCCGAGCCGGAGCCGGAGCCGGTCACCGCGTACACGCCGGAGCCGGAGCCGATCACCTCCGAGCCGTTCTTCGGCGTCGAAGGGGGCTTCGACCTCGAAGAGCTGCCGCTCGAGGAGCTGGGGGAAGTCGACTTTTACATCGAGCAGGAGCTGTTCGACGAGGCGCGCCGGAAGCTGGACGCGCTCGGCGACCGCTTCCCGGGTCATGCCGAGGTCGAGACGCGCCGCGAGCGGCTCGAGAACGCCGCCACGGCCGCCGCCGCGGCCGCCGTCGCGGCACGCCCGCCGGTGCTGTCGCGCGACGAGATCGAGACGGAGCTGCTCTCCGCCATCCCGGACGATGACGACGACTTCTCGATCCCCGAGGCGGCGCCGGCCCCCGCGCCCGCGCCGGTGGTCTCGGAGACGCCCACCATGACCGCCTCGCTGGTGCAGGAGGAGAACCTCTTCGCCGATGAGGACAACTTCTTCGACTTGGCAGCCGAGCTGGAGTCGGAGCTGGCCGACGAGGAGGAGTCGATCTCCCTCTCTGAAGAGGAGCAGTCGCTCGAGGAGATCTTCAAGGAGTTCAAGAAGGGCGTCGAACAGCAGCTCGACTCCGAGGACTACGACACCCACTACAACCTCGGCATCGCCTACAAGGAGATGGGGCTGATCGACGAGGCCATCGGCGAGTTCCAGCTCGCCTCGAAGGACCCCAAGCGCGCCGTCGAGTGCGCCTCGATGCTCGGCCTCTGCTTCCTGGAGAAGGGGATGCCGCAGCTCGCGATCAAGTGGTACCGCAAGGGGCTGGAGATGCCGGAGATCACCGAGGAGGAGCACGTCGGCCTCCTCTACGACCTCGCCTCGGCGTACCAGGAGGTGGGCGACACCGAGAACGCCCAGAAGGCGTTCATGGAGGTGTACGGGATGAACTCCAACTACCGGGACATCGTCGGGCGGATTAAGCAGTTGGAGGACTCGCGGCGCTGACGCGCTTCGCGCGTCGTTCTCGGTTGTCAGTTGTCGGTTGTCTGCGGCATGTCGCCCGGGCGAGACTCCACGGATAACCGACAACGGACAACTGACAACCCGCCACGGAACCTTTTTCCCGCTCGCTCGTCTATCACATGCATGCACACGGACGACGCGTTGATGCAACGGGTTCGCGGGGGCGACGACGACGCCTTTGCCGAGATCGTCGATCGGTATAAGGACCCGCTGGTCAATTACCTGACGCACCTGGTGCGGTCCCGCGACCGCGCCGAGGAGATCGCGCAGGATGCGTTCGTCCGGCTGTATCGCAACGCGGCCAAGTACAAGGAACAGGAGCGGCTCGGCCCCTATCTCTTCCGCATCGCCACGAACCTCGTCGTCACCGAGGCGCGGCGCGAGAAGCGGTGGAGCCTGCTCCTGCCGCGGCTGAACGCCAGCACGCGCCAGAGCGCGCCTTCTCCCGACGCCACCCTCTTCACGGACGAGATCCAGCGGCAGGTGTCCGCGGCACTCGAGCGGTTGCCCATCAAGTACCGCGCGCCGCTGGTCCTGTACGAGATGGAGGAGTGGTCGTACGACGAGATCGCGAAGGCCCTGGAGATCGCATGCGGGACCGTGAAGTCGCGCATCTCACGCGCCAGGGAGCTGCTGCGGCGGCACCTGGCTCCCTGGTGGATCGGAGGACATGACCATGAACGAAACGCAACTTCGCGGCTGGATGCGAGCCCTGCCGCGCGCGAAGGCATCGCCCGCATTCACGTCTGACGTGCTGCGGCGGGTCCGGCAGGATCGCTGCGAGGAGCGCCGCAGGCCGCTGGTCTGGCGGTTCGGGGCGGCGTTCGCGATGGCGGCATGCCTGGCGATCCTCGTCCACGGCGCGATCACCGTCCACGCGCACCGGCAGCACGTCGAGTCGCTGCGCGAGGAACGGCAGCAGCTCGCCGCGGAGCTCGAGGCGGTGAAGAAGATCGCCACCGAGGCCGAGCCGGTGCTCGTCCTCGAGGACGACCGCGGCACGCGCGTGATCATGGACCTCGACTCCGCCATTCAGCCCGCATCGCTCAGAACATTCGACTGATTTCCCGGAGGAACCACATGAAAAGCATCACCCTCGCACTGACTCTCCTCTTCACCACCACGCTGCTGGCGGAGCCGCAGAAGAACACCCGCACTGTCGTCATCCGCAACGGCGAAGTCGTCTCCAGCACCGAGTTTCCCGACCTGCACCGCGAGCTCCTCGGCGGCAAGCGCGCCCACCTGGGCGTGAGCCTCATCGACCTGACCGCCGAGCTGCGCGAGCACTACGGCGCCGGCAAGTCGGCCGGTGTCCTCATCGGGGCGGTGGAAGACGGCAGCCCCGCCGACAAGGCCGGCCTGCGCGTCGGCGACATCGTCGTCTCCGTCGACGGCAAGGACGTCGACTCCTCGTCCGACCTCCGCGCCGCGCTGCGCGACAAGAAGGAAGGCGACAGCGTGCGCATCGAGGCGCTCCGCGGCCGCAACCGGCAGACGTTCGTCGCCAGCGTCGTCGAGCGCGAAGGCATCCGCATCATCTCGCCGCGCGGGCTCGACCGCCTGCCCGACATCATCGAGAGCGGCGAGTGGAACGCCCGCTTCGAGCGCCTCCCGCCGCCGAACTGCGGCGACCTGCAGAGCCGCATCAAGGAGCTGGAGACGCGCCTCAAGGACCTCGAAAAGAAGCTGCAGAAGTAAATATCGCGACACGTGCGACGGCGGGTGCGGTGGCGGACAGCCATCCCACCCGCTGTTTTCGTATACTAGCTTCGTGAACCGCTCCATCGAGTCGACGCTGCGCTTCATCAACCTCACCGCGGCCGGGCTGCTGGCCGGGTCGCTCGGCTTCGGCGACGCCGCGCTCGTGCCGGGCTGGAAGGAAGAGCTGCCGCGCGATGATGGTCCCGCGGCGAAGCTGGCGAACTGGTTCGACGCCATCGGACCGGTGGCTCTCGGCAGCGCGGTGACGCTCGCCATCGCCGCACCGCGCGGCGACGGTCCGGCGCGGCGGATCCTCGACTCGGCGTCGGCGGTCGGTCTCGCGGGCGTGCTCGCGGCGACCGTCATGGTCACGGTACCGATCAACAAAGAGCTGGAGGCGCAGCCGGCCACCGATTACCCGAGCGACCGCTCGCAGTCGCTGGTGAAGAACTGGAGCCGCGCTCACGCCGTCCGCACCACCCTCGGCATCGGTGCGTTCGTCTGCGCCGTCGCCGCGTCCAACATGTCGCGTCACGCGAAGTGATCGAACCCGCCGCGCGGTAACGGGCGCGCCACGCCCTCTTCCTTCAAGAGCACTCCCTCGGCTTTCGTCATCCGCCCGATCGCGTAGACCGGCCGGCCGGCGCGCGTGCTCATCTGCGACTCGGTAAGGGACGAGGTGAAGAGGAGCGCGTACTCCTCGCCGCCGTTCAGCACCGCGTTGCGCACGTCGATGCCGAGCTTCGCGCCGTGGCTGAGGAGGTCGGCGAAGACCGGGATGCGCTCCTTCTCCAGCTCCGCGCCGCAACGCGAGGACTCGCAGAGGTGATGGAGATCGCTCGACAGCCCGTCCGAGACGTCGATGCACGACGTGACCTCCGGGATCGCGGCGAGCGCGAGCCCGAGCGCCACCTCCGGCTCCGGATCGAGCTGCCGGCGGATGGCCGACTCGATGAACTCCCGCTCCGCGTAGGCCTTGGCATCCTTGCCGAGAAGCGTGAGACCGGCAGCGGCGCCGCCGACGGGGCGCGAGAGATAGATGCGGTCGCCCGGCCGCGCGCCGCTGCGCAACAGCGGGCGGGAGACGATCGTGCCGATCGCGGTGACGGAGATCGTGAGCTTGTCGGCGCGCGACAGATCGCCGCCCACGATCTCGATGCCGTGCTGCCTCGCCGCCTCCGCGTACGCGGTCAGCAGCTCGTCCACGTTCTCCAGCGCCCACGGCGGCAGCGCCAGCGCGAGGAGCGCGATCGCCGGCCGCGCCCCCATCGCCGCGAGATCGGAGAGGTTCACCGCCAGGCTCTTGCGCGCGACGAAGCGCAGCGGCGTGGCGCGGGTAAAGTCGACGTCCTCGACCAGCATGTCGGTCGTCAGCACCTGGTCCCCGACGATGGCCGCGTCGTCGCCGATGCGGTCGGAGAAAAGCTCGCGCATGCGCGCGACGAGCCGCGCCTCGGTCAACGCCGTCTCCGCGGCGGGTTGCCTGTTGCCCGTGGCCCGTTCCCGGTAGGCAACTGGGAACCGGCAACATCGGCAACGGCGTGACGGCGAAACCGCTCCACCGGCACGATCGCCACCAGCGGGCGGTCGAACGTCTCCCCCTCGTACGTGATCGCCTCGAGGAAAAGTCCGGACGGCGGCGCCGTCGGCTGCCACGGCTCCCCTTTCGGCCCCAGCCGCGGCTCTATGCTGCGCTCGTTGCCGCGGCCAACTTCAACGAGGAACGACGTCACCTTGCGCACCATCTTCCAGAGAAAGTGCGAGGCGGCGATGCGGAAGAGGATCAGGTCTCCGTCGCGTACGAGCTCGGCGCGCTCGACCACCACGATGCGCGACTCGTCCTCTTTCAGCCGCTTGTCGCTGAAGGCGGAGAAGTCGTGGCGGCCGGCGAGCGCGGTCGCGGCGCGCTGCATCGCCTCGAAGTCGAGCCGGTCCTTGATCCACCAGACGAACGGCTTGGCGAAGGCGGTGCGGCGGGTGGCGATCTGGTAGAGGTAGACGCGCGACTTGGCGTCGTGGCGCGCGTGGAAATTGTCGCGCGCGCGGACGGCGTCGAGGACGCTGATGTCGTGCGGCAGGAGGTCGTTCAGCTTGCGCGCGAGCTGCTGCGGATCGTGAGCCTTGTGCGAGCGGAGATGGGCCACCTGCGCGAAGGCGTGCACGCCGGCGTCGGTGCGTCCGGCGCCGCCGAGATCGACGTCGCCGAGGACGTCGCGGGCGGCGCGGAGGAGGTGGCCCTGCACCGTCTTCTGCGTGTTACCCTGCGCCTGCCAACCGGAATAGCGAGTGCCTTCGTACTCGATGGTCAGTTTGTAAGTCGGCATGCGCCCACGTTCGTACCAGATTCTCGGGGATCTCTTCGTCGTCGTCTGGGACGACGGGCACGAATCATACTACCCGCTCGAAGAGCTCCGCCGCGCCTGCCCCTGCGCCGTCTGCTCCGGCGAGCCCGACCTCTTCGGCCGCATGGCCGGCGGCCTTCCCCAGCGCTACCGCGCCGACTCGTTCGTGCTGCAGTCGGTAGACCCGATCGGCAACTACGCCCTGCAACCGAATTGGGCGGATGGCCACACCTACGGGATCTGGACCTTTGAACGCCTCCGCGCCTTCTGCGCCGATTGCCGGGGCGAGTAAGCCGAGGTACCCTCGGTCTGTGGTCGAGAAGGTCCGGTGGAACCCCGCCAAAGCGGAGTCGAACTGGCAGAAGCACGGCGTGCGTTTCGTCGAGGCGGAGACGATCTTCAACCATCAGCACGTGGCGTGGCTCGAGGACGAGGACCATTCAGAGTACGAGGACAGGTACCTGGCGATCGGCGAGTCGGTCAGTCGGTCAGTCGACGTTTGCTGGTCGTGGCGTACACCATTCGCGATGACGAGGCGTGGCTGATCAGCGCGCGAAACGCAACATCAACGGAAAGGAGACGGTATATGCGTGGAGATCGAATTCGAGACGACCTGCAGCGGCCCATCGACCTGAGCGACATCCCCGAAACCGATTTCACGAATGCCGTCCGTGGGCGCAGCAACGTGGTCCTGCGCCGGGGAGTGTTGCGCGTGAGCATCGATCCCGACGTGGCGCGGCACTACACGACCGATGAGGCGGTGAATGAGGCGTTGCGGACGCTCATCGCGGAAGGGCGCGCGCCGGTCCGGCGCGACGAGTAGCCGGCTACGGGACGATCACCGTCCCGTCCTTTCCCTCCAGCGCCTCCCGCAGCACTTCAACGTCGGTGATCAGCACCTCCTTTTTCGCGTTGCGGACGAACTGGAGGGCGCTGTCGATCTTGGGGCCCATGGAGCCGGGGGGGAACTGGCCGTCGGCCATGTGCTGTTCGGCTTCGGCGACGGTCATCCGGTCGAGGGCGCGCTGCGTCGGCTTGCCGAAGTCGATGGCGACTTTGTGGACGCCGGTGAGGATGATGAAGAGGTCAGCCTTCAGGTC
>DASWNW010000132.1:0-80007 GCA_036399015.1 Thermoanaerobaculia bacterium | reverse complement strand
GTTCGACCAGAGGTAGGACGTGCCGGCCGACGCGCGGAGCGTGACCGAGCCGCCCTCGCAGAAGGTGGTGGTGCTCAGCGGGGTGACGGTAGCGGCGGGCGGCGGGTTGACCGTGACCGTGGTGGGGCTGCTCGTCGCGCTGCAGCCGTTCGCGTTCGTGACCGTCACGCTGTAGTTCCCGGACGCGGTGACGGTGATGTCGCGCGTGGTTGCGCCGTTCGACCAGAGGTACGACGTCCCCTCGGAGGCGCGGAGCGTGACCGAGCCGCCCTCGCAGAACGTCGTCGCGCCAAGCGCCGTGACCGTGGCCGCTGGCAGCGGGTTCACAGTGACCGCGGTCGCGCTGCTGGTGGCGCTGCAGCCGTTCGCGTTGGTGACCGTGACGCTGTAGTTGCCCGAGGCGCTGACGGTGATGTCGCGCGTGGTGGCGCCGTTCGACCAGAGGTACGACGTCCCCTCCGAAGCGCGCAGCGTGACCGAACCGCCCTCGCAGAACGCCGTCGCGCCGAGCGCCGTCACCGTGGCCGCAGGCAGCGGGTTCACCGTGACAGTCGTCGCGCTGCTGGTGGCGCTGCAGCCGTTGGCGTTGGTGACGGTGACGCTGTAGTTCCCCGACGCACTGACGGTGATGTCGCGAGTGGTGGCGCCGTTCGACCAGAGGTAAGACGTCCCCTCGGAAGCGCGGAGCGTGACCGAACCGCCCTCGCAGAACGTCGTGGCGCCGAGCGGCGTCACCGTGGCCGTCGGCAGCGGATTCACCATGACCGACGTCGCGCTGCTGGTCGCGCTGCAGCCGTTCGCGTTGGTGACGGTGACGCTGTAGTTCCCCGACGCACTGACGGTGATGTCGCGAGTCGTGGCGCCGTTCGACCAGAGGTACGACGTCCCCTCGGAGGCGCGGAGCGTGACCGACCCGCCTTCGCAGAACGTCGTCGCGCCGAGCGCCGTGACCGTGGCCGCAGGAAGCGGGTTCACCGTGACAGACGTGGCGCTGCTGGTGGCGCTGCAGCCGTTGGCGTTGGTGACCGTGACGCTGTAGCTGCCGGAGGCACTGACCGTGACGTCGCGCGTCGTGGCACCGTTCGACCAGAGATACGACGTCCCCTCCGAAGCGCGCAGCGTGACCGAGCCGTCTTCGCAGAACGTCGTGGCGCCGAGCGCCGTGACCGTGGCCGCGGGCAGCGGGTTCACCGTGACGGACGTGGCACTGCTCGTGGCGCTGCAACCGTTCGCGTTGGTGACGGTGACGCTATAGCTACCCGACGCGCTGACGGTGATCTCGCGCATCGTCGCGCCATTGGACCAGGAGTACGACGCCGCCTCCGGCGCGCGCAGAGTGACCGAGCCGCCTTCGCAGAACGTCGTCGGCCCGAGCGCGGTCATGGTGGCATCCGGCAGCGGGGTCACCATCACGGTGATGCTGGCGTCGCTGGTCTCACCGCACGACGCGCCGGTGACGGTCACGCTGTAGGTGCCGCTCGCGGAGACGGTGATCTCGCGCGTCGTCGCGCCGGTCGACCACGAATAGGCCGCCCCCTCCGACGCCTGCAGCGTCACCGAGCCGCCTTCGCAGAAGGTCGTTTCGCCCAGCGGGGTGATGGTGGCGTCGGGGTTGTCGTAGACCGAGAAGACGATCGCGTTGCTCGTGTCGCTGCATCCGATCTCGTCCGTGACCTCGAGGTAGACATAGCCCGCCGAGACGGACGGCGTGTACGTCAGCGTCGCCGAGGTCTCCCCCTCGAGCGGCTGGTTGGTCGAGTCGTACCACTGATAGGTGAACGATCCCGTGCCGGTGACCGACGACTCGAAGTGGATCGGGGCGCCGGGGCAGACCGCGGTCTGGTCGGCGGTGATCGTGGCGACCGGATTGCGGACGTCGATCACCACCGGATCGGACGTGACGGAGCAGCCGTCCGCGTACGTAGCGGTGACGGTGTACGCCCCCGGCTCGGTGACGTAGAGGTACGGCGTGACCGCCCCCGTCGACCAGAGCCACGACGTGCCCCCCTCGGCGTCGAGGCGGACCGACTCGCCGCTGCAGAACGTGGTCGGGCCGGCAGGCGTGACCACGACCGCGCGGCGCGTGACCGTCACGGGCGCCGACTCCGCCATCGTGCAGCCGCCGTTCGTCGTCGTGACGCTGTACGACCCCGGCTCCGTGACCATGATGGAGCGGGTGGTGGCGCCGTTCGACCAGAGCCACGACGTGCCGGCGTTCGCGGTCAGCGTCGCCGAGCTCCCGGGACAGATGGCGAGCGAATCGGAGGTGGAGATGCTGGAAGTACCGGCCGAGATCACGACCGGGTTGGAGGGCTGCGAGTAGCAGAGGTTCTCCCGCGCGCGCACGCTGTAGGTGCCGGGCGCGGTGACGACGATCGACTGCGTCGTCGCGCCGGTCGACCAGAGCCAGCCTTCCGCCGCCGAGGCGGTCAGGGTGATGCTGCCGCCGGCCGGGCAAAGCTCCGTCGCCGGCACCGTCACGGACGGCTTCGCCGGGTAGTCGCTGAAGTGCACCGTGACGGTGGTCGTGGTCGCGCAGCCGTTCGGCGCGGTGACCGTGAGGGTGTACTCGCCCGATTCGGTCACGCGGGCAACCGGCGAGTGATCGCCGTGCGCCCAGAGGTAGGTGTACGACAGGTCACGCGCCGCCGGGATGAGGTCGATCGGCCCGTCGCCGCAGACCTCGATGACCCCGTTGGCCTGCGAGACGATCTCGCTGCTGCTGGCGCCCTCGCTGTACGGCACGACGCCCTGGATGCCCGCCACCGGTGCGGGGAGAGTGGTGAGCGTGGCGGTGCCGGTCACCGTCCCGGTGCGCGTGCAGCCGAGATCGTCGGTGACGGAGACGACCGACCAGGTGGAGGTGCCGGCGGGCGGGACGACCCAGCGGCTGAAATGGGCCGGGTGCTCGACGTGCTGGACGAAACCGTCCGACCAGAGCACGTCCACCGGGTTGCCGTTGCCGACGATCTCTCCCTGGATCGCGTACGGCTGGCCGGCGCAGGCGTCGAACTGGCCGTCCGAGATGAAGCCGCTCGGGCCGGCGTACGCCGTCACCTGCGTCGCGGTGGAAGTCGCGGAGCAGCCGGCGGCATTGGTGACGGTCACGCTGTAGTTGCCGCTCGCGGTGACGGTGACGCTGCGCGTCGTGGCGCCGTTGCTCCAGAGGTAGGTGTAGCCGTCCGGCGCCGTGAGCGTGACGTTGCCGCCGTCGCAGAAGGTGGTCGGGCCGCTCGCGGTGACGACCGGCGTGGCCGGCGCGTCGGCGACGGTGACGCTGACCGGCGCGCTCGTGGCGGCGCAGCCGTTCGCGTCGGTGACGGTGACGCTGTAGCTGCCGGCGGCGGTGACGACGATCGACTGCGTCGTCGCGCCCGTCGACCAGAGATACGACGCGCCGCTGGTGGCGGTGAGGGTGGTCGAGCTGCCGGCGCAGAACGTGGAGGGGCCGTCGACAGTGATCGCGGGCGGCGTCCGCAGCGGCAGCGTGGCCGAGGAGTAGGCACGGCAGCTCTCGCTGTCGCTCACCTCGACGGAAAGCGTGACGGCGTCGTTCCCCGACGCCTGGAAGACGACGCTGTTCGTGCCGGGGCCGGAGACGATGGTGCCGTTGGTGATGTACCAGGTGTAGTTGCTGTACGACGCGGGCACGGAGGCGGTGTTGGTCCCCTCCGGGCAGGCGGAAGTCTGGCCGAACGCGATCGCCGGCGGCTCGATGCTCTTGAAGGGGATCGAGCCGGAGGTGTACGCGCGGCAGGACTCCGAGTCGCGCACTTCCACCGAGAGCGTCACGTTTTCGCCGGGGCCGGACGGCTCGAAGACCACGGTGTGGCTCCCCTCCCCGGAGAGGATGACGCCGTTGGTGATGTACCAGCTGTAGTAGCTGTAGCTATCGGGCACGCTGGCGGAGGCCTGTCCGTCGGGGCAGACCGCGGGGCGGTCGAAGGTCAGCACCGGCGGCTCGATGCTCTTGAAGGGGATCGAGCCGGAGGTGTACGCGCGGCAGGACTCCGAGTCGCTCACTTCAACCGAGAGCGTCACGTTTTCGCCGGGGCCGGACGGCTCGAAGACGACGGTGTGCGTCCCCTCCCCGGAGAGGATGACGCCGTTGGTGATGTACCAACTGTAGTAGCTGTAGCTATCGGGCACGCTCGCCGAGGCCTGTCCGTCGGGGCAGACGGCGGGGCGGTCGAAGGTCAGCACCGGCGGGTCGATGCTCTTGAAGGGGATCGAGCCGGAGGTGTACGCGCGGCAGGACTCCGAGTCGCGCACTTCAACCGAGAGCGTCACCTCTTCGCCGGGGCCGATCGCCTCGAAGACGACGGTGTGGGTCCCCTCGCCGGAGAGGATGATGCCGTTGGTGATGGACCAGCTGTAGTAACTGTAGCTATCCGGCACGCTGGCGGAAGCCTCACCGTCCGGACACATGGCGGGGCGGTCGAAGGTCAGCGCCGGCGGGTCGATGTTCTTGTAGGGAATCGTGGCGTAGGTAGACGCCTCGCAGCTCTGCGCGTCGCGCACCTGGATGGAGAGCGTCACCTCTTCGAGGGGGCCGGCCGGCTCGAAGAGTACGGTGTGCGTCCCCTCCCCGGAGAGGATGATGCCGTTGGTGATGGTCCAATTGTACTCGCTGTACGTGGAGGGCACGCTCGCCGTGGCCTCTCCGTCAGGACAGACGGCGGGTCGGTCGAAGGTGATCGACGGCGGCTGCGCGACCGTCACTTCGATCGGGTCGCTCGTGGCGGCGCAGCCCTCGCCGTTGCCGACGGTGACGGTATAGCTGCCGGCCGCGGTGACGGTGATCTGCTGCGTCGTCGCGCCGGTCGACCACAGGTACGAGGAGCCGGCCGACGCGGTGAGCGTGACGGAACCGCCGGCGCACAACGAGGTGGGGCCGGAGGGGGTGATCGCCGGCTTCGGCACCGAGGTGCCGCAGGTGGCGACCGACCAGAGCTCGCTGCCGATCGAGCCGTTGCTGGCGGAGCAGTACATCCGCCCGTTGACGTCTTCCAACGGGAACGCGTGGCTGACGCCGCCGGCCCAGAAGTCGGCGTGGAGCGTCGTCCCGGCGGCCGTGCCGTCGCTGCGCATCAGCTCACCGGCGTAGAAGAAGGCACGCCCGTCGGCGACCATGAGGCCGCGAGGCGCCTGGTTTCCCGCCGTGCCGCTCCAGATCTGCGTCGTGCCGGCCGGCGTGCCGTCGCTCTTCCAGAGCTGCGCCTGCGAGGAACTGATGGTGTGGAACGCCAGGAGCGTCCCGTTCAGGTTCACCAGCTGCCCGATCGACGAAGACCCCGACGTGGAGAGCGGCAGCTTGATCGTCCCGGCCTGCGTCCCGTCGGTGCGGTAGAGGTCCGTCCCCTCCGGGGCGACCTTGTCGTCGGCGGTGAAGAAGAGATAGTTGCCGGCGGCGGTCAGGTTCGAGGGGTGCGAGCTCCAGGTGAAGCCGCTGTTGTTGGCGAGCGCGATCTCCTTGACCATGTAGGTCCCGGCAGCGGTGCCGTCGGTCCGGAACAGCTCCGTGCCCACCAGCGACGCCTGCGCGGAGAAGTAGACGATGCCGTTCACGGCGGTGAAGCCGTTCGGGGACGACCCGACTCCCTCCGCGGTGTGCACGTCGGCGACGAACACCGTCCCGGCGAGCGTCCCGTCGCTGCGCCAGAGCTCGCCGCCGAGGTTGTCCTTCACCGCGTTCAGCCAGATCTGTCCACCGGCGACGGCGATCCGGAAGCAGCCGTGCCCGGTCGGGTTGAACTCCTTGAACAACTGCGTGCCGGCCGTGGTGCCGTCGCTGATCCAGAGCTCCTGGCCGATGACGCCGTTGTCAGCGATGAAGTAGGCCTTGCCGTTGAACCCGGCCAGCGGCGGACCGTTCGAACCGGGGATCGACGTCGCGGTGCCGGGCCGCACGTCCTGCAGCAGGAACGTGCCGGCGTTCGTGCCGTCGCTGACCCAGAGCTCTTTCCCATGCGTGCCGTCGTTCGCGTAGAAGAACAGCTTGTCGCCGGCCACGGTGAACGTATCGGGGTCGCTGGAAGCGAATCCGGGGTTGATGTCCCGCACCTGCCAGGTCCCGGCGGCGGTGCCGTCGGAGCGCCACAGCTCCCGGCCCGTGGAGTCGCTCGCGCCGAAGTAGAGCACGCCGTTCATCTCCACGGCGTAGAACGGGCTGGAGCCCGAGAAGCCGGGGTTGATGTCTTTGACCAGCGTGGGCGTCTGCGCGAATGCCGTCGAGGCGAGCAGCAGGACGACGAACGCGATCACCAGGGACCTGAGGGCGGACGAAGGTGACATGAAGAGACTCTCCTGCCCTGCCGTCAGTCGAGACGAATCGCCAGCGTGCCGGTCACTCGGACTGCCGACGGCGGGGACATTCATTTGTGCTTTTGCGGGATCCCGGGGGCTTGGGCAGCGCCAGCGAAGCGAATCGCTGCCGGGGCGGAAGATAACCGGAGATGTGACGTTCCGGCAACGCTTACAAATGGTGAATTTACCGGCCAGCCGTCCGGCAACGGGGGCGGCGCGAGGGGGCGGAACCGGAATCTTTCGCACCTCCCCGCGTTAGGAAGCCGCGTGACGACCACCCGCACCACGCGCGAGATCCGCATCGGCAACGTGAAGATCGGCGGCGCGAACCCGATCGCCGTCCAGTCCATGGCCGCCACCCGGACGGTCGACATCCCGGCGACGATCCGGCAGGTCGAGCTCCTCGAGGCGGCCGGTGCCGACGTCATCCGCATCGCCGTCGACAACCCGAAGGACGTGGCGGCGCTCGCCGAGATCCGCGCGGCGCGGCCGAACGCGAACCTCTCGATCGACCTCCAGGAGAACTATCGGCTCGCCGAGAAGGTCGCTCCCTACGTCCAGAAGCTCCGCTACAACCCCGGCCACCTCTACCACCTCGAGCGGGAGAAGCCGGTGCTGGAGAAGGTGAAGTACCTCGTTGCAGTGGCGCGCGAGCATGGCTGCGCGATGCGCATCGGCGTCAACGCCGGCTCGGTCGACCCGGCGAAGCTCTCGAAGTACGCGAAGGACGACAACATCACCCCGATGCTGGAGTCGGCGCTCGAGCACTGCACGATGCTCGACGACCTCGGGTTCGACCAGTACTGCGTCTCGATCAAGGACTCCGATCCGAACAAGGTCATCGACGCGAACATCCGCTTCGCCGAGGCGCGTCCCGACGTGCCGCTCCACCTCGGCGTCACCGAGGCGGGGATGCCGCCGGACGGGATCATCAAGACGCGCATCGCGTTCGAGCAGCTCATCACCCGCGGCATCGGCGACACCATCCGCGTCTCCCTCACCCTGCCGTTCGAGAACAAGGGCGACGAGATCACCGTCGGCCGGCAGATTCTGGACGACATCCGCACCGGCCGCTTCCGCTCGGTGCCCCGCTTCGAGCACAAGGGGCTGAACATCATCAGCTGCCCGTCCTGCTCGCGCGTCGAGAACGAGGCCTTCATCGACCTGGCGCAGAACGTCCGCGACATGACCGCCTACGCCAAGGAGCACGACATCACGATCGCCGTGATGGGCTGCCGGGTGAACGGTCCCGGCGAGACGGACGACGCCGACCTCGGCATGTGGTGCGCCCCGAGCTACGTCAACCTCAAGCGTGGCGAGGAGAGCATCGGCCAGTTCACCTATGATGAGATCCTCGGCCGCTTGCGCACCGAGCTCGATCGCCTGATCGAGGAGAAGAAGACGAAGTCCACCGCAGGAGCGACCGTTTGAACCGCGTCCACTACCTGGCCCTCTCGGCCGTCATCATCATCCTCGACATCTGGACCAAGGCGCTCGTGCTCGCGCGGATCGACCTGCACGAGGCCATCCCCGTCATCCCGAACTTCTTCCAGCTCGTGCACGTGCGCAACACCGGCGCCGCCTTCGGCATCGGCGCGGACGCCGACTCCCGGCTCGTCCCGTTGCTGCTCAACTTCGGCGCGATCGCCGTCTTCTGCGTGGTGGTGGTCTACGCGTTCCGCTCCGCCATCACCGACCGCCTGCTCCAGACCGGGCTCCACCTCATCCTGGGCGGCGCGGTGGGGAACCTCCTCGACCGGTTCCGCTTCGGCTACGTGGTCGACTTCCTGGACGTGTACGTCGGGCGGCACCACTGGCCGGCGTTCAACGTGGCCGACTCCGCCATTTGCGTCGGCATCGCCCTTCTCTTCTTCGACATGAAGAAGAAGCCGGAAGAGGCCGAAGGCGACGCGGTCCGGGCCACGTAACGTAATTAAACGCGTATCCTCGCTGTTGCGTAGAACCACCATGGCTCCTCCCAGCGAAAACCTTCTCGTCCAGGCCGAGGCTCTCGGCGTGCCCTGGCTCGACTCGCCGTTCTTCGGGACGCTGCTCGAGCGGGCGGAGCTGGACGAGGAGATGAAGTCGTTCGTGCGCACCTTCAGCGAGCAGGGCTACGTGATCTTCGATCCGAAGATCCCCGACTCATGGATCGACGGGGCGCAGGAGGAAGTGCGCGGCCGCTTCTACATCGGCAGCGGCCCCTACTACTCCGACGACAAGCGGGTGCAGGACGGCTGGGTCTTCGGCGAGAACATCCGCCGAATCGCCAACGCGCCGCGCGTCCTCGAGGTGCTGGAGATCCTCTACCAGCGCAAGCCGTTCCCCTTCCAGACGCTGAACTTCCGCGTCGGCTCGGAGCAGAAGACGCACAGCGACAAGGCCTACTTCGACTCGATCCCGCACGGCTACATGTGCGGCGTCTGGGTGGCGCTGGAAGACGTCGACACGACCAACGGGCCGCTGCACTACTACCCCGGCAGCCACAAACTCCCGACTTTCAACCTGCACGACCTCGGCATCCTCGCCAGCAAAGCCGCCGACCCGCTCGACAGCGTGCCGCGCTACGAGCAGTTCGTCGAGGCGCTCATGCCGGCCACCGGCCTCGCCCGCACGGAGCTGAAAATCGAGCGCGGCCAGGCGTTGATCTGGTCGGCGAACCTCTACCACGGCGGCTGCCCCATCCTCGACACCTCCCGCACCCGCGCCACGCAGGTGACGCACTACTACTTCGAGGGCTGCCTCTACTACACCCCGCTCGCCTCCGACCCCGGCCTCGGCCGCCTCACGCCGCGCAAGATCTTCCACGCGCGCGACGGCAGCGAGGTCCCGCAGTATTACAACGGCCGGATGATCGCCAACCCGGGCGAATGGCCTCCCCGCCTCATCGACGAGCTGCAGGACCCGGTGCCGGCGACCGCGCCGGAGCCGGTGCAGCAGAAGATCGGGTTGCTGCAGCGCGCCTTCGCGGCGCTGCGGGCGTAAGCAGTCCGCGGTGGTCCGCCAACGGTTCGCCCCTCGCCCCGCTTGCGGGGAGAGGGAGGGCCGACGCGTAGCGACGGGCCGGGTGAGGGGTCGTGCCCGTCGAGAATGGCGGCCCCTCAACCGGCCTTCGGCCACCTTCTCCCCGTGCGCGGGGAGAAGGGCAACGAAGGTGTTTAGCTCGAGAACCAGCCGCTGATGCGCTGGAAGAGCTCCGGGTTGAAGCGGTTGAACGCCTGCGTGCGCCCGGTGAAGCCGAGCAGCGTCCCCACCACGATCGAGTAGACCGCCAGCAGCGTGACGACCGCGCGGGCGAGACGGCTGGGGTTGAGCTGCGCGAGACCGCTCTCGATGGCGACGATCGAGCCGAGCACCATCGCCGGGAGGAAGTCGAGCTCGTAGCGGGCGGTGATCCAGGCGCAGGTCGAGAGGCCGAACAGCGTCAGCCAGCCCGCCCCGGTCAATAGCGTCGCCGTCCGGTCGCGCGCCGGCACGAGGAGCAGCAGCAGCGCGCCGGCGCCGACGAGCGGGATCACCGCCAGCACGCCCCCTACCTCCTCGTGCTTCGCCGGAAACATCACCGCCGGGTCGTACTCGTTGTAGCTGAGCGCGACGAAGGGGAAGCGGGCGTTCACCGACGGAGCGCGGAAGAGGTACTGGTTGACGCTGTTGAAGAAGCGCCCGAGCTCCGGCCCGGTGCAGAGGCGACAGGCGGGATAGTCGCGCAGGGCGACGTTCGTGAGCTGGTACTGCTGCCCCGTCTCGAACGGCGAGCGGAACCGGGCCTGGTTGTACGCCGCGTACATCGAGCCGACGAGAAGGACCGGCACCGCCAGCGCGACCGCATGCCGCCAGTTGCGCAGCGCGAAGAGCGTGACCACGCCGAGGATGAGCAGCGTCGGCCTCGCGGCGATCGAGAGGGCGAGAAACGTCCCCAACAGCGCCGCCGTCCGCCACGTCGCATTCTGATGGAACCGCAGCAGCGCGTACGCCCAGAGCGAGGCGAAGAACATCCCGCAGAACGCCGCCACCTCGTACATCCAGATGTCGACCAGGAGGAAGAGGGTGATGTTGCCCACGCCGGCGAAGAGGATCCAGAACCATCGCCGGTTCCGAACCGCGCGGAGGAGGAACGCCGCCTGCGCCAGGAAGGCGCCGATGGCGAAGAGCGTCCCCACCAGTGCGTCGCTCGGGTATCTCCCGGCGACCAGCTTCACCGGGATGTACGCCAGCAGCGCGGGGAGCGGCGTGAAGTAGAGGTAGTACCTCCCCTCGAAGTAGCTCGCGTCGTGCAGCGAGGGGACGCCCTTGCGCAGCTCGGGCAGGTAGGGGTCGGGGACGGCCACCAGCGCCGGATCGGGCACGTGCGCCATGCTCACCCGGCCGCTGAGAAACCCTTCGGAGAGGCTCGCGTAATACGACTCCTGCCAGTCGATGAGGGGGAAGGAGAAGCGCCCGGTGCTGCCGGCGAAGACATAGGCGAGGACGACGAAGAGCATCGCCGCGGCAACCGGGAGCGCCCCGACGGCGCGTCTCCACCACATGGGCGGCGAAACTACCACGTCACCGCCGCCCGCTGCGCCGCAACGGCGTTCGTTCCTGTGGAGCGGCGCCCGCTTCGGGCGCCGGGGCGGGCGAGGGCGCGGGCGCGGGTGGGCGGCCGAAGCGGCCGCCCCTCCACAGGTACCCCCCTCACCGCACCATCTTCTCGATGGCCTCGAACCGCGCCGGGTTCATCCTCTTGAACGCGTTGGTCCTGCCCATGAACCCGAGGAGAAGGCCGGTCACGATCGAGTAGCAGGCGAGCAGGACGACGAACGCGCGGATCGGACGCGTCATCACCCCCGCCTCCTTCAGGAACACGAGGCCGTGCTCGACGGCCACGATCGTGCCGAGGACCATCAGCGCGTAAAAGTCGAGCGAGTAGCGCGCCGTGACCCAGCGGCAGGTGCTCAGCGCCAGGAGGACGATCCACGCCGCCGCCAGCAGCAGCACCGCGGCGCGGGCGGGCGGAGGGGCGGCGGCGCGGCGGGCCAGCAGCAGCAGCGCGCCGAGCGCGGTTCCGAGCATCGTCAGCGGCGTGATCGCGGCGATGCCGGCGACCTGCTCCGGAATGGCCGGGAACGACACCGTCATGTCGAGGTCGTTGAAGCGCATGTCGACGAACGGGAAGACGCTGAAGAACTTCGGCGGGAAGACCGTGTAGTGCATCAGCGTGTTGAAGAACCGCGTCAGATCGGAGCGGTTGCAGAGGCGGCAGGGGGTCTCGTTTTGCATCGGCACCGCGGTCAACTGGTAGCGCAGGCCGGTCTCGAACGGTGAGCCGAAGCGGGCGTAGTTGTAGACGGCGTACGCGCTGCCGATGACGAAGACCGGCACGAGCGCGAACGCGACCACGCGCCGCCGCTGCTTCCAGAGCGCGAGCAGCGCCACCGGCAGCAGGACGATCATGTTCGGCCGCGTGGCGATCGTCAGTCCGAGGAAGAGCCCCATCAGAAACGCGGTTCGCGGCGACGGCACCTGCAGGAAGCGCAGGAGCGTGTACGCCCACGTCGCCCCCATCGCCAGGCCGCATGCGGCGGCGACCTCGTAGACGCGGATCTCCAGCAGGAAGAAGGGCACGATGCCGCCGACGCCGGCGAGCAGCACCCACAGCGGCGAGCGCATGCCGGCGCGCCAGAGAAACGCCACCGAGGCCAGGAAGGCCCAGGCGCAGAAGACGGCCGCGGTCAGCTCGTCGCTCGGATACTTCGTCGCCACGAGCTTGAACGGGATGACGAACAGCAGCACCGGCACCGGCGAGAAGTAGAGGTAGTACTTGCGGTTGTAGAGGCTCGCGTCCCACATGTACCCCGGCAGCGACGCCCGCTGCTCGAGGAGGTACGGATTCTCCAGCGCGAGCAGCTCCGGCTCCGGCTTCCCCGCGATGCTCAACTGCCCGCTCAAAAACCCCTCGGCCTGATTAGCGTAGAACGTCTGCCACCACACCGGGATGCGCCGGAACTCCCACGTGCCGGCGCTGGCGAAGAAGGCGTAGGCCGTCAGCACGAACGCGGCGGCAGCCGCCGCCGGAAGGACGCCGACGAGACGCCGGACCATGTCCTACACCGCGATCTCTTTCACGTCACGCACGACGAGCTTCGGCTCCGTCATCTCCTGCACCTGCTCGGCCGTCACGCCGGGCGCCAGCTCGATCAGCTCCAGCCCGTCCGGCGTCACGTCGAGGACGCAGTAGTCGGTGATGATGCGGTTCACGCAGCCGACGCCGGTGAGCGGCAGGTTGCACCGTTCGAGGATCTTCTTCTCGCCCTTCTTCGTGACGTGCTCCATCGTCACGATCAGCCGCTTCGCGCCGGCGACGAGATCCATCGCGCCGCCCATCCCCTTCACCATCGCGCCCGGCACCATCCAGTTGGCGATGTCGCCCGTCGCCGAGACCTGCATCGCGCCGAGGATCGAGAGGTCGACTTTGCCGCCGCGGATCATGGAGAAGGAGTCGGCGCTCGAAAAGTAGGACGCGCCGGGGAGCACGGTCACGGTCTGCTTGCCGGCGTTGATCAGATCGGCGTCGACCTCGTCCTCCGTCGGGAACGGCCCGAGGCCGAGGATCCCGTTCTCGGACTGGAGGATGACTTCCATGCCGGGCGGGATGTTGTTGGCGACGAGCGTCGGCATGCCGATGCCGAGGTTGACGTAGTAGCCGTCGCGGAGCTCCTGCGCCGCGCGGCGGACGATCTGTTCGCGAGACAGTGGCATAGGCCGCGAAACCTACCACGACCTCCGCGCGCTGGCGAGTAACAGTGCGCTGCCGCCGAGCATCCAGAGCGCGATCGGGACGACCGAGGTGCGGTGGCCGGCGCCGAAGGCGAGCTCGCCGGCGTTGAAGCTCGCCCAGGTCGACTCCTTCGAGCCGGGAGGATGCAGCGAGTGCGGCGTGATCTCGTCGATGGCCTGCTGGTTCACGCTCACCTTCCCGATGTATCCGCCGGCCCAGCCGAACTCGCGCACGAGCTCCGGCGGCACCCTCCCCCGCGAGAAGACCGGCAGGTGGTACATGCGCGTCGGCTGCTTCACCGCGCCGCTCGGCAGCGGGTCGACGGCCGCGGCGAGGAACTGCTGACCCGCCGACAGCAGCGCGAGCACGACCCACAACGCCGCCACGACGCGGCCGTTTACGAAGAGCATCGGGACGGCGAAGAGCGGCACTACCGCGAGCAGGTGGCGCGGCCCGAACGAGCCCGCGCCGTGCCAGTAGTTGAAGCTCGAGTTGATGAGGATGAAGATCGCGACCAGCGCGGCGACGACCGCCAGCTCGCGGCGCATCGTCCGGCGGCGCAGCATCACCGCAGCCCCGGCGAACGCGAGCAGCAGGACGGGAGAGCTGAAGAAGAGGCCGCGGTACTCCGAGACGGTGATGCCGTGGAACGCCTCCCACGTCGGACGGGCGAAGAAGCCCAAAATCAGATCGTTCGCGGCGAAGTTGCGGCTCGTCTCGGCAGCGGTGGTGAACGGCGAGCCGAAACAGTAGTCGTGGTACCAGGCCAGCGCGAGCCCGAACGGAACGCCGCCGGCGACGAACCGCAGCGCGTTCCGCCACGAGCGGATCAGCAGCGCGACGCCCAGCACCGCCGCCGCGACGATGCAGAGGTAGTTGCACGTCCCGGCGATCCCCGCGGCGGCACCGGCCAGCAGCGGACGCTCGTCGAGCCAGTAGAACGCCAGCAGCAGGAAGAGCGCGCTGGGCACGTGCGTGAGGAAGGCGGTGGAGAAGGGAAAGACGATCGTGCAGAAGGCGATCGTCAGCGCCGCCGCCACGGCCACGAGCGGCGCCGCGCCGGCGCGCCTCCTCCCATAGCGATAGAGCACGACCGGGATCAGCGCGCCGGTCACGCCGCAGGTGAGCAGCGTCACGAGCCAGGCGTTGACCGTCATCGCCAGCCAGCCGTCGATGTTCACGCCGCGCGCGCGCTCGACCGCGTAGATGACCGCGTACGGCACGGCGGCCATGAACGACGCGCCGGGAGGCTTGTTGATGTAGGCGTGCCACTCGCCGCCGACCGGGCTCCAGGAGACGTCGCCGGTGTTCACGCGGTAGCCGTCGATGTAGAGCGTCTGCCGCTCGACGAGGGCGCGGGCGAGGTCGAAATGCGCCGCCTGGTTCCAGCCGCCGCCGCTGAAGAACCAGGCGTAAGTGACGAAGGGGACGAGGAAGAGGCCGAGCGCGAGGCGGCGATCGGATGCGGGCAGGCCGCGCGGCATAGGCGGCGAACCGTAACACATACAATGCACCGCGTGACGGACCGCCGCGCGCTGCTGCTGCTCGTCGCCGCGTTCGCGGTGGCGGTCGTCGCGGTCGACCCCCGCGGCAACTTCCCCCTCAACGACGACTGGGGCGTCGGCTACACCACGTTTCACCTCGCCCGCACCGGCACGCTCGAGTTCACCCCCTTCGCCTCCGCGACCGCCTACCTGCAGTTCATCTGGGGCGCGCTCTGGACGCTCCTCTTCGGCGAGAGCTTCACCATCCTTCGCTGCGCCACCCTCACGCTCTCCCTCGGCTCGACGCTGCTCGCCTACAAGCTGCTTCGCTCCGTCAACGTCTCACCGCACCTCGCGATGTTCGGCGCGGCGGCGCTGCTCTTCCATCCGCTCTTCTTCTGGGCCTCGTTCACCTCGATGACGCACGTGCCGTTCGTCTTCCTGTCGCTCCTCGCGGCGTCGGCGTTCGTGCGCGCGTGGGACCGCGAGGGGATCTGGCTCTGGATCGCCTTCGGGGCGACGGTGCTGTCGTTCTTCACGCGCCAGTTCGCGATCCTCAACGCGCTCGCGCCGCTGGTCGTGGCGCTGTCGTTCCGCCGGAAGAAGCTCGCCCTCACCTACGCCGCCGCCGCCGCGGTGTTCGCGCTGCTCGCGGTGAGCGGCGTGCTGGTCGCGTCGCAGAGCGAGCTGGCGCGGCACCGTCCGTCGCTCGCGAACCTCGCCTTCCGCGCCGCGCACTACCTCTTCTTCAACTGGCAGAACCTCGCGCTCTTCTTCGCGCCGGCGCTGGCGCTGGTGCTGCTCGCGCGCGGACGGGTGCGTCACTCGCGCGTCGTCATCGCAGTCGCCACGATCGTCTTCGGCTTCGCCGCCTGGAGGATGACGGTGCGGGTGGGAATGCCGATCCCCTACCTGAACGGCGGCAACGTCTTCACCGACTTCGGCCTCGGCACGCCGACGCTGCGCGACGTCTTCACCCTCCGCATGCCGCACCCCTTCGCGCTGCCGTTCGCCTTCAAGGCCGCGCTCATGCTGGTGACGACCCTCGGCGGCATCGCCGCCGCCAGCATCGCCTTCGCCTCACTGCGCCTCGAACATCCGCTGGCGCGCTTCTGCGCCGCCTACCTCGCCTGCGGCACCGCGGTCGCCGCCGCGATGCGCATCAACTTCGACCGCTACTCGGTCGACACCGGCTGGCCGTTCGTCATCCTGCTGATGGTGCTGGCGGCAGGGCTGGAGCTGACGACGCGCGCGCGGATCGCCGCCGCCGCGCTGCTGTCGGTCGCGATCGTCTTCTCCATTGCCGGCACCGCCGAATACCTCGCCTGGAACCGCGCCCGCTGGCAGGCCTTCCGGACGCTGCGCGCACACGGCGTCCCCCTGACGCAGATGGACGGCGGCTACGAGATCAACGCCTTCTTCCTCGCCCTCCCCGCCGGCCGCAAGGACCTGGGGAAACCGGGCACCGGCGTCGTCGACGACCGCTACATGATCGCGTTCAACCGCGACGTGCCCGGATACGAGCGGCTGCAGTCGTTCCCGTACGCACGGTGGCTAGGCTTGAGCGAGGGAGCGGTGCACATCCAGCGGCGACGGCCGGAGTAGTCTCAGAGTCTCAGAGTCGCAGAGTCTCAGAGGAGAACGACCCGCACGACGTCCCTCTTTGAGACTTTGAGACTCTGAGACTCTGAGACTACTTCCGCACGGTGCGCTGCTCGATCCGCTTCTGCCGCGGCGCCACCACCACCCGATGCACGAAGATCCCCGGCGTGTGCACTTCCTCGCCCTCGCCGCCGGCCTTAAGGACCTCGGCCAACCGAGCACCGGCGTCGTCGACGACTGCTACGTGATCCCGTTCAACCGTGAGGTGCCGGGGTATCAGCGCTTACAGTCGCCTCCCTCACACCATCGGACGTACGGGCCCGGCGGAGGAAGCCGGTCGCGATCTGGCTAGGGCGGGGAAGGCGCCGACGCCGTAGAAGCTGTTCCGTTCGATGCTCACGTTGCTCTCGTGAAGACGTTGCTGCCCCCTGCCGCCGATTACAGCCGCGCCCCGACGCGGTCGACCGAAGCCCGCGTCTGAACGCGAGAACGTCCGGTCGCCCGGCAGGCTTGACATGCCCGCCATCCGGAATTACGTTTGTGATTAGCACCATAATCACAGCACAAATGGAGGGTTACTCCGTTGCGACCCAGCGTGGCGTGGCCGGGCTGTAGCACGGCCTGGCGTCTGGTGATCGACAACGCTGCGGCTGCCGAGTTGCAGCCGTCCAACGTCCGCAGCCCTCGTCGCTGAGCGCCACGCCGCTCACGCAGTGGTCGTAACAATCAGAAGGAGGAGCAATGTCCCTATCTCCCAACCATGGCCGGCGGTGGGTTCGCGACTATGTGTTCGACGCGCTGAAGGATCTCGGAATCCGCTATATCTTCGGCGTCCCCGGCACGAACGAGATTCCGATCATCGACGGCACCGACGTCGCGTCGAACGACGTGACGTACATCGAGTGCCTGCACGAGAACATCGCCATCGGCGCGGCGATCGGCTCGGCGCGCATGACCGGCCTTCCCGGCATCATGCTGTGCCACGTCACGCCCGGCATCGCCCACGCCATCGGGAACCTCTACAACGCCTGGCGCTCGCGCGTGCCGCTGATCGTCCTCTGCGCACAGCAGCAGAACGAGCTCGTCACGCAGGAGCCGCTGCTCGAGTCCGACGTGGTCGAGATTGCGCAGCAGTTCACGAAATGGGCACACGAGGTGCGCGCGCCGGAGGAAGTTCCGCTCGTCCTGCAGCGGGCGTTCAAGGAGGCGATGGCGCCGCCTACGGGCGCGGTGTTCGTGTCGTTTCCGTGGGAGTTCATGGTCCGGGAGATCGGGCCCGAGGACCGGCTGCCGGGCATTACCCGGATCTCGCAGCACTTCACGGGCGATCCCGAGGCGATCCGCGCCGCCGCCGACGCCCTGGCCGGCGCGCAGAACCCGATCATCGTCGCCGGCGACGCCGTGGGGTACGCCGGCGCGTGGCCAGAACTGCAGGAGCTGGCGGAACTGATCGGCGCGCCGGTGGTCATGCAGAGTCTGAGCAGCGTCGCGAACTTCCCCAACGACGATGTCCATTGGCAGGGCGAGCTGCCGACCTCGCAGTCCGGCACACAGGCCGTCTTCGCCGACCACGACGTTGCGTTTCTCGTCGGCTGGGGGCCGCAGGCACAGGTGACGGTCTTCAAGTACTCGGACGGCCCGCTCATCCCGGCGACCGTGAAGCAGGTCTACCTGACGAACAACACCTGGGACATCGGCAAGAACCACTTCGGGGAGGTCGCCGTCTTCGGCGGCGTCAAGGCGACGCTTCCGGAGATCAACCGGCTCATCGCCGAAAACCCGCCCCCCGGCGCGGCGGCGCGCAATGAAACCATGCGCACGCTCGCCGTGACACGCGCGCAGAACTGGGAACAGTACATCGAGACGGCGAGCCAGCAGCAGGAGATCTGGGCCGTGCTCGTCGCAGACGCGCTGCGGAAGACGATCGACAGCCGCGGCCTTCAGAAGCAGTTCGTGTACGTCCAGGAGGCGATCTCCGATCAGGCGCCGTTCCAGTTCCTCCTCCCCTTCGGGACCGCCGGCGCGGAGCCGATCAGCTACTACTCCCTCGCCGGCGGGTCCCTCGGATGGTCGATGCCGGCGACGATCGGGATCAAGCTCGAGGAGAGGGGCTACCAAGGCATCGACACCCGCCTGGTCGTGGCCGCGACCGGCGACGGTTCGGCTCTCTTTTACACGCAGACCTGGTGGACCGCGGCACACCGGAAGCTGCCGGTTTTGTACATCATCACCAACAATCGCGAATACCACACGCTGCAGCTCGGCCTCCAGACGATCATCAGCGTCTACGGCAGCGCGCCTGGCTACATGTGGAATCCGGTGACCGCCAACCCGTCGTACCTGTACATCGAGCATCCCGACGTCGACTTTCTCTCGCTGGCGAAATCGTTTGGGATCGCGAACGGCGCCCGCGTGACCGAACCCGCGCAGGTGCTCGCGGCCGTGGAGGCGGCGGTCGATCACGTCCTGCGCGAGAACAGCTCGTACGTGCTCGACGTCCGCCAGGCGCAGAATCCACCGGCCGCTCCCTCGACCGCGGATACGCAGACGGCGACCCGCCGCACGGCGGTGCCGCAGGCGCTCGGGTCGCAGCCGCCGCTCGACATCTATCACCACCGCGGCGAGCAGCCCGAGTACGACGGTGTCCCGGCGAACGTCCCGCTGATCTTCTGAGTAGAGCCGGCATACAACGGAGGCGCAGCGTTCGGCGCTGCGCCTCCCTAGAGAGCACTCCCCCTGCTAAGCCGTCACGAGCGCGTAGTTTGCCGGCATCTTCTCCAGCGTGGCGATGCTGATGTGCGGCCAGCTGACTCGTTCCGGAAATTCGTCCTGGCGGGGGCGGAAGAAGTTCAGCATGACCACTTGCGAGTATTGCAGCCGTAACCTCGGCTGGCCGGTTTCGTCCTTCTCGGCCAGCTCCTGAATCCAGAACGTGGCCTTCATGCTGACCGGCTCTGCCTCTCGGACCGAAAATGGGACATTCCTGATCCCGGCGCTCTTGTGGGTCGAGTCGACGGTTAGCGTCGTCGTCCGCACGATGTTCACGCCCTGGTTGGCGAAACGAAGGATCTGATTCATGTCCGCCGGGCTGAATCCCGGAAAACCGGGCACACCGGTCACGTTCCCCATGAACGGGTTGTCGATGTAGTGCTTGTATGGCTCGAGATACGGGTCGGTCCTGAAGTCGTAACCGGGAGTAAGCACGTCCTCGAAGCGGCCGGACGGTAGGCCGCTGATGGGAGGGATGTCCGGCATGCCCTTATGAACCGCTGATGTACCGAGGGCTAGGACGGAGTTTCCGTGCGGAATCGATGCGAGCCGCGCGACATCCAGCTCGACTTCCGATACTTCGCCGTCCACGATCTGGTCGTCCGTGGACCTGCGGTTCTTCTCATACAGCCACAAGCCGGGCTCGTGGTGAATCGGCAGTCCGGGCTTGCCCGCGAGGCCGCCGCTGTCAGGGCGGTCTTCCGCCGCGACCTGAGCGATCTTCTGCAGGTAATCGAGTGTGACGACGAATTGGTCCGAATCGGGATTCCCGGGCCTTTTCAGACCTCGATTGGGAACGTCATCGTCGACGAAGGTGAATCGAAGCTCTTCATCGTACTGATTCATCAGCACGCGGAACTTGAATCCCGCAGGCGGCGCCGGCGCCTTCTGAAAGGGTAGAGCAATCATGTTCCACCCCGTGCCGTGCGCGGTCCAGACTCCCACCAGTTGCTCGAGCGGCCCCAGGTCTGGGGGCTGCGGCGCATCACGATCGCTCACCTGTGCCCGGTGCATGGGCTGCGGCGGAACAATCTCAGCAAACTTGCGGGTCCTGCGATCGCCTTTTTTGTTGTCCATGATGTTTTTCCTTTCCGGTCGAGATATTGGAGTGTCGCGAACGCCAGGTTCCCTGTCCCGCCGGCACTATCGCTGGTCGAAATAGGTCAGCTTCACCGTGAACTGTCTCGGCTTCTTCTTCCGCGGAACCTGTGCGTCCGCCAGCGCGGCTTCCTGCTCTACGGGGAAATCGGGATCGATGTACTTCCGGATCAGCGCGGCGGAGGTCTTCGCGTAGCTGGCCTTCATCGCGGCGGAAGGCGAAACGCCGTGGTGGGTCTGCGCGTACACGGTGGCGATCGGCTCCATCCCGAATGCCTTTTCGAGGACCAGGTTGGTCGAGCGGAGCGACCCCTCGACCCAACCCTGATAGTCGGAGTACGCCTCATTACAGGTGTAAATGCCTTCGAGCGGCTCGGCGAGATAGGGGATGACGTCCGCATCGTCGGCGTGGAGGCCCCATTGGTGGACTCCGTAGTCGAACCGCTCGCCCGGCGGAAGGCCGAAGACTGTCGAGCCCTCCCAGATGCGAGCGCTGGTCAGCACGGGCCGCGGCACGTAATGGGTGTTGAACAACCATTTGAAGAAGTCCGTGGCGGTTTCGACGACGGCCTCTGACGCGGGGAAAATTGTCTGTGGCGTACGGCCGCTGTACTCCCGCTGCATCGGCGAGTCGAAGCGCGGGCCGTTCTCCTGGAGCGCGCGCCAGAAGTTGATGTTCAGGTAGTCGCAGTAGATGGTCAGGGCCGCAGGGAGGGTGTATTTCCTGTTTGTGATCTGGTTCAGCTTATCCACCAGTTTGGGGGGAACGGTCTTGTCGTTCTGCTGCAGCGAGTTCTCGTACTCCACCGCGGCGGTGTTGGCCTCGTCGATAGCATAGAACGGATACACCGAACCGAGGGGAAGATCAGAGAAGTTCGGTCCGTATTCGACGGAGATCGGTCCGGACTCGGTGCTCTCGCCGGTCAGGTTGTTGCCCCACCAGGCCTGGTCGTAATAGAGATTCATCTTCGCCAGCGCCTGGTTGGTGGTCGTCTGTAAGGCGTTCCACAATCTCTCGGCGCCCCCATCGGGGAGTTTGTTCAGGGCGTTCGACTTCACGAACAGCGTTTCCAGCGGGAGCCGCGGCATCGCCAGGATCACCTTTTTCGCCGTCAGGGTGCCGGTGGTGTGGCGCCCTTTCCTGTCGATGGTGCTGTACGTGACGACATACCCGTCCGCGGTCTTTTCGTCGATGCTTTCCAGTTGCGTGTTGAGGAAGATCTTGTGCCCTCCGATGGCGTTCACGAGTGCGTTCGGCAATGTGCTGTAGCCATTTGCGAGAGTGAAGAAATTCGGATCGGCGGGAAAGTCCTCCAGCAGCTGGTATGCCTCGCCTGCGTTCATCTTCGAGAGGAAGGTGCCGTTGAAGCCGGCGATGCCGTACAGGAGCTGGATGCACTCATTCGAGTAGCCCATGTCTGCAAAGAGATTCCACAAGGACCAGTCCTTGAGCAGCACGCCATTCCACTGGCATTCGAGGCGGAACTTCTGCCAGAACTCCGGAGTGCGCTTCTCAGGCCGGTCCTTGAACTGCGGGTTGACGGACAGGATGCGGTTGAAAACCGTGTCGATGATCGTGGAGGGATTGATCCCCTGCTCGGCCGGGGCGAGGTTGTACAGCCGGTCCCAGAGAGCGTAGTTGTTCTCGGCTGCCTGGTTGTTGTTGAAGCTCGTGCCGCGGAAGTAAAGGCGGTTGCTGCCGCTCGGGCCCATCGGGAACGGCACGACCTCTTTATCCAGATCCAGCAGCAGGAACAGGGCCATCAGGTTGTCCATCAGGTCGAGAGTGAAGCGCATGCCTCCCTCCTCTTCCTTGACGGTTTCCTCCTGCCCCCGGTCGTCGAAGTGGATCAGGTCGGAGTCCAGCCTGCCGCCGGTGCGGTCCGATTTCTCGAAGATCAGAATGCTGGCATCGGGATTCTGGTCGAGGACGCGCCAGGTGATGTAAAGCCCAGACATGCCGGCGCCAACGACCAGCGTGTCGAGGGAGGTGGGAATGGAGTCCCTGTGCGCAAGATCAGCAGATGTCAGGTGGGGCATACCGCAGCTCCTTTCGGTTTCATGGTCAGCACTGGCAGACGTACGTGAAGAAGTCACTCACGCAGACGCCCGGACTGTCGAACTTCATTTAGGATGGATGAACTGCCTAAAGTATAGACCGTGGGTCGGATTGGTACAAAGAAATCCGTACGTAGGTCCGTCACCTGTGCTGGCGCTGAGCAGAACGCACTCGGTCTGGCAACGGTTGCCCCTCGCCCCGCTTGCGTGGAGAGGGTGCCGCGAAGCGGCGGGTGAGGGCGTATCAACCTTCGTGGGCGCGAAAAACCTTTGGTGGAGTAATGCGGTGTGTTCAGCGTCGTAAGCCCTACGCACTGTGCGTCTTACGTACGGCCCTACGTCAAGGTGTCGGCTCTCCAGACGCCATACGGGCCAACGAGACCGATCGCCGCAACGCCGCCGAAAAACTTAGCGTCATCCGCGGAAACGGCTCCGGCAATACGGTTTGGCATAGATTGGCGCGAGCGCCGCCGGCAGCCACAATGTCCGCTTCACCAGCTACGGCCTCAATGGCAACTTGTGGTCGCCGTCGAAGACGGAGTGGAGCAAAGTTTCACTTTGGCGGGGACTGGGCGGCGAAGTCCTTCAGCGTGCATGCGCGCCGAGGTCAGCAGGCCAATTCACCTCCTGGTTGTCGCCATACCGGGTACACCCTCCGGCGGGCGGGTCGGACCAGCGCCGGCGCTAGCCCTTCCGCACGGTCCGCTGCTCGATCCGCTTCTGCCGCGGCGCCACCACCACCCGGTGCACGAAGATCCCCGGGGTGTGCACGCCGTCCGGGTCGATCTCGCCCGGCTCCACCAGCTCCTCCACCTCCGCGATGCAGATGCGGCCCGCGGTGGCGGCCATCGGGTTGAAGTTGCGGGCGGTCTTCCGGTAGACGAGGTTGCCGAGGCGGTCGCCTTTCCAGGCGGCGACGAGGGAGAAGTCGCCGACGATGCCGCGCTCCATCACGTACATCCGCCCGTCGAACTCGCGCGTCTCCTTCCCCTCCGCCACGACCGTACCGAAGCCGGCGGGCGTGTAGAAGGCGGGGATGCCGGCGCCGCCGGTGCGCATCCGCTCGGCGAGCGTCCCCTGCGGCACGAACTCCACTTCCAGCTCGCCGGCGAGGTACTGCCGCTCGAACTCCGCGTTCTCGCCGACGTACGAGGAGACCATCTTCCGGATCTGCCTCGTCTGCAGGAGCAGCCCCAGGCCCCAGTCGTCGACGCCGGCGTTGTTGGAGACGCAGGTGAGGCCGGTGACCTTCTTCGCCACCAGCGCGTTGATCAGGTTCTCGGGGATGCCGCAGAGACCGAACCCGCCGACGACGAGCATCGAGCCGTCGGCGATGTCCTGCACCGCCTCGTCGGCGGAAGCGACGACTTTGTTGATCATGGCGGCGGGGAAGATATCAGATCGCCCGCGCAGTGAAACGCATCCTGCAGGCGCGTCGCCGAGGGACACGATTTCTCGACCGCGAACCCCAGCCCCACCGCCAGAGCGAGGATGATCGCGAACGGCAGCACGGTCGCGCGCGTGACGGCGCCGACCCAGCCGACCCGGTCGATTTTCTTCGCCCTCCGCACCAGCGCCGTCGTCAGGATCGCCTCGAACGCCGCCTCCGTCAGGATGGCGGGAGCCGTGTAGATCAGCCAGATGCCTGTGGCGAGCAGCGCACCGGCCAGGGCGATGAAGAGCACCACCACGATCAGCTCGTCCGGATCGAAGCCGAAGCTGAAGGACGACTTGCCACCGCCGCCGCCCCCGCCCGTGCGGCCGCCGCTGCTGGCCGCCTTCATCGGCGTGCCCCACGACCCGCTCGCACCGGCGCCGCCGAACGACCCGCCCCCCTCCGCCAGCCCGTCGGCCGCGCCGCCGCCACCCTCCGCCAGCACGTGGAGCCCGTCGGCGTCGAGCTCGACCGGCTCCGCCCGGATCCCGACGTAAATCAGCCAGAGCCGGATCAGCATCAGGAACCCGAGGTAGGCCGTGCAGACGGCGAAGCCGTAGCGCAACGGCAGCGACGACACGCCGGCCAGCAGCAGGAGATGCGTGGTCACGAGGCCGGCCGCAAACGTGCCGCCGAGGATCAGCGTCATGTGCAGGCGCAGGAGAAACGTGCCGCGCAGCCACGCGCCGACGCGTGCCTTCGTGACCTTCTGAGCTCTGTGAACCTTCAGTCCGCGCCCCCGTATCGAGGTGCATGAGAAAACTCGCGATCGTGGCCGCATTCCTCACAGCCGCCTGCACGTCGACGGCGCCGCCCGCCCGTACGGCTCTCTACGACGAGATCGCGCGCGTCGACCGGGAGATGTTCGATGCCTTCAACGCGCACGACGCTGCGAAGCTGGCCTCCTATTTCGACGAGCGGCTCGAGTTCTATCACGACACCGGCGGGCTGCTGACGCTCAGCGACGCCATGGGCGGGATGACGAGCAACTTCGCGAAGAACGACGGCCTCCGCCGCGAGCTCGTCCCCGGCAGCCTGGAGGTGTATCCCATCCGCGACTACGGCGCGATCCAGGTCGGCGCGCACCGCTTCTGCCACGTGGAGGACGGCAGGAACGACTGCGGCACCTTCCGGTTCCTGCACGTGTGGCAGAAGCAGGAGCGTGGGTGGAGGATCACCCGCGCCGTGAGCTACGACCACTGACGGCGGGCTGAAGCCCGCCGCCTCACCTAATGCGTATGCGCGTGGTCGTGGTCGTGGTCGTGATCGTGTCCGTGGCCGTGCGTGTGCCCCTCCATCCCCGACCGCACCTGCTCGACGACCAGCCTGGCCACCTCGCGGAAGGCGGCGGAGGCGGGGGCGGTGGGATGGGCGGCCACGATCGGCTCGCCGGTGTCGCCGCCGACGACCACTTTCGGGTCGATCGGCACCTCGCCGAGGAAGGGAACGCCGAGCATTTCGGCGGTCTTGCGGCCGCCGCCGTGACCGAAGATCTCCTCCCGCTCGCCGCAGTGGCGGCAGAGGAAGTAGCTCATGTTCTCGACGATGCCGAGCACCGGCACGTTGACCTTCTTGAACATCGCCAGGCCCTTGCGGGCGTCGATCAGCGCCACGTCCTGCGGCGTCGTCACCACGACCGCGCCGGTGAGGCCGGCCTTCTGCGTGAGCGTGAGCTGCGCGTCGCCGGTGCCGGGCGGGAGGTCGACGATGAGGAAGTCGAGCTCTCCCCACTTCACGTCGGTGAGGAACTGGTCGATGGCCTTCATGACCATCGGGCCGCGCCAGATGACCGGCGTGTCGGCGTCGGTGATGAGGCCGAGCGACATCGTCTTGATGCCGTGGCGCTCCATCGGGATGATCTTCTCGTCGCGGTCGTCGATCTGCGGACGCCCTTCGATGCCGAGCATCATCTGCTGCGACGGCCCGTAGATGTCGGCGTCGAGCAGCCCGACGGTGAAGCCGAGGGCGCGCAGCGAGAGGGCCAGGTTCGTGGAGACGGTCGACTTGCCGACGCCACCTTTGCCCGAGGCGACGGCGATGCGCCAGCGGACGCCCTCGAGCGTGCGGGGCGCGGCCGGCATCTGCTGCATGCCGCCGCCCTGCGAGGCGGCGCCGCCGCGCGCGCCGATCTCCATGTGCAGGCGGACGTCGGTGACCCCTTCGACCGCCTTGACCGCCGCCTCGGCGTCGCGCGCGAGCTGCTGGCCGACGGCCGGGTTCTCGGTCTGGAAGTGAATCGTGAAGGCGACGCTGCCGCCGTCGATCTTGATGTCGCGGACGAACCCGAACGAAACGATATCGCGCGAGAGGCCGGGAAATTTGACCTTCTTCAGCGCGTCAAGAATCTGCTCCTGTGTGGGCACTTGCTCTCTCCTGTTGAGACCATCGATCGTACGACTCTCGGATGATCGGGACGGCTTCGCCGGAGGAGCCGACGACCTTGATCGCGTCGAAGTCGGACGGGCTGACCAGGCCGCGCTCCACCATCGTGGCGCGCATCCAGTCGATCAGTCCGGGCCACATTGTACCGACCAGGATCAGCGGATGCTCTTTCATGTGCTTGACCTGCAGGAGCTGCCACACCATGAACAGCTCCAGCGCGGTGCCGATCCCTCCCGGCATGACGATGAACGCCGAGGAGAGACGGATGAAGTGATGGAGCCGGGAGAAGAAGGTGCGGTGGCGGAAGACCTTGTCGACGAAGGGATTGGCCTGCTCCTCGGTCGGCAGGTGGATCGAGAGGCCGAACGAGCGGGTCCGGGTCTCGTTCTGCCCTTCCACCGCCCCCGCGTTCGCCGCCTCCATGAGGCCGGGGCCGCCGCCGGTGACGATGTCGACGCCGATGCGCGCCAGGTCGCTGCTGAGCTTCTTCACCTCTTCGTAGATCGGGTCGCCGCGGCGGATGCGGGAGCTGCCGAAGATCGAGACGCGGTAATGCTCGACCCGCTCCGGCTGGATCTGGTCGAGGTCGTTGATCGTCTCCCAGAGCTGGTAAATCGCCTTGTCGAGGACGTGCGTCGGGTCGGCCGAAGGACGCTTCTTCGCCGCCTGCGCGGTACGGAGCTGCTCGAGCTCGGGAGTCGTGGTCTTCCGGTTACGCTGGTCAGCCATGGATGACGACGCCAGCGAGGAGGATGCCACGTGGCAGTTGCTGGTTGCTGGTTGCCAGTTGCCAGTTGCCAGTTGCCGGTTGCCCGGGGAACACGGAACGGGCAACCGGCAACTATTCGGCAACCATCAACGCGCCGTGATCCAGACGTCCTTCGAGAACTCCCTCAGCTTCGGCTCCGCGGTGCGCGCCTCCTGCTCCGAGTCGAAGCGGACGCGGACGCGGAAGACGGGGCCCTTGTCGGTGCTCCCCCGCTCGACGTAGGCGCTGTTGAAGCCGCGGTCGATCAGCTTGACCGCCATCGCCTCGGCGGTCTTCTGGTCGGACGTCGAGAGGAGCTGCGCGAGATGCGGGACCTTCTTCGCAGCCGGTGCGGGCGCCGCCGGAGGCGTCACCGCGGCAACCTGTGGAGCGGCGGCCGCCTCGGCCGCCGGCTTCGTCGCGGTCGGAGCGGGCACCACCGGTGCCGCCTCGACGATCTCCGGAGCAGCCGTGACCGTGTCTTCCGCGGCCGGTGTGACCTCCGCGGCGCTGTCGGTCGCGAGCGGCTCCTCGTCGGTCTCCTCGCCGGAGTCGGCAAAGTCGTCGTTCTGGACCCCGAGCTCCACGATGTCGCCAGAGCCCTTCTTCGGCGTCACGCTGGCCTCGGTGACCACCGGCGTCTCCTTCTGCACGACCAGGCGGTCATCCGTCTGCCCTTTGCCGAGCATCAGCCCGAACGCGAACGACGCGGCGAGCGACAGGAGTAGCAGGACGAAGGCCACGAAGGCCTGCCCCGCCGTGAGCGAGATCTCGTAATGGGACTGATCGTCTGCAGTGTGTTCTTCCATCCGTCCATCCTCCCTGAACATCACTACCGGGCCGCCGCACTCGAGGGCGGGGCAGCAGCGTTCCAGTTTGTGTGATACACGATGCCGTTGTCAAAGTAGATCGCGGAGGCCCCGCCGTCCGCCTTCGGGTAAATCCAGACCGAGTAGACCCGCTTGTTCTGGACGACCTGCTTGATCCAGTCCTCGCGCGGCAGGCCGACCAGGCTCTGTACCGCCTCTTCCTTCATGCCGGTCTTCACGTTCGCGAAGGCGGTCATGGAGACGTAGCGCCGCTGCTCCGCGGTGGCGATGCGCTGCTGCGCCTCGACGCTGTCCGGCTGGAGCTCGAGCGCCTCGCGATAGAGGTCGATGGCCTTGTCGTAGCGCGAGAGGACGGTCATGTACTCGTCGCCGAGCATGATCTTCTCGCGCGCCAGGAGCTGCGCCGCGCGGGGGTCGGCGGTGCGGTCGTGATAGTCGCGCAGCTTGTCGATGAAGGCGACGTAGCTCGGCTCGAGCTTCTTGTGGTTCTCGAGCAGGAGCTCGATGCGCTCTTTCCGCGACGCGTTCACCGCCGGCTGCCTCTGCGCCTTGCGCATCGTCTCCAGCCACTGGAAGTCGGCCGTGAGCAGCGCCCACTCCCGGTCGCTCGGACCCGGCGGCGGACCGGCGGGAGCGCAGGCGACGATGGCGAGGAGGAGCAGGGCGGCGAGCTTGTGCATTGGTTCGCAGTTATCTTACACAATGGGCGCGGGTTGCATTCCCTGCCTGAGGGTAGGAATCACGCCGGACGCGCCACTCCCATGGATATGAGCGTCCTAGACCAACTGCGCAACTCCCCCGACTTCGGCGTCTTCCAGCTCGGTGAGTACATCCACGCCTTCCGCTCGTCGTCCGACAGAGCGCGCTACGTCATATTCGTCACGACGGCGATTTCGCTCCTGATGCTGATCTCCGACTGGAACTATCTGAACTGGAGCTGGAGCCGGCGAGCCACTGAGCGCTACAAACAGGAACGGCGTGCAGTGTTGATCGAGGAGTGGATGCGCGCACGCCGCGATGCCGCGAAACGGCGAGAGGTTTTCCGGGAGCTCGACACGTTGGCGGCCGCACTCCGCGACCGACCAGGTCCGGCGGCGCTCGACGTGCTGCGGCTGCGGCTCGAGTTGCGGAACGCCGCCACCGCACTCTCCGCCGAACAGCGGCAGAGTCTCGCCGCTGTGACACCTCTCGACGTCTGGCTCGACAGCGACTGGGCTCGCGAGTGGTACGGCGGGCAGACGGAGGAATTCCACTCCCGCGCCGCGTTCGCGCCGGTCCCCGGTCTCGGCGCCAGCGTACATGTGAATGACATCGCGCTCGTCGGTGGGGTGGTGCTCCTCGCTCTCTCGGCGCTGCTGTGGGCCGCCCTGGTCAGGCAGCACGAGAACCTCTATCTCGCCTGCTTCAAGATCCACAAGCTGTGCGCTCAGGAGAAGACGCACCACGACCGGGACAGCATCGCCAACTTCCTCTACCACGCGCTCGCGATGGCCCAGGTGCTCAGCTATCCGCCCAGCCTCGCTCGCTGGAATCACGGTTGGCGCCATCGCGCCGCAGGCGCCATCGTCGCTCTGGTGTACCTCTTCCCGGCCATCGTTCAGATCGTCGTCGTGGGCCAGAACATCGGTTCACGCCAGCTCGCGTACGCGGTATGGGGCATCCCGACCACGCACCTGCGGCTGACGCTTCAGATTCTCCTGGCGGGCGGTATTGGGGTCTTCTGCATCCTCGCGGCGTACTACGCCCGCTCCTGCGCGATCCGTTGGCGGAAGACCTTCTTCACCATCAATCCAGGGCTCCGGCAGGTCGAACAGCGCCCCTGGATCGAGTGGTTGAACATGGCCGACAGTCCGCTTTCCGCGGACGAGCGCCGGATCGCGCGCGAGCTCACCTACCGGCTGCAGGTCACAGACGAGACTCCCGCCCTGGAGGAGCGTGTCGGTAACCGGCGCCCCCATGACTCTCTGCTGCCGCCACGGCGGGGCCGTCAGTTCTGGCGGAACCTGTGGTCATTCGTAAAGAAGTTCGTCACAACCGTGCCCCGGAGCGAGCGCTATCTCGTCAGTCAGCGGGAGCTCGCCGCCACGATCCGCCAGCTCGTGGAAAGCTGTGGCGCCGGCAATGGCGAACGCATTCGCGGCGAGCGCATCGAGACGAACGAGCTCGTCGTGAGCGGTGCAAACGTCGCGCAGTGGCGTGTGGTCATGCGTGCACGCGTATCTGCCGGCTTCCGTGACGGCCCGGCAGGCGCACGGACCGTCCGACTGCTGGAAAAACTATCCCCGTCCAAGATCCTACGAGCGATGCGAGGGCGCCGGTGAGAGAGGCCGCACGAATACAATACGCGCTCCCATGTCCGACAACCTCTCCATCAGCGGGGAACTGAGCGAGACCACGGTCCCCGACCTGATCCGCTCGATCGTGCGGAGCAGCGAGACGGCCATCCTCACCGTCGACGCGGTCATGCGTCAGGACACGATCTACTTTCACGAGGGGCGGATCGTCTTCGCCTCCAGCACCGATCCCGACATGGGGCTGGCCGAGACGCTCGTGCACGCGGGGGAGCTCAACGTCCAGCAGTACAACACCGCCATGGAGCGGCTGGTGGTGGCGCGGCGCATGGGGGCGCTCCTGTGCGAGATGGGCTACCTCAAGATGGAGGACCTGACGCGCGCGATCGAGCGGCAGGCGAACGCCATCGTCCTCGACGCCATGGCCTACCGCAACGGCGCCTACACGATCGAGTTCACCTCCGAGTTCCCCGACCACATCATCACGCTGCCGATGCAGACCGAGCGGCTGATCCTCGACGGCGTCCGGCGCATCGAGTACTGGTCGCTGATCACCCGCGGCGTCGGCCGCATGGACCGCATGCTCGAGCAGGTCCCCGGCGCAGACGCGCGCATCTTCCAGCTCGAGCTCACCGACGACGAGAGCCACGTGCTGAACCAGCTCGGCGAGCCGCAGTCGGTCGAGCAGCTCTGCGCGCGCAGCTACCTCTCCGATTTCCAGACGTTCCGCACGGTCTGGGGCCTCCTCGCGGTCAACCTCATCCAGGACGCCGAGGTGGCGGCGGTGGACGAGAAGCGCGCCGCGGAGGAGACGGAGTACGAGCTGGAGGGGACGGTCGAGCGCTACAACACCGTCTTCCAGCGCATCTTCGCGGTGGTCTTCCAGAAGATCGGCGACCACGTCTACGACTTCATGGACCGGGTGGTGCTGCATCTCTCGCCGGAGGTCCTGCCGTACCTCTCCGGGATGAACTTCGTGAACGAGGGGCGGCTCGACTTCGACCAGCTCCTCAACAACCTCTTCGCCTCCGGCTCCAGCGACCACACGCGGGTGGTCCACAGCGTCTGCAACGAGCTGCTGTACGGCTGGGTGTACGAGGTGAAGATGGAGTTCAGCGGCCAGCCGCTGGAGGCGGAAGTAGTGCGCCTGGCCGACTCGATCCGAGGATGATCCGGAAGGCCGTCGCCGCCGACCTGCCGGAGATCGAGCGGGTCATGCGCGCCTCGATGGCGCACCTGGGACAGGGGTTCTACGACGAGCGGCAGCTCGCGAGCGCGCTCCGCTACATCGCCGTCCCCGACCGGCAGCTCGTCGAGGATGGGACGTACTTTGTCGTCGAAGAGCAGGGCCGCGTCGTCGCCTGCGGCGGCTGGAGCGCCCGCACGAAGCTCTACAGCGGCCCCGCCTCGGAGGACGCCGCCGGAGGCTGGCTCGACCCGCGAAAGGACGCCGCCCGCGTCCGCGCGATGTTCGTCGACCCCGCCCACGCCCGCCGCGGCCTCGGCCGCCGGATCCTGGAGGCGGCTGAGGCGGATGCGATCCAGGCGGGCTTCACCCGCTTCGAGCTGATGGCCACCCTCCCCGGCGTCCCGCTGTACCAGGTGTGCGGCTACCGGGAGGTGGAGGAGGTGACCGTCGAGCTCCCGGATGGCGTTACCTTGCCCTGTTTCCGCATGACTCGGACGGCGTGAGGACGAATTGAAAATTGAAAATTGAAAATTGAAAAATCGGAGCTCCGCCCGCACGCCTTGCCGCGTTTTCAATTTTCAATTTTCAATTTTCAATTCCGGCTAAGCCGGCCTAGTCGCGTCCTCCACCTCGGCCACCGCCACCGCGTTCTTCGTCGTCGACTTCACGCGGTACATGGCGGCGTCGGCCTGGCTGATCAGCGTCTCCTTCGTCATCGCGTGCGTCGGGTAGGCGGCGATGCCGAAGCTGGCGGTGATGCTCACGTCGAGGTTCGCGTCGATCGTCAGGGGCGACGACGAGATCGCGCGGGAGATGCGGTTGGCGACCATCACCGCCTGCTCCTGGTCCGTGTTCGGCAGGATCACGCAGAACTCGTCGCCGCCGAAGCGGACCACCTTGTCGATCCCCCGCACCGCGCCGAGGATGCGCTTGGCGACCTCCTGGAGCGTGCGGGAGCCGCTGAGGTGCCCGTAGAAGTTGTTCACCATCTTCAGGTCGTCGAGGTCGAGGAAGATGATGCTGAAGACCGTCCCGTAGCGGCGCGAGCGCTCGATCTCCTCGTCGAGGTAGCTCTCGAAGAACCGCCGGTTGTACGCCTTCGTCAGGTCGTCCCGCATGGCCAGGTCGCGGCTGCGGGTGAGCTGATAGATGTTGCTCAGCACCTGCGCGACCGCCCCCAGGTACTTCGTGACGCCGGCCGTCGCCTCCTCGGAGAGCTCGACGTCCTCCTTCAGCGGGATCCGGATGACGGCGAGGAGGTCCTCCCGCACCTGGAGCGGCATGATCATCATCCCGCTGCCGGCCGCGAAGAGGCGCGGCGACGCGAGCGCCTGCTGCAGGAGGTCGGGCGGCACGCCGGGGAGGAACTCGGTCGACTCGCGCGACTCCGGGTCGTTCGTGAAGCTGACGACGTAGCGCTCGAGCCGCGGGTCGTGCAGGAACAGCGTGCCGTGCTCCAGGCCGAGGAGCGTGAGGACCGTGGTGGTGATCCGCTCGGAGACGTCCTCCGCGTCCACCATCGTCATCAGCTCGTGGATCTGCCGGAGGTAGGCGCTTTCCTGCTCCAGCCGCGCCGCATGCATCGCCGCCTCGGCCAGATCCGACGCGAAGGCGAGATAGGAGGCGGGATCGCGGAGGAAGGCGCCCCGGTCGACCACCAGCTCGCCGTCTTTGCGCTCGACGCTGGCCCCGTCGGCGAGCATCAGCCGGACCACGCTCTTGCCGGACGGCCGGGCGGTGCCGGCATCGACGACCGCGATCCGCTGGCCGTCGCGGCCCTCGTCGTCGGTGAACGTCCAGTCGGGACAGGCGGCGCGGAGTCCCTCGATGAGGTCCCCCCGGTCGCTGTAGATGCCGGCCTGCGAAATCATGACCGTAAGTCATTCATTGTACTGTCATGAGGCATGCGCATCGCTCAAATCCTCCTCCCCGGCGCCTCCGCATACGACCGCAAGTGCCAGCGGGTCGACCGGGCCGCGCTCGCGGCGTCGCATGAGGTGATCGCCGCCTCGGTCGCGGAGGCGGCGGCGAGCGGCGCGCAGGTCGCCCACGTCTACGGCCCGCCGTCGCCAGCCGACTTCGTCCGTTTCCCGATCCCCTACGTCGCCACCGCCCCCCTCCCTTCCCGTTCCCTCTGGAGCGCCGGGCTCTCAGCCCGGCGTCTGTTCCGCCGGCCGGTCCCTCCAGGGGCGGTAGTGTCACCGGTCGGCGACGCGCCGCTGCCGGAGGCGGTGGAGGAGCATTGGTTCGGCGCCGGGCACCGCCCTGTTACACGTGACGCAAAAGTGATCGCCTCGTTTGCGCGCGATGCCGTCCGTCCGCTCGTCGACAAAACGCTCTCCCGGATCGGCCGTTTCCGCTCCGATGTGACGTGGCATCTCTACGAGAAGGAGCCGGCCCCGGAAGATCTCGCCGGCGTAGACGCCTGGATCGATCCGGCGGCGGGTGAGACGGACTTCGACGGCTTCGTCGCCGAGGCCTTAGTCCTTGGTTTGCCGGTAGTTGCGGTGAGGACGCCGCTCAACGCCTGGCGGCTCGAGAATGGGCGTACGGGATTCCTGGTGCCACCGGACGATCCGAACGAGATGACTCATGCGATACTAGCCGCCCTGTTCAAAGTCGAGGTAGCGGAGAGCAGACAACTCGCGGCAAAGCAGACGGCCTCGAAGTTTCGTCCGAGGCAAAGGCTGCGCATGCTCACCCGCCTCTACGAACAGCAGATTTCATGAGCCTCCTGACCGACTTGCCGAACCCGCAGCGCCGCGCGCTCGACCTGGTGAAACAGGTGGCGACGGAGAAGGAGTGCCGCCCCTTCCTCGTCGGCGGACCGGTCCGCGACCTCCTCCTCGGCCGCCGTTCGGTGGACATCGATCTCACCCTCGAGACCGGCAGCTCGACCCTGGCCCGCGCGCTGGCCAAGCGGGTCGAAGGACGCCTCCGCTCCTTCCCCCAGTTCCTGACCTACAAGATCACGGCGAACGACTTCCCGGAGATCGACATCGCCACCGCCCGCAAGGAGCGGTACCGCCAGCCGGGCGCGCTTCCGGGCGTCACGGCCGGACGGCTGAAGGACGACCTCCTCCGCCGCGACTTCTCCATCAACGCCATCGCCGTCGACCTCATGACGGGCGCGATGCACGATCCCGCGCACGGCGAGCGCGACCTCGACGCCCGCCTCGTCCGCGTCCTGCACGACAAGAGCTTCATCGACGACCCGACGCGGATCTTCCGCGCCGTCCGCCTCGCCGAGCGCCTCGGCTTCCAGCTCGATCCCGGCACCGCGGAACTCATGCGCGCCGCGATCGAAGGGGGCGCGCTGGAGACGGTGTCGAAGGAGCGCATCTGGCGCGAGCTCTTCCTGGCGATGGACGAGGAGCAGGCGCCCGGCGTCCTCGAGGCGTTGTCGAGCCGCGGCGCGCTCGACGTGCTGTTCGGACGCCGCCCCGGCGGCGACCTCCGCGCCCGCCTCGGCACGATCCACGAGCAGCTCGCCGCGAACGAGGCGCTCGACCGCTACGTCCTCTATACCGGCGCGCTGCTCCGCGGCGACGCCTCCCCCGTCGACTTCGAGGGCTCCGGCTTCTCGCAGAAGCGCGCCCGCGCGGTCGTCGAGATCGCCAACGAGCTCCCCCGCGTCGGGGAGGCCCTCGCCGCCGCCGCGGACGACCGCGCCCGCTTCCGCATCTACCGCGGCATGTCGCCGGAGATGCTGACGGTGCTGGGGACGGAACTCCCCGACGAGCAGCGCCACATCCAGCGCTACCGCGACTACGAAAACTTCAAGCTCCCCCTCCGCGGCAACGACCTCGAGGTCCCCGGCGGCCCCCACGTCGCCCAGGCGCTCGAGCAGACGCGCGAGGCAGTCTTCAACGGCGAGATCCCGCCGGAAGAGGCGCGGTCGTACGCGAAGCGGGTGGCGAAGCGGTTGTTGGCGGAGAGCGCGTAAGCGGTTGCGTGTTGCGCGTAGCGTGTTGCTCGGGCGGTTTCGCCTGGGCAACATTCGGCGCCGGCGCCACGGTATCCACCAACCCTGAAGGCCCGGGCAACGCGCAACTCGCAACTCGCAACCTGTACACTGACTGCGTGCGCGTCCTCCTGCTCACGCTCGCGATCGCGGCCCCAGTGCTCGCCCAGCACGACATCTCCAAAGTCGAGCCGGCGCCGGCGGATGGGGCGATCTCGACGCCGATTCCGAAGAAGCGGGGGATGAAAAAGTACGACATCCCCGATCTGGCGGGGGCGGAGCAGGCGGTCGGGTCGCAGTTGCTCGACGGGCGGTTGCGCAAGCCGGTGCTCGACTTCATGACCACCGAGGGGAGCCTCACGCAGCGCATCTCGATCTTCGAGGGGGGGTTGGTGGTCGTGAACATGACCGGCGCCGCCACGATCCGCAAGAAGGTGCTGATCCCGCCGGACGCGCTGCAGTCCTACACGAAGGCCATCAGCCCGAAGACCCTGGGCGCGGTCGACGCGCGCCAGCTCGCGCCGCCCGACCGCGACAGCCGCTCCGTGATCCGCGTCTACGGTGCCGACGGGAAGCCGGTGGAGCGGGTCTTCAACCCGCGGCGCGTGCTGCCGAACGAGCTGAACGACCAGATCGCACCGGTGCGCGACCTCCTGCGCGCCGTCTCCGAGGACCGGAGCGTGACGTCGAGCGTGGCGGGGTACGACCCGCGGCCGGGCGACGAGCTGGTGGCCGACGACCGCAAGGTCTACCGGGTCATGCGCGTCGTCCCGAGCAGCGACCCGGTGGTCGAGCTCAAGTGCCTCGACGCGCCGACGACGATCTACGTCGCGAAAAAGGACCTGCACCTCTACTTCGTGGGAGCCAACCGGAAGTGAGGCGTTGTCGGTTGTCGGTTGTCGGTTGTCCGTGGTCCCGGGCAAGTGCGGTCACAACCGGCAACCGGCAACCGGCAACTGACAACCTCATATGATCCGCATCACCGCCGGCGCGCTGCGCGGCCGCCGCATCCCCGTCCCTCCCGACGACGTCCGTCCCACCTCCGAGCGTGCACGCCAGGCCTTCTTCGACATCCTCGGGCCGCGCGTGGACGGCGCCCGCTTCCTCGACCTCTTTGCGGGCAGCGGGATCTTCTCCTTCGAGGCGTTTTCGCGGGGCGCAAAGGAATGCGTTGCGATCGATTCCTCGCGCAAGCACACTATGGCCATCGAGAAGACAGCCAGAGCCTTCGAGGCGCCGATCCGCACCGTCACGGCCGACGTCCTGGCCGGGATTAAGCGTCTCGGCGGCGAGGTTTTCGACGTGATCTACGCCGATCCGCCGTACGCCTACACGCAGTACGACGATCTCCTGATGACGCTCGATCAACACCTGAAGCTCTCCGGCGACGCGGTCGTCGCCATCGAGCACCGGCGCCGCACCGAGCCGTTTGCGGTAAATCCGACGAACCTGACATTCTCCCGGCGCGCCGAGTACGGCGAGGTCTGGATCAGTTTTTTCATTACATGAGGTCGCATGGCAGATCAGAAAACGTCCCTGGAGCTCACCCTCAACGACCAGCAGACGCAGACGCTGTTCGGCAACCACGACGAGAACATCCGCACGATCGAGGACGCCTTCGACGTCAAGATCTCCTCGCGCGGTAACGAGATCTTCGTCTCCGGCAACGCCGAGAACAGCGCCGCCGTGCAGAAGCTCCTCGGCGAGCTGCAGAGCCTCATCGAGCAGGGCTTCCCGATGAAGAAGTCGGACGTGCAGACCGGCGTGCGCGTCATCCGCGACACGCCCCAGGCCTCGCTGATCGACTTCTTCACCGACGACAAGGTGCAGCAGTCGATCCGCCGCGTGGTCACGCCGCGCAACCTGGCGCAGAAGCTCTACCTCCAGGCCATCAACGACATGGACATCGTCTTCGGCGTCGGCCCCGCCGGCACCGGCAAGACCTACCTCGCAGTCGCCGCGGCCGCCGCGGCACTGCAGGACAAGCTGATCAAGCGCATCGTCCTCTGCCGCCCCGCCGTCGAGGCGGGCGAGCGCCTCGGCTTCCTCCCGGGCGACATCGCCGAGAAGATCAACCCGTACCTCCGCCCGCTCTACGACTCGCTGTACGACATCATCGGCTTCGAGAAAGTGGAGAAGCTGCTCGAACGCAGCATCATCGAGATCGCGCCGCTGGCGTTCATGCGCGGCCGGACGCTCAACGACTCCTTCATCATCCTCGACGAGGCGCAGAACACCACCCCCGAGCAGATGAAGATGTTCCTGACCCGTCTCGGCTTCGGCTCGAAGGCGGTCGTCACGGGCGACATCACCCAGGTCGACCTGCCGGACGGCAAGAAGTCGGGCCTGCGCGAGGTGCGCCGCATCCTCGACGGCGTGGAAGGGCTGAAGTTCTTCGACTTCAGCCAGCGCGACGTGGTGCGCCACCCGCTCGTGGCGAAGATCGTCACCGCCTACGACCGCATCGACCGGGAGAAGGAAGCAGCGGAAGCGGCCGGAACGCGCGCGTGACGAATGTCGAGGTGACGGGTGTCGCGGTGCCCCGCTTCAGCAAGCGGGAGATCGCGGCGTTCACGCGCAAGGTGCTGCTCACGCTCGAGAAGATGGACCGGCTCGACGAAGAGATCACCGAGGTCTCGATCGCGTTCGTCGAAGACGAGGCGATGACGGAGCTGAACAAACGTTTCCGCGGGAAGAAGAAGACCACCGACGTGCTCACCTTCCGCGCCGACGACTCGTACAACGAGCCCTCCGCCACCGGCAGGCCGCTCGGCGACATCGTGATCTCCGTCGACCAGGCGCGCCGTCAGGCCGCCGACGAGAAGCACGCCCTGGCCACCGAGATCCGCTACCTCGTCCTCCACGGCGTCCTGCACGCCCTCGGCTACGACCACGAGACCGATCAGGGGGAGATGAACGCGCTGGAGATCGAGGTGCGCAGGGGCGTCGGGCTGGAGTAACAGCGCGGCGCGGCGGCCGAACGCGAAACCTCGCGGCGCACTCGTGGTTCTTCGCGGCGCACTCGTGGTTCCTCGCGGAACACTAGTGGTTCCTCGCGGCGCACTAGTGGTTCCTCGCGGAACACATGCGGTTCCTCGCGGCGCACTAGTGGTTCCTCGCGGCGCACTAGTGGTTCCTCGCGGAACACTAGTGGTTCCTCGTGGCGCACTAGTGGTTCCTCGAGGAACACATGCGGTTCCTCGAAGAACACATGCGGTACCTCGAGGAACACATGCGGTACCTCGAGATCCCCGGTTTTTCTGAGGCGATTCTCACGGAGAACCGTCCCGCCACAACCGGTGAAGCGCGAAAATCGCCGCGGGCGACGAGAGCGCGAGCGCGACCCACGGCAGCAAGAACAGGTACGGCCCGAACGCCGGAGAGGCGGCAGCCACGACGGCCCAGGCGAGTAGCATCGGACGGCGCCACCCTGACCGTGCCCCGGACTTCCAGGCGCCGATCCCCATCGCGGCGGCTCCCGTCACGATCGCGATCGCCACGGTTTCCAGGAACGGTCCCCCGACCAGCCACCCGAACCGCGGCTTGTCGAAGATCACCAGCGCGATGGTGACCAGCACGCCCGCAACGACGAGAAACCCGGCCGTCGCGATGAACAACCAGGGGCGGCTGCGCTGGCCTGCCGGCATGATGCCATTCTACCCGGCTCAGCCGTCGAGGCGACGGTCGCAGAGCGCGAGCGCAATGAAGTAGCCGAGGATCGGCGAGACGCCGTAGCCCATGACCGGCACGGGGAACGTGCCCCAGAACGCCGCGAGCGTCACCAGTGCCACGTAGACGCCGAGGGCGGCGGCGAGGGGGTCGCGGCGCCGCTTCCACGCCACGAAGAACGGGAGCGGCAGCAGCACGAGCGCGATCGCCGCGAGCAGGGTCCAGGTCGGGCCTCGCGCGCTGACGGCGTCGAAGATGCCTTCGACGTGGCGTACAGGGTCCAGCGGGTCCGGGCGCAGGAGCGAGACGACCGCGCAGACGGCCAACGCGACGACCGCACCGGCTCTCACGCCCCGGCCGAGCTTAGGGTCGAACGCGAGAAGGACGGCGCAGGCGGCGGCGAAACTGGTCGCCTGCGACGCGTCGGGTTGGAGCGCGAGCAGGAGCGCGGTCGCTGCCGCGACGACGATGGCGAGATACCGCCGTGGTGGTGTGGCGACGGCGCCGATCAGCAGCGGCGCGACGACGGACGCCGCGTGCAGCGCGAATCCGCCGAGGAAGAGCCAGCGGTGCACGCCGTCGACGTCTCGCGAGAAGAACGTCGCCACGATCGCGGCGATACTGGCGGCGCTCGCGAAATACGACGACGCGCGGAACGACGAGGACCTCACGAGCGCGAAGAGCAGCAGTCCGGCCACGCATGCGGCGAGGTTCATCGCCCAGGCGGACGTGCCGACGCCGAGCTGTCGCATCGTCACCACGCCGAGGAGCAGCGCCGGCAACGGCGCACAGAGGGACAGCAGGTTGGGCCGCCGAAAACTCACGCGGCGGGAGTATAGCGGCGCCTCACCTGAGCCTGAGCGGCAGAACGCACCGACGGAGTGGCCGTACGTGCACCGGCGGAGCAACCAGCGCTGCCGGCCGTGCCGGCCTCACTGGCCGAGCATCACGAATGTCCCCGGCTCCGGCTCCCCGAGGATCACCCGTCCCTCGCTCTCGAGCCAGGCGTGTGCGGCGACGCGGTCGTCCTGTCGCGTCACGCCGAGGCGGAGCGTGGCCTCGTGGCCGTAGCGGGCGGAGAGGAGTGCGGCGGCGACGACCTGCGTCAGGCAGCTCGCGCCGGGAACGCCGCGCGCAACGCGGGCCACCGTGGCGGCGATCCGCTCCCGCGGCACCTGCGACGCCTTTCCCCGCCGCCGCATCGCCGCGTCGACCATGCGATGCACGACGCGGAACGGCAGGAGGGCGACGGCGACGCGCGCCAGCGGCACGACGAGCAGCGCCTCCAGCAGCAGACGGTCAGCAAACCGCGGCACGCGCGACCTCGAGCAGCCCCTGGCGGGCCATGGAATCGAGCAGTTCGAGCAGGTCGGCCTCGCACCGCTCCTCGCTGACCTGGTACTCCTCGGCGATGAGGCGCCCGAGCTCGCGCGTGGCGATCGGCGCCTGCACGAGCTCCCAGACGCGCGCGCCGACCGAGTCGAGCGCGTAATAGTTCCCCTTGCGCAGCCCGGCAATGATCACCTGGCCGTTCACGTTCGTGGAGAGCTGGTCGGGCGCGGCGACGACGATCGTAGCGGGCGTGATCTTCACGGCAGCGCCTCGATCAGCTTCGCTTCGCGCAGCTCGGCGACGATGGCGGCGACGTCGCCGGTCACGAGCGCCGGGTCGACGTCGTAGCGCGACGCGACTTCGGCGGCGATGGCGTTCACCTGTCCGCCTTCGCGCAGCGACTCCCAGACCAGCGCGCCTGTCTCATTGAGCACGTGATAGACGCCGGTGGCGGGATCGAGCAGCAGCAGCTCCTGCGCGACCCGTCGGGCCAGAACGCGGTCGGCCGCACGGAAGCGCGCGCTCTCCGGCACGCCTGGCGCGGTGACCGGGATCCGCTCGTTCAGCGACGCGCGGCTGCGCGGCTCGGAGAGGAACGTGCTTTGCCGCGCGCCCGCCTGCTCGTCGGTGCGCGCGTGCCAGGTGGTGACGTAGCGGCCGCCGGCGAGCGTCGACTCGAGCTCGACCCGCAGCCTTCCGGGCCGCAACGGCTCGAGCAGCGGCAGGACCAGCGTCGCATGCACGCTTCCGGCGGTGAAGGGGCCGGAGCCGGTGCGCACGTCGCCGTGCATCGTGTTCTCGAACCAGAGCGCGATCGCGTGCACGGTCCTGTCGACCTGCCATTCGGCGCTGCCGGCAATGTTCGGCGACGTCAGCGTCATGTAGTCGAGCTCCGCCCAGACGCGCGGCTCCCCCGCCAGATCCTCCGGCTTCACGAGGCGCGGGTAGGGCGTCTGGAGCGCCATCGTCTCGGCGGCGGTGAAGTCGACGCCGGGCAGCGCGTGCCACGGCTCGACGATTCCGGCGTAGATGGACTCGCTGGAGACCGGCGCGCAGAACAGCCGCGCGCTGCGCGGGATCAGCACGCCGCCCGGCGCGAGGAACCGCTCGCGGAGGGCCACGATCGACGGCAGGTGCTCGTCGAAGAGCGGCAGCGCGCCGGCGAGGTCGGAGACGATGACGTCGGCGCGCTCCGGCAGCTCCGCCTCCCCCGCCTTCGCCTGGATGAACTGGATGCGGTCGGCGACGCCGTTCGCGCGCGCGAGCTCCTCGGCCAGGGTGATGACGTCCGCCGGCTCAATCCCGTAGACGCGCGCGGCGCCGAGCTTCGCGGCCAGGACGCTGAACGTGCCGATGCCGGAGCCGACGTCGATGAGGACGGTGGAGGGGGTGACGACGGCGGAGAGTGCGCGCTGATACGCCTCGATCCGCGCGCGGTCGCGCAGCATCGCGCCGTAGTCGATCAGGCGATACACGAGATCAGACGAGGCTCTTGTTCTGCCCCGGCGGGTGCTCGTTATCGAAGTAGTTGTTCTGCCCCAGGCCGCGTGTCAAATCGCGGATCGTGCCGAGCCGTTCGAGCTTCGGTTTCACGTACTCGCGTTTCTCGCGAGGCTGCTGCGGTGTCTCTTCAGCGTCAGCCATGACTGAGTATTTAAGCACGATTCGTGCTGCGCAGGCGCGCTGCCTGGCTCGGCAGTTCCCGCAGCCAGTACTCCAGCGCCACCGCCCGCAGGGTCCGGTTGGAAAGCGCGGAGGCGCCGCGGAGCGCCTCCCGGAACGCCGCGGGGTCGATGTAGCGCGACGCCGCCTCGATCTCCAGCGAGCGCCCAACCGGCAGCGGCGCCTGCCAGGGGTCGGCCGGGACGAACGTCTTCGGCCGGCGGCGGATCACCTCGCTGACCCGGCCGCGCAGGAGCTCGCGCACCACGTGCTTGTCGATCAGCCACGGCACCGGCGCCAGCTCCATCGCCGCCTCGACGACGCGCGTGTCGAGCCATGGATAGACCAGCTCCACCGCCGCGCCGGTCACCGACGGATGCGCCCACTCGAAATAGCTCGACCAGGCCGGCGAGTCGAGCGGCTGCGTCACCTGCCACTCGTATCCCTTCATCCGCAGCCAGAGGGGGCGAAAAACGGGCGCGCGCTTCCGCTCCGGGCGGAAGAAAAAGTAGGGCGGACGGCGCTTCACGACGGTGTAGCGCACCAGCGCGGCGAACAGCTGCAGCGGCGGCAGCGAGCGGAGGTAGCCCTTGAGGTCGGCCGCCAGGACGGCGTCGGCGGGATGGCCGTGCATCGCCACCGGCGCGTGCTCCGCGGCCATGGCGTGGATGGCGCGCGACGCGGGAGCGGTGACGAGCGCGCCGGGATCGGCGGTCCAGACGCACTCATCGAGCGCCTGCAGCGCGCCGTAGCCGTCCAGCGGAATGCACCGGATGTCGATGCCGATCGAGCGCGCCGCCTCGGTCGCGTAGCGCTCTTCGACGCTGGCGATGCGCGAGCGGTAGACGGAGGTCATCGCCAGCAGCCTCACCTCCGGCGCGACCTCGCGCGCCAGCGCGGCCAGCGTGGTCGAGTCGAGACCGCCGCTCATGAAGACGACGGCGGTGGGGGCGGTGAGGCGCTCGCGGATGGCGGCCCGCAACGCCTCCTCCAGTCTCGCCGGCGCGTCGCGGCGCGGCGGGCGCGGCTCGGGCACGCTCCAGTAGCGGCGGATCGCCAGCTCGCCCCGCTGCCAGTGCAGCCGGTGCGCGGCCGGAAGGCGTTTGACGTGCGCGAACACCGTCGCCTCGGCGTCGGCGGAGAGACCGTCCTCGACGTAGTTGATCACCGCGCGGTCGTCGAGGTCGAGCGGCACCCCGGGATGCGAGAGCACCCCCTCCAGCGACTGCGCAATCACCAGCTCCGCGCCGACGCGCGCGTAGAAGAAGGGTTGCACGCCGAACGGGTCGCGCTCGAAGGTGCGCTCCTCTGCCGCCGTGACGACGGTGAACGGCGTCACCGCAGCCACTCCGCGAGCTCGCGCTCGAGAAAGGCGCCGAGTGCCGATGAGTCCTCGAGCGGCGGAGGGAGGAACGCGAACATCGGGACGCGGTCGGCGAGCGCGGACGTGGCCTCGAAGATCCTCGCCTCCGCACCCGGCAGGCGCGCCGCCGGCGCGTCGGCAATGAGGCGCATCCAGCCGCTGCGCGGGTCGAGCCGCCGCAGTTGCGGCTCCTCCGCCGAATGTTCGAGGAAGAGGATCGCCGCGATCTCGTGCGCGACGGCGGCGGCCGCGTCGATGGTGACGATCTTCTTGTCCCATGAGGGGGCGCGGTCGGGAAACGCGGCCGCGGAGCCGTAGAGCGCCTCGAGCGCCTCGGGCCAGAGGCGGAGCGTGGGGATCGCCGGGAGGGCGCGCGTGCCGTCGATCTCGGTCATGTCGTCCGAGAGGATCGTGTAGCCGAGGCGGTGGAGCATCGCGGCGGTGGTCGACTTGCCGCTGCCGGAGCTGCCGGCGAAGAGGACGGCCTTGTCGCCGAGGACCGCGGATGAGGCGTGGAGCAGCACCGCACCCTGCAGATGCAGCGCGATCGTCAGGATGGGCCCGAGGACGTAGGCGGCGAGGTCGTCGCGCGTGTAGGCGGGCGGCGCGTCGATCAGCGACAGCTCGCGGCCGGTGCGGCCGATGAGGAAGCGCGTGTCGTCTTCGAAGCGGACGATGAGGTCCCCCTCCGCCGTCGCGTCGATGATCGTCGAGGGTGCCTGGTGCCAGAGCGTGCCGGCCGGCGCGGGGATGCGCGAGGTGAGGCGCAGCAGGAAGTCGGGCGTCGCGGCCGGCGTGGCCGGCGGGAGGAACGGCAGCTCGCAATCGGAGGCGAGCACGCGTTGATGCAGCGAATGGAAGTAGATTCTCTGACAATAGCAGAGCCATGGCTGGGAACGACATCAGCGCGCTGCTCGCCGCGGCGCGGGGGGAACGGGTGCAGGGGCCGCTCGACGCCGCGACGCTCGACGCGGCCGCATCGGCGCGCATGCTCGGCCTGCTCGCGCGCGCGGCGGTCGATCCGCCGCGGGAGCTGCAACTGCACGCCGTGGCCATCGAGTCGCGTGCGCTGTCGCTCCTGGGGGAGCTCGCCCGGATCGCGGCGGCATTCCGCGATGCCGGCATTCCGCTGCTCGCGCTCAAGGGCCCGGTGGCGTCGCAACAGCTCTATGGCGACCCCGGCGTACGCGTCTTCGCCGACCTCGACATGATCGTCGATGTGCACGACGTCGGGCGCGGCGAGGCGCTCCTGGCGACACTCGGCTACGTCGACGAGGAGCCCATGACGCCCGCGCAACGCGCGACGAAGCACCGCTTCCACAACGGGACCGCCTTTCGGAACGCGGAGCGGGCGACCACGGTCGACTTTCACTGGCGCTTCGGCCACGTGCAGTTCCCGCTCGCGCTGCCGTTCGCCGATGCCTGGCGCCGGCGGACGAACGTTCTGGGGATGCCCGCGCTCGGCCCGACCGACCTGGCCATCTTCACCTGCAGCCACTCGGCAAAGCATTTCTGGACGCCGCTGGAAATGCTCGCGCAGATCGCGGCGCTGACGCGGCTGGAGGTCGACTGGCAGGAGGTGGACCGCGTCGCCGCCCGGGCCCGCGCCGCCCGTCAGGTCGGCCTGTCGTTCCTGGTCGCGCACGAGGTGGTCGGCTCGGACCTCCCCCCTCTCCCCCGCTGCCTCGCCGCCTCGGAGCCGGTGTTCGCGCGGCTGCAGCAGCGCCTCGAGCGCCCGCACGACGTCGACCCCCGCGGCCGCGATCTCTTCACGATCCTCGACCGCCGCCGCGACGCCATCGCCGCGGCCATGGCGTCGGTGTTCGTCCCCACCCACACCGACTGGGCAGCGGCAAAGCTGCCGCACGCGCTGTACTGGGTGCTGCGCCCGTTCCGCCTGGCGGCAGCGCGGCTCCGCCGGTAACTTCGTCCCCTCTGGAGAGCCGGGCTCTCAGCCCGGCTGGGTGGCGGGGGCGACGGGCTGAGAGCCCGTCGCTCCAGAGGGATGAGCGGCGGCGGGTGCTAGTCTTCTACGGACGTGAAGTGGCCGGCGGCAGATCATCTTTACTGGTCAGAGCCGATGTCCCACTGGCCGTTGATCCGCCATCGCCGCGGCCATGGCGTCGGTGTAACTCGTCCCCTCTGGAGAGCCGCGCTCTCAGCCCGGCTGGTTGGGCGGGGGGCGGGCGACGGGCTGAGAGCCCGTCGCTCCAGGGGGAACGGGCCCCTCACTCCAACCCGATGATCCCGTCCTTCCACAACTTATAAAAGATCAGCATCGCGTCGGTTTCGCGGATGGGGCTGATCTTGATCAGCGAGCCGATGTCCCACTGGCCGTTGATCCTGGAGAGGATGAAGCCCTCGTTCGGCGAGAAGTTCATCTGGGTGATCTCCTCGAGCGCCTTCGCCACGCGCGGGATCTTCGAGTCGAGCAGCCCCTGGTTCCGCAGCTCGCTCAGAATCACAGTCTCGGCGCCTTTCGCGGCGGAGCGGACTTTGGGGTGGTTGGGGTCGAGGTTCTGCGCCGCGCGGAGCAGGCGCTGGGTCTTCTCGAAGTCGCGGGCGCGGAGCGCCGACTGCGCGGCGTTGAGGAGCGAGGTGATCTCGTCGCCCTCGTTGAACTCCGCCGGCTTGGGCGGCGCCACCACGACCTGCTCCTCGGTGAAGGCGCGCATCTTCCCGGTGCCCGGCTCGTCGAGCCTGGCGAACCCGTGGCGGACGAGCGCGCAGACGGTGGACGAGACCGTGAAGGCGGACGAGCGGCTTTCCAGCACCAGCTCCGCGATCGTGCGCTTGCCGTCGATGGCGCGGACGATCGGCTCCTCCACCTCCTCCAGCTCGTCGGCGTCGACCTCCTTGAGCAGCACCGGGATCACCGCCTCGTTCGGCACCGTCTCGCGGATGCGCGCCCACTCGTCGACGCGGCGGGTGCCCTCCATGATGATGCCGGTGACGTCGACCTGGAGCGGGATCATCTCCTGCTGCGGCAGCTCGTCGTCGACGAAGTAGAAGTCGCCGTCGTTCCAGAGAAAGATGTCGTAGATCTCCTCCTCCGCCTTGAGCCGCATCAGCCGCTGCAAGTCGGACTCGGAGATGACCTCGATCATCACCAGGATCTTGCCGAGGAGGATGCCGGACTGCAGTTGCACCTCCATGGCCTTCTTGAGCTCCGGCTCGGTGAGGTAGCCGTGGCTCATCAGAAACTGACCGAGGTACTCGCGCGGGTCGTTGGACGCGGAGGAGATGACCCGGCCGCGGCGGAAGAAGATCTTCTTCTCCACCCGCTTGTTCGTGACCACGAGCGTACCGGTCTTCTGCCCCAGGCTGAGCCACTGGAGGAGGTCGCCCGGGAGCATGGTTTGGAGGTTTCCGGAAAGGCCCATGACGAAAGGGAGGCGATTATAACGGCAACAAAAAAGCGGCGGCCCTGAAGGCCGCCGCCCGAAGAATCGCTGCTGATTTCGTCAGCGCACGGCACGCCGGCGCGAGGCCTGCGCCACGCGCACGGTCACCTGCGTCTCGACGCTGTTGCCGTCGTCGTCCCGCGTATCGACGGTGATGGTGTAGATGCGGTCGGCCGATCCGGCGCGCTCCGACCGGAGCTCGACCGTGAGCGGTCCGGTGACGATCCAATCGGGGGCCGTATCGCCGTCGCCGGTGCCGTTGACGGGCTGATTCGAGCTGACGTGGATGATGTTCGAGATCGGCGTGCGGTCGACGGCGTCGACGGCGATGACCTTCACGGTCGCGAGCACCATCTTGTGGTCCGCCGGCCAGAGGGTATCGGGCGTCACTTCGATGCTCACGACCTGCGGCGCGGTGGTGTCGCGCACCGTCACGTTGAACGTGCCGGAGGCCTCGTGCCCCTGCAGGTCGGCCGCGGTGCAGGTCACGGCGGTGACGCCGAGGGGGAACGTGCTGCCGGAGGCGGGCGTGCAGGTCACCGGGACGTCGCCGTCGACGTTGTCCGTCGCGGTGGCGGTGAACGTCACGATCGCGCCGTTGCGGCTCGTCGCCTCGGCGACGATGTCCTCCGGGAGCGTCAGCACCGGGCCGCCGCCGTCGATGACGCTGACGGGGAACGTGCCGCTGGTGGAGCCGATCGCGTTCGTCGCGGTGCAGGACACGTCGCTGAGACCGATCGGGAACAGCGAGCCGGAAGGCGGCGTGCAGGTGACGACGCCGTTCTCGGAGGCGGTGACGGTGTAGGTCACGACCGCGCCGGCCGGGCTGGTGGCCTCGAGGATGATCTCCTCCGGCATCGAGAGGAGGGGCGCGCCGCCGTGCACCGTCACGCGGAACGTGCCGGCAGCGTGATTGAGGTTGCTGTCGTACGCCTCGCAATACACTTCGATGATGCCGGTCGGGAAGGTGGAGCCTGACGGACGGCTGCACGTCACCGGAATCGCGCCGTCGATGTCGTCGACCGCGCTGACCTGGAACGTGACCACCGGCGTGTCGCTCTCGAAGTCGTTAGGGATGGTGATGACCGGCGGCGTCACGTCGGCGACCCGCACCTCGAACGAACCCTCGCTGGTGCCGTTCGAGTCGGTGGCGGAGCAGACGACCGGCGTCACGCCGATGGGGAAAAAGGAGCCGGAGCTCGAGGTGCAGTCGACGTGCACGTCCTCCCCCGACTGGCTCACCGCGTCGGCCTCGAAGAACACCGTCGCGCCTTGGGGACTCTCGGCGGCGGCGAAGACGCTCTCCGGGATGTTCAGCAGCGGCGGTCCGAAGATCTCGATCGTCTCCACCGTGAAGGTGAACGGCCCCAGGTTCTGAACCGGCTGGTCGAGGTTCTTGAAGGCGACCGTGACGACGTTCACGCCCTCCTGCAGGAGCACGACCTCAGGGGCGTAGAAGATGATCTGCTCCTCGCTCATGGCGCTCGGCTCGAGGACGAACACGCCGGCGGGGCCGGTGATCGTGATCAGCACCGACTCGGTGGCCAGGAGGCCCGTGCCGTGGAGGGTGAGGAACTCTTCCACGTTCCCGAAGCGGATGACGCTCGGGGAGATGCGGGTGACGGTCGCGGCGCTGGCGAGCGAAGAGACCGCGCACAGCAATACCGCCAGAACTAAGGATTTCGGACGCATTTGACAATTATGTTCCCCCCGCACCGCAAAGTAAACGCAAGTCATTACACTACGCGGCCGTGACCGACTCTCGCCCTCCTTTCTTCACCGCGCGCGACCTCGACGAGCGCGGTTTCGACCCCGCCGGCGATCTCGGCGAGCCGGGAAAGTTCCCCTACACGCGCGGGCCCCAGGCGTCGATGTACCGGGGGAAGCTCTGGACCATGCGGCAGTACGCCGGCTTCTCGACAGCGGCCGAGTCGAACGCGCGTTACCGGTACCTCCTCGAGCGGGGCACGACCGGCCTCTCGGTGGCCTTCGACCTCCCGACGCAGATCGGGATGGACTCGGACGACGGGCGCGCCCGCGGCGAGGTCGGCAAGGTCGGCGTGGCCATCGACTCGATCGCCGACATGGAGACGCTGCTCGACGCGATCCCGCTCGACAAGGTGTCGATCTCCATGACCATCAACGCGCCGGCGTCGATCCTCCTCGCGCTGCTGCTGGTGGTGGCGGAGCGGCGCGGGACCGACTGGACGAAGCTCTCCGGCACGATCCAGAACGACATCCTGAAGGAGTACGCGGCGCGCGGGACGTACATCTTCCCCCCCGCCCCGTCGCTGCGCATCGTCACCGACATCTTCGAGTTCTGCGCGCAGTCGGTGCCTCGCTGGAACACGATCTCGATCTCCGGCTACCACATCCGCGAGGCCGGCTCGACGGCGGTGCAGGAGGTCGCGTTCACGCTCGCGAACGGGCTGCAGTACGTGCAGGCGGCGGTGGAGCGGGGGCTGGACGTCGACTCGTTCGCGCCCCGGCTGTCGTTCTTCTTCAACGCGCACAACGACTTCATCGAGGAGGTCGCGAAGTTCCGCGCGGCGCGGAAGCTCTGGGCGAAGCTGATGCAGGAGCGCTACGCGCCGAAGGACGCGCGGTCGCTCGCGCTGCGGTTCCACGCGCAGACCGCCGGCTCGACGCTGACGGCACAGCAGCCGGAGAACAACGTCGTCCGCGTCGCGTATCAGGCGATGGCGGCGGTGCTGGGCGGCTGCCAGTCGCTGCACACGAACAGCCGGGACGAGGCGCTGGCGCTGCCGACCGAGGAGTCGGTGAAGATCGCCCTGCGAACGCAGCAGATCCTCGCGTTCGAGAGCGGCGTGCCCGCCACCGCCGACCCGCTGGCCGGCTCGTACGTGGTCGAGGCGCTGACGCTCGACATCGAGCGGGAGTCGCGCGCGCTCATCGAGAAGATCGACGGCATGGGGGGCGCCATGGCCGCGATCGAGTCGGGCTTCATGCAGCACGAGATCGGCGACTCGGCCTACCGCGCGCAGCGGGCGCTGGAGGAGAAGACGGCCATCGTCGTCGGCGTGAACGACTTCACCGACGACACGAAGACGACGCTGCCGATCATGACCATCGACGAGAGCGTGGAGCGGGACCAGGTGGCGCGGCTGAATGCGTTCCGCGCGTCACGCACCGGCGGCTGGCAGGAGGCGCTGGCGCGGCTCGACGAGGGCGCCCGCTCGACGGAGAACCTGATGCCGCTGATCGTCGACGCGGTGCGCAACGAATGCACCATCGGGGAGATCGTGAACACCCTCAAGCGGACGTTCGGGGAGCACACGGAACAGGGGTTCTGAGCGAACGTAGAACGTAGAACGCGGAACATGGAACAGGGGGACGAGAGCGTTCTACGTTCCGTGTTCTACGTTCTACGTTTCCCCTTCCACTCCTCCATCATCCGCACAAAGTCGTCGAACAGATAGAACGAGTCGTGCGGGCCTGGCGCCGCCTCGGGGTGGTACTGCACGGCCACGGCGGGCTCGCGGCGGTGGCGGAAGCCTTCGAGCGTCTGGTCGTTGAGGTTGATGTGGGTGTACTCGACGTCGTTCTCGCTGAGCGAGTCGGCGTCGACCGAGAAGCCGTGGTTCTGTGCGGTGATCTCCACTCGTCCGGTGCGCAGGTCCTTGACCGGGTGGTTGCCGCCGCGGTGGCCGAACTTGAGCTTGTAGGTGCGGCCGCCGAGGGCCAGGCCGAGGAGCTGGTGGCCGAGGCAGATGCCGAAGAGCGGGATCTTACCGACGAGGAGACGGATGTTCTCGTGCGCGTAGGTGACGGGTTCCGGGTCGCCGGGGCCGTTCGACAGCAGCACGCCGTCGTAGCCGCGGTCGAGGAGCTCGTCGGCGTGCGTCGTGGCGGGATAGATCGTCACCTCGCACCCCTGCCGCACGAGCTGGCGGAGGATGTCGCGCTTGACGCCGAAGTCGTACACGGCGACGCGCAGCTTCGACTCGGAGGGCTGTTCCTCGAACGCCCAGGGCCGCAGGGCGGTGACGCGCTGCACGAGGTCGAGCCCGGACATCGACGGCGACTGGCGCAGCTCGGCGACGATGGCATCGACGGAGCGGTGGGAGTTCGTGGTGATCATCCCCAGCATCGCCCCGGCGTTGCGGATCTTCCGCGTCAGCGCGCGAGTGTCGACGCCGGAGATGGCGGTGATGCGCGTCTTCGTGAAGTAGTCGCCGAGGGACATCTCCGCGCGCGCGCTGGAAGGCTCCGCGACGGCGTCGCGGACCACGAATCCCGCCACCTGCGGCGCGTCGCTCTGCTGCACCGCGTTCTCCACGCCGTAGTTCCCGATGTGCGGGTAGGTCATGACCACGATCTGGAAGCGGTAGGAGGGATCGGTGGCGATCTCCTGATAGCCGGTCAGGGAGGTGTTGAACACGACCTCGCCGATGGCGTCGTTCGTGGAGCCGAACGACTCCCCTTCGTACGCCGTACCGTCTTCGAGAACCAGCCGTGCCTGCGTCATGGACCCGGTTTGGATCGTACCATGTGCAAATGCGAGCAATTGGAGTGCTGCTGGCGGCGCTGGCGCTGCCTCTTTTCGCGTTGCCGTCCGCACCGTCGAAGTACGTGACCGACGCCGCGGGAGTGCTCGACGACACGCGCGAAGCGGCGCTCAACGAGCTGCTGGCACAGTACGACCGCGAGACGACGAACCAGTTGCTGGTGTACGTCGATTGGAAGGTGCCGGGCGGGACGACGATCGAGGAGCTCGGCGCGGAGGCGATCCGCTCGTGGGGCGTGGGGACGGCGCGGAAGGACAACGGCGCCATCCTCTTTCTCTTCGTCGACGACCGGCAGTCGCGGCTCGAGGTCGGCTACGGGTTGGAAGAAGTGCTCACGGATGCCCGCTCGAAGCGCATCCTCGTCTCGATGCGGCCGGAGCTGCGGAACGGCGACTACATCGGAGCCGTGGAGCAGGCGGTCATGCAGGTCATCCGCACGGTGGGCGACCCGGCAGGCACGGATGCGGCCGCGGCGCCTCGCCGCCTGTTGCCGCCGGAGACGTTTACTCCTGTCGCGCCGCCGTCCCCACCGGGGGTGCTGGAGCAGGCCGTGCGGTCCGCCACCGGCTTCCTCCTCGCCGGCGGCCTGCTGGTGCTCGCGATGTTCCTGCTCCGCGAGCTCACACGGAAGCTGCGGGAGACGTCGTTCGAGAGCGACTGGGACGACTCGGACGACTCGGAGGACTCGTCGTCGTGGTCGTCCTCCTCGTGGTCCTCGTCCTCGTCTTCCTCGTCGTCCTCATCCTCATCATCCTCCTCCGGCTTCAGCGGCGGCGGCGGATCGGGCGGGGGCGGCGGCGCGAGCGACCGCTGGTGACTACTCGTACCGCAGCGCTTCGACCGGATTGAGCCGCGCGGCGCGCATGCTCGGGATGATCGTGGCCAGGAACGACACCGCGACGGAGAAGCCGGCGATGACCGCGAGGTCGAGCGGGCGCGTCACGAAGGGAATCGACGACACGAAGTAGACCTCCGCGATCTCCGGCGGGAACGTAAGCAGCTCGAACGTGGTCAGGACCCAGCAGATCGCCGTGCCGAGGAGCACGCCGACGCCCGTACCGACCAGTCCGACGATGGTGCCGTACCAGATGAAGACGCGGCGCACGGTGCGCGGCTCGGCGCCCATCGACGTGAGGATGCCGATCTCGCGGCGCTTCTCCTGCACCGTCATGATCAGCGTGGAGACGATGTTGAACGTCGAGACGAAGACGATCAGGCCGATGACGATGAAGAGGATGAGCTGCTGGATGCCGAGCAGCGAGAAGAGCTGGCGGTTCATCTCGCGCCAGTCGCTGACGGCGTACTGCCGGTCGGTGCGCGCCTCGATCGCCTTTACCACCTCGTCGACGTCGGCGCCGGGGGCGAGCTTCACCTCGATGAGGTTCGCCGCCCTCCCCGCTCCCGTCAGCTCCTGCGCCTCGGCCAGCCCGACGAAGAGCCAGCGGGCGTCGAACTCGTAGAAGCCGGTGGCGAAGACGTTCGTGACCACGAAGGTGGCCGTGCGCGGCATGAAGCCGTCCGCGGAGTCGGCGGCCACCGTGACGCTGATTGCGTCCCCTTTCTCGACGCCCAGCCGGACCGCGAGATAGCGGCCGACGGCGACGCCGCGATCGCCTTCGGGCGTGGTGAACGAGCCGCCCGGTCCGATCACCTTCGCCAGCATCGGCGAGGTCTTCCCCCGCTCCGGCTCGATCCCCTTGATCATGATCTCGGTGCCGGTGGTGTTCGCCTCGGTCGTCACCACGCCGTGGCGGTAGAGCACCGGCGACGCCTCCGCCACGCCGGGCGCGCGCGCGATCGAGCCGGTGAGGCGCGCCGGGTCGTCGATCGGCGCGCCGATGGAGTAGACGAAGACCTCCGCGTTGCCGCCCAGCAGCTTGCTCTGCAGGTCGCGGCGGTAGCCGGTCATGAGCGCCATCGAGATCACCAGCGCCATGACGCCGATCACCAGGCCGAGGATCGACGCGAGGCCGACCGCGGAAACCAGCTTGTCCGTCGGGCGCCGCAGGTAGCGCCAGGCGATGCTGCGCGCCAGGTTCATCGGCGCGCGATCCTTCCCTCGACGTTCGTGGTGATCGTGCCGCGGTGGCGGATGTACTTCTCGACCGTGGTGCGGAAGTCGGCCTCCCGCTCGGTGTTGATCTTCGGCGGCCGGGTGGCGTCCCCGAAGAGCACGAAGCCGTCATCGGTCCCCTCGGTGTACAGGTAGTCGATGGTGGCGACGCTGTACGTCGCGTTCAGGTCGAGCGGCCGTCCGCCGACCTCCACGTCTTCCGCGTTGACGACGAACTGCCCGTTCACCGGCTGATACGAGAAGCGCAGCCCCGAGACCTGGAGGAAGCGGCCGTCGCCGGCGTCGGCGCGGGAGACGCCGTTGCGCAGGAGGTCGAGCAACTGCTGCCCGGTGACGCGGAAGGCGACCAGGTGGTTCGTGTAATAGAAGATCCCCTCGAGGTCGAAGTCGGTGATCGGGCCGGGAGGAACGTCGTCGTTGATGCGGATGCTGCCGCCGTTGAGGATGGCGATGTCGGTGCCCATCTGCTCGCGCGCGACATCGGTGAGGAGGTTGCCGAGCGCGGTCTCCCGTCCGCGCACCGCCGGCTCCACTCCTTCGAGGAGGTGCGTGGTGGTGCCGAGCGTCTCGTTGCCGCCAAGCTTGCGCGAGAGCGTCGCCGTCCACTCCTCGACGCGCGCCGTGACCGTGGCGTCGGGCGCGATCGCGCTGTCGAGCGCGATGCGTTGCGGCGTGGCCTGCGCGCGCCCGCGGCGGGGCACGGTGATGTCGTAGACCACCACACTCTTCGCGTCCGCGTCTCCCTTGGTGATCCAGGTGCCGCCGACCTGCTCCTGCATGAAGAGATGGTCGTGACCACCGATCACGAAATCGATCTCCGGTACCGCCTTCACGAGCGCCACGTCGTCCGGCATGTCCTGGTGCGTGAGGGCGATGATGACGTCGGCGCCGCGGCTCCTCAGCATCGTCACGGCGCGCGAGGCGGTGTCGATCACGTCCTTCGACTGCGCGTAGGACTTCTGCATCGGATAGAGCAGCCCGAAGATGCCGACACGGGTACGGCCAACGTCGCGCACGATCAGGTCGTCCACGCCGGGGAAGCGGCGGCTGCATTCGGGATTGCAGTGCAGGGTGTTGGTGGCGATCCACTCGAACTGCGACTCCCGCAGGCGCGTCAGCAGGACGTTGGGATCTTTGTTGTCGAACTCGTGGTTGCCGAACGTCACGATCAGCGCCGGGTCGAACTCGTCGGGATCGCCGTCGAGGAGGTTCATGACGTCGATCATCGGCTGCGCCTCGAGGTACTTGCTCATGACCGACGGATAAAGCGCGTCGCCGGCGTGGAGCACCAGCACCGCCGAGCCGTCCGCCTCGAGCTGCTTGCGCAGCGTCCGCACGCGCGCCAAACCTCCTAACTCGCCGCGGGCGAGACCCTCGATCTTGTACACGTCGTTGAGCTGGAGGATCTTGAACCGGGCGGGGGCGGAGGTGGAGGCGCAGCCGGCGAGAAAGAGGATGAACGCAGAACGCAGAACGCAGAATGAAGAACGGAGAACGGAGGCCCGGCGCACGCTCATTTCTTCATTCTACGTTCTGCGTTCTGCGTTCTGCGTTCATAATCCCGCGCCGATGAAACGCCTCCTCCTCATCCTCCTCCTCGCCTTCCCCCTCTCCGCGCAGATCGCCTCGCCGTCGCAGTTCCTGAAGATGAACGTCGGGGCCGACAAGACGCTGGCGGACTACCGGCAGATCCGCTCCTACTTCGACGCGCTCGCCGCCGCCTCCCCGCGCGTCGACCTGGAGATCCTCGGCAAGACGGTGCTCGGCGAAGAGATGTTCATGGCGGTCATCTCGTCCGAGGAGAACATCCGCAACAAGGCGCGGCTGCAGCAGATCGCGAAGCAGCTCGCCGATCCGCGCGGGCTCTCTGACGCGGACGTAGAAAAGTTGACACGCGACGGCAAGGCGGTCGTCCTCGTCACCTGCAACATCCACTCGACCGAGATCGCGTCGTCCCAGATGGCCATGGAGTGGGCGCACGCGCTCGCGACCGCGGGGGACGCCGAGACGAAGCGCCGCCTCGACAACGTCATCCTCCTGCTCGTCCCGTCGCTCAACCCCGACGGGCAGCTCATGATCACCGACTACTACCGCAAGTACGCCGGCACCCGGTACGAGGGCGGGCCGATGCCGTGGCTCTACCACCACTACGTCGGCCACGACAACAACCGCGACTGGTTCATGCTCACGCAGCCGGAGACGCGCGCGCTGAGCCGCGCCGTCTATCACCAGTGGAACCCGCAGCTCTTCGTCGACGAGCACCAGATGGGCTCCGAGGGGCCGCGGATGTTCATCCCGCCCTTCTCGGATCCGGTCGACCCCGACGTCCACCCGCTGATCTGGCGCGAGGTGAACATGGTCGGCTCGAACATGGCGCTTCGCCTCGAGCAGGCGGGCAAGAGCGGACTCATTTACGGCTACCAGTTCGACGCCTACTGGATCGGCGGCACGCGCAACACCGGCTGGTGGAAGAACATCACCGGCCTGCTGCTGGAAGTGGCGTCGGCGCGCATCGCCTCGCCGGTGTACGTCGAGCCGAACGAGCTGCGCGGCGGCACGAAGGGGCTCGTCGACTACAAGGCCACCATCAACCACCCGAACCCCTGGAAGGGGGGGTGGTGGCGGATGCGCGACATCATGGACTACGAGCGCATCGCCTCCGACGCGCTGATCGAGCTCGCGGCGAATTACCGCGAGGACCTGCTGCGCAACCTCGTCACCCGGGCCCGCGCCGCGATCGCGCACACCGCGCCGCGCGATGCCTACCGCATCCCGAAGGAGCAGCGCGACTGGCCGACGGCGCAGCATCTCGCCTGGCTCATGGCCGAGCACAACGTCGAGGTGCGCCAGGCGGCGAACGGCGACTACTGGATCCCGCTCGCGCAGCCCTACTCGAAGTTCGTCCTGGAGATGATGGAGCCGCAGCGCTATCCCGAGGTGCGGCTGCAGCCGGGACGCGACATCCTTCGGCCGTACGACGTCGCCACCTGGACGCTGCCGCTGCAGATGGGGGTGAAAGTCGAGCGGGCGCAGATTCCCGACGGCACGACGCGCGTGAGCGAGATCCAGCCGGCGACGAAGGAAGTGATCGCCCGCGGTGAGCGGCTGCCGCGCAAGCCGCGCGTGGCGACGTACAAGCCGTGGCAGGTGTCGATGGACGAGGGGTGGACGCGCTGGCTGCTCGATACCTACGGCGTCTCCGCGAAAGGGATCACACCGCAGGAGGTGCAGAAGGGCATCACCGGCTACGACGCCGTCATCCTGCCCGACATGCACAAGGAGCTGCTCGCGCAGGGGCGCCGCACCACCGGCGACGGGATGCGCTACGAGCAGGAGCTCCCGCCCGAGTACCGCGGCGCCCTCGGCACTCCCGGCGCCGACGCGCTGCGCAAGTTCGTCGAGAACGGCGGGACGCTGATCGCCTTCGGCGACTCCTGCGAATACGTCATCGACCAGTTCAACATCCCGGTGCGCAACGCGCTGGCCGGCGTGCGCGGCGAGGACTACTCCAACCCTGGCTCGCTCGTGCGCGTGCACATCCGCCCCGATCACCCGGTGACGCAGGGCATGCCCGCCGAGACCGCCGCGTTCCTCGACGGCGCCGTCGCCTTCGACACCACCGCCCCCGCCCTCGACACGCAGCGCTGGGTGCTGGCGAGCTACCCGGCGGACGAGGAAGACATCCTCCTCTCCGGCTGGATCCACGGCACCGAGCGCCTGGCCCGCAAAGCGGCGGCCGTGGCCGTGACGTACGGCAAAGGAAAGATCGTCCTCTTCGGCTTCCGCCCCCAGCACCGCGGCCAGACGCACGCCACGTTTCCGCTGGTGTTCAACGCGTTGTGGTGGAGCGTGGCGGGGAGTTGACAAAATGACAAAATGGCACGACATTGAAGTGCCAGATGGAGACACAGAGCACCAGCACGAATCCGGACGTCGCCCGCTACATGGCGGAGAAACAACTCGGTCCGTACGCGTACGTCGTGCTGGTCGGCCTGAAGACGTACGACATTCCCAGGCTCATCGCGGCGATCGGCGACGGTCTGCCGTGGAAGGCGTTCGAGCGATTCCGGGCCGTGACCGGCTTGTCGGTCGAGCAGGTCGCGGAGATGGCCGGCCTGCCGCGTCGCACCCTCGCCCGCAGGAAGAAGGAAGGCCGCCTCACGCCGGACGAATCCGATCGTCTCGTACGCGCCGCCCGCGTTTACGGCCAGGCGCTGCGGCTCTTCGACGGCGACCGCGACACGGCCAGCAGTTGGTTTACCTCGCGCGTCCTGGCCCTCGGAGCGGTCACGCCGCTGGAGTTCATGAGGACCGAGCTCGGCGCGCGCGAGGTCGAGAACGTGATCGGCCGCGCGGCCTACGGTGTCTATTCGTAGTGATCACCGGCTGGCGGATCGTGAAGCCCGAGTACGCCGATGACGCGTACAGCGGCGAGGGCGCGCGTCTTTTCGGCGGCCGCTGGAACTCGCCGGGGGTTCCGGCCGCCTATTGCTCGGAGACGGCCTCGCTGGCGACGCTCGAGTTGCTGGCCAACGTTCCTCCGGGACTCCGGCTGGGGGAGTACGTCCTCGTGCCCTGCCGGTTCGACGAGGGGCTGGTCCGGATGATCGGTCCTCTGCCGGACGACTGGGCCGCGTATCCGCCGCCGCCCGCGGTTCAGGCAATCGGAGACACCTGGTTGCGCAGCGGCATCTCCGCCGTCCTCAAGGTCCCCAGCGCCCTCATTCAGGCCGAGTTCAACTACCTCCTCAACCCCGAGCATCCCGATTTCCGCTCGATCGACATCGGTCGCGCGCAGCCGTTCCGGCTCGACTACCGGCTACTGACGTGACGCCGCGACGCGGCGGGCGGCGATCATGGCCGGCACGTAGTCGCGGGTCTCCCCGGGGAGGCGGTCCCAGATGCGGTAGTAGTCGGCGTCGGTCCCCGCCTCGGCGCCCGTCACCTCGGTCATGATGCGGCCGACGCGGTTCTCGCCGGTGTTGTACGCGGCGGCGGCGAGGTACCAGGAGTTGAAGCGGTTGTAGAGATAGGAGAGATACGACAGCGCGGCGTCGGTCGACTTCTCCGGATCCTCGCGCTCGTCCACCGTCTCGTCGACGCGCAGGCCGTAGCGGCGGGCGGTGTCGGGGACCAGTTGCCAGATGCCGTTCGCCTCGGCGAGCGAGCGTGCGCGCGGGTTGAAGCCGGACTCGATCATCGCCAGGTACAGCAGGTCCTCCGGCATCCCTTTGCGGCGCAGCTTCTCGCGGATCATCGACTCGTACTGCGGCATCCGCTCGAGGTACGACGCGAACTCGGCCGCCTTCTCCCCCGTGGTGAATCGCGCCACGTGGTACTCCACCCGCTCGTGCGGAATGTCCACCAGTTCGTTACGCGCCGAGGCGGGAGCGGTGGCGGGTGCGGACGTCGCCGGCGGCGCGGCCGGTGCTGACGCGCACGCGAGCAGGGAGAGGCCACTGCACAGCAGGATCGCGATCTTCATCGCCGGCCAAAAGAGCAGGATGCCCGCCAACGGCGCGATAATGGCGGCCTCTTGCAGATTGCGGCGGGAACCCGGCTCGGCCCCTATGAGATCGTCTCGCGCATCGGCGCCGGCGGCATGGGCGAGGTGTGGCGCGCGCGCGACGTCCGTCTCGACCGGCCGGTGGCCATCAAGGTTCTGCCGCCCGAGCTCGCGAACAGCGCACAGCTCAAGCTCCGCTTCGAGCGGGAGGCGCGCGCCATCTCGCAGCTCAACCACCCGCACATCTGCACGCTGCACGACGTCGGGGAAGACAGCGGCCGCAGCTACCTGGTGATGGAGCTGCTCGAAGGGGAGACGCTGGCCGACCGCCTGAGCCGCGGCCCGCTGCCGCTGCCCGACGTGATCCGCTACGGCACCCAGATCGCCGAGGCGCTGGACCGCGCCCACCGCGCCGGAATCGTCCACCGCGACCTCAAGCCGGGCAACATCATGCTCACCAGGAGCGGCGCGAAGCTCCTCGACTTCGGTCTCGCCAAGACGACCGGTGTGGCGGTGGAGATGAATGCGCCGACGGTGCAGAAGCCGCTGACGCAGGAAGGCACGATCCTCGGCACGTTCCAGTACATGGCGCCGGAGCAGCTCGAAGGTGCCGAGGCAGACGCGCGCACGGACATCTTCGCCCTCGGTGCCGTGCTGTACGAGATGGTCACCGGCCGCCGTGCGTTCGACGGCAAGACCAAGACCTCGCTCATCGCCGCCATCGTCGGCGGGCAGCCGCTGCCGATCCGCGACGCCCAGCCGCTGACGCCGTCCATCCTCGAGCACGTGATCGCCACCTGCCTGCAGAAGGATCCGGAGCGGCGGTGGCAGAGCGCGCACGACGTCGCCGCCGAGCTGCAGTGGATCGGTGAAGGCGCCGTCCCCGGCGAAGCGGCTCCGCGCCGGCGCGCGTGGATCTGGCCGGCGATCGCGGTGGCGGCCGCGCTCGTCGCGGCGGCGGCCGTCCTGGTCTTCGGGCCGCGCCGAGCCGGTGACCCGCTGAGCTTCGTGATCACCGCGCCGGAGGGATACGCGCTGCACGAGGCGGTGCCCAGCCCGGACGGCAAACGGATCGCGCTGGGTACGTCGAAGGATGGGGAGGTGACGCTCTGGATCCGCGAGCTCGGCGCGGTGAAGCCGGTGCCGCTCCTGACGAACGACGAGGGATCCCTGCTGTTCTGGTCTCCCGACTCGAAGACGGTCGGCTTCTTCCAGGAGGGCCGCCTGCTGAAGATGTCCCAGGGCGATGCGCGCCCCGAGCAGATCGCGCGGATCAACGGATATGGCGTCAGCGCCGCGTGGGGCCGCCAGGGCGTCATCCTCTTCACGCCGGCCTGGGCAGAAGGCCTGTATCGCGTTCCGGCCAGCGGCGGCGAGCCGGTCGCGGTGACCAGGCTGGATGCGAGCCGCCGCGAGTCGCTGCACACCTCGCCGGTCTGGCTCGAGGACGACGAACGGTTCCTCTATCTGGCGCGCACGATCGCCGAGGAAATGAACGAGATCCGGGCCGGCTCGCTGGACGGCAAGACGCAAAAGACGGTCGCGAAGGCGGACGCGCTGATCGGCATGTACCGCGACCACGTGCTCTTCGTGCGGAACGGCGCAATCTACGCGCAGCGATTCGACGACGACGAGCTGTCTCTCACCGGCGAGCCGCGCCGGATCGTCGACGACGCCACCTACGTCGAGTCGGCGGCGGCGGCCCCTGCCGGCGTCGGGCGCGACGGCACGCTCGTTTACGCCCCCAGCTCCAACCACGTCATCCGCTATCAGTTCGCCTGGTACGACGACCAGGGACGCCTCCTGCAGAAGGCTCTCGAGGAGACCTCTCTCAACAGCTTTCAGCTCTCGCGCGATGAAACGAGACTGGCGGGGGCGAAACACGATCCGAAGAAAGGCGCCAGCAACATCCACGTGTACGACCTCACGCGCGGGGTCAGCAACCAGCTCACGAGCGGCCTGGCCAATGCCACCAGCGCCGTGTGGGCGCGGGACGGAAGCCGCCTCTTCTACAGCAGCGACAGCGACGGGCTGTACGACATCTACGAGCAGACCGAAGACGGCACCACGCCGCCCCGCGTCGTCTGGAAAGGCGTTCAGGACAAGTACCCGTCCAGCGTCTCGCCGGATGGCTCCTCCCTGCTCGTGACTCTCTATTCGCCGAAGACGGATCGAGACCTCTGGATCGTTCCGCTGAACGGCGGAGCGCCGCGGCCCTGGATCGCCGCCGCGGGCGTCGATGACGGCGCCGTATTCTCTCCCGACGGCAAGTGGGTGGCGTACACGTCGAACCGGTCGGGACGCTCCGAAACGTACGTAGCCGCGTTTCCGGACGGCCGCTCGGTCCGCGTCTCGACGGCCGGAGGGGAAGTGCCGTCCTGGGAGCACGACGGGTCGCGGGTGATCTTCATGGCGGCGGACCGGACCCTTTACGCCGCGTCGGTGCGGCCGAACGGGAAGACGGCCGAGATCGGAAAGCCGGTGCCGCTGTTTCAGCCGCCGCCGACCATGAGCTCGTGCCTCCGCAGCACCACCACGAACCGCTTCCTTTGCCAGACGGTGATCGACCCTCACGACACCATCAACGTGTATCACTACCTGAAGGGCTGGGCGGATTCGCTCGAATAGCTCAAGCCCTCACCCACCCGTACTGCGTGTTCGAGCGCATCCCGCCCGCGGCCTGATACGACTCCTTCAGCTTCGTCAGCGCGTCGTGCGGCAGCGCGCGCAGCTTTGCCTCGGGGTCGATCCCGTAGATCCGCGCGCCGTTGAGGCCGAAGATCTTCCGCTTCACCTCGTCCGTCAGCGGCTTGAATCCGAAGCGCTGCATGTACTCCTCCGGCATCTGCAGTCGCCGGAACGCCTCGATCTGCCACTGCGGTGAGCCCCACCAGATCGAGTCCGTCCCCCACAGCACGTGGTCGTCGCCGAACGCGTCGATCATCATCCCGACGATGTACGCCGCCGCGCGCGGACTGGCGACGGCGACCATCCCGAACGTCGTGCCGAGCTCCATGTACACGTTCGTCATGCGGGGGTTCTTCTTCCGCGCCTCGCAGAGATCGGAGATCCACGGGATGTTCTGGATGGTCTTGAAGTCGTCCTGCGCCGCCTTCAGCAGGTCCTGCACGTTGCGGAAGGCGGCGTGGTAGATCAGGAAGTTCATGTCGGGGAAGTCGAGCGCCGCCTTCGGCACGTCGCGCGGACTGCTGTGCTCCATGTCCCAGATCGGCAGCGGCAGCCCCTTGTGCACGCAGATCGTCTTGATGCCGACGCGCCGCGAGTACTCGTATGCCGGATAGGCGACCTTCTCGTCGTCCATCCACCACCCGCGGCCGTCCGGCGCGAGCGGCTGTCCGGGATAGCCCTTCCACGCCTCGATCCTGAGCTGCTCGACCTGGCGCTGCATGTCCTCCATGTTCGCGCTGCTGAGGTCAGGCGAGAACAGGCCGTGTGCGATGAGGCGCTTCGACTTCGCGAGGCCGTTCACCTGCGTGCGCGTCTCCACCATGTCGGCCACCGGCAGGACGTTCTGCCCGTCCGTGCGCGACGGCAGGCCGGTGATCACGGCCACGACGGTGTCGCTGTCGAGGAAGATCTCCTTCACGTAATTCGCGAGGTAGAGATCGTCCCACTCGTGCTTCCGCCCCTCCAGCGCCTTGTTGCCCATCATCGCGCCGAACTCGCGATACCGGAGGAGCGGCGGCATCTCGATCACGCGTCCGGCGGCGACGTGATGCGTCTGTACGTCGAAGATGAAGTAGGGCTTCGGCCACTTCTCCGCCGAGGCGCCGCTTTCCAGCACCTCGGCCGGGTCGACGTCGAACGAGCGGCAGCCGAAGACCGCGTTCATCGCCAGGAACGCCGCCGCCATCCCGCCGCTGCTGGCGAGGAACTGCCGCCTGCTGACGCCGAGCTTCTTCGCCGCCGCAGCCGAGATCTCGTTCACCGTCGCCTCGACGCGCTGCTGCTCGGGCGTCTGCGCGATCGGCACGAACTCCTCGTTCCCGACGATCTGGGTGGGGATCGGAAGATACATGTCACGGATCGCGTCGTAGTCGCACTTGCGCAGCAGCGGTTTCATGCGCGCCAGTCTGAGCGCGCCGCGCCCGCGGCGGAGGGCTCACGGGACGAGCGGACGGGGTTCGGTGGCGAACGGTGCGCTCAGACCGCCGGCAGCTCGACGGTGAAGACCGAGCCGCGGCCGGGCGTGCTGTCGGCCGTCAGCTCGCCGCCCATCGCGCGGGCGAGATCGCGTCCGATCGCGAGGCCGAGTCCGACGCCGCGGTGCGCGATGTCGTCCGGCTGCTCCTCGAGCTGCACGAACGGCTCGAAGACGCGCGGGAGCTGCTCCGGCGGGATGCCGATGCCGGTGTCCGCCACGCGGATGCGCACCCGCTCCGCCGCGCGCTCGCAACCGACGGTGATCGTCCCGCCCTCCGGCGTGAACTTGACTGCGTTCGTGAGCAGGTTGAGGAGGACCTGCTGCAGCTTGTCGGGATCGGCGCTGACGGTCTCGCCACGGCAGCCATCCACCTGGAGCGACAGGCCGGACGACTCGATCCGCAGCCGCACCAGCGCCTCGGCGCGCGAGAGCGCGTCGGCGACCCGCACCGGCACCGGCCTCACCTCCACCTTCCCGTACTCGAGCTGCGCGAAGCTGAGGATGTCGTTGATCATCCGCAGCAGCTCGCCTCCCGCTTCCTTCATCCGCTCCAGCGCGTGGCGCTGCTCGTCTGTAATCGGTCCGTGCACGCCGGCGGCGAGGAGGTCGGAGAGGCCGGAGATGGCGGTGAGCGGCGTGCGGAGGTCGTGCGACATCATCGAGAGGAACCGCGCCTTCGCCACGTTCGCCTCTTCCGCGGCACGGCGGGCCTGGAGCAGCTCTTCCTCGAACCGGTTCCGCTGCGTCATGCGCACGAAGACGCATTCATTGCGCGTGTTCCCCTCGTACTCCCGGCGGACGGCGTTCAGCAGCATCGGCAGGTCCCTGCCGTCTTTCGTCCGCAGCGCGATGTAGATCTCCTCGGCCACCCCGTGCAGCTTCAGCAGCGGGAAAACGTGCGTGTGGTAGAAGACGCGTCCGCCCGGGGCGAGGATCTTCTGCAGGTGCCACCCCTCGAGCTCGAGGCGCGTATAGCCGAGGAGCTCCGCCAGGGTCGCGTTCACCTCGACCATCGTGCCGTCATCTGCAAAGAGGAGATAGCCGCAGGGGGCGGTGTTCAGTTGGGGGTCCATCTGCTCACGACGCGGCGAGATACTCCTTCATCGCCTCGATCGTCTCCTCCGGATGGCTCACGTGGGGGCAGTGGCCGGTGGCCCTCATCAGCCGCAGCGTGCTTTTCGGCATTGTCCTATAGAGATAACTCCCCACCTCCACCGGCGCAATGGCATCCTCGGCGCACTGCATGATCAGCGACGGCACGCGCACGTCCGGAAGGTCGGCACGGTTGTCGGCGAAGAACGTCGTCTCGGCGAAGCGGCGCGCGATCTTGGGATCGGTCGAGCAGAAGCTGTCCTGCAGTTCCTGCGTCAGCTCCGGACGCTCGGCGTTCTTCATGATCACCGGCGCGAGGAAGTTGGCCCAGCCGATGTAGTTCTTGTCCATCAGCTCGAGCAGCCCCTCGATGTCGGGGCGGTCGAAGCCGCCGACGTAGTCGACGTCGTTGATGTAGCGCGGCGACGGTCCCACCATGATGAGGCGGCTGAAGCGCTCCGGCTCCCGTTTCGCCGCCAGCACGCCGACCATGCTGCTGACGGAGTGGCCGACGAAGATCACGTCGCGCAGGTCGAGCGCGGCACAGACGTCCAGCACGTCCTGCGCGTAGCCGTCGAGGGTCGAGTAGCGGCCGGCGTCGAATGCCGACAGGTCGGATTTCCCGCAGCCGATGTAGTCGAAGAGGACGATCTTGTAGTCGTTCTCGAACGCCGGCGTGACGAAGCGCCACATGTTCTGGTCGCAGCCGAAGCCGTGTGCGAACAGCATCGGCTGCGTGCCGCTGCCGAACACGTTGACGTTGTTACGGACGAGGACGTTCGAGCTCATGACCCGAAGATACCTGATATCTCGGTAGGATTGCGCGATGCCACGTTCGCTCCCCATCCTCGCGATCCTCCTCATGGCAGCGTGCGCCACCTCCTCCCCTCCCGCCCCGCCCGCCAACGAGTCCTTCGTCACCATGGACGACGGCGTCCGCCTCTTCGTTCGCACCACGACCGGCACCACCGGCGGCCCGGTGGTGTTCCTGCACGGCGGCCCCGGCGGGTCCATGGCCGACGGCGGCTACGAGATGGAGGAGCTGCTGCCGGAGCGGCGCTGGATCCTGTACGACCAGCGCGGGAGCGGGCGCTCGGACCGCCCCGATCCCTCCACCATCACGGCCGCGCGGCACGCGGAGGATCTCGAGCAGATTCGCCGCGCGCTCGGACACGAGCGCATCACCATCGTCGGACTGTCGTGGGGCTCCGCGCTCGCGGCAATGTACGCGGAAAAATACCCGCAGCGCGTCGAGCGCGTCGTGTTCCTCAGCCCGATGCCGCTGGCGCTCAAACCGTTCGCCGAGGAGCGCTTCGCGGCGACGTCGAAACAGTGGGAGACGGACGCGCCGCGGCGGGCAGAGGTGCTGGATCGGATGAAGACCGCGACCGGCCGCGAGCTGCTCGCGCTGTGCAGAGAGCGCTTCGTCATCGACTACGGCGCCTATGTGGTGCGGCCCGAGTCGCTGGAGCGGGCACGCCGCTGCGAGCGCGCCGAGCGGATCGACCTCGACGGCACTCCCGCTGGGATCCGCACCATGGAGTCGCTCGGTGAGGACTGGGACTTTCGCCCCGCCCTCCGCACGCTGCCGGTGCCGGCGCTGGTGATCGAGGGCGCGCAGTCGAAGGTCCCGCTCAGCACCGCCCGCGCGTGGGCCGAGGCGCTGCCGCACGGGCGGCTGCTGCTCATCGAAGACGCCGGACATGCGAACTGGCTCGATCGGCCGGAGGCGTTCCGCGCCGCGGTGAGGGAGTTCCTCGACGAGAAGCCTCACGGCGTCGCCACCTTCTCCATCCTCGGCTACGACCCGAAGACCGGCGAGGTCGGCGGAGCCGTGCAGTCGCGCGTCTTCTCGGTCGGCAACGGCGTGCTCTGGGCGGAGGCGGGCGCGGGCGTGGTCGCGACGCAGGCGATCGTCGACGTCAGCTACGGCCAGCAGGGGCTCGAGCTGCTGCGCGCCGGCATGACGCCCGCGGCCGCCGTCAAGGCGATCTGGGAGAGCGATCCCGATCCTCGTCCGGAAGACTGGACGAAGCAGGGACGGCAGTTCGCGATCATGGACGCGAAGGGCAACTACGCCGCGTACACCGGCCCGAAGGCGACGGCGTGGGCGGGCCACAAAGGCGGCACGTTCTGCACGGCGCAGGGAAACATCCTCGCCAGCGAGAAGGTCGTCGCGGAGATGGTCAAGGCGTTCGAGACCACGCCCGGACACCTGTCGCTGCGGCTCATGGCGGCACTGGAGGCGGGACAGCAGGCAGGCGGCGACACGCGTGGCATGCAGTCTGCCGCGATGCTCATCGTGAAAGAAAACGGCGGGGTCTGGCTCAACAACGACACGGTGCTGCGCCTGCAGGTGGACGACCATCCGAAGCCGCTCGACGAGCTGCGGCGGCTGGTCGAGCTGGCTGCCGCCCAGCGCGCGCGGATCGCGGCGATGCAGCGGGAGCGCAAGTGATGGACGCCTTCCGCCGCTACATCGCCCTCGGCGACAGCATCTCCATCGACATCTACCCCTTCCACGACGCACAACGCCGCCATCCCGGCAAGGCGAGCACCGACCGTCTCGGCGCCGCCTCCCTGCTCTACCGCAACGACGACCGCTTCTGGCCCGAGTTCAAGGGCCGCGACCTGCACACGCTGCTGCCCGCGCTGCAGTTCGAAGACCTCACCGCCGACGGCGCGACGACGCACAGCCTGCTGCGGCAGGTCGAGCAGATCGCCGCGGCCGGTGAGCCGGCGCTCGTCACCATCACCGCCGGCGGCAACGATCTCCTCGGGCAGATCGGATCGCGCGGCGGCAACCCCGTCGCCGAGATCGCGGAGCGGTTGCGCACCGCCGTCGACCGGCTCCTCGCGAAGCTTCCGCACGCGACCGTGCTCCTCGGCACCGTCTACGATCCCTCCGACGGCACGAACCGCCTCCCCGGCTACAGCCGCCCGCTCAACGACGAGGCGCGGTGGCTGAGCGAATACAACGCATTCGTGCGCAAGCTCGCGAAGAGCGACCGCCGCCTCCGCCTCGCCGACATCCACGACCACTTCCTCGGCCACGGCTTGACGGTCCCCGAGCACGAGCGCTGGTATCTGCAGGAGTCGATCATCGAGCCGAGCGCCCGCGGCGCAAGCGAGGTGCGGCGGGTGTGGGTGGAGGGGCTGGGCATGTGAGTTCCTCGGGTTCCTCGGGGTTCCTCGGAGTTCCTCGGTTCCTCGGGTTCCTCGGGGGAGCCTCGGTTCGTCCGGCAAGCTGTCCCGAGGAACTCCGAGGAACCCGAGGAACCCGAGGAACCTCGCACACCCTAGCGACCTCCCCCCCATTCTGCGATCCTTCCCGTGCGCTCAGCATGACCCTCCGCACCATCACCGCTACCCATTACGTCACGCCGCTGCGCGAGGGCGGCTCGCTGCCTGCCATCGTCGAGGGGGATGACGATGGCACGTACGTGCTCAAGTTTCGCGGGGCGGGACAGGGGCCGCGGGCGCTGATCGCGGAGCTCGTCGCGGGCGAACTGGCGCGCCTCCTCGGGTTGCCGGTGCCGGAGATCGTGTTTGCGGAGGTCGATCCGCGCATGGCGAAGACGGAGCCCGATCCGGAGATCCAGGACCTGCTGCGGGCCAGCGCGGGGCTCAATCTCGCGCTCGACTACCTCCCCGGCTCGATCGGCTTCGACCCGCTCATCGACCGTTCGCTCTCGGGGCAGGCGCGGCTGGCGTCGTCGATCGTCTGGTTCGACGCGCTGGTGACGAACGTCGACCGGACGCCGCGCAACACGAACCTGCTGGTGTGGCACGGGCGGCTCTGGCTGATCGACCATGGCGCGTCGCTCTACTTCCATCACAACTGGGATGGAGAGGTGCTCGCGCGCAGCCGCGCGCCGTTCGCCGGGATCAAGGACCACGTCCTGCTGCCGTGGGCGACGGAGATCGCGGAGGCGGACGCGGAGCTGGCGCCGAGGATCACGGCCGAGGCGCTGGACGGCATCACCGCGAACATCCCGGAGGATTGGCTCGGCGAGCCGTCCCATCGCGACGGATACCGCGACTGGCTGCTGCGCCGGCTGGAGAGCCCGCGCGAATGGGTGGAGGAGGCGCTGCGTGCGAAAGCTCTGCGCGTTTGATTACGCGGTGGTGCGGGTGGTGCCGCGCGTCGACCGGGGGGAGTTCATCAACGCCGGCGTGATCCTCTTCTGCTCCACCGAGGCGTTTCTCGAGGCACGCATCGACCTGCAGCGCGATCGCCTGCTCGCGCTCGACCCCGGCGTCGACTACGACGTCGTGCAGACCCACCTCGACGCCATTCCCCTCGTGTGCGCCGGCGGCAAGGAGGCAGGCCCGATCGGCGAGCTGCCGCAGCGCGCCCGCTTCCACTGGCTCGTGGCCCCCCGCAGCACGGTCATCCAGGTGTCGCCGGTGCATTCGGGCGTGCACGAGAACCTGGAGACCGCGCTGGAGCTGTTGTTCAAAAAGCTCGTACGGGTTTGAGCGTCACTGCTTCATGAAGTCGATGTAGAGCGGAGCGCTGGCGTTCCCGGCGTTGTCGAAGGCCTGGGCCATGATCCAGTACTGCGCCGCCGGGAAGTTGGCGCCGGTGGGCAGTCCGCCGGTGCGGGTCCAGGTGTTGGGCGTGGTCGAGGTGTTCAGGGTCGTGGTCAGAGGCGGATCGGACCAGTGCCAGTACGAGCCGTTCCAGAACTCCCAGTCGTCGTCGCCGCCGCCGGGCAGACGGCGGTAGAAGAGGATCTCCACCCGCTGCACGCCGCTCGCCGCGTCGGAGGCCGTGCCGTAGACCGAGGCGACGTCGCCGGTGACGGTCGACTCGTCGGCCGGATAGGTGATGCTGACCGCGGGCGGCGTCGTATCAGGCGCCTGCGTGCTGTAGTCCCAGTGATTGCCGCTCATGATGATGAGCGAGATCATGGTGATGCTGTCGGAGTAATAGCCCTCGCGCCTGTTATAGACGGCACTGTAGAGGGCGTTCAGCCACTGCTGCTGCGTCGACTTCGTCATCGCGGCGACGCCGAGCGGCGCGCCGAACTTGCTGCTGAAGCCCCACGAGGAGTTGATCGCGGCGCCGGCGAGCGTGTAACCCGGCTCCTTGAACATCTGCGGGTTGCCGGAGGTGACGTTCTCGGCCCAGGTCGAGAGCTTGCGCACCTGCGCGAGCGTGGTGGCGTTGTTGCTCAGCAGCGCGTCGATGCCGAGGCGCCAGGGGACGCGCGCCGCGTTGTAGGAGTACATCCCGTCGTACGGCCCCTCCAGGAAGTTGGCCCTCGCCGGCTTCGGGCTGGTGACCTCACTGGAGGTCTTCTCCGTGAAGTCGGGCAGCAGGCCGGGCGTGCTGCTGTAGGTCGTCTGCAGATGGCCGATCGCCGACTGGCAGTTCGCCACGACGGTCGTCCAGGTCGGGTTGCCGGTGGCGGCGGCGAAGGCGCGGAAGTTCGCGAGCATGAAGTCGGACGTGCGCGGCGTGTACTCGTTCCGCAATGACCCGTTCGGGTTGACCCAGTCGCCGAGCATCGGCAGCCGGCTGTTCGGTCCGATGGTCGCGTCGTCGATGGCGTCGATCAGCGTCGTGGCGGCGGCGAGGTAGTTCACCGTGCCGGCGCTCCCCCACTGCTTGTGCGCCAGCAGCAGCGCGTACGCCATGTCGGCGTCACCGTCGAAGGCGCTGTCGCTCCCGGTTCCCTCGGGGACCTCCCACGCCATGAGGCGGGGCTCGATCGAGCTCGGGTGCAGGCGTGCGAATTTCCAGAGGCCGTTGAAGATCGTCTGCGCCTGCGCGTCGTAGCCGGCCATGAAGACCACGATGTGCATGCCGTAGCCCTGCGACTCGGAGGTCGTGCGGCCGGGATTGCTGCCGCCCATCGACACGCGCCACAACGGCGTGCCGTCGGACGCGGTGCCGGCGCTGACGAGATAGGTCTGCTTCCAGTAGTCGTAGAACGCTTTGACGTCGGCGTCCTTCTGTGCCTGCGTCCGGTGATTCGGGTAAATGCTGGCGCCGGGGTAAGTGACGTGCGTCGGGAAGGGGTAGTTCTGCGCGAGGGAGGAGGTGGCGGTGAAGAGGAGGAAGGCCGAGAGGAGAGCCGTGCCGAGGGCACGGAAAGGATGGCGGATCATGAGGTTCCCCGTGAGTTGCGCGCCCCGGCATCCGCGAAGCGGACACACTTCGGGCGTTGGTGAATATTCGAGAGAATCACGCATCGACGGCAGCAGGCGGTGGCACCGAAGGCCTTGAAAGTTTGTCGCTGCCGGACACTCTGAATAGAGCAACTGGTGTGCCGGAAAGGTGTCTGGATTGCGTGCCGGAGCGGAGTCTCAAAGTCTCAAAGTCTCAGAGTCTCAGAGAGGAGTTTTGCGACTCGACACGTGCGACTTGCGCCTCTGCGCCTCTGAGACTCTGAGACTCTGAGACTCTGAGACTCTGAGACTTCACGCGCCCAGATTTTCAATCGCCGCCACATCCTCCAGCGGCAGCTCGAAATCGAGCGCGGCGAGGTCTTCCCGCATGTGCGCCGGATCGGTCGTGCCGGTCAGCGGCAGCATCCCTACCTGCAGCGCGAAGCGGAAGACCACCTGCGCCGGCGTCCGTCCGGTGCGCTGCACGATCCGGCGGAAGGCCGGCGTGCGGAGTTCCGCCACGTTCGCGGTCAGGAGCGAGAAGCCCTGGTAGACGATCCCGTTCGCGCGGCAGAAGGCGCGCACCTCGGCATCCCAGCGCGTGCGGGCGAAGCAGCGGTTCTGCACGAACGTCGGCTGGACGGCGGCGGTGGACGCCAACTGCTGGAGCTGGTCGAGCGCCACGTTGCTGATCCCGAGGTAGCGCGTGCGGCCGGCGGCGTGCAGCTCTTCCATCGTCCGCCAGACTTCCAGGTCGACGGCGGCGAGGCCGCGGCGGCGCGACGGGCCGTGCAGGACGTACGAGTCGAGCGTGTCGACGCGCAGATGCTCGAGCGAGCTGGCGAACGACTGGCGGACCTGCGTGGCCGGATCGGCGGCGGGATCGTACGGCAGCCTGTGATCCTGGCCGTCGCGGTAGGTGAACTTCGTCTGGAGGAACAGCTCCTCGCGGCGAACGGCGCCGTCCGCGATCGCTTGCGCAACCGCGGCTCCGGCGCCGGCCTCGAAGTAGTGCTTCCGCTGGTTCGCGGTGTCGATCCCGCGGAAGCCGGCGTCGAGCGCGAGCCGCGTCAGCCGCTCGGTCTCGTCTTCTTTCCACGCAGTCCCGTAGAGGAAGGAGGGGATCACCCCTCCAATGCTACTCGGGAGTGACGATGCTCGACCAGGGCATGGAACGGACGGCCAGCACCTTCGCGTCGACGACTTCCTGCGTCGCGAACGTACCGAGCTCGCGGTGGAGGTAATCGAGCTCGGTCGAGACGAGCGGAGTCTTGAGGAGGCGCGCCGCGGCCTTGCGGAGGTTCAGCTCGGAGACGGAGATCTTGGCGGCTTTGGGGGCCTTGACGGCCTTCGGCTTGGCGATGAATTTCGTGGTCATGAATGGTCCTTTCAGGCGCGCGGGCGGGCGTCGGCTTTGCGGGGGCGGGCTTCCGCCACGGTGATGGTGTTGCCGCTGACTTCCTTGCCGTCGAGGCCCTGGATGACGGCGCGGCCGTTGGTCTCACTGGCGAACTCGAGGAAGGCGAAGCCCTTCGACACACCGGCCTGGTCGCGGATGAGGTCGAGGGTGGTGGGATCGGCGAACGGCACCACCAGGTTCTTCAGTTCCCCTTCTGTGACCGATTTGGGCAGATTTCCGAAATGCAGTTTCATGGATGCTCCTCGTCCGGCAGGAAGGGCTGAACGCGCTGCGCGCGTCGAGAACAACAGGATCGGACAGGCTGGCTAAGGAGGGTGGGTCCAGGGCGGCCGGACTTAGTTCTGACCGCGCTGACAGCCGGGGAAGGTTCCCCGACCTGGCAAGTATAAGCCGTAACCGCGCGCGGGGCCGCGGTATTCGCCCGGCCTCAGCCGAGCGGTTCCCACGCCTTGAGCAGATTGACCACCTTGGTGTCGGTCGGCCAGGCCGTGGCGGCCACGTAGTAGTAGCCGTCGCCCATCCGGCGGAACTTGGCCGCCAGCTCGGTGATGCTGCGGCAGACGCCGGCGCGCCCGCGAATCACGGCGCGATCGACCCGGTTCCCGGTGAGCTCGCCGACGCTGTCGAAAACCTGAACTTCCTCGAAATAGCGGTCCAAAAGATGCACCTCTGCCGGCTTCTATTCACGATCGGGGCCGCTTTCCCTTTTTCGGGGCTGTCACATCTCGAAACGAGATGCCACACCGCTGACAAGACTCCCTCCCCGGAAGGGCCTACCTTGGTTCTCGAAAGGAATCGAAACCAATGAACCGTATCCTGCTCACCGTCGTCCTCGTCCTCGCCGCCACCTCCCTCTTCGCCGGGGGCAAGAACTGTGACATCAGCAAGACCGCCTCGAAGAACGTCGAGCTGACCGGCACGCTCGCCCGCGTCGGCAGCGGCGACGAGGCCAAGACCGTCTTCCGCGTCGCGAACAGCGACCAGAGCTATGTCGTCTGCCACAAGACCAAGGCCGCGATCCTCGGCCTCAGCAAGGACGCCGGCGCCAGGCTGCAGGTCAAGGGCAAGCTGGTCAGTTGCGAGGACAGCGACTCGCTCGTCATCGAAGAAGCGAAGAAAGTGTAGCCCCCGATTCCGGGCGCGGCCGCTGCGCCGCGCCCGCTCGCGTCCGCCTCACCTGACCACGCTTCTTGCACTGTCCGTCATCTGCATCAAACCCGGTGGCTATATCTCTGCCGGGAGAAAGGATACAGATGAGATCGAAGACATCAGCAGTGTGGATCTTCTTGCTGGCTATCTGTTTAGCGGTTCCCGCCGGCGCTCAGTCGCGCAACGACCGCGAGAAGATGGCCGCGCAGTCCGAGCTCACGCGGGCCGAATCGGCGCTCGCCTCGGCGGAAGCGGCAGGCGCCGCAACCCATGCGCGGGAGCTCTACAACGAGGCATCGGAGCGTCTCCGGCTGGCCCGTGCCGACTGGAACAACAACAACCGCCGGAAGCGTGAGGACGCGGGGCAGCACGCCATCGAGGCACGTCACGCCGCCATGGCCGCCGAGGCGCAGGCCCGGCTCGTCGCCGCGAACGTAGAAGTCCGTACCCTGCGGACCGACATCAACAACGCCGGCGGCAACGCCGCCACGGTCGTGCTCTACGACCCGCCGGCCACGATCAACCGCGGTACGACGACCCGCGACCGCGTCATCGTCGCCGAGACGGCCCTCCGGAACGCCCGCGCCGCCGGTGCGGAGCGCTTCGCCGCCGCCGAGCTCGAGCAGATCGAGGCGAACCTCAAGACCGCCCGCCTGCTCGCCGAGCGCAACAACCGGCAACAGGACAGCGCCGATCACCTGGCGTACGTCGCCGAGATGACCGCGCGCCGCCTGGAGCTCGAGGCGCGCATGCAGGCCGTGACGCCGCACGTCACCGCGTTCCGCACGCAGCGCACGTCTCTCACGCAGCGCGCCCAGGACAACCGGGTGGCCGACGAGCAGCAGCGCCGGCTCCAGGCCGAGCGCGAGGCCGCCGAGGCCCGCGGTGAAGCGGCGCAGCTCCGCGAGCAGCTCACGCTGACCGAGGCGGAGCTGGGCGAGCGTCTCAATGAGGACCGCGCCGCCCGCATCGCCGCCGAACAGCGGCTCGACCTCCTCATCGATCGTTACGAGACGGCGCTCTCCCAGCGCGGCGTCCCGACCGCCGAGGTCGACCAGTTGCGCCGCGAAGTCGAACAGCAGCGCGTCGCCCTGCGCACCATCCAGGATCGCGAGCGGCTGAGCGAGACCTCGATGGGCAACCAGATCTCCAGCCTCGAGCAGTCGCTCGAGCGCGAGCGCAACGAGGGCCGGCTCACCGCCGAAGTCCTCGCCCAGCGTGAGGAAGAGCTGCGCCGACAGCGTGCGGAGCTCGATCGCCTGGCGCGCGAGCGTGAGGAAAGCGACCGCAGACGTGCCGAGGCGGAGACCGCCCGCGCCGCCGCGCTCGCCGAGGCGGAGCGCCTGCGCGCCGCCGCCGAGTCTCAGGCGTCGAACCTTCGCGAGAATCTGGCCCAGACGTCCGCCGCGCTCGAGCAGGCTCAGTCCGAGCTCGCCCGCCGCGACGCCGAAAGCCGCGCACGCGTAGCGACGATGCAGCAGGAGCTGTCGAAGCTCGCCGAGACCCGCAATACGGAGCGCGGCTTCATCGTGACGCTCCCGGGGCTCTTCTTCGACTCCGGCAAGTCCGTGCTGAAGCCGGGCGCGCGCAACACGCTCTCGAAGATCGCCGAACAGCTCCGCGCCGGTCAGGAGGCCCAGATCTCGATCGAAGGCCATACCGACAGCGTCGGCAGCGATGAGTACAACCAGGCGCTCTCCGAGAAGCGCGCCGCCGCCGTCCGCGACTATCTCGTCAGCCGCGGCCTCGGCGCCGCCCGCATCAACATCACCGGCCAGGGCGAAACCGCCCCGGTCGCGAGCAACGACACCCCGGCAGGCCGGCAGCAGAACCGCCGCGTCGAGCTGGTGATCGCCACACCGCAGCAGTAAGACCTGATGGAGCGGCGGGCTTCAGCCCGCCGTTCCACTCTCTCCCCCACCCATCCTCACGCCGCGGCGGTGACGTTCCCGATCGCGATCAGCAGGTCCGACAGCTCGTACGGCTTCATCAGCGAGAAGATCCGCTTTCCGTCGTTCGAGAGATTCAGCTCCACGTGTCCCGTCGACAGCACGACCGGCAGGTCGACGTGCTCGGCGCGCAGCAGCGGGACGAGATCGACGCCGTTGCCGTCCGGCAGGTTGACGTCGATGATCGCCACCTGCGGCTGCGTCCTCCGTGCGGCCTCGCACGCGTCACCGGCGGCGCGGACCCAGGTCGTCTCGTAGCCTTCCGACTTCAGCAGCTCTTCGAGTCCTGTTCCGACCGAGAGGTCGTCTTCGACGAGCAGGATGCGCTTCACCGCCGGAGTACCCGAGGCGACGGCGCGCAGGGCCGGAGTGGCCGCTTCCGCCGCCGGAATGAGCAGGTGGAACGCCGAGCCTCCCTCGGGGCGGTTCTCCGCCGCGAGTGCACCATGCTGCCCTTCCATGAGCCGGCGCGCGATGGCCAGGCCGAGGCCCGTGCCGTTGCGCTTGGTGGTGAAGAGCGGCTCGAAGATGCGGTCGAGCATCTCCGGCGGGATGCCCGGCCCGTCGTCGAGGACCGAGATGCGCACGTGCTCCCCTTCGTTCCCGCTGAGCGACACGTCGACGTGAATGGTGCCGCCGGCGAGGAGCGCGTCGCGCGCGTTGAAGACGAGGTTGGTGATGACCTGTTCGAGATGCTCGCGGTCGCCGCGGATGCAGCGCACGCCGGGGTCCATGGAGCTGCTGAGCGCGATCGACGACGGGAGCGCGGCCACGAGCTGGCCGAGGAGGCCAGGCAGCCAGTTGCGCACGTCGATGGCGAAGAGCTGCGGCTCCTTCGGATTGGCGAAGCGGAGGATCTCCTGCGAGGCCCGCTTGCCGCGGCTGATGGCGCTGGTGATGTGGCCGAGGGCGTCGGTGACGGCGCGGGTGGGCGGCACGGTGCGGCCGATCATCTCCACGAACGGCTGGATGCCCATGAGCACGTTGTTGAACTCGTGCGCGAGCGAGGCGGCGACCTGGCCGAGGCTGCTCATCCGCTTCGCATCCTCGAGCTTGCGCGCGATGTTGCGGTGCTCGGTGACGTCGCGCGCCATGCCGATCGCGCCCGCCACGGCTCCGTCGACGTAGCGCGGATGGGACGACACTTCCACGGTGACGACGGCGCCCGACTCCGCGACCAGCTCGTACTCCCGAATGATGCCGCCGTTGCCGGCCAGCGCCTGCTCGAACTGGTCGACGGCGGCGGCGCGGGCGCGCGACACGAACAGCTCCGCGAACGGGCGGCCGATCCAGTCCTCGATGCGGTGGCCGGTGCTCCGCTCGAAGCTGCGGCTGAGCGACAGGAAGCGGCCGTCGCGGTCGACGGTATAGAGAATGTCGGTGACGTCCTCGACCAGCTCGCGGTAGCGCTGCTCGGAGGCTTCCAGCGCCTGCTGTGCGCGCAGGCTCTCGGTGATGTCGGTGCCGGTGCCGATGATGATCTTCTCGCCGTCGACCACGACCTCGTTCTGGTAGAAGGCGACCTGCAGCGCGGTCCCGTCCTTGCGGCGGATGCCGGCCACGCGCGGGCGGCCGTCGAAGACCGGCGCCGGCTCGTCGTAGTCGATGAGGATCGAGGTGATGTCGATCTCCGCCAGCTCCTCGGCCGAATAGCCGAGCATCTTCGCGCCGGTGTCGTTGATGTAGGTGAGACGCCGTCCGGAGATCATGTAGACCGCCACGAGTGACTGCTCGACGATCCAGCGGAACTTCGTCTCGGCTGCGGCGCGCATCCGCTCCGCCTCGCGCATGGAGGTGACGTCGAGCATTGCGCCGATCACCCGCCGCTCGCCGTTCGGAGCCTTGACGTTGTGGCCGCGGTCGAGGACGACGCGGTAGCTCCCGTCGTCCTGGCGGAGCCGGTACTCATGCCACCAGGTCGGCGGCGCATCCTCGGCGGCGCGCTTGCTGAATGCGAGCGTCCGCTCACGGTCGTCCGGGTGGACGCGCGAGAGCCATTCGGAGATGAACGTATCGGGATCCTCGGGCGTACCGAGCATCTGCCGGTAGGCGTCGTTCGTCCAGAGCTCCTTTCGCTCCGGCGACCACTCCCAGATCGCCTCGTGCGTGCCGGATGCGAGGAGCTGCAGCCGCGCCTCCTGCACCCGCAGCTCTTCCTCGGCGCGCACGCGGTCGGTGATGTCGCGGAGGATGACCTGCACGGCGTCGCGGTTGCCGTAGCGGAGCGGGAGCGCCGCCACCTCGACGTCCAGCAGCGAGCCGTCCATGCGGCGGTACTTCTCGCGGATGTACGGGACGCTCTCGCCGGCGCGGAGACGCTCGAGCCGCGCGCGGTCGACGTCGAGATAGGCGTCGTCGACGAACGAGAAGCAGCTCCGTCCGACGATCTCCGCCTCGCTCGTCGCGCCGAGGAGCTGCACGAAGGCGTTGTTGACGTAGACGAACGTCGTGTCGACGTGGACGCCGATGCAGTCGGGCGAGAGCTCGACCATGCGCCGGAAGTTCTCCCGGTTCTCGCGCGACGCCGTCTCGGCCTCGCGCTCGCGGGTGATGTCGACCATGACGCCGAACAGCTCGACCGCGGCACCGTCGACGCTGTAGACGTTGACGTAGTCGCGCAGCCAGACCGTGCGGCCGTCCGCGGCGACCATGCGGTAGACCAGCTCGTGGTCGCGGCAGGCGAGCGTCTCGTTGTGGCAGAACCGCGCCACGTGCCGGTCCTCCGGGTGGAGGTGCTCGACCCAGAAGTTCGGCTCCTTCCAGAGCTCTGCCGGGTAGCCGAGGAGCACCTCGGCGGCGGGGTTGATGAACGTGAATTGGAAGGTCTGCGCGGATGCCGACCATGCGATGGCGGGCATGGCGTCGAGCAGACGCGAACGGCGCTCGTCCTGGGGATCTCGATTTTCAGTCATGTGGATGGACCTGGACCGAAAACATTGTATCCCGAATGCCGGATATGCGTATAGACTATCGAGCGAACGGGTTCGTCCAAGCCCGGCGTCCAATCAGGGAATCACCGTAAACCGGAGTCTCGCCTCCCCCGCCGGAGGTGTGTTCGCCGGAACATCTTGAAAAAGGAAAAGGGAGAGAACCATGCCTTACGTTGCGTTGGAGTGGGATCACAGAATTGCCAAGCCGGTCATTCAGTGGCTCGTCGTGAAGTGTCACAGCGTGGGACAGAAGTTCGGCGGACCGCAGGCGCTGCCGCCGCGGCGCGACATCGCTTATTTCGTCGACCCCGCCACCGCGGAGCGCGACGCGAAAGCGTTCGCCGCGTACAAGACCCGTCAGGAAGAGGGCGCGCGCGAGGAGCTCGGTACGTCCGAGGTCTACAGCAAGCGCCACGCGGCCTTCGCCTGGGATCACAACATCTTCAACCCGCTGGTGCGGTGGGCGGTGCTGGAGTGGAACGGCGAGAACCCGGAAGGCCAGAGCTTCCGCAACGACGTCGCCTACTTCCTCGACCCCGAGACCGGCGAGTCGGACGCGCGCGCGTTCCGCGTGCTGCGCGATCAGCTCGAGGGAACGGAAGCGCACGAACAGGAGCGCGAGCTCGAGCTCGTCGGCGCCTGATCTCCCCCGGGGCGGCGCGCCGCAGGCGCGCCGCCCCATGCGCGGGAAGCCTCACTCTTCCGTGTAAAAAATCCGCCCGGTGAGCGCGTAGACGCCTTTGCTCCCGTGCGGCCTCGGCTCCATGTCCAGCACCTCTTCGAGCTCGATCTTCGCCTCCGCCGGCGCCGGCTGCAGCTCCAGGATCGACGACAGCGCCTCCTCGACTGTATCGGCCACCGCGTCGCCGCTCATCCAGAATCCGACGACGTCGAGCTCGGGGTAGGTAAAGCGGGGAAAGCTCGCGAGGATCCGCACCCGGAAGTAACGCGCGTCGGGTGAACTGCCGGGACGCAGCTCCCGGATCAGCCAGAGCAGGCGCTCGTGCTTCGTGTCGCGCCACCACTGGATCATCGCGGAGCGCAGCGCCGCCGGGTCTTCTCCCCGCTCGTGCCGGATCTCGCCGAGGACCAGTGCGAGCTCGCCCGCATCCGCCGTGGCGCGGCTCTGATCGGTCGTGAGCCATGCCTCGAGCGTCCGCATGGCCAGATGCTCCGCTTCGTGGTTGCGCCCCAGCGCATGGAGGGCGGTCGCGCGCAGAGCGGCGCATTCGAAGCGGTATCCCTCGACACGCTCCAGGTGCTCGAGCACGAGCAGCGGCTTTTCCTGCCGCGTGGCCACGACGGCGCGGTTGAGGTGGACCAGCGCGTGCTCGACGTGCGCGCATCCCTCGGCACGGTCGTACGCCTCGAGCGCCTCGTCGAACCGTCCGAGGTCGGAGAGGCAGTTGCCGAGCAATGACCAGATGAGCCAGACGCCCGGGGCCTGCGCGACCCCCTCGCGCAGCACGCGCACGGCGTCGTCGAGCCGCCCCAGGCCTTGATAAGCCAGCCCTTCGATCTCGTACGCCCCGCTGTACTGGACCTTGCGCAGCTTGCGGCCGACGGCCAGCGCGCGCTCGTACTCACGCGAGGCGATCAGCGCGCGCCCTTCGTCGTAGAGCTTGTGGGCGCGCCTGCGGCCGCGGAACGAGAGGAAGGAGAGGAGCGACATGAAGCGCGGAGCGGCGGGCGTTCGCCCGCCGCTCCGGCGGTGACTAGCGGTGAATCGTGATGCTGCCGCCGCCGAGGTTCCCGGAGGTCTCGTAGACGGTGGCGTTGGTGGCCTTGTCGTAGACGCGGACGGCGAAGCTGTCCGTGGCGGCGTCGGTCACCGTGACGGTGAAGCCGTAGTTGCCGGCGCCGTTGATCGCGCCGCTGCCCTGCCAGGTCGCCGTGCTGCCGGTGACGACCAGCCAGTCGTGCGAGGTGCTCTGGAACGTGCCGCCGGCGACGTCGAACTTCGTGCTGCCGGACGGCGTCGCACCCTTCTGGTACTTCACGTTGACGTTCAGGTTCGCCTTGCCGGAGGCGGTGGCGATCCAGCCGCCGCCGGTCACGAAGCCGGCGTTGACGTCATAAACCACCACGTTGCCGAAGCTCGACGCGGCGGTCGCGCCGTCGTCATCCGCGACCACGATCGACACCGTGTAGATGCCGGCGGCGGCGTGCGTGCGGGTGGCGGTGCAGGTGCCGGCGGTGCAGGTGCCGGGGACGGTCGCGCCGTCGCTCCAGGTGAACGTAGCCGTGTGCGTGTCGGCGGCGCCGGCATCGGCGTACGTCACGGCGATCGTCGACGAGCCGCCGGCGGCGAGCTGCGAGGTCGGGCCGGTGACGGAGGCGATCGACGGGGCGGCGTTGCTGACGGTGACGGTCGCGGTGGCAGAGCCGTTCGCCGAGGCGTCCGCGGCCGTCGCGGTGACGACGTACGCGCCGTTGTCGTCCGGGGTGAAGGAGACGTTGGAGCCGGTGCCGTTCGCGAACGGCGCGCCGTCCTTGGTCACCGTCCAGGAGATGGTGAGCGAGTCGCCGTCGATGTCATCCGAAGAGACGGTCGCGGAGACCGCGCCCCCTTCGACGGCCGACGACGGGGCGGAGAGCGAGGCGGTCGGCGCGTCGTTCACCGAGGCGACGGTGACGTCGACGACCGCGCTCGCGCACTGCGGAGCCGACTGGCCGCGCGTGATGCCGTTGTCGCAGACCTCGTAGGTGAAGCTCGCCGGGCCGTGGTAG
>DASWNW010000131.1:0-30584 GCA_036399015.1 Thermoanaerobaculia bacterium | reverse complement strand
CGGCGTTTCCCACACCTCCCACAGCCCCTGCCAGCGACCGGAAACAGATCCAGACGAGGTGGTCTATCCTTTCAACACCGTCCTCGATGTCTCCGGTTTGTGTCCTCGATGTCTCCGGTACGTACAGGGAGAAGGTGGCCGGAGGCCGGATGAGGGGCGGCTCGTCGCTGCCAGGAACACCCCCTCACCCGGCGCTGCGCGCCACCCTCTCCCCGTGAAGCGGGGCGAGGGGGAATCGCTGTAATATCGCGGGGCATGGACGAGCCGGAATACTACATCTGCCTTCAGTGCGAGACGCCCACCTATCAGTTCGAGTTCACCAACGGCAAACTCTCCGCGATCGTCTGCGCGGCCTGCGGCAACGACGACCTCGAGGAGTTCATGACCGAGGCTGAGCTCGAAGAGATGGCATGAAGTCGTCACCGGTCATCATCGGCATCGCCGGCGGCACGGGCTCGGGGAAGACGACGGTCGCGCGTGCGATCTACGACCGCGTCGGGCGGGACCGCATCGAGTGGATCTCCCACGACTCGTATTACCGCAACTTCGAAGGCCTCAACCCCGAGGAGCGGCACCACATCAACTTCGACCACCCCGACTCGCTGGAGACGGAGCTGCTCGCGCGCCACGTCGACGTCCTCTGCAAGGGCTCGTCGGTGGAGGTGCCGATCTACGACTTCACCACCCACTCCCGCAAGCCCGACACGGTGCGCGTCGAGCCGCGCCGGGTGATCATCGTCGAAGGGATCCTCGTCCTCGCCGAGCCGGAGCTGCGCAAGCGGATCCACATCAAGCTCTTCGTCGACACCCCCGCCGACATCCGCTTCATGCGCCGCCTCGTCCGCGACATCAAGACGCGCGGCCGGAGCATGGAGTCGGTCATCGAGCAGTACATGACCACCGTCCGCCCCATGCACGAGGAGTTCGTCGAGCCCTCCAAGCGCTACGCCGACCTGATCATCCCGGAAGGGGGGGAGAACCTCGTCGCGATCGACGCGATCATTTCGCGGGTGGAGCATTTGTTGACGTAGGGGCCGGGAGTCTCAGAGTCTCAGAGTCGCAGAGTCTCAAAGGAGTAGAGTCCCCCACGGAGCAGCCCCTCCTCTCTGAGACTTTGAGACTCTGAGACTTTGAGACTCCGCGACACAGAGATTCGCCTTTCGCACGAGGCACTTACAACAATTCGCGGCGCCCCCGGAATCACCCGCCCCGTCCGATGGTTACGGGGCAGTTGCAACAGGGTCGGCAGGTCGGACGATTTGACCGCCAGCCAGCCTGAACCTAGAATTTCACCAGCTCAAGCCGAAGGGGGGGAATCGGGGAATGCCTCTCGTACACGTCAAAGAAGACGAGTCTTTCGAGAACGCGCTTCGCCGCTTCAAGCGGAAATGTGAGAAGTCGGGGATTCTCTCCGAGCTGAAGAAGCGTCAGCACTACGAGAAGCCGAGCACCAAGCGGAAGCGGAAAGCGATCGCGGCTCGGAAGAAGGTGCTGCGCAAGCTTGCTGAGGAGCGCCGGACCGGTTACTGATCGACGGCACCACGCCGTCGTGTGAAAAGCCCGCGAGCGATCGCGGGCTTTTTGTTTTGTTTCTTTTTGACACGTCCTGTCACGTCCGGCGACGCATGTTGGGGGCATGCAACCGCTCCTCCTCTCCCTCGCCCTGCTCGCGTCCGCCGATCTCTACGACATCCAGGTCCGCAAGTTGGTCGACGGCGTCTACGTCGCCTCCCGCGCCGATCCTCTCCGTCCCTACGTCGAGGGGAACTCGACCGTCATCGTCAACGAGCACGACGTGGTGGTCGTCGACGCCGGCGGCAGCCCCCGCATCGCCCGCAACACCATCGCGGAGATCCGCAAGCTCACCCCCAACCCGGTCCGCTACGTCGTCCTGACGCACATCCACCGCGACCACCGCTTCGGCCTGCAGGAGTACCTGACGGCGTTTCCCGGCGTCGAGGTGATCGCCCACCCGGCCGTGCGGCAGGTCGTCGAGGGCCCGAACGGCCGGGATTTCGTCGCCGGGCGGATCAAGCGTCTCGAGGACAACCGCGCCGAGGTCCCGAAGGACGTGCAGGCGCTCCGCGCGGAGGGGAAGCCGGGCCACGAGAAGATCGTCGCGGTGCTCGAGCGCTACGCCGCCGACGTCCCGGTGCTGATCGAGGAGTACCGCACCGTCCGCAACCTCGGGCCGACGGCGACGTTCGAGCAGAAGCTGACGCTCCACCGCGGCGCGCGCGCCATCGACATCCTCTTCCTCGGCCGCGGCGACACCGATCACGACATCGTAGTCCACCTCCCGCGGGAGAAGATCGTCGTCACCGGCGACATGGTCGTCCACCCCTTCCCCTTCGGCTCCTCTCCCCACCCGTCCGAGTGGATCGCCACCCTCGGCAGGCTGGCCGCGCTCGACTTCGAGCAACTCATCCCCGGCCACGGCGACGTCCAGCAGGGAAAGGCGCACGTCCGCCGGACGATCGACCTCGTGCAGAGCGTACGGACGCAGGTGCGCGCCGCCCGCGCGGCCGGTCTCGACCTCGAGGCCACGCGCGCGAAGGTCGACTTGGCGCCCTTCGAACGGGAAGTGCTCGGCGACGATCCGGTCGCACGCTACTTCTTCCGGCAGAATTTCACCGAGCCTGCCGTCGCCGCGGCGTTCAAGGAGGCGGCGGAATAGCCCACCGGCCGCAACACATGTACTGCTCCGGTGAGTACGCCAGCCTCCCTCAACACCCTCGAGTTCGACCGCGTCCTGACCCTGGTGGCCATGGAGGCGAAGAGCCCCCTCGGCAAGGACGCCGTGGCGCGCCGCCGTCCGCTCGCGACGCTCAGCGAATGTGAGTCGGCGCAGGCCGACCTCGGCGAGATGGTCCGCTTCTTCCACACCGAGGGGCTCCTGCCGATGGCGGGGCTCGACGACCTCCGGCCGCTGTTCGCCCGCGAGACGGTGCTGGAGATCGAGGAATCGTGGCACGTCGTCCGCGCCTGCCGCGCCACGCAGGCCATCCGCGAGACGCTCACCCGCACCGACACCGTCCCCCGCCTCGGCGCGATCGCGGCGGAGATCCCGAACCTCGACGATCTCCTGACGAAGACCAACAAATACTTCACCCGCGAGGGGAAGCTGCGCGAGGAAGCATCGGCCGAGCTGCGCGCGATCCGCTCGAAGATCCACGGCAAGCGCGCCGCCGTGCAGCGCACGCTCAACGACATCATGAATCGCAACGCCGACGCGATTCAGGAGCCGCTCATCGTCATGCGCGGCGACCGCTATTGCATCCCGGTGCGCAGCGACCACCGTAACGCGGTGACCGGCATCCTGCACGAGCGCTCCGGCTCCGGCGCGTCGTTCTTCATCGAGCCGATGGCGGCGATCGAGTTGAACAACGACCTCGCCGACCTCCTCATCCAGGAGCGGGAGGAGATCGCGAAGATCACCCGCTTCGTCTCGCAGACGATCTTCGACCATCACGACGCCATCCTCGAGGCGACCGCGATCGCCGGTGAGCTCGACGCGCTGCAGGCCTGCGCGATCTTCCACGACACCATCCGCGGCACGCGCCCGGCGTTCTCCTCCGACCGCGAGCTGCACATCGTCGCGGGACGCCACCCGCTGCTCGACGAGCGGCTCGCGTCGCAGCGGCAGGATGCGTTCGGTGAAGAGCCGAGCGCGCGCAAGGTCGTGCCGCTGACGATCGATCTTTCTGGAGCGCCGGGTTCTCAGCCCGGCGCAGACGAGGACGGGCTGAGAACCCGTCCCTCCAGAGAGAACGAAGCGCGGGCCCTCGTCGTCTCCGGACCGAACGCGGGCGGCAAGACGGTCGCGCTGAAGACGGCGGGGCTCCTGGTGGCGATGGGCATGAGCGGTCTTCCCGTTCCCGCCGCCGAGGGGACGGTGCTGCCGGTCGTCGACGCGCTGCACGTACTGATCGGTGACGACCAGAGCGTCCTCGAACACCTCTCCACATTCTCCGCCTACCTCACCCGCCTCAAGCGGGTGCTGCAGCGGGCGACGCCGCGGTCGCTGGTGCTGCTCGACGAGCTGGGCTCCGGCACCGACCCCGAGGAGGGGGCGGCGATTGCGGCGTCGGTCATCGAGCATCTGCTGGAAGTCGGCGCGCTGCTGGTCGTGACCACCCACCTCTCCGCGCTGAAGAGCTTCGCGGTGAACGACACCCGCATCGTCAACGCGTCGATGGAGTTCGACTCGGCCACCGGCCAGCCGACCTACCGTCTGATCAGCGGCATCCCGGGCAGGTCGCGCGCCATCGAGGTGGCGAAGATGGTCGGCCTCCCCGACTCCGTCATCGCCGCCGCGCGCAAGCGCCTCGGCGAGCGTTACGGCGAGACCGATCACCTCCTGGCCGCGCTGCAGAAGCGGATGTCGGAGGTCGTGGCGCAGCAGGACGAAATCCAGAAGCTGCAGAAGGACGTCGAGCGGGAGCGGCGGGTGATGCAGGAGAAGGCCGAGGCGCTGGAGAAAGAGCGCGTCCGCCTCGGCACCACTTACCGAGAAGAGCTGGAGCGCCTCCGCGACGACGTCGCGCGGCAGGTCGCGAACGAGATCAAGAACCTCCGCGACATGGACCGCTCCGCCCGCGCGTCGATGAACGCGAACGAGGTGCTGCGCACGATCACGAAGCCCGTCGACCGCGCCATGGAGTTCATCCCGGCCGAGCAGCGGGAGGTCCGCGTCGGCGACAAGGCCGAGCACCGCAAGTTCAAGGTCGTCGGCGACGTCGTCTCCATCGACGGCGACAAGGTGGTGATGACCGTCAGCGGCCGCAAGGTCACGATGGACAAGCGCGACCTCGTGCCGAAGGGTGGAGCGCCGGGCTTCAGTCCGCCGAAGGCCGAGCGGGCTAAAGCCCGCTCCTCCACAGGGGACGTAGCGCCGGTCGTCTCCGCGGAGCTGAACCTCATCGGCCAGCGGGTGGACGAGGCGATCGACGAGTCGGATCGCTTCCTCGACCGCGCGCTGCTCGAAGGCAAGCAGGCCGTGCGCATCATCCACGGCTTCGGCACCGGGACGCTTCGCAAGGCGCTGCGCGATCACCTTCGCAAGCACCCGGCCGTGAAGTCGTGGAGGCCGGGAGCGGAGAACGAAGGGGGCGATGGGGCTACGATTGCGGTGCTGGATGAGTAGTCGCAGAGTCTCAGAGTCGCAGAGTCTCCACGAAACGACGCACCCCCTCTGCGACTCTGCGACTTTGCGACTCTGAGACTCCCGAATGGCCTTCATCGACCTCAACGACAACGTGATCTCCCAGGTGCGCGGGGCGGCCGACATCGTCGACTTCGTGCAGCAGGTCACGCCGCTGAAGCTGGCCGGCAAGAGCTACAAGGGGCTCTGCCCGTTCCATCGCGAAAAGTCGCCGTCGTTCCACGTCGACCGCGACAAGGGGCTCTTCTACTGCTTCGGCTGCGGCACGGGGGGCGACGTCTTCAAGTTCCTCACGCTCACCGAGCGCTTCACCTTCCCCGAGGCGGTGGAGCATGTGGCGGGGCGCGTGGGGATCGAGCTGCCGAGGCGGCGGAAGACCTCGCGCGACAACGACCGCGACGATCTCTACGAGGTGATGGACGACGCCTCCGAGGCTTTCCATCAGGCGCTGCACTGGACGCCGAACGCCGCCGACGACTACCTGCGGAAACGGGAGGTGGCGAAGGAAATCGTGACGAAGTACGGCTTCGGCTTCGCGCCGGAGTCGTGGGACTACATCCTGCGGCGCCTCGGCCAGAAGCACGGCGAGCAGAAGCTCGAGAAGGCGGGGCTGGTCACGCCGCGCAAGGAGAAGAGCGGCTTCTACGACCGCTTCCGCAACCGCCTCATCATCCCCATCCACTCCGACACCGGCGCGCTGGTCGGCTTTGGCGGGCGGTCGCTGGACGGCAGCGAGCCGAAGTACCTCAACTCCCCCGAGTCGGAACTCTTCAACAAGTCGCGCCTGCTCTACAACCTCCACCGGAGCAAGGACGCCATGCGGCGGTACGACCGGGCGATCCTGGTGGAGGGCTACTTCGACGCCATCGCCATCGACCACGCAGGCGTGCCGGGGGTGATCGCCTCGATGGGAACCTCGCTCACCGCGGGGCAGGCGTCGCTGATCCGCCGCTTCACGCGCAACGTCGTCATCGCCTACGACGGCGATCCGGCGGGACGGAGCGCGACGCTGCGGGCGGCGCAGGTGCTGCTCGCGGCCGGCCTCAACGTCTCCGCGCTCGACCTCCACGGCGAGAAGGATCCCGACACGCTGGTCCAGAAATTCGGGGTGGACCGCTTCCTGGAAGTGCTCTCGAACGCGACGGACATCTTCGAGTTCGGGCTCCGCGAATGGGCGGCGGACGCGTCAGGACTCTCCGGGCGGGAGAAGTCGGAGCGGGTAGAGAGCTTCATGCCGCTCCTCTCCGCGGTCACGGACCCGGTGGTGCGGAACGAGGCGGCGCAGCGGATCGCGGACGCCTTCCGGCTGGAGTTCGAGACCGTCTGGTCGCGGGTCCGCGGCAAGGCCTCGGCGTCCGTCGAGCGGGAGCGTCAGGTGCGGGTGCCGGTCCCGTCGGGAGAGAAGTTCGTGCTGACGGCGGCGGTGCAGGGGCGGCTGAACCGGGATCAGGTGGGGCGGCTGCGGGAGGAGTATTTCGAGGACCCGGCCTGCCGAACGGTCTTTTCTATCATAAAAACTATGGTCGCGGACGGCCAACCTATTGATTTCGCGGAAGTCCAGACCCATGTTAAGGGCGAGGCTGAGTTGACGCTGCTCAGCGAGCTGAGCCTGACGGAAGACATTGACGACCGCACTCTCGAACGTCTCGACGAAAACCTCCGGCCGATGGAGCGCGGTTATCTGGAACGTCGAAGCGTCGTCCTCTCCCGTGAGATCGCCGAGGCAGGGAAACGGGGGGAGAACGCGCGTGCCGACGAGCTGCTCGCGGAGCAGTTCCAGATCCGGCGTATGTTGCAGACCCTGAAATAATTATCGTCCCCTTTTGATTACGCGTGTGTCCTCGACGGACGATACTTTGGCCGGTTTGTCAACCCCCTGTTTGAGCGTTTGACGATCCTGCCAAGGCCTCGTTCGGGGGGCCCCAAAGTGCCGACAGGGCTGACTAGCTGCCCATTGCGAGGAGCGAAAGACATGACGACACGCCTGCGCACTTCGAATCTCGAACCGGATTCAAATTTTGAAGACGAGGGGGTTGGCGAGTTGAGTGTCGAAGAAAAATACGCGGAAGTAAAAACGCTCATCGCGATCGGTAAGGAAAAGGGTTTCCTGCTGTACGACGAGATCTACGAGGTACTCCCGGAGGAGGTCACCAGCCTTCCCGAGGAGCTCGACGAGATTTACATCCGCTTCAACGATCTGGGCATCGACGTCATCGAGGATGCCGAGAAGCCTCTCCAGGCGAGCCCGAAGGGCATCGTCACGATCGACGGCACGATCGAAGAGAAGGAGATGGACCAGCGCGAGGAGGTCCAGCAGGACATCATCGCGGCCTCCAGCGGCATCGTCGACAAGACCAACGACCCGGTGCGCATGTACCTGCGCGAGATGGGCACGGTCAAGCTCCTCGACCGCCAGGGCGAAGTCGACATCGCCAAGCGCATCGAGAAGGGGGAGCGCAAGGTCTTCAAGGCGCTCTCGGCCAACCGCATCATCCGCGAGGAGATCCTCAAGATCTTCGAGGCGGCCAAGAAAGACGCCCGCGTCATCAAGGAGACCATCGACCTGGCCATGCCGGACGACGACGGCTCCACCACCGACGCCGCGGCGGCCGACGGCGAGCCGAAGATGCCGGCCGCGGTCACCAACAAGATCCACGACATCATGATCATCTTCGAGGGCATCGCCAAGCTCGACAAGAAGATCAAGGATGCGCAGGCGAAGCTCGCCGATCCGAAGAAGCTCTCCGACCGCACGCTCGCGCAGACCCAGAAGAGCGTCGACAAGTGCGAGCAGGAGCTCGCCGACGAGCTGCAGCGCGTCGACTTCACCCCCCAGACGCGCAACCGGATGATCAACAAGCTCAAGGACATCGACAACGAGCTCGCCCAGGCGGCGTCGATGATCCGCAAGGACGAGCAGGCCCTCAAGCGGGAGAAGGACAAGGTCCGCCGCGACTTCTACCGCCGCCGCCTCCAGAAGTACCAGGAGAAGCTCGCCGAGCTCGAGACCTTCTACGCCGTCGCGCACGACGACCTCAAGAAGACCATCCGCGAGATCCGCTCGGGTGAAGAGGAAGCCGATCAGGCCAAGCAGGAGCTGATCGTCGCCAACCTCCGCCTGGTCGTGTCGATCGCCAAGAAGTACACGAACCGCGGCCTGCAGTTCCTCGACCTCATCCAGGAAGGCAACATCGGCCTGATGAAGGCGGTCGAGAAGTTCGAGTACCGCCGCGGCTACAAGTTCTCGACCTACGCGACGTGGTGGATCCGCCAGGCCATCACCCGCGCCATCGCCGACCAGGCGCGCACCATCCGCATCCCGGTGCACATGATCGAGACGATCAACAAGCTGACGCGCACCTCCCGCGCGCTCGTGCAGGAGCTCGGCCGCGAACCGCAGGCCGAGGAGATCGCCGAGCGGATGGACATGCCGGTGGCCAAGGTCCGCAAGATCATGAAGATCGCGCAGGAGCCGATCTCCCTCGAGACCCCGATCGGGGAAGAGGAAGACTCGCACCTGGGGGATTTCATCGAGGATCGCGGCGTGATCTCCCCCATCGAGCACGTCATCGTTGCCAACCTCAAGGAGCAGACCTCGAAGGTCCTGCGCACCCTCACCCCGCGCGAGGAGCAGGTCCTCAAGATGCGCTTCGGCGTGGGCGACGGCGCCGAGCACACCCTCGAGGAAGTGGGCCGCTCGTTCAACGTCACCCGCGAGCGGATCCGCCAGATCGAGTCGAAGGCGCTGCGCAAGCTCCGCCACCCGAGCCGCTCGAAGAAGCTCCGCCCGTTCCTCGACGCGACGTTCTAGGATTTACCCAGCAACTACCCGAAGGCGGCCGGAAACGGCCGCCTTTTGCGTTTGGGGGGCCGCTCAGCGCGTGGGCGTCGCCGCGGTCGACGGCCTACCCGCGCCCGCGCGTTTTCCGCCTCGCGGCACCGTCGCTGCTTCCTTCCCCCGGCGGGGCGATTCTTCCCTGTCGCACGCCGAGCTCCAGCCACATCTCTCGCAGCGCCAGATAGAGCGGATGCTTCAGCACGTCCTGCTGAGAACGGGTGCGGCTGAACAGCGGCGATCGCGGACCGAACGCAAAGTCCTCGAATTCGAGCCAATCGGCGCCCTCCGCGAATCTCGCTTCCGCCCGAGCCAGGAACTGCTGCTCCTCGACAGCGAACTTTTTCGAAACCACGCGACGTATCCTCCGTCGACCAAGGTACGGCGACGTTTTGAATCTGCCAAGCTGATATCGTTGCCGTCGGCGCCGGCACGGCCGCCTTTTGCGTTTTGACGGGCCCCGTTTGCAATGCAAACAGCCTCCGATGCAATGCAAACCGGCTCGGATGCAATGCAAACCGGCTCGGATGCAATGCAAACCGGCCCGGATGCAATGCAAACCGGCCCGGATGCAATGCAAACCGGCTCGGATGCAATGCAAACGGCCTCGGATGCAATGCAAACCGGCCCGGATGCAATGCAAACCGGCTTGGATGCAATGCAAATCGCCTCGGATGCAATGCAAATCGGCCTGGTTGCAATGCAAACCGGCCCGGTTGCAATGCAAACCGGCCCCGTCGCGGGGCAAACCGCGCCTGAAATTCTGGCGTTGCGGTCCGCCGTTGGGGAGCACTCATGCGTTCCCTCGCCGCGCTGACGCTCGCCCTCGCCGTCTCCCTTCCCGCCGCCGCCGCGCAGCCGTATCACCTCGAGCTCGAGGCGACGCCCGACGCCGCCTTCCCCTACCTCGGCCGTTTCGGGAAGATCGACCTGCACGTTTACTCCGGCGGCGTGCGCGGCGAGGCGCTCTGGCTCCACGGGTTCAGCAGCAACGGCGCGAAGGCGGTCACGGTCGCGAACCCGCTGGCGCGCATGTACGTCGACGTCGAGGCCAACGAGATCGCCACCATCATCACGAAGCTCGCCGGCGAGAAGGCGGGCAAGGAGCGGACGGCGAGGCCGCCCCGCCTCGGCCCGACCATGAAGGGCAAGGTGCGCGGGATCGACGCCACCCGCCACCGCCTCATCTACAGCAAGAACGCCTACGTCGACGTCTGGACCACCGACGTCATCCCGCCCAACGTCCAGCTCCGGACGCTGATCCACAAGTTCGTCACCGGCCTGGCCCCGAACAGCGCCCCGGTCGCGGCGAAGCTGCCGGGGACGCCGATCTACGTCGAGCTGAACTTCCGCCGCTTCAAGAAGGTGCCGATCCTGCGGCTCAAGAAGCTCTCCTTCACCGCCGACGGCGAAAAGGACGCGCTGACCCTCGGCCCGGTCTACATGCGGGCGTCGATCCTCGAGAAGCTCTTCCAGTAGCGGCCGTCAGGCGGCGGCGCGCACGTCCAGCCGGTCGAGGTCGGCCAGGAGCGCCCCCGCATCCGCGTATCGGGCGGCGGGGTTCTTCTCCAGGCAGCGCATCACCACGTCGTTGATGGCGCGGCCGATCTCCGGCCGCTTCTCGAGCGGCGGCTTCGGCTTCTCGGTGATGTGCGCGGCGAGGATGCCGGTCAGCGACGACGACTCGAACGGCCGGTGGCCGACCAGCATCTCGTAGATCAGCACGCCCATCGAGTAGACGTCGCTCCGGGCGTCGAGCTGCTTGCCCTGCACCTGCTCGGGGCTCATGTAATGCGGCGTCCCGACGATGAGCCCCGCCTGCGTCACCCCTTCCGGCGTCTCGGCCATGCGGGCGATGCCGAAGTCCATCAGCTTCACCTCGCCCTTGGCGTCGATGAGCACGTTCCCCGGCTTGATGTCGCGGTGGATGATCCCCTGCTCGTGCGCCGCCTGGAGGCCGCGCGAGATCTGGCGGGTGATGCCGATCGACGCGCGCGCCGGCATCTTGCGCCCCTCCGCCTCGTCGAGGAGCTCGGAGAGCGTGTAGCCGCGGACGAACTCCATGCTGATGAAGTAGACCCCTTCGGCCTCGCCGTAGTCGTACGTGCGCAGCACGTTGCGATGGGTGATCTTGCGCGCCAGCCGGATCTCCCGCTTGAAGCGCTCCAGGTCCTCCGGCGAGCGGGTCATGACGTCGCCCGGCAGCGTCTTGATGGCCACGACCTCGTCGAGCTGCGTGTCGACGGCCTTGTAGACGACGCCCATCCCGCCGCGGCCGAGGATCTGCTCGACGCGATAGCGGTTCGCGAAGAGATGGCCGGTGACGAGGTCGGCGTACGGCGACCCCGGAGCGGTCGCTCCCGGGACGGTGTCCATGCGCATCGTGGCGTCGGCGGAGGTCGCCCCCATCGAGCGCATGACGCTGGTGGTGACGTTGACGAGCGGCAGCGCCGCGACCGGGAGCGGATGCGGCAGCCACTTGAGACGCACTTCCTCGCGCGTCGACGACTGCAGCACGTCCCCCGCCGCCTGCGCGGTGTCGTAGGAGATGTAGGCGTAGCCGTTCGGCGCGTGCCAGGCGAAGAGCAGCGCGAGCAGCGGGGCGTTGCCGACGATGGCGAGGCCGCTGTCGAAGTCGAGGCTCACCGAGCCGCTCACGAACTCGCCGGTGGCGATCCCAACGCCGATCGACATGGCGTTCGGCCCGAGCTGCGAGGCCAGCTCCTCGTTGATGGCCCGGGCGGCGCGGATGGCGTGGATGATCCCCCGGTCGCCGCGGAAGACGGAGATCAGGCGGTGGCCGTTGATCTCGCGCACGTCGCCGTCCTGGCGCCCGACCTCCCGCTCCTGGATGCGCATCGCTTTCTCGACGCTGGAGATCACGCTCGCCGCGTCCCCCTCGCCCACCGTGGCCGGCAGCCCGCGCAGGTCGGTGACCAGCACCGTCCCCTCGTCGAGCCTCGCCTCCTCGGTCTTCTGCGCCGCCGGAGCCTCGGAGCGCTCGGCCATCTGGGCGTACAGCTCCTCGAGCTCCGCCTTGTCGCGGAGGGAGTTGATCATCTTGCCGAACGAGCGGCCGAGGATCCCCACCTCGTCGTTGCGGTCGATGGCGGGGCTGACGCTGTAGTCGCCCGCCGTCACCGCCTGCGCGATCCCGGCGAGCTGCTCGATCGGACGGGTAACCCGCTTGGCGATGAGCCAGGAGAGGAGGAACGCCAGCAGCAGGGCGACGCCGCCGCCGATGAGGAGCGTGTTCTCGATTTCCCGGAACGGCGCCAGCTCCCGGTCGAGGGACCGGAGGAAGACCGCCTTGCCGAGCACCGCGTCACCGGCGCGCAGCGGCTCGCTGGTGAGGATGTAGCGCGACTGGTCGACGGTGGCGGTCTGCGTCTTCCCCGCCGCAATGGAGGCCGGCATGACGCTCGGCGCGTTCGACGAGCGGATTGCACTGCCGCCGTCCTTGGCCGTGAACATCACCCCCGCCGCCGTCGACTCGGCGATGCGGTTCGCGAACTTCTCGTCGATCTTCACCGCGTTGACGAGGTAGCCGATGTTGATGCGCGGCGTCCCGACGCCGACCGGCGCCACCGCCGCGTGATAGAGCTCGTCGTCGAGGATCATCACGCCGGCCGCGGAGTCGAGGCCCTCGTCGATGACCGCGGCGACCATGCTGGCCGAGTTGGTGAGGTCGGTCATCGGCGCCACGGCGGTGGAGGGGACGTCGGTGCGGGCGATGAGCTTCCCCTCGTCGTTGAGGAGGATCAGCACGTCGGTGCCGAAGGCGGCGCGGCGCTGCTCGAGCTGATCGGCGATGCTGAGGATGTCGGGGCCGGAGACGGCGGTGGGGTTGGCGGGATCGGGCTCTGGCGCGAGGTCACGCTGTACGAGCGCGGTGTAGCTCGGGTCGTTGCCGAGGAGGGCGGTCGGGAGGACGAGGCGCGAGAGGCGCTGCTCCTCGAGATCGCGGAACAGCATGGCCGCCCCTTTGATCGAGGCGTTGACGGTCTCGTTCGCGACGACGTTCGAGCGCTGGATGGTGATCCCGACGGCGATCCCGACCACGGTGGCGATCAACAGCGCCGTGAGGCCGAACAGCTTCAGCACCAGCGGCACCCGCGCCCGCTCGACCGCGTACTCCTTCTTCCTCGGCAGCTCGGCGTCGGAGACGGTCCCGCGGTCCAGCACTTGTGACGTCACTAGTAGTCCTTCGGCGCCTTGTAGGCCTTCCCGAATTTGTTCGTGTGCTGCGCGTGGCGGAAGTTGCGGCTGTCGAGCGTGAGCGCGGTCGCCCCCGCCACGCTGCCGTCGGCCTTCACCTCGATGTCGGAGCTCACGGTGCCCCCCTGCTCGTTCCAGGCGGTGAGCCGGTACCTGCCGGCGGGGACGTCGAACGTGTAGCTACCGGCGGCGTCGGCGAAGCCGTAGTAGGGCGTCGACATCACGTGCACGACCGCCGACATGTTCGGATGGACGTTGCAGTAGACGTTCACCACTCCCGGTGTCTCGAACTTGTGGGATTTGCCCGGCCCCTTGCGGTAGAGGCCGAGGTCGAACGTGTAGCCGGGGGTGAGGGAGAAGAGGTTGTGCGAGATCGGGTCTTCGTTCGGGAAGGCGATGGTGGAGCCGGCCGGGACGGCCAGGACGTGCGGCGTGAAGGTCTTGCTGCGCGTCGTCATGGCGAAGGGGGCGGCGGCCTTCTTCGGGACGTTCTTCCCCGCCGGGTCGAGCCAGACCAGCGTTTCGTTCACCACCGGCTTCTGACCGCGCTTGGTCAGGAACGTCACGGTGCCCTTCACGGGCGCCGCGTCGAGGCCGGCGGCGAGGAGGGTGCAGACACCTGCCGCGAGGAGAAAACGTTTCATAGAGATTGGCTCCGGGGTCGAAAAGTCTAGCACAAGATCTTGTGCGTCCGGCATGCCGATTGAAGTACGAATATCGTGCGAATTTTTTGATTGCGATTACGGCTGAAAGCCGTATCATCGTCGCCATGCAGCAGACGAAACGGGCGGGCGGCGGTGCAATAAACACCGGCGGACGCTGTTTTCCTATGCTCGACGAGCGAGTGCGACTTTCGGTCGCATGATCTTTAACAAGTTCAACAGTTCCCGCTCCTCCCCTCCACCACGGGGTGTGTGGGCGGTCGATCCGGTCCGCAACACCGGCGAGGTGGGTCACGGTACGTAACGTGACGCTCGTTGCGGGGCCGCCGGAAATTCATGGGGAGGAGGTACTAAGTTTCACATGGATTGTTCTAATAAACCTGAGGGGGTTGCTTCGTAGCTCACACTACGAGGTGATGCTCCACCCCGGAAGGGCGCCCGTCAAACGGCGCCCTTTTTCATTTTGAGTGAGAGAGATGGCGCGCACGAGCATCGAGGTGGACTCCATCGGCAAGCGCTACCGGCTCGGCGGCGACGCCTCGATCGGCTACCGAACCCTCCGCGACTCCATCGCCTCCACCTTCTCCTCCCGCCCCGCCACCAGCGAGCCCGACCGGCGCGAGCTCTGGGCGCTCCGCAACGTCTCCTTCGACGTCGCCGAAGGCGAGGCCCTCGGCCTGATCGGCCCCAACGGCGCCGGCAAGTCGACGCTCCTCAAGATCCTCTCCCGCATCACCGAGCCCTCCGAGGGGAAGATCTCCCTCTACGGAAGGGTGGCGTCCCTGCTCGAGGTCGGCACCGGCTTCCACCCGGAGCTCACCGGCCGCGAGAACATCTACCTCAACGGCGCGATCCTCGGCATGAAGCGGTCCGAGATCACCCGCGACTTCGACAGCATCGTCGAGTTCGCCGGCATCGACCGCTTCGTCGACACCCCCGTCAAGCGCTACTCCAGCGGCATGTACGTCCGCCTCGCCTTCGCCGTGGCGGCCCACCTCACCCCGGAGATCCTCCTGGTCGACGAGGTGCTGGCGGTCGGCGACGCCGAGTTCCAGCGCCGCTGCCTCGGACGCATGTCCGAAGTCGCCCGCAGCGGCCGCACCGTCATCTTCGTCAGCCACAACCTCTCCTCGATCGCCCGCCTCTGCCCCCGCACCGTCCTCCTCGACCACGGCACCGTCGCCGCGATCGGCCCGTCCCGCGACGTCATCGGCCGCTATCTGGCCCGCGGCGGCGGCGACTCCTCGTGGGACCTCCGGGAGTGGCCGCAGCGGGAGGGCACCGGCCGGGCGCGGATCGTCAAGCTGGAGCTGCGCGACGCCACCGGCGATCACCTGATCTCGGCGGTCCGCTTCGGCCACGACTTCCGGCTGCGCATGTACTTCGAGTCGACCGGGGAGATCGAGGGGCCGGTCGCCGGCATGGCGCTGCTCACCGAGGCGGAGGAGCGGGTCTTCCTGCACACGATGCTCGAGGATCCGCTGAATGTGCCCCGGCTCCCCCGCGCGGGCGCGTTCGACTGCCTGGTGCAGGCGCCGAACGTCCTCCCCGGGACGTATCACTTCGAGGTCTGGCTCACCGACGTCCTGTTCGTCAGCTATGCCGACCGCCTGCGGATGGTGGGGGGGATCACGATCGAGATCGGCGAGGGGGACGCGCCGGAGCTGACGCACCCCGACCGGGGCCGCGTGTTCGTCAAATGCGGATGGGAGCTGCGCGATGCCGACCAGTGATTACACGCAGATCCCCGACGTGATCCGGGTGATCGTCGGCACCCGCGCCGAGTCGGTGCTCGACATCGGCGTCGGCTTCGGCAAGTGGGGGCCGCTCTGCCGGGAGTACATGGAGATCAACCGCGGGCGGATGCCGCACGAGTGGCGCAGCACGATCCACGGGATCGAGATTTTCGACACGTACCGGAATCCGACCTGGAACGTCTACGACGAGATCTTCATCGGCGACGCGATTCAGGTGCTCGACCGGCTCGGCCGCTACGACGTGATCCTCTGCTGCGACGTCATCGAGCACTACGAGAAGGAGGAGGGGCGGGTCCTCCTCGGGAAAATGCTCGAGCACGGCAAGGTCGTGGTCGTCACATCCCCGATCGGCGAGTCGCCGCAGGAGGCGGTCTACGGGAACCCGCACGAGGAGCACAAGAGCGTCTGGGCCGAGGCCGACTTCGCCCCCTGGCCGCACCGCTTCGCGAACCTGAACGAGACCTTCATCGCCGTCGTGGCGCGCGACGCCGGCGATCTCGCCGGCGCGGAGGTGCGGGAGCCGCTGGAGTGGCTGGGGGTGAAGAAGACGGCCGCCGAGCTGGCGCGGATGATCGGCAAGCGCCTACGCCGAGCGCGTTAGCCGCCGCAGGTAGTAGCGCCCCAGCAGCCGCAGCGTGGCCGGCCTGATCAGCAGCCGCGCCTCCTTCCACCGGCCGCGGCGGATCGCGCCGCGCAGGTACGGCATCACGTACCGCTCGAGAAACGCGCTCACTCCAATCGTCTCCTCGATCCCCTCCCGGTGGTATTTCAGGATGACAAGCGCCGCCCGCGCCTGGTTCAGCTCCCCGGCGCCGGAGAGGAACGAGCCGCCGTGGTGGCGGTAGTGGTAGATGGCGTCGCGCACCCAGACCGGCGTCCATCCCCGCTCGACCACCTGCAGCCAGATGTCGACGTCCTCGTTGCCGGTGCGGCCGTAGTCGGCGCGCCAGCCGTCGGTCTCCCGCAGCGCCGCCGCCCGGAAGAGCACGCCCCCAGGGATGCGGTTCTCGAGGTAACGCTCCGCGTGGACGTACGGCTCGCGCGGCCAGGTGGTCTCGCGCTCCCGCAGCTCGCCGAAGAAGTGCAGCGTCCCGTAGGCGAGCCCGCCTTTGGGGTCGCGCTCCAGTGCCTCCACCGCTTTGGCGATGAAGTCCGGCGCGAGGTAGTCGTCGCAGTCGACGTTCATGATGTAGTCGACGTCGTCGCCGAGAAGGCGGACCGCCTCGTTGCGGACGAGGGCGCGGCCGAGGTTGCGCTGCAGATGGACGACCTGCACGAGGGGCGAGGCGAGCGCGTCCAGCAGGGCACCCGAGCCGTCGGTCGAGGCGTCGTCGACCACCACCACCCGCAGGTCGCCGTACGTCTGCGCCTGGAGCGAGGCGACGCACTCCGCCGCGAACCTCCCCTGGTTGAAGCAGGGGACGATCACGCCGACCCGTTTCACCGGAAGGCCCTCACCCAGTTCGCCACGCGCGCGGCGAGGGTCCGCGGGAGCGCCTCGTCGGGAGTGCGGTACATCGGCGGGCGCCACTTCCGGTCGGGGCGCGACGGGAGCGAGCGCACGAGCGCCGCATAGCCGTCGGCCATCCGGTCGGCGGAGTAGCGCTCGCGGACCATGGAGTGGCCGCGGCGGCCGATCTCCCGCACGAGCCGCGGGTCGCGGGTGAAGGCCGCCAGCTCCCGTACGAAGGCGTCGATGTCGCCGGGCGGCACTACCTTCCCTCCCGCCTCCCGGATCCGCTCGTTGGAGGAGCTTCCGGTGTCGGTGACGACCACCGCGCATCCGCAGGCGAACGCTTCCGTGACGGCGAGGCTGAAGGCCTCGCTGCTCGACGCTGCCAGCGCCACGTCGGCGTTCAGGAGCTCTTCGTAGACCTGTGCGGGCGGCAGCGCTCCGGTGAACCGGACGCGGTCGCGGAGGCGCTCGCGCATCGCGGGGAGCGCCCCGCCGTCGCCGACGAGGGTGAACTCGAGCGGCAAAGCGGCGCAGGAGTCGACGATCCGGACGTAGTCGAACGCCCGTTTCACGTCGTCCTCGAACCGGCTCACGACGACGACGCGCAGCGGCAGCTCCGCCTCCCGCGCCAGCTTCGGGACGTCCGGCGGCACCACCACGCCGTGCGGGATGACCTCGATCCGCCCCCGCATGCGCAGACGTCCGACCCTGGAGGTGAGGAGCGGCTCCAGCATCGCCGCCAGGTCGCTGCTGGGAACGACGATCTTCGGCGGCGGCCCGATCGCCATCCACTCCGCCGCCCCCGGATCGCGCCCGTGGAGCACCGGCACCGGCACCCAGGGCGAGCCGAGGAGGTTGATCCCGGCGACGTAGAGGTAAGGGTAGCCGCCGGTGAAGACCACCCCGTGCTCGCCGTTCGCGGCGCGGCGGGCGAGCTCGTCCAGCACCTCGTCGTCCGATCGCGGGGTGAGGAGGGTGACGTCGATCCCCCGCTCCGGCAGCTTCGCCGCCAGCGTCTCCACCCACGTCTCGAAGCCGCCGATCGGGAAGCGTGGGTCGCGGACGAGCACGACGCGCGGCATCGTCAGCGTCTCTCGCCGATCTTCCGGGCCGGGCTCCCGCCCCAGATCTCGTACGCCGGCACCGGCCTCGTGACCACCGCGTTCGCGCCGACCACCGCCCCCTCACCGATCGTCACCCCCGGCAGCAGCGCCGCGCCGGCGCCGAGCCAGACGCCGTTCCCGACCCGCACCCCCTCCCCGACCGCCGGCACCCGCGCCATGTCCGCGGAGCGGGAGGTGTCGTGGTTCGCCCCGACGACGGTGCAGAACTGGGAGATCAGGCAGTCGTCGCCGATGACGATCTCGCCGCCTGCCGACGCGCGGAGGTTGTTGTACTCGCCGACGTAGGTGTTCGCGCCGATGGAGAGCGTCCCAAAGCCGTTCAGCGGATCGCCGGTGGCGAGGACAGTGCCCTTCGCGATGAGGCAGTTGCGTCCGAGGCGGAGGTGCTCGGTGCCGTGGAGCACGACGTCGGAGTCGATCCGCGCGCCGAAGCGGCGGCGCAGCTCCTCCACCTGCTCCTCGTGCACCCGCAGCTCCCCCAGCCGCCGCCGCAGCAGCGGCGACCGGAGGAGCCAAAGACCGCGCAGGAGGTCGAGGAGCATGGAGGGCAGCCTACAACACGTCGGCGAAGAGCCGTTCCATCCGCCGGAAGTAGAAGATGCCGCTGACCAGCACCAGCAGCGCCACCACCGCCGACACCGCGATCGGCTGGATCGCCACCGGCGTCCCGAACAGGGAGGCGCGGAACGCCTCCACCATCCCCGTCAGCGGGTTGAGGACGGCGATGGCGCGGTACTTCTCCGGCAGCCGCTCCAGCGGATAGACGACCGGCGTCGCGTACATGGCGAGCTGGAGGACGAACGGGATCACCACCCGCACGTCGCGGTACTGCACGTTGAGCGCGGCGATCCAGAGCCCGATGCCGAGGGCGAAGACGAGCGCCAGGAGGATCGCCAGCGGGAGGAGGAGGATCGACAGGCCGGGCGCGACGCGGTACCAGAGCATCAGCGCCGCGAGGAGGAGGCCGGAGACGGCGAGGTCGACGAGCTGCACCGCCACGGTCGAGAGCGGCACCGCCAGCCGGGGGAAGTAGACCTTGGAGATGAGGAAGGACGAGCCGATCAGGCTGTTGCCGGCGTGCTGGACGGTATTCGAGAAGAAGTTCCAGATCAGCAGCCCCGCCAGCACGAAGACGCTGTAGGGCAGCGGCGCCGTCTCGATCTTCGCCACCCGGTGGAAGACGAAGGTGAAGATGAGCATCCCCAGGAGCGGCTGGCCGATCACCCAGATGACGCCGAGGACCGTCTGCCGGTAGCGCACCTTCAGGTCGCGCCAGGCGAAGATCAGCAGGAGCTCGCGGTAGGCCCACAGCTCCCGCAGGTCGGGCAGCCGCCACCCGCCGCCCGGGCGGATGACGAAGAGCGGACGGCGGCCGGCAAGGTCGGTCACGTCAGTCCATGCGCGGGATCGCCACGCGTCCGTCCACCAGCGGGATGGCCGGCAGCTCCGGCGCGACGATCGCCCTCAGCCGCTCGCGCATCGCGTCGACCGACGCGAAGTCGGCGTGCAGGATCTCGTGAATGGCCTCGACCTCGGCGGCCTTCAGCCGCGGTTTCTTGTCCAGACAGGCGTTCGTCTTACAGCGATTCGTGCAGTACTTGCGCGTTTTCCTCGTTCTCGGAAACGGCGTACCACAGTAGCAGCAGGTCCCCATCACGCGCCTCCACACACCCGGAAATCCGTTGATCAACGCTGCCGGGGCGCGATGGCGAAAACCGCGTGGGTGACAGCCGCCGCGCGCGCATCGCTCCGAAAAGCGTTGATGAACGCACTGTAGCGGAGCCTGTGCACTCGGTCAAGGTGTTGACCATCTGGTGCCCCGGGCCGGACTCGAACCGGCACGCCGCTCACGCGGCAGCGGATTTTAAGTCCGCAGCGTCTGCCATTCCGCCACCGGGGCCGCTCACCGCACCGCATCGGAACGGCCCGATCATAACGCGCGCACGATCAGATATCATGCGCCCGCAGTTCCAACACCCCGCCGGAGGTTGTACGTGACCACCACTCTCGAGATCAATCCGGGTGCGCCGCTGACGGTGCTCTCCGAAGACGAACAGATGTTTCAGCAGAGCGTGCGCGAATTCGCCATCGAGCGCATCCGCCCGCTCGTCCAGCAGATGGACCGCGACGCCACGATGTCAAAGGACCTCATCTCCAGCTTCTTCGACCTCGGCATCATGGGCGTCGAGATCCCGGAGCAGTACGGCGGCGCCGGCTCCACGTTCTTCACCGCGGTGCTGATCGTCGAGGAGCTCTCTCACGTCGACGCCTCGACCGGCGTGCTGGTGGACGTGCAGAACACGCTCGTCAACAACGCCATCCTCCGCTGGGGCAACGAGGACCAGAAGACGAAGTACCTGACGAGGCTGGCCACCGATACGGTCGGCGCCTACGCGCTCTCGGAGGCCGGCTCCGGCTCCGACGCCTTCGCCCTCGCCACCCGCGCCGAGGAGAAGAGCGACCACTGGGTGCTCAACGGGCGGAAGCTCTGGATCACCAACGCCGCCGAGGCGGGAGTGTTCATCGTCTTCGTCAACGTGAACCCCGACGCCGGCTACAAGGGCATCACCGCCTTCCTCGTCGAGCGCGACTTCCCCGGCTTCACCATCGGGAAGAAGGAAGACAAGACCGGCATCCGCGCCTCCTCCACCTGCGAGCTGATCTTCGAGGACTGCCTCGTGCCGAAGGAGAACGTCCTCGGCGAGATCGGCCGCGGCTACAAGTACGCCATCGAGACGCTGAACGAGGGGCGGATCGGGATCGGCGCGCAGATGCTCGGCGTCGCCCGCGGCGCGCTCGAGCACGCCATCGCCTACACCAAGGAGCGCAAGCAGTTCGGGCAGCGCATCTCCGAGTTCCAGGGCGTGCAGTTCCAGATCGCCGACGCCGCCACCGAGCTCGAGGCGGCGCGCCTCCTGGTCTACAACGCCGCCCGTCTCAAGGACGCCGGCAAGCCGTTCCTCCGCGAGGCGGCCATGGCCAAGCTGTTCTCGTCGCGGATCGCCGAGAAGGTGACGTCGCTGTCGGTCCAGCTTTACGGCGGCAACGGCTACACCAAGGAGTACCCGGTCGAGAAGTTCTGGCGCGACTCGAAGGTCGGACAGATCTACGAGGGCACCAGCAACATGCAGCTCGCCACCATCGCCAAGACGATCCTGACGGACCGTCTGTAGTCCCCGGCCGCCGCGAATGCGCGCGAAAGCACTCGCGGCGGTCGCCATCCTCTCTCTGCTGGCGACGCTCCGGATCGCCTCGACCCACCGGGTCTTCTCGCAGACCATCGACGAGGCGATCCACGTCGCCGCCGGCTTCGAATGGCTGGCGGAGGGGCGGTACAGCCTCGACGTCGAGCATCCGCCGCTGCCGCGAGCGCTCTTCGCCCTCGACGCCTGGCTCTCCGGCGCGACCGTGACCGGCACCGCGGACCGGACCGAGCGGGGCAACGAGCTGCTCTACCGGGACGGCGCCTACCGCCGGAACCTCGCCGCCGCCCGCGCCGGGAACCTCCCCTGGTTCCTCCTCGGCGCCGTGGCGGTCTACCTCTGGGCGGCCCGGCTCGGCGGGCGGGCGGCGGGAGTGGTGGCGGTGGCGCTGTTCGGATCGCTTCCGCCGATCCTCGCCCACGCCGGCCTAGCCACGACCGACATGGCCGCCGCGGCGACGCTGGCGGCCGCCCTCTACGCCCTCGCCCGCTGGCTCGACGAGCCGGCGTGGGGCCGGACGGCGGTCCTCGGCCTCGCGATCGGCGCCGGCTTCCTCGCCAAGTTCTCCTTCCTCCTCTTCTTCGCGCTCGGCGCGTTCATCCTCTGCCTGCCGCGCCTCCCGCGGCCGGCGCACCTCGGACGACTGGCGGCCGCGGCGCTGATGGGGTTCCTGCTCGTCTGCGCCGCCTACCGGTTCGAGAGCGCCCCCCTCGACGCGATCCGCTTGGGCGGGAAGCCGCCCGGCACCGCCGAGCGGACGGCGTGGGAGTACCGCAAAGTGCCCGGCTACGGCTGGGTCGCGCCCGGCGACATCGAGGCGTTCCGGGAGTACGCGCGGCGCTCCGGGAAGCCGTTCGTCGACTTCTGCGACTGGGCGAAGGCGGCGGGCCATCCCTCGCCGCTTGCCGGACGCTACGGCAACACCCTCGCCGGCGCGCCGCCGGTGCCCCGCGCGACGCGGTCGCCGCTTCGCGAGGTGACGCACTGGCTGACCGGCCGGGTGCCGATCCCCGCCATCACCTTCTTCGCCGGCGCCGACTACGTCCGCAGGCACACCGCGTCCGGTCATCCGGGCTACCTCTTCGGCGAGACCCGGATGCTCGGCTGGTGGTACTACTTTCCGGTCGTCGTCTTCTTCAAAACGCCGCTCCCCTTCCTTCTGCTGGCGATCGCCGGGCTGGCGATCCTGATCCGGCGGCGGGAGGTGCTGGGGCTGGTGCCGATCGCCCTCCTCGCCGTCTCCATGACCAGCCGGATCAACATCGGCGTGCGCCACATCCTCCCGCTCTACCCGCTGCTGACCGTCGCCGCGGCGGTGGCGGTGGTGGCGCTCTGGCCGCGGCGCCGCCTCCTCGTGGGTCTCCTCCTCGGCTGGTACTTTGTCGCCACCGCTCTGGCGCATCCCGACTACCTCTCCTACTTCAACGAGGCGGCGGGACGGCATCCCGAGCGGATCGCCGCCGACAGCAATCTCGACTGGGGGCAGGACCTGCTCCGCCTCGAGGAGTACGCCGAGCGCCAGCAACTGAAGCCGCTCTACATCTCCTACTGGGGCTGGACGCGGGTGAGAGAGCACCTGCCGGAGTCGCTCGACCTGCCGCACGGGCAGTGCGTCGCCGGCTGGGTGGCGATCAGCGAGATGCACCCGATCCTGAACCGCGACCACGCCTTCGATTGGCTGAGGGCGCACCGTCCGGTAAAAAAAATCGGCGCCTCGATCCGCCTGTACTTCATCCCGGAGGGTGCTTGCGGTCCAACTCTCGACCCGCCCGGTCAGCATTGAACCCTCATTCAGTGCGGTAAAGGTTCAATCGGCGACCCTCATCGCGCGTAACTCGTTGAAAACTCGTGCGGCATCTCCGTTGAAGTGTCCGGACGCCCGACAGGAGGGCTCACGGCATGATGCACAGGGTGTTGCTCGCGGCGGCGTTCGCCGCACTTCTCGGGACGTCCGTCGAGGCGAAGACGGGGGTCGTATTCATCCACGGCAAGGGGGGCGCGAACCTCGCCCAGCCGAGCGTGGCCCGCGCCTACTGGGGCGAGGACATGATCCGCGCCACCACGAAAGGCTTCACGGTCCCCTATCTCATCTGCTCGTACGACGGCACGCAGTACATGTGGGTGGCCGGCGGGCAGGTGGCGGGGCAGATCTACAACTGGATGATGGCCAACGCGATCGACGACATCGTGGTCGAGACGCATTCGTTCGGCGGCGTGGTCATCCGCTGGATCCTCTCCAACCCGACCTACGACACCCGCTACCAGCCGATCATCAACCGCATCCGCTGGGTGAACTCGATCGCCCCGCCGAACAAGGGCTCCGAGGCGGCGAACCTGGCGGGAACGCTCTCGGGGTCGTGGCTCACCGGCTGGCTCGTCGACCTGGTCGGGCAGAACAACGACTCGACCCGGAACTGCACGACCTCCTCGATGAGCTACTACAACCAGTACTACCTCAAGGGGACGGCCGGACGGCCGGCGCTGCCGAAGACCGTTTACAACATCGCCGGCACCGGGCTCTGGAACGACTTCATCCACTCCGAGGACACCGGGCTGGCGACGCTCTCGGGCATCGCCGGGATGCCGGGCGAGGACGACGGGATGGTGTCGCAGTACAGCGCGCAGGCGGTGGGGGTGGTCTGGTTCACGACGCTGGCGAACCATCACCACAACCGCCGCAACGACTACCGCAAGATCGGCGACTCGCTCGCCACCGACTTCTGAGGAGGCGCGCCCATGAAGAAATCGCTGTTCCTGCTCCTCTCCCTCGCCCCGGCGGCGCTGGCCGCCGACCTCACCGGCCGCTTCGCGCCGGGGACGCGGTACGAAGAACCGGCCGCGCACGCGCCGGCGAACGTCTCCCGGATGTTCTCGCGCAACGTCCCCCGCATGGCGGACAACGCCTCGATCGACCTGCCCGCCGCCGGCGGCAGCGGCCTGATCGTCTGGGCGATCCCCAGCAGCCCCACCGCCGCCCCGCTCCGGACGCGCCTCGGCGCACCGGGCGTCCGCCGCTTCGCCCTCGACTCGGCCGGCGAGCTCGGGATCCGCGGCACGCATGAAGTCATGCACGTGCGCGACGCCGCCGCCGGCAGCTACCGCCTCGACGTGCAGGTGCCCTCCGGCGTGGAAGGGGTCACGGTGGTGGTCGCCGAGCCCGACAGCCGCGTCGTCCTCTCCACCTGGGCCGCCCCCCTCTCCCGCCAGCCGGGTGAGGCGGTGACGCTGCACGCGGAGCTCCGCGACGGCCACCTTCCGCTCTCCGGCGCCGCCGTCACCGCCCGTCTCACCGCGCCGAACGGCCGCACGTTCGACTCCGTCGGGCTGGTCGAGACGGCGGCGGGTGTCTACCGCGCCACCTTCGCCGACCTCCCGCTGCAGGCGGCCGGCGCCTGGCAGGTGCGCTTCGACGCGGAAGGGCGGACCGCCACCGGCGCCCCCTTCGCCCGCACCGGCTCCGGCGAGCTGATGGCCGAGCGTGGTGCCGCCCGCCTCGGCGCGGTCCGCGCGGAAGTGGTCGGCGACGCCCTGCGCATCAGCGCCCCCGCCGACGTGGCGCTGGCCGGCGCCTACCGCTTCGACGTGCAGGTGGCCGACGACGCCCGCAACGCGCTCGCCTGGGGCGAGGCGGTGCGCCGGCTCGAGACCGGCGCGGCGTCGCTCTCGATCGACATCCCCCTGGCCGACCTCGCCGGCACGCCGGTCGAGCAGCTCTTCCTCGACGTGCGCCTGCTGGGCCTCGACACGATCGGGGTGGCGGGCCGGGTCACGATGAACGTGGATTAAGCGGGTTCTCTCTGGAGCGACGGGCTTTCAGCCCGTCGCCTCGGGGGGGACGGGGCCGGGCTGAGAGCCCGGCCCTCCAGGGAGCCCTTCGTCGCGCTGACGTGCGGCGAGCCTCCGCAGAAAGTCGTAGGCGATGCCGCCGCTGGTCTTGCGCAGGGTCATCATGTAGACGGCGATGGCGATCACGCCGCCGAGCCAGGCCAGCGTCCCGAAGGCCTTCTCCCCCGGGAAGAAGGGCCAGAGCATGAACGCGACGGCGCCGGCCACGCCGGCGAGGAGGAGCAGCACCCGCTGCCCCTTCGGCGCGTCGACGTCGCGGTCGCAGGTCAGCTTCACGGTGGCGTCCTTCTCGTCGTCGGGTGCCCAGGAGACGGTGCACTCCACCGCCCCCGCGGTGGCCGAGCCGCGCCGCAGCGGCAGCGTGAACTCGCGCGAGCGCTCGTGCTTGCCGGTCGTCGCTCCCCCATACAGCTCGACGAGGTCCTCGATCGCCTCCTCGATCCCGTCGAAGGGGATCCGGTCCTCGATGAACTCGACAGCTCGCGTTTCGGTCATTCCTCTCTCCTGAGCCACGCCTTCCGCAGGTCGCTCGGCCCCGCCACCCGCAGCTCGATCCTCGGCCGCGGATCGGGCTTCGCCCTCAGCGACAGCCGCCGCACCACTCCCGCCCGCGCGATCAGCACCTCGGCCGATTCGCCGCTCTTCAGCCCCCGCAGCGCAGCCGCGAGCGACGGCTCGTCCGCGACGCGGGTCTCGCCGATCGCCAGCAGCTCGTCGTGCGGCAGCAGGCCGGCGTCCATCGCCGCGCCGCCCCGAACGACGCTCTCGACGAAGAGCGAGCCGTCGCCCGAGCTCAGCCGCGCGCCGAGGGCGGGCGTCGCGCCCGGCGTGGAGGCGAATGCAACACCGGCCGCGCCGAACAATTCCGCGTACGGCAGCGGCTCGGTGCCGTCGACGTAGCGGGCGAAGAAGTCGCCCACGTCCCCGACGCGCGCCACCGCCCGCTCCATCGCATCCTCCTCCATTCCCCGCCCGGTCCGGCCATACTCCTCCCAGAGAAGGCGCACCACGTCGTCGAGCCCCCGCTCGCCGCCGGTGGCGCGGCGGAGGGTCAGATCGAGCAGCGCCGCCACCAGCTCCCCCTTGTTGTAGAAGGAGAAGAAGGCGTTCGGGTGATCGTGCATCTGCGCCGGGTCGCTGAGCCAGCCGTCGAAGCTCGCCTGCGACAGCGAGAGGTGCTGCCGCGCCGGCAGCGACTCCAGGATCCGGATCTCGTTCTCGAGGTGGCGGAGATAGCGGTCCACGCTCCAGAGGCCGGAGCGGACCAGCGACCGCTCGCCGTAGTACGACGTCACCCCCTCCATCACCCAGAGCAGCCGCGTCGGCGTGGCGTTCCAGTAGTCGTAGGGCGAGAAGACGGCGGGGACGATCCGCTTCACCATCCAGGCGTGAAAGAGCTCGTGCGCGGTGATGGAGAGGAAGTGGTCGTAGCCGTCGTCGCCCGGGCGGCAGCCGAGGAGCGCCTTCCGGCTGAGGATGATCGAGGAGGAGTCCTCGTGCTCCACGCCGTGCCACCGGTCGCGCACGTGGTAGAGGAAGCGGTAGTCGCGGAAGGGGACGCCGCCGAAGAGCTCCGCCTGATAGCGGGCGATGGCCCGCACCGGCTCGACGAACTGCTCGGTGTCGAGCCCCTCGTCGCCGCGGAAGACGAGGTGGATGCGCGCGCCGCTCTCGACGAACGAATGGCGCGTCATCGTCGCCGCGGCGATGACGGGGGAGTCGATGAGATGGTCGAAGTCGCGCGCGCGGAACGGGCCGTCGCCGTCGCGCGTCAACTGCGTCTCGACGTACCAGTCGCTCGGCGCGGCGATCGTCAGCAGGTGCTCTTCGCCCCGCAGCCCCTCCACCAGCATGAAGAGGTTCGAGCCGTTGAAGTACGCCTCGTCTTCGTCGAGGAAGCTCGAGCCGGCGTCGAGCACGCCGGCGTAGTAGCGGTAGCGGAACGTGACCTCCTCGCCCGCCCGCGCCTCGACGCGCCACGAGCTCAGCCCGTCCTTCCACACCCGCGCCTCTTCCCCGGCGCTCCACTCCCGCACATTTGCGGCGTAGTTCTGGATCAGGTAGCGCCCCGGACGCCACGCCGGCAGCAGGAGCCGCGGCGTGTCGGCCGGCGCGGTGAAGCGGATCGTGACGTCGAAGAGCCGTTCGGCCGGGTTGGTCCAGGAGAGGAGGTAGTGCGGCATGCGTTTGACTGGTTCCTCGGTTCCTCGGGGTTCCTCGGGGTTCCTCGGGGGAGAGTATGTTCGAGGACTCCGAGGAACTCCGAGGAACTCCGAGGAACTCCGAGGAACTCCGAGGAACTCCGAGGAACTCCGAGGAACCTACTCTCTCACGGCGATGTTGTACTTCTGGATCTTCGACTTCAGCGTGTTCCGCGCGAGCCCCAGCCGCCGCGCCGCCTCGCGGATGCGGCCGCCGCAGCTCTCCAGCGCCCGCAGGATGAGCTGGCGGTCGACCGCGCTCATCACCTCGTCGTAGATCTCGCTCGTGATCTCCATCCGCCCCACCAGCGGCCCGACGATGGAGCTGGGCACGTTGGAGTGGCCGTCGGCCACCACCAGCGCCGGCTGCTGCTGCGAGTAGAGGGCGTAGAACTCGTTCTTCGTCACCACGTCGCCGTTCGACATGACGATGGCGCGGTGCAGCGTCGCCTCCAGCTCGCGCACGTTGCCGGGCCAGTCGTAGCGCTGGAACAGGTCGAGCACGCCCGGCTCGAGGCGCTTGTTGTCGATGCCGAGGTCCTTGCAGATCTTCCGGATGAAATGCTCGGCCAGAAGGGGGATGTCGTCCTTTCGGTCGCGCAGCGGCGGAAGCATGATCGGGATGATGTTGAGGCGGTAGAAGAGGTCCTCGCGGAACGTGCCGTCCTCGATCGCCTTCTCCAGCTCGAGGTTCGTGGCGGCGACGATCTTCACGTCCGTCTTGATCGTCTGCGTGCCGCCGACGCGCTCGAACTCCTTGTCCTCGACGACCCGCAGCAGCTTGGCCTGCATGGCGAGCGTCATCTTCCCGATCTCATCGAGGAAGATCGTGCCGTGGTTGGCGAGCTCGAAGCGGCCCAGCTTACGGCGGTCGGCGCCGGTGAAGGCCCCCTTCTCGTGGCCGAACAGCTCGGACTCCGCCAGCGTCTCCGGCAGCGCCGCGCAGTTGAACTTGATGAACGGGCCGTTCCGCCGCGGTCCGATGTTGTGGATGATGCGCGCCACGAGCCCCTTGCCGGTGCCCGACTCGCCGCGTACCAGCACCGTCGAGTGGCCCGCCGAGGCCTTGCGCACGGCGAACTGCGTCTTCGACACCGCCTCCGAGTGGCCGACGATCGAGTCGAGGTGCTTCTCGACCAGCACCTCGCGGCGCAGCGTCTCGTTCTCGAGCGAGAGGCGCGTCCGCGCCTCCTCCAGCTCCTCGTACAGACGCGCGTTCTCGATGGCGATCGCCGCCTGGTCGGCGAAGGCCTCGATGAAGCTGAGGTCCTTCTGCGAGAAGAGGTGGCGCGCCTGCCGGTGGTCGATGTAGATCGCACCGGCAATGCGGTCCTTGATGATGACCGGCGCGCAGAGGATGGAGAGGATGTTCTCCGCGATGACCGACTCCGCGCCGCCGAATCGGTGGTCCGCCAGCGCGTCGGCCGACATCACCGACTGCCCCGTCTGGATGACCTCCTTGACGATCGACTGCGGCGAGCGCTTCGACTCCCCTTCCGCCCCCTCCTTGATGTTGCGCACGACGCGCGTGCGCAGCGCGCCGGTGAGCGGGTCGAGGAGGATGATCATCCCCCGCTCGGCCCGCAGCCTGCGGATGCAGACGTCGAGGACGCGGCTCAGCACCTCTTCGAGGTTGAGCGTGGAGTTGATGATCTTGACGACCTCGTAGAGCCCCACCACCCCCTGGTCGGGCGCCTTGCCGTGCGGGCGGATGCGGAACAGCGCGCCGCGCGCCCGCTCCAGGTCGTGCGTGGCGTCGAGCCGCTCGAAGATCCGGATGGCGCTGCGGATGGTCTGCGTCGCCTCTTCCGGCTCGTCGCGCAGGAGGCCGATGTCGAAGAGCAGCCGCGCCTTCTCGTACGGCGTGTCGATCTCGTCCAGCGCGGCGCGGACGGTCTCGAACTTCGCGTTTGCCGCCTCGCGCTCGCCCTTGTGGCCGTAGATCTTCGCCCAGGCCCAGTCGTTCTTCGCCAGCGAGAAGCGGTCGCCGAGCTTGCGCGCGTACTGCTCGCCGAGCTGCGCGTGGCGGACCGCCCCCTCGACGTCATTCGTCTGCAGCACCTGGCAGGCCGCGGCGGTGTGGGCGCGCGCCAGCCCGTGGAGGGTGCGGTTGGCCTCGAAGATCTCCAGCGCGCGGGCGAGGTACTTGTTCGCGTCCTCACTGTTGCCCCGCTCGTCCTCGATGGAGGCGAGAATGTACGCCGCCTCGCCGATCAGGTCTTCGTCGCGCGCCCGCTCGCCGGCGGCGAGGGCCTTGTGCGCGTATTCGAGCGCCTTGGCGATGTCGCCGCGCTTCTTCGTGAGGCGCGCCAGCGGGACGTAGACGGAGAGCCGCGAGGCGCGCGTCTCGTCGAACCCTTCGATGGCGACGCACTTGCGGTACTGCTCGAGCGCCTCGTCCCACCGCCCGAGCATCTCCAGCGCGTCGGCGAGGTTCTCGCGTGCCAGCGCCTCGTGCTCGAAGGCGCCGATCTTCTCGTCGATGCGCACGCTCTTCTCGAAGAGCTCCGCCGCGGCGTGGAAGTTCCCGCGGCCGTACTCCACCACCCCCACGTTGTTGTACGCCGTCACCAGGTCCCACAGGTCTCCCTCGGCCTCGGAGCGCTCGAGGTGCTTGCGGAAGTACTGCAGCGCGGTGTTCCACTCGCCGAGCTTCCAGACGGTGTTGCCGAGGTTCATCGAGGCGACCTTGCAGAGCTGCTCGCTGCCGAGCTTCTCGCCGATCGCCAGCGCCTCTTCGAGGATCTCGCGCGAGCGCTGCCAGTTCCCGCCGGCGAACTCGATGAGGCCGAGCATGTTCTTGACGTAGCCGTAGACGACCGTCGGCTCCATCTGTTCGAGCATCACCCGCGCACGCTCCGCGGTCTCGCGAGCGGTGGCGAAGTCGTCGCGCTGCCGGTAGAGCCAGGCGATGCGGTTCAGCATCTCCGCGACGTCGACGGTCTGCCCGAGGCGCTCGTAGATGCCGAGCGCCGACTGGTAGTACGTCATGGCCGCGTCCTGATCGCCGCGCCGCGAGAGCACCTTGCCGATCTTCTTCATCACCCGAGCGACGTCGACGTTCGAATCGTCGTCCGGGTGGCGCGCCTGGATGCTCTTGAGGAGGAACTGGAAGGCG
>DASWNW010000130.1:0-3072 GCA_036399015.1 Thermoanaerobaculia bacterium | reverse complement strand
CGTGCGAGCGGCGCCTACCGCGCCGCTCGCACGTTCGAGTACATCCCGATGAGCGCGCGCATCCCGACCAGCAGCAGCACGAGCTCGACCGAGATCCGCACGAGATTCGCCGTTTCCCAGATCCGGAACTGCGCGGCCGCTTCCGCCGGCGACGCGTACTGGCGCAGGATCAGGCTCCAGATGAGAGGGGCCATCCAGGCAATCAGGAGGATCGAGAGGACCAGAGCACCAATCTCGAATGCGACGATCCATCGCCGCTCGCGCCACGGCAGCGCGCGCGAGGCGAAGCTGGCAATCGTCGCGGCCAGAAAGGGCCAGATCGTGGTGAAGACGAAGAAGAAAGGCACCGTCGACGCACCCTGGGTCGCGTCGACGTAGCGCTCGATCGTCCGCGGCGGATCCATGCTCCACACCGGCACGACCATCATGGCGTTGAAGATCTGTCCCCCCACCCAGATCGCCCAGATCACGACCGCGATCCACGTACATACACGCGCGAGTGCCAACCGTCTCACCTCGAATTGTGACTTTTGCGGTCGATCCTATCCCGGCTGCTAACCATTCCGCGGCGTTTCGGTCCAACATCTGCCACCGAATGCTCGCACGCCGCTATTCGCCGTCGCACTTTCCGGCGCCCGTCGTACGGACGCGCGCGGCGGGCGACTTCGTCCTCACCGAAACGCTGTACGAGGAAGCGGCCGTGCTGCCGGCGCACGCGCACGAGTACCCCTGCCTGGTAGTCGTTCTCGACGGTACCTTCGAGGAGCGCTGCGACGGGACCGAGCGGCTCGTCGAGCCGAAGACGATCCTGGTGCGGCCGGCCGGCGAGGTGCACTCCGACTCCTTCCGCCGCGGAGGCGCGCGGTGCCTCAACGTCGAGCTGCCGCCGCATTGGCTCGCACGCGTGGGTGACGCCACCACGCCGCTCCACCGCTCGGGCGCGCACAGCGGCGGCGCGTTCGCCGCGGGCGCGGGCGCGCTCTACACGCACTTTCTTCTTCTTCGCGGGGAGGAGGGCTCGTCGATCGGCGTCGAATCGCTGATCCTCCGGCTCTTCGCCGACCACGGCGGCCTCCCCCGCCCCTCGTCGCGGGTGCCGCCGCCGTGGCTGGCGCGCGTCCGGGAGCGGCTGCACGAAGAGGCGTCGAGCAGCTTGTCGCTCGCCGAGCTGGCCGACTCCGCGGGCGTGCACCCGGTCCATCTGGCGGCGACGTTTCGCCGCTGCTACGGCACGACGGTGGCGGCGTACCTGAGGCAACTGCGGCTCGAGCTGGCGTGCAGGGAGCTGGCGCACTCCGACGCGCCGCTGGCCGACGTCGCGCTGGCCGCCGGCTTCGCCGACCAGAGCCATTTCGGCCGCACGATGAAGCGCATCCTCGGCGTGACCCCGGCCGCATTCCGCGCCGCGAACGGCATCCGCCGCACGCCTTAACCACGTTCTAGATCGGCCACGCGCCGGCGCATACGTTGGCACCATGAGACGCACATCGGCCCTTCTCGCGCTCGCGCTCTCCCCGCTCGCCGCCGCGCTGCCGCGGGAGCCCGCCGTCAGCCGGACGCACGTCGCCTTCGTCGAGGCGGGACAGGTCTGGGTCGTGCCGCGAGGCGGCGGCGCGGCAACGCGCCTCACCGAGGGAGGGGGCAACAAGTCGTCACCCCGCTTCAGCCCCGATGGGACGCGGGTCGCCTTCACGAGCGGCGATCTCTTCACCGTCGGCGTCCGCGGCGGCACGCCGGAGCGGGTGACGTATCTGCCGCGGGAAGCGGTGCTGACGCAATGGACCGACGACGACCGCCTGCTGTTCTTCACCGCGGCGGAGTCGTTCAGCTCGATCGAGATGCAGCTCTTCACCGTCTCGCCGAAGGGCGGCCTGCCGGCGCGGATGCCGCTCGCGTACGGCGCCGACGGCGCGCTCGATCGCACCGGCGAGTGGCTCGCCTACACGCCGCAATGGCCGAATCAGCTCATCGCCAACTGGAAGCGCTATCGCGGCGGGTCGGCTCCCGAGCTGTGGCTGCTGAATCTCCGCACCGGCGCGTCGCGGCAACTGACCGATTGGGCAGGCCTCGACCGGCGGCCGATGTGGTCCGGCGAGGCGCTCTACTACCTGAGCGACGCCGGCGCGGAGCAGCGCGTCAACATCTGGCAGTACGACACGAAGAGCGGCGCGCGGCGGCAGGTGACGCACTTTCGCGACTACGACGTCCGCAACGCCTCCATCGGAGCGGGAGCGATCGTGTTCGAGCTCGGCCCCGACCTCCGGCTGCTCGACCTCGGGTCGGAGCGCGTCTCTAGGATTCCGGTCACGACCCCGCAGCCGGAGCTCGTGCGGGAGGTCGACGCGAGCCGCTTCATCACGTCGAGGATGTTCGCGGGCGGCACGGCGCTGCTCGAAGCGCGCGGCGATCTCTGGGTCTCGCGTGGCGGCGCCGCGCCCCGCAACCTGACGGCGACGAGCGGCGCGTTCGAGCGGGAGGCGGCACTCCGTCCGGACGGGGGCGCCGTCGCCTACTGGTCCGACGCCACCGGCGAGTACCAGCTCTACATCCGCGACCTCGACGCCGCGGATGGCGCGAACCAGGCGCCGCTCACGAGCTACACGAGCGGCTTCCGCTACCGCCCCGTCTGGAGCCCCGACGGGAAACGGCTGGCGTTCGCGGAGCAGACCGGCGCGATCGTGATCTACGACGTCGCCACGCGCCGCGCCACGCAGGCCGATCGCCAGTGGCGGATGGTGGGCGCCGACCCGACGGAGCTGGCCTGGTCGCCCGACTCCTCGTGGCTCGCGTACACGATGACCGGCGCCAACGGGCTCACCGCACTCTGGCGCTACGACGTTGCGACCGGCACGCGGCATCCTCTGACCTCGGAGCTCTTCAACGCCTCCACGCCGCTGTTCGACGCGGCCGGGGAGCACCTCTTCTTCATCAGCTACCGCAACTTCGGCAACCTCGTCTCCGATTGGGTCCAGAGCCGGCTCAGCCACCGCGCCCTCACGACCTTGATGGCGGTGCCGCTGCGCGGGACGGCACTCGACGCCGCGTCGATCGAGCGTGCGGCGAAGCGGCTGC
>DASWNW010000129.1:0-20923 GCA_036399015.1 Thermoanaerobaculia bacterium | reverse complement strand
GCGCGGCGGTTGTCCGTTCAGCGGCAATGCGCTCCTCGGCCCGTTTCTCAGCGGCGGCACGCTCGGAGGCAAGGCGCTCTTCGATAGCGCGAGCGGCCGTGGTGCGTTCAGCGGCGATGCGCTCTTCGGCCCGTTTCTCTGCAGCGGCACGCTCGGATGCGATGCGCTCCTCCACTCCGCGTGCGGCACTGGCCCGTTCCGCGGCGATGCGCTCCTCGGCGCGCTTCGCTGCGGCGGCACGTTCGGATGCGATCCGCTCTTCAACCCCGCGAGCGGCAGTGGCGCGTTCGGCAGCGATCCTCTCCTCGGCGCGCTTCTCAGCGGCGGCGCGTTCGGATGCGATCCGCTCTTCGGCGGCGCGTGCGGCCGTGGTGCGTTCGGCAGCGATGCGCTCCTCTGCGCGTTTCTCGGCGGCGGCGCGTTCGGAGGCAATGCGTTCTTCGACAGCGCGCGCGGCGGTTGTCCGTTCAGCGGCAATGCGCTCCTCGGCGCGTTTCTCGGCAGCTGCGCGTTCGGTGGCGATGCGCTCTTCCACGGCGCGCGCGGCAGTGGTCCGTTCGGCGGCAATGCGCTCCTCAGCGCGCTTCTCGGCGGCGGCGCGTTCGGAGGCAATGCGCTCTTCGACGGCGCGCGCGGCAGTGGTCCGTTCGGCGGCAATGCGCTCCTCGGCGCGCTTCTCTGCAGCGGCGCGTTCGGCGACGATCCGCTCCTCGGCCGCCCGTGCGGCGGCGGCGCGTCCGGCGGCGATCCGCTCCTCCGCGGTCTTCTCGGCGGCCGCGCGTTCCGTCGCGATGCGCTCCTCGGCGGCGCGGTGGGCGGCGGCGGTCTCGGCGGCGACCCGCTCGTTCGCGCTCTTCTCGATCTCCGCGCGGGCGGCGGCGACCCGCTCCTCGATCAGGGTCATCATTTCCGCACGCTGCTGCGCGAGCGTCGGCTGCACCACGATCCCGCCGGGCGAGGACTTCAGCTTCGCGTTCGGCGTCAGCGGGATCGACGGCACGAGCCGCTCCGCCAGCGCCTCGAACCCGGCGGCGTCGGCGCTCAGGGGAAGCGACGCGTAAGTCGGCTTGATCTTCTCGGCGTTCAGCAGCCGCGTCACGGCATCGCGCGCCTCGGCGTCCCGCCCGATCCGGTCGTACGCCAGCGCGAGGTAGATCAGCGACTCCTCGATCTCCGCCAGCGAGGCGAGCGTCCCGGTGGCGACGTACGCCTGCCGCGCCTCGGGGGTCAGCGCCGCGGCGGCCGCCGCCCGGAGGTCGTCGATCGCGTCCACGTACCTGCCGGCCCGGTAATGCTCTTTTCCCCGCTCCAGCGTCTGCGCCGCGAGTGCTCCCGCGAACAGCAGTGACAGAGCAATCGAGACGAATCGAACCAAGCTGGCCTCCGGGTCGCGCTTCAGGACGTTTGCCGGGCTGGGCATTCAAGATTTGGACCGGGGGCTCGGGTTCCTCGGAGTTCCTCGGGGTTCCTCGGGTTCCTCGGCCACGCTGAACCGGGGACCGGACGAAGCGCGAGAACCGCCGAGGAACTCCGAGGAACCCCGAGGAACTCCGAGGAACCGAGGAACCCACGGCACGCCTCATGAAAGCGTTCCCATCCATGCCGCCCGATCACGAACTGCGTCCGCAGCCGCAGCTCGTGCACCGCGCGATGCTCGATGCGCTGGTCGACCTCTCGCCCGATCCGCTCTGGGTTTTGGACGGGGCGGGGGCGCTGGTCACGGACAACTCGGCGTTCCAGCGCTGGTGGATCGAATTGACCGGCATCGCGCCGGCGGCGGGCGTGGCGCTGAAGGGAGGACCACCGCAACTGGCCGACCTTCAGCGCCGCGCACTTTCCGGCCGCTCGATCATGGCGAACATCCGCCTCATCGCCGGCGGCATCGAGCGGACGTATACGCTGCAGGCGCGCCCCGTGGAGACGGGCGGCGTGGCCTTCACGGCGCGGGAGGTGGCGCCGGAGGGGGAGGGGAGCGAGCGGGCCATGGAGCTGGCGCTGCTGCACCTCTTCGCCTCGAACGACCACCCGCTGCACTCCCTGCTCACGAAGACGCTCGAGTTCCTCTGCGCGACCGACCACTGGGACGCGGCCACGCTCTGGCGCATCGACGGCGACGTGCTGCGTCCCGGCGCGACCTGGTTCGAGTCGTCGGCCGCGCGCGAGAAGCTCGCCCCCCGCATCCTCAACCTGGCGCTGCACCGAGGCGAGGGGCCGCCGGGCCGCGCCTGGGAGAGCGGAGAGGTCGTCTGGATCGCCGACATGCTCGACGAGAGCACGCGCGGGCGCGCCGCCATCGCCGCCGCCGCAGGCCTCCACTCCGTCGTGGCCGCCCCGCTGGTCGACGAACAGCAGATCACGGGCGTGCTGGAGCTCTTCACCCACTCCATCCGCCCGATCAACGAGCCGACCCGGCGGATGCTCGCCCGCACCGGCGCCGCGCTGGGGCGGCTCATCGAGCGGCGGAACCTGCTCGAGCAGATCGAGCGCAAAGGGGCCGAGTGGCTGCTCACGGTCGACTCGATCAGCCTGCCGATCCTGCTGGTCGGCACCGACACCTGCGTCGTCCGGCTGAACCGGATGGCCCACGAGCTCACCGGCGGCCGCTACGACGACGTGGTCGGCACGCCGCTCGAGGACCTCGGCGAAGGGGAGCCGTGGAAGACGCTGTGCGACATCGTCACCGCCGTCCGGCAAAGCAACATGACCTGCACGGCCGAGATCGCGGCGGGGGAGCGGCGGTGGGACGTCTCCGCGAGCCCGCTCGCCGCCGCGGGGGGGGAGGACGACCGGGTGGTGGTGGTCATGCGCGACACGACCGAGCTGGTGCGCCTGCAGGAGTCCGTCCGGCGCGGCGAACAACTGGCCGCCCTCGGCGAGCTCGTGGCCGGCGTCGCCCACGAGGTCAAGAACCCGCTCTTCGGAATGTCCGTCACCCTCGATCTTCTCGACCAGCAGTTCGGCAATGACCCGGAGTCGACGGAGCTGACCGGCGCGCTGCGCAAGTGGATCGCGCGCCTGGAGAGCCTGACCGAGAACCTCCTCGCGTTCGGACGGACGTGGACCACCGAGCTCGTGCCGGGAGACCTCTACAGCGTCCTCACGCAGGCCATCTTCTCGGCGCAGCCGCTGGCGCGGGACGCCGGCGTGAACATCGAGGCGAATCTCGACGCCGCCGCGCAGACGGTGCTGATGGACACGCTCCGGCTCGTGCTCGTCTTCGAGAACCTGCTCGTGAACGCCGTGCAGCACTCCCGCTCCGGCGACCGGGTCGTGGTCGAGGCGCGCGGTGACGGCGGTCACGTCGAGGTTTCGGTGCGCGATCAGGGGCCCGGTTTCAACCCCGACGAGCTGTCGCGCGTCTTCCAGCCGTTCTTCACCCGGCGCCGCGGCGGGACGGGTCTCGGGCTGTCGATCGTGCAGCGGATCGTGGATGAGCATGGTGGCACCGTCGCTGCATCGAACGCCCCGCAAGGAGGGGCGGTTGTCCTTGTCCGCCTACCCACATATCAGTCCGGAAACTGACGCACCCGAACGCATCCTGATCGTCGACGACGAGGACCTGATCGTGCTGGCCATGCGCCGCTATTTCGAGGGCCTCGGCTACGCGGTCGACTCCGCGTTCGAGCTCGAAGAGGCGCAGGCGCTGCTCGCCACCTATCAATACGACCTCGTGATCGCCGATCTGCGCCTGACCGGCATCGGCGGCGTCGAGGGGCTGCAGATCGTCTCCGACGTCCACAACCGCTGCACCAACACGCGGGTGATCCTGCTGAGCGCGTTCGGCACGCCGGAGATCGAGCGCGAGTCCTACAACCGCGGCGCCGACGCCTTCCTGCACAAGCCGAAGGCGATGATGGAAATCGCCAGCATCGCCCGCACGCTGCTCGAGTATTGATGCGCGAGCACCGGGCGCTCAACGCGATCCTCGAGCCGGGCGGGATCAGCTCCGTCTACCAGCCCATCATGGAGGTCGACGGCACGGCGAGGCTGGCGGGCTTCGAATGCCTTTCCCGCGGGCCCGCCGGGACGAATTTCGAGTCGGCGAAGGTGATGTTCGAGTACGTGCGCCTGAAGCGGGAGGAGATCCTCGTCGACCGCGCCTGCGTCGCCGTCGCGCTCGCGAACGCGCCGCGGCAGGAGGGGCTCGGGCTGACGGTGAACGTGCACGCCTCCACGCTCGGTCGCGATGAAGACTTTCCCGACTTCGTCTGCGCCACCGCCGACGCGAACGGCATCGCGCACGAGCGGCTGACGGTGGAGATCATCGAGCATGCGCCCCCCTGGGACAGCACCGGCTTCGCCGTCGCGCTCCGGCGCCTGCGCGACCGCGGCATGTGCATCTCCCTCGACGACGTCGGCCTGGGGCAGTCGAACTTCAAGATGATCCTCGACGTGCGCCCCGACTTTCTGAAGCTCGACCGCTACTTCGTCGAGTCGTGCCCCGGCGATCCCAACCGGCAGGCGGTGATCGAATGCGTGGCCACCCTCGCCACCCACTTCGGCGCCGAGGTGATCGCCGAGGGGGTGGACTCGCCCGAGGTGGCCGAGACGCTGCGCCGCTTCGGCGTGCGGTTCATGCAGGGGTATCTCTTCGCGGCGCCGATGGAGGCGGAGAAGGCGAAGGCGTTTGTGTGGAGCGGCGGGGGTTAGCCCGCCGGGGGGCGGCGGTGCCGGGCTGAGAGCCCGGCACTCCAGAGGGGACGGAGGGCGAGGGGGCGTGCTCTGTGGAGCGGCGGGCTTTAGCCCGCCGGCGCGGTGACGGTGCCGGGCTGAGAGCCCGGCACTCCAGGGGGGACGGAGGGCGGCGGGCGTGCTCTCTGGAGCGACGGGCTCTCAGCCCGTCGGGGGCGCGCCGATCACGCCACCACGTACCGCCCCCGCCCTGTCCTCTTCGCCTCGTACAGCGCCTTGTCGGCGCGCGCGCGGGCGGCTTCCACCGTCTCTCCCGCGACTAGCGTGGCGAGGCCGCATGACGCACTAAGCGGGCGGACGGCGCCGTCGAAACGAAGGGGCGTCCGGGCGAGGCGGGTGTAGATGGCGTCGAGCACCGGCCTGGCCTGGTCGCTCGTGCCGGCGAAGACGATCGCGAACTCGTCGCCGCCGAGGCGGGCGAAGAGGTCGGAGTCGCGCAGCTCGTTGCGGATCAGGTTCGTGAAGGTGATGAGCGCCGCATCCCCCGCGGCGTGTCCGAGCTCGTCGTTGATCGGCTTGAAGTCGTCGAGGTCGAGGAGCGCCAGCGCACCCCCTTGCTCCAGGTAGCGGGGAAAGACCTCGTTGAAGTGGCGGACGTTGAAGGCGCCGGTGAGCGCGTCGTGCGTGGCGAGGCGCTGCAGCTCCTCTTCCTCCGCGGTGTTCCGGAGCGTCAGGATGGTCGAGGCCTCCGGCTCGCCGGCGAAGCGGAACAGGACGCTCGCGGCGGCGAACGGCTGCTCGCCGATGAGGATGCGCTGCTCGTCGAAGCGGGTCGAGCGCCGCAGCCACCACTGCGCGGCGAGGGTGGGACGGGAGAGCAGCGGGTCGACGTCCATGCCGAAGTAGAGGTCGCCGAACAACTGCTCCGCGGCCCGGTTCGCGTACAGCAGCCGCTGGTCGCTCCCGATGACCAGCACCGCGTCGGGGATGGCGTCGAAGGCCGCCTTCAGATAGTGCTGCTCGGTGACGTCTTCGATGACGACGTAGGCGTACGAGCCGCCGTCGTGCTCGACGGTGTAGCAGCGGACGTTCGCCACGCGCCCAATCCCGCCGGAGTAGTAGACGGTGTGGAGGGCGGTGCCGGAGCCGCGCGCGAGGAGCTGGTCGATCCGCTCCGGAAGGGAGAACTGGATGACGGTGGTGAGCGGCGTGCGCAGCGGAAACTTCGCATTGCCGAGGAACTCGCGGGCGAAGCTGGTGCTGCCGTCGATGATCTCGCGCGTGGCGCGGTCGATGATGGCGGCGGGGTGGGGGGAGGCGCGGAGCACCGCCTGGAAGAGCGCGTCGGCGCGGCGTTTCGCGCGGCGCTCCTGCGCCTGCTCGACCTGCTGCTCGATGGCGGCGTTGAGCCGCGTCATGCGGTCCTTGAGCAGGTAGTCGGAGGCGCCGCCGCGCATCAGGCGGACGGCAGTGTCCTCGCCGATCTCGCCGGAGACGACGATGAAGGGGATGTCGAGCCCGGTCTCCTGCAGCATCGCCAGCGCGTCGGGCGCGCTGAAGCGGGGGAGGTTGTAGTCGCTGACGATCGCGTCCCAGCCGCCGTCGCGCAGCGCGTCGGCCATCTCCTCCTTCGTCTCGACGCGCCGGATCTCCGGCGCCCAGCCGCCGCGCCGCAGCGACATCGTCACGTGCGCGGCATCGCGCTCCGAGTCCTCGACCAGCAGCAGCCGGAGCGGCCGCGGGGCTGCCCCCGCCGCGCTCACGCCGCCCACTCCTCGGCAGATCCGGTCGTGAAGTAGATCGTGGCTCCCTTCTCCGGCTCTCCCTCCGCCCAGACCCGTCCGCCGTGGCGCTGCACGATGCGGTGCACGGTGGCGAGCCCGATGCCGGTGCCGCTGAACTCCTTCTCGGAGTGCAGCCGCTGGAAGGGCCGGAACATCTTCGCGGCATGCTCGGGAGCAAACCCGGCGCCGTTGTCGCGGACGTAGAAGGCCATGGCCCCCTCTTCACTGCGCGAGCCGATCTCGATCCGCGCGCCGGGGCGCTTGCTCGTGAATTTGAACGCGTTGCCGATCAGGTTTTCCAGCACCGCCCGGAGCAGCCGCTCGTCCCCGCTGGCGATGATCCCCTCGGGGATGGCGAACTGGACGTCGCGGTCGGGATGGGCGCGCTGCAACCCGGCGGCGATGTCGCGCGCGATCCGGGTGATGTCGACCTCGGTGCGATGCACCTCGACGCGCGTCAGCCGCGCCATCTGCAGCATCCCCTCGATGAGGTTGTTCATCTGCTTCGTGCTGTGGAGGATCCAGTGGATGCACTCCTGGCCCACCTCGTCGAGCTGCGGCGCGTAGTCCTCCTGCAGCGCCTGCGCGAAGCCGGAGATGCTCCCCACCGGCGCGCGGAGGTCGTGAGAGACGGTGGCGGCGAACGACTCCAGGTCCTTGTTCGCCGCCTCGAGTTCGGCGGTCCGGCGGCGCTGCGCGGTGTCCCGCTGCTGCATCTGTTCGAGCATCCGGTTGAGACTCGTGGTGAGCGGCCGCAGCGCCCCCGCCTCGGACACGACGCGGCCGGCATAGCTCGGATCGCGCAGCGCCTCGTCGATCCCGGCGCGGATCGTCTCGACGCGCCGCCGCAGGAGCGCCGTCAGCAGCGAGGCGGCGAGGAGCGCGACGACGGCAGCGGCGGCCGCGGCGACGGCGGCGGTGGTGAGGAGGTCGCGCGTCCCGCTGCCGGAAGGGGCGGCGCTCGGCTCGACGGAGAGCGACCCGCCGCCGGGAAGGGAGCGGAACACCTGCTCGACGTCGGCGGAGGGAGTGCCGGCCGTGGCGACCGTCTCGCCGTTCGGGCCGTAGAGCGTGGCGGCGCGGATGCTTCCCGCGGCGGCGAAGGCGTCGAGCAGCGGCTGTGGCGCGGCGCCGCCGCCGATGGCATCGACCAGCGCGTCGACGACGCTGTTCGAGGAGGCGTTCTGCTGGCCGGAGCGCCAGGCACCCACGGCCGCGGCGACGACGGCAGCGAGCAGTGCGGCCGCCAGTACGCCCGTGGCAATGAGCCGCTCCACCGGTTGCTTCACTCGACCGCTCGTCATGAAAGGGCCCGCGCTTTGCAGGCGCGACCGTGCAAGAAACTTACCGCTCAGGAGAAAGTCACGAGAACGCGAGCTGGTGTCGCCCTGGCGCTCACGGTGTTGGCCCTTCTGCCATCGGCATGCCGCGACGCGGAGCGTGCCACCGCCGCCGAAGAGCCTCCCCGCATCGAGGTCAAGGCGGCCGTGGCCCCCTTCGCCGGCGTCACCGTGCAGTCTCCCATCGAGGGGACGATCGTCGAGCTGAAGACGAGCGAGGGGGCAGCGGTCCGGCAGGGGGACATCCTGGCGACGCTGACCAACCCCGGCGTCGAGCGCGACCTCGCGTACGCCCGCGCCGCCCTCCTTGCCGCCGAGCACCGCCTGCGCAGCTACGGCGCGGCGCCCCCCGCGCCGCCACCGGGCGGCGGGGAGCGCGAGCAGGCGGCCGCCGATCTGGTGCGGCAGAAGCAGCTGCGGCTCGACCGGCTGCGCGCCCTCCTCGCCAGCGGCGACGTCGCCCGGCAGGACGTCGAGAACGCCGAGGCGGAGCTCGCTGCCGCGATCCGCGACCAGAACGCCCTCCGGCAGCGCGCTACACCGGCCGCCTCTCCGGCGGGGGACCGGGGGCTGCTGGAGGCGGAGGCGGAGCGGGCCCGCGCCGACCGCGCCTTCGCGGAGCACCGCAAGTCGCAGCTCGTCATCAAGGCACCCGCCTCAGGGACGATCGCGCGGCTGCGCGTCGCCGCCGGCGCCGACGTCTACACGCGCGACACGATCGCCGAGATCGTCGACAGCACGAGCGCGCGCGTCCAGGCGCAGCTCGCGCCGGAGCTCCTCCGCTTCGTCCGCGCCGGGCGTCCGGTCGACGTGAAGCTCATGACCATCCCGCCGCGCCGCTTCCGCGAGCCGATCGCGCGCGTCATCCCGCCGGGAGGCGAGGGAGGATCGTCGATCATCGTGAACATCCCCAACCCCGACCGCATGCTGCAGCCGGGGACGCCGGCCGTGATCACCATTCAATAGATGATCGGACGCACGCTCACGTTCGCCGTAGCGTTCCTGCTCGCGTTCGAGGCGCGGGCGGCGAAGCTGTCGTTCGATCAGGTGCTCGCGCGCGCCGAGAAGGCGCACGACGTCTCCCCCTCGTCGCTCCAGGCGGCGGAGCTGCTGGAGAACGACCCGAGCCGCTTCAACATCCCGGTGCTGCGCATCGAGACCGGCGCGACGTCGGCGCACAACGTCGACGTCTTCGCCCTCAACATCTTCCGCTACGACGCGCTGACGGCGCTGCTCTCGGTCGACTACCCGCTGCTCGACGGCGGCATCCGGGAGAAGCAGGTGCGGGTGGCGAAGCTCGACGCGCAGTCGTTCCGCCAGCGCCTGCGCGAGTCGTCCGACAATCTCTTCCGCGAGACGGTCGACGCGGTGGCGCGTCTCTACGCCGCGCAGGAGCGGCTGCGCATCCTCGACGCCGGGCTCCGGCGTGCGGTGGAGATGCGGGACCGCGCACGGCTGATGCTGGAGATGCAGGAGATCTCGAACGTCACCGCCGCGCAGTGGCAGGACGAGGCGATCGTGGCGGAGTCGCAACTGCTCGACCTCGAGCTGCAGCGCCTCGAGGCGGAGACGCACGTCAAGCAGCTCATGGGCGATACGAGCGGCGAGCCGGTCGAGATCGTGCTGCTGCTGGACGAGGCCCCCGCGTCGCGCGCCCTCGCGCTGGCGGCCGACCCGGAGCCGCTGATCCGCACTGACCAGGGCGTCAGCCGCGCGACGATGCTCTACGAGCGCAAGCAGCTCGAATTGGAGGAGGCGGAGGCGGCGCGCCGGCCGCAGCTCACGATGTCGGCGTTCGGCGGCATGACCGCGCTGTCGAACATCCAGGGGGCGGACAACGGCGGCTACAGCCTGTTCGGGATCCGCTTCACGCTGGCGCTGCCGATGTTCGACGCCGCCGGAACGCGCCGGGTGGCCGAGGCGCGCATGCAAATGGAGCAGGCGAGCATGGAGCGGCGGAGCACGACGGACCAGATCCGGCGGCAGACGTCGACGCTCTGGCTCGGTATTGCCTCGCTGGAGAAGCGGATCGGTCTCCTGCGCCAGATGGTGGACATCGCGCGGCAGCGGGAGGAGTCGGTGATCCGCCTGGTGGCCGCCGGGATGCGCCCCGAGAACGACGTCGCCGAGGTGGCCGCCGATCGCGCGCGCCGCGAGAGCGATCTCCTCGGCGCGCGCATCGAGCTCTGGAAGTACCAGCAACTGGTGAAGAGGAGGGTCGAAGTTCCTCGGAGTTCCTCGGTTCCTCGGAGTTCCTCGGTCTCGCCTGGGATGACGCTGCCCGCCGAGGAACCCGAGGAACTCCGAGGAACGCCGAGGAACCCTGCGGGCGCCGGAGGCCTCCCGTGACCCTCTCCGTCCTCATGACCACCGAGGGGACGTATCCCTACGCGGCCGGCGGCGTGAGCACCTGGTGCGATGCGCTGCTGCGCAACACGCCGGAGGTCCGCTACATCCTGCTGCCGATCATGATGAACCCGCACATCGAGGCGCGGTTCGAGCCGCCGTCGAACGTCGGGGCGATCGTGAACGTGCCGCTGTGGGGGATCGAGGAGCCGGCGGAGTTCGCGGCCGAGACGACCTTCGCGGAGCTGTACGAGCGGAAGCGCGGCACCACCGACGAGGAGATCGAGGCGGAGTTCCTCCCGCCCTTCCGCGCTTTCCTCGACCTCGTCAACAGCGGCACCGACCCCGCCGCGTTCGGGCGGGTGCTGGTGCAGCTCGAGGACTACTTCGCCCGCCGCGACTACAGCGTGACGATGAAGTCGCGGCCCGTCTGGTTGGCGTTCGTGGCGACGATGCAGCTCTTCGCACGACGCGCCGCCGCGTCGCTTCCGCCGGACGCGCGCGAGCACCAGATGCCCAGCGTTTTCGACCTCACCGAATGCCTGCGCTGGCTCTACCGCTTCCTGATCGTGCTGACCGTGCGGGTGCCGGAAGTGAGTGTCACGCACACCACCGCCGCCGCGTTCTGCGGCGTCCCGTGCATCACCGCGAAGGTGCGCCGCGGCACGCCGATGATCGTCACCGAGCACGGCGTCTACCTGCGGGAGCAGAACCTCTTCCTCTCCCGGTTCAAGCGCCTCTTCTTCTGCAAGCAGTTCCTGCTCAACCTGATCACGGCGGTGGTGCGGGCGAACTACTTTCACGCCGACGTGGTCGCGCCGGTCTGCCACTACAACACCCGGTGGGAGCTGGCGCACGGGACGCCGCAGCACAAGGTGCGCGTCATCTACAACGGCGTCGACCCGGAGGTCTTCGTTGCCGGCGCAAAGCGCAGCGGTCCGCCGCACGTCGTCGCGACGGCGCGCATCGATCCGCTGAAGGACATCGAGACCTTCCTGCGCGTCGCGGCGCGCGTGCGCGAGACGCATCGCGACGTCCGCTTCACGGTCTTCGGCAGCGTGGCCGACCAGCCTTACTACGAGAAGTGCCTGGCGCTCCGCTCCGAGCTGGGGCTCGACGGCGCCGTGACGATGGGAGCGGTGGCGGAGGACGTCGTGGCCGCGTATCGCGACGCCGACGTCGTGCTCCTGACGAGCATCTCCGAGGCGTTCCCGTACTCGGTCATCGAAGCGATGGCGTGCGAGCGGGCGGTGGTGGCGAGCGACGTCGGCGGCGTCGGCGAGGCAGTCGAGGAATGCGGGATGCTGGTGCGCCCCCGCGACGTCGAGGGCTTCGCGACCGCGGTGCGCCAGCTCCTCGACGACCCGGCCCTCCGCGCCCGCATCGGCCGCCGCGCGCGGGCGCGCGTGCTGGAGGAGTTCCGCCTCGACCACAGCATCCAGTCCTACCTCGATCTCTACCAGCGCCTCGGACAATCCCATCCGCGCGGCGCCGCCGCGCAGGCGCCCGACGCCCGTCAGCCGGCCCCGCTGCTGGAGCTTCGCGCGTGACCGCCGCGGCGCTCGACGACCTCGGACGACGCGTCATCCAGGCGGTCGGGATGCCGAAGGACGCGTGGGAGATCGCGGCGCAGCTCGAGGTCATCGGCATGCGCGACAGCGACGCCCGCAGCGGCTACGGCGTCCGCGACCTCTTCGAGCTGGCGCGGGCCATCGAGCGCCGCTTCCGTGCCGGCGCGTACGGCTTCACGCTCGAAGGGGACGACCCGCGGCCGCACGTCATCCCGGCGCTCCGCTTCGTGCGGCGCTACCTCGCCGGGATCGCCTTCGCGCTGCCGATGGCGATGCAGGCCGCCGCCATGTTGCTGTGGGGCTACGGCATCTGGGGGGCGATCGACCTGGAGCTGGCGCAGGGGAGCGCGATCGCCCTCGGGTTCATCGCCAGCTACATCGCCGCGGGCGGGTTCGCGCAGGCGATCGTGCGGCGCGGGCTCTTCTACATCTATCAGCAGGAGGAGGGGCTCGCGCGCTGGACGGCGCTGCGCGGCTTCGGCATCGCGGTGCGCGTGACGCTGGCGCTGCTCCTCCCGGCGCTCCTCGTCAATCTCCTCTTCCGCATCCTGCCGTGGCCGATGGTGCTGACCGCGTCGCTGTTCTACGCCGGGCTGACCGTGCTCTGGCTGTCGTGGGCGCTGCTTTATCTCGTTCACCGGACCGAGCTCCTGGTCGTCATCACCGCCTGCGCGCTCGCGGCCGTGCTGGCGGCGGCGAAGCTCGGCGGCGCCTCGCCGATCGTCGCGAATGCGGTCGGCGTGATCGTGGCGGACGTCCTCAGCTTCTCCGCCGCCGCCTACTTCCTCGGCCGGATGGCGCGGAAGCGGGGGAACGCGCAGCCGGTGAATCCGCCGCGGCTGGCGGTGCTGATCTTCAGCACGTCGCGCTACTTCGTCTACGGCGTGCTGTTCAACGCCTTCCTCTTCGCCGACCGCTTCATCGCCTGGACCACCTCCGTCGGCCGCGACGACTTTCCGCCGTACGCGTTCTGGCTGAACGTCCGCTACGAGCTGGCGATGGACCTGGCGCTGGTAGTGGTGATCGTCATGGGCGGCATGATCCAGTACGCGATCGAGCGGTTCTCCGAGAAGCTGGTGCCGCACGAGAAGCGGACGAAGAGCGCCGACCGCGAGACGTTCGCCGAGGAGCAGCTCGACGGACACCGCCGCCGCTCCCGTCAGCTCGCCCTGACGGCGGTGGTGGCGCTCGCCCTGGCCTGGCTGCTCCTCGCGGCTCTCACGACGCTCTCTGGAGAGCCGGGCTCTCAACCCGGCTCACAACCCGCCGACAGCCGCTCGCTGCAGGAGGCGCGGTTCCACGAGGCGCTCACCGCGCCCGTGACGCTGCGCGTGTTCCTCGCCGCCGCCGGCGCGTACACGATCTTCATGTTCGCGGTGCGCAACCTCCTCCTGCTCCTGACGCTCTCGCGCGTGGAGGCGGCGGTGCGGAGCGTCGCGTACGCGCTGCTCGCCAACGTGACGGTCGGCTTCATCTGCAGCAGGAGCATCGGCTACTGGGCGGCGGTCCTCGGCCTCGTGGCCGGCGCGATCGTGATGTGCATCGTGGCGGCCCGCGAGACGCGGCGCACGATCGAAGAGCTCGACTACTCGTATTACGCGGCCTACTGAGATGTACTGGCTCTACGGCATCGACACGGTCCTGCGCATCGCTGCGGCGCTCGTGCTGCTGTTCGTCGCCATCCCCGCGCTGGCCTGGCCGCGTCCGTCGTCGTTCACCCGCCTCGACTGGTTCTTCTGGAACCTCGGCGTGGGGATCACGCTCCTCACGCTCGCCGGCCAGCTCTTCACGCTGTTCAACATCGCCGGAGTGGTCACCTACCTGCTGCTCTTCGCGACGATCATCGTCCTCTGCCGCGCCAAACGCGCCGGCATGCCGCCGCTGCGGTGGCTGCGGGAGGCGTATCGGGAGGCGGTGCTGTTTGGGTTGAGGGCGCTGGATGAGGGGCGGGTTCCTCGGTTCCTCGGAGTTCCTCGGTTCGTCGGCGCGCTGTTCTCCACTCCGAGGAACTCCGAGGACCCCCGAGGAACCCCGAGGAACCTGCTCGCCTGGTCCGCGATCATCCTCGCCGCCGCCGTCACCCGCTTCTACCGCCCCTTCGCCACGGCGAACCTCGGCTTCTCTGACACCTACGTCCACCTCTACCTGATGCGCCTCCTCGACCAGGGGCGGCAGGTCGACCCGGCGTGGGGTCCGTACCCGCGCGGGATGCACTTTCTTCTGCTGCCGATCGAGCGGCTCACGAACGCCGACACGATCCTGATCATGAATTTCTTCGGGGCGTTCAGCGGCGTGCTGCTGACGCTCTCCGCCGCCTGGGCCGCGCAGCGGATCACCCGCACCACCACCGCCGCGCTGGTGGCGGGGCTCCTCTTCGCGACGATGATCGGCGGCGCGCGGCAGTACTTTGCCCTCGGCGGCAGCGTCTCCGGTCCGAGCGCGACCGCGGCGCGGCAGGTGCTCTCGCGTTCGTACGAGGAGATGAAAGCCGATGCCGGCGAGTTCGACGTCCTCCTGACGGCGTTCCAGCGCCAGACCTCCACCCTCCCGCAGGAGCTGGCGATCGTGCTGCTGCTCCCGGCGGCGCTCTTTCTCGCCGACTGGCTGCGCACCCGCGACCGCTGGCGGCTGGCGGGCTTCGTCGGCTGCACCGCCGCGATCTGCGCCATCCACTCCGGCGTGGCGGTGCCGCTCGTCGCGCTCTGCGCGGCGGTGGCGCTGGCGGCGCTGCTCTGCAGGGTGGCGGGCATCCGTGAGATCGCCCGCGGCGCGGGGGCCGGCGCGGTGGGCGTGGCGATCGGCTCGACCTGGATGCTCGGCTTCCTCCGCTACAGCAACATGGCCGCGCGGGAGGGGGTGAACGTCGGGCGGAACGTCGGGGGCACGGCGCTCTACTACTTCCCCTTCCTCCGGTCCTTCGCCGGCGACGCGACGGGGGAGGAGACGGCGTACATGATGCTGACGCCGTTTCTCATCGGCGTCGCCATCGTGGCGGCGATCGTGGCGGTGGCGGCGGTGCGGATGAAGGAGCCGGCGGCGCTGGCGATCGCGTTCGGGACGCTCTTCTTCATCCTCACGCACGCCGCCTCGGTGCTCGGGATCCCGGAGATCGTGGAGGTGCGGCGCAACGTGACCTGGCTCGCGCTCACCATCGCCGTGCTCCTCGGCATCGCCGTCGCGGCGGCGGCCGCGCGGATGCCGCCGCGGGCGTATGCGGTCGCGCCGGCGCTGGCGGTCCTGCTCTGGCTGGCGACGACGCCGAACCTCTTCGCCGCGCCGATGCGGGCGCGGCTCCTCGACTACTCCGGCTACGGCGCCACCGCCTACGCCGTGCTGCGCATCGCGCAGCAGCACGAGCCCTTCACCTGGACGCTGGTCAGCTACGGCCAGGAGTACCCGATGGTCCTCGGCCGCGGCTTCCATCTCAACGGCGCCGACTTCCTCGAGGAGTTCGACCCCGCCGAGTCGCCGCTGCGCATCCCGACGCCGCACGTCTTCATCGCGGTGGAGAAGACGCCGCACCGGTTTCAGATCGACAACTGGGCCACCCGGTTCGACCGCGCCTCGGTCGAGGAGCGGCTGCAGACGTGGTGCATGGTCTACGGCCTGACGCACCGTAATATCCGCGTGTACATGGATGACGAGAACGTGCGGGTCTACGAGATCCGGTCTCCCGTGAACCGGCTGGCCGAGGCGGCGCCATGAGCCGCGTCCACCTCAAGCGGCGCAGCGGCGTGCACGTCGCTGCGGTGCTGCCGGCCTACAACGTTTCGAAAGAGCTGGGGAGCGTGCTGCGCTCGCTGCCGCCGCTTTTCACCAGCATCGTCGTCGTCAACGACGCCTCGGCCGACCAGACCGGCGCCATCGCGGAGCGCTACGCGGAGCTCGACCGCCGCATCGTGGTGGTGCATCACGAGCAGAACCGCGGCGTCGGCGGCGCGATGGTCACCGGCTTCCGCACCGCCATCGAGTCGGGCGCCGACATCATCGTGAAGATCGACGCCGACGGGCAGATGCCGCTCTGGCTCGTCCCGGAGCTGATCGCGCCGCTCGTCAGCGGCGAGGCCGACTACACGAAGGGCAACCGCTTCCGCGACTTCCAGGCGGTGCGGGCGATGCCGCCGGCGCGGCGGTTCGGGAACGTCGCGCTGAGCTTCCTGGCGAAGGCGGCAACCGGCTACTGGCGGGTGTTCGACCCGACCAACGGCTTCCTCGCCATCCGCTCCGACGTCCTCTCCCAACTGCCGCTGCAGAAGATCGACCGGACGTATTTTTTCGAGATCTCGATGCTCAGCCACCTCTACCTCATCGGCGCGGTGGTGAAGGAGGTGCCGATGCCGGCGCGCTACGCGGGCGAGACCTCGAGCCTCTCGATTCCGCGCGTGCTGCGGCAGTTCCCGGCGCGGCTGCTCTGGTCCCTGGTGCGGCGGCTCGTGCTGAAGAACTTCGTCTACGACTTCAACCTCGCTTCGCTGCATCTCGCGCTCGGACTGCCGCTGCTCGCGGCCGGCGTCGCGTACGGCGCCTGGAACTGGTTCCAGTATTCGGTGCTCCTGCGGCAGGCGGCGCCGACGGGTACGGTCGTGCTGCCGGCGCTGATGATCATGGTCGCGGTGCAGCTCCTGCTGTCGGCCGCGCACTTCGACCTCGAGGCGGTGCCGCGCGAGCCGATCAATCAGGGAGCGATTGCTTCCGAAGAAACTCCAGCGCGAGCGGTGCGAAGCGGGCGTACGGATAGCGAAATCGACGTTCGTACAGCAGCGGCAGCGGGTGAGGCGGCGCGAAGGCGCGCCGCAGATCCGCGGGGCGAATGAGCTCGCGCGGCTTCCCGATGAGGAGCAGCGGCAGGAGGCCGAGCCAGGTCCGCCGCTGCGAGCGGTAGAAGCGCGCCAGCAGCACGTTCGCCAGATACTCGCGCCGCGGCAGCTTCCGCTGGAGCCATCCCTCGCCGACCGGATGATTGACCCGGAAGAAGGGATCGCGGATGTCGAGGCCGTTGTAGAGCGGCATCTCCAGGCAGGGCACGCCCCGCCGTCGCGCGAACGCGGCGGCGACGAGATGCGCCGCGTCGTGATCCTGGTGGCCCCCTTCCCACGCCAGCGTGATCACTTCTCCCACCTCGCTCACTGTCTCCTCGAGGAATTGCAACGCGTCGTCGAGCCGCTCGGCCAGCGCGCCGTCAGGGATGCGCTGCCCCGGAGGAGCGGCGCGAAAGTCGGTCACGCCGACGCGGGCCAGCACCAGCCGCGACTCGGCATCGCGGACCGCGGCCGTCGCGGCGGCGGCGCCGTCGGTGAGGCAGACGCAGGTCACGTTTGCCCCGCGCGCCACCTCGAAGCGGATGCGGGAGATGAACGCCATCTCGTCGTCCTGGTGCGCGAAGACGAAGAGGACGTTCATCGCGGCCTCGCCAGCACCAGCAGCGCGTCCGACTTGCCGCGCAGCCGCTCCACGGCGTTGATGGCGAAGAAGAGCGGCACCGCCAGCGCCGCCTTCCAGCGCGGCATCCGTCCGTCGAGCGTGAGGCGGTCGACGATGGTGCCGTTCGGGACCTCGTCGAGGTAGCGCGCCGCCACCACGTCGAAGCCGTTGCGCTCCAGGAAGCGCGTCAGCGTGGCGCGGTCGAAGTAGACGATGTGCGGATGCTCGTACTCCGACTGCCACAGCCGCCGCACCGCGCTGCCGATGCGGAAGGCGTGGGCGAGCTTGAAGAACAGCCCTTCGCTCGACGGGACCTTGATGACCCAGAGCCGCCCCTTGCGCGCGACCAGCCGCGCGAACGCGTCGCGGTCATGGAGATGCTCGAGGACGTCGAGCGTCGAGAGCACGTCCGCCGCCTCCGTCGTCTCCTCGAGCGTGCCCTGCGCGACGCTGCCGATGCGCGCGCGCGCCGCCTCCGCCGCCTTCGCGTCCGGCTCCAGCCCCCGCACCGCGAAGCCGGCGGCGCGCGCGGCGTCGAGGACGTAGCCGTAGCCGCAGCCGACGTCGAGCCAGGTGCCGGCGCCGCCGTGCGCGCGGGCGAAGCGGACGATCTCCTCCGCCTGCGTGCGACGCACCTGGCCGATCGACCGGAGATAGGCGGCGTCGTCGACGTCGGCGTAGTTGATCCTTCGGCCGCCGCGGATGGAGCTCGTGCGGACGCCGCAGCCGTCGCAGCGCGACACCGTCACCCCGGAGATCGCCGCCGTCCGGAACCGCTCGCCGCCGCAGATGGTGCAGGCCGGCATCAGAGGTGATCCGTGTCCGCCCACATCACCCGCCAGGGCCGCTTCGCGTGTTGCGGCGGATGGACGAGGAGGCGGAACCAGTGCGGCCCCGGCATGAAGCCGGCGCGGAGGAAGGTGCCGAAGGAGGGATGGCGGCGCGACACCAGCGCGGCCACGAACGTGCAGCGCTCCGCGCGGGCGTGGGCGATGGCGTTGCGCAGCAGCGCGCGGGCGGCGTTCCGGTCGTGCCACGCCAGGTCGACGACGGCCAGCGTGTCGAAGCCTTTCAGCAACGTGCGGCGGGTGACGACGTACGCCTGGCGCCGGAACCCGGTGGCGCGGTACTGCCAGTGGAGGTTCTCGAAGAAGCGCCACGACAGGAACTCCGGCGTGCGGGCGATGCAGCCGTCCGTCCCTCCCAGCTCGCTCATCCACCCGGCGTCCTCGCGGTGGAGGAGAGGCAGCCGCGCCTCGTCGCGCCAGGTCCACGCCGGCCGGACCAGCACCGGCACGCGCTCGGCGACGGTCCAGCCGCCGCGCAGCATCCCGCCGAGGACGGCGCGGCGGATCTGGTAAGCAGTGGCGACCTCGTGATCGCTGCTCGTCATCGCGAGCCGCACCACGCCGCCGAACGCCCCCTGTCCCCGCGCCTCGGGCGCCGTCATCGCGTCTACGGCGAGCGCGCCGCGGACCTCGCGTCCGTCGAGCATGTACGGCAGGTCGAGCAGCGCGAGGTGCGTGGCCAGCTCGCCATCGCGCTCGCCGACGAACGTGCGCGCCTTCGCGAACTCCCAGTCCCAGAAGCGGGGATCGCTCTTCTCCGGGTCGACGTCGCCGAAGCAATGACGGCGCAGTGACAGGATGCGGTCGCGGTCCGCGACCGTCGCTTCACGGAAGTGCACGCACGATCTTCGCACGCTCCGGCGTCACCACGATCTCCCCACATTCGAACGGGCGGGTGGCGGTCAGGCCGTCGCGGCGGATGTCGCCCGTGGGGCGGCCGAGGTCGACGAAGTACAGTTCGGAGAAGGCGGTGCGGAAGACGTCGGGTAAGGCGACGAACGCCTCCTGCCCGAATAGGCGCGCGGTGGCGAGGATGCTCTCGATCTTTTGCGGGTCGGCCCTCTCCAGGTAGTTGAGGTGGACGAAGCGGACGTGCGGGTAGCGGCGCGCCTCCTTGAGGATCAGCTCCGGCATCAGAAAGTCGACGCTGTTCCAGCGGTTCGACGCGTCGTGCCACGGACGGGTGAGCAGGCTCTCGGTGACGTCGTAGTCGGCGTGGGGGAGGTAGTGCTCGGGCGCGCGGTAGCCCTGGTTCGTGACGATGACGGCAAGCTCCTTGCGCAGCGCGGCGAGGAAGCGGGCGAAGGCGGCGTCGTACGAAACGTCCGGGTGGCGGCGGCGGTACTCCGCGAGCGCGTCGGGATGGACGCTCTCGAACGTGGTGGTGTCGAAGAAGACGCCGTCGTAGCCGATCTCCTTCAGGCGCGCGGCGATCGCGGCGACGCGCTTCACGGCGTGGTCGGGGTGCGCGGGATCGTAGTAGAAGGCGTCGGCGTCGCTCGCACCGGCGTGGCCGCGCAGGCCGTTCCGGTTGAGCAGGGCGGCGCCGCGGTCGCGCAGGAGGCGCTCGTTCCACGAGTCGCGCCGCACCAGCGTGCGGTAGAACGCCACCGTCCATTCGTACAGCGCGAGGCGCGTGCCGCCGTCGCGCAGCGCCTTCACCTGCGACGGCGGCAGCGGGTCGTGCGTGACGAGGACGTCGAAGCGCCCGAACCACTCGAGCTGCGCCCGCGTCAGCGTGCGGCCGTAATGGAAGGCGACGCTCCCGCGCCGCGTCATTTCCGTTCAGCGGGGATAATTCGCGTCCGCCTTCACTTCTTCGATCTGCAGCGTGTGCCGCGCGGTGTGCGCGGAGAGGAAGGTGAACCAGCCGTACGCGTCGAGCGGGCCGCCGACCGGGTGGGCCATGGCGAAGGAGCGGAGGTCGCCGCTCTGCCGCGCCAGCTCGATCGTCTTCTGCCGCTCCGCGCGGAACGCGGCGATCGCCTCCGCGGGCGAGGCGAACTTCGTGGCCGACGGCACGAGCGGCTCCGGCGCCTGGAACTTCTTCGAGCGGTCGAGCAGCGCCGCCTCGATCACCTGCTCCTTGCGCGCCCCCTCCAGCACCTCCGCGGACGCCGGCTCCTTCATCGACGGCGCGAAGAGGTTCCGGATGAAGGACTCGGCGGAGACGACGTGCTCGCTGCACTCGGCGAGCGACCACCGCTGCGGGGAGGCCTTGTAGCTCCACTGCGCGTCGGTCACGCCTTCGATGGACTTCTCGAAGCTCGCGCTGGTGCGCTCCAGGTGCGCGATCAGGGCCGTTTTCTCGGCCTCGGTCATCGGCTCGCCGGCGAAGGCGGCGAAGGCGCAGAGCGCGAGCAGTGCGGTAAGGGCGGCTTTGTACATGGATTCCTACTCCTTCGGCGGCATCTTACGGCACGCGGCGGCCAGTCGGGCGACGCCGGGCGCGATCTCCTCCGCCGGGACCGTCGTGTATCCGAGGAGCAGCGTGGCCGCGCGCGGCGGCGCCTGGTAATAGGGAAGGCCGCTGTAGACCTGCACCCCCTCGCGGCGCGCCAGCTCCCGCAGCCGTTCCGTCTCCACCGCCGGGATGCGCGGGAGGCGGAGGAAGACGTGCGTGCCGGACGACGCGCCGGTGGCGACGACCTCGCCCGGCGCGAAATGCTCCTCGAGCGCCGCGACCATCCGGTCGCGCTTTCCGGCGAGCGCCCGGACGCTGCGGCGGCGGAGGCTCTCGTACGCGCCCGACTCGAGAAGCGCCGCCACCGCCTGCTGTTCGAGCGGCGCGGTGCCGCGGTCGGCGAGCCACTTGACGGCGCGGTAGGCGTCGCGCAGCGCCGGCGGCGCGACGATGTAGCCGAGACGGAGGGCGGGGAAGAGCATGCGGGCGAAGGTGCCGATGTAGATGACGCGGCCACCGGCGTCGAGCCCCTGCAGCGCCGGGATGGCGCCGACGCCGTAGCGAAACTCGCAGTCGT
>DASWNW010000128.1:0-7699 GCA_036399015.1 Thermoanaerobaculia bacterium | reverse complement strand
ACTCCCTCGGCATTTCGTACGAGGTGCGGGAGTACGAGGTCGATCCGGACGACCTCGCCGCCGAGAGCGTGGCGCGCAAGGTCGGCCTGCCTCCGGAGCAAGTCTTCAAGACCCTCGTCGCCCGCGGCGACAAGCAGGGCGTCTGCTTTGCCGTCGTGCCGGGCGACCAGCAGCTCGACCTCAAGGCGCTCGCGCAGCTCACCGGGGACAAGAAGATCGACACGGTGCCGCTGAAGGAAGTGCAGCCGCTGACCGGCTACGTCCGCGGCGGCGTCACGGCGCTGGCGGCGAAGAAGAACTACCCCGTCTTCGCCGACGAGACGCTGGAGCTCTTCGACGTCATCTCCGTCTCGTCCGGGATGCGCGGCGCACAGCTCCTCCTCTCCCCTGCCGACTACATTCGTGCGACGTCAGCGAAACTCGGAGCCATCTCGCGCGTCAAATAGGTATGTACCGTGCTCGAAGCCTCGCCATGAAGTCCGCCGTAGTCCTCCTCTCTCTTTTACTCGTCCCGCAAATCGAAGCGCAGCGCAGCGCCGAGGAAGAGACCGTCATCCGCGTGGCGCGCTCCGCCACCCCGGCCGTCGTCGGCATCAGCCGCAACGGCGGCTCCGGCTCGGGCGTGATCGTGCGCGCGGAGGGAGTCATCCTCACCAACGCGCATGTGGTCGGCAATGCCCGCACCGTCAGCGTCACCACCGCCGACGGCCGCACGCTCACCGGCCGCGTCCTCGGGCGTGACGCCGACGTCGACACCGCCGTGGTGCGCGTCGACGCCGCCAACCTCCCGGTCGCCCCCCTCGGCGACTCCGACAAGCTGGAGGTCGGCCAGATCGCCGTCGCCATCGGCAATCCGCTCGGCCTCGACCGGACGGTCACGCGCGGCGTCGTCTCCGCGATCAACCGCGATCCGCGCGGCATCAACCTCTTCTCCCCGCTCATCCAGACCGACGCCGCGATCAATCCCGGCAACTCCGGCGGGCCGCTGCTCGACTCCTCTGGACGGGTGATCGGCATCAACACCGCGATCCTGGCGGGGACGACGGGACTCGGCTTCGCCATCCCGATCAACGTGGCCACCGACGTGATGCAGCAGATCCTCACCACGGGCCGCGTGCGGCGCGCCTACATGGGCATCGGGCCGCGCGAGATCACGCCGGAGATCGCCCGCTACTTCCGGCTGCCGATCGACGAAGGAATCGTGGTCGTGCAGGTGACGCGCAACACGCCCGCGCAGCGCGCCGGGATCCTGGCGGAGGATTTCATCGTCGCCATCGACGACCAGCCGGTGCGCACCACGGCGGACCTGCACCGCATCCTTCGCGCGCGCCGTCCCGGCGACCGGATCGACGTGCGGATCGTGCGCGGCAGCCGGACCATGACGCTGCCGGTGACGCTCGGAGAAGCGCCGGCGTCCTAGGTTTCCGCGCGGTCGGCGGTGGGGATCGTGAAAGTGAACACGGCCCCGCCGCCCGGCGCGTTGTCCGCCCACACCTGCCCGCCGTGCGCCTCGACGATGCCGCGCACGATGGCCAGGCCGAGGCCGGCGCCCATGTGCGCGGTCTTCTTCGCCTGCCAGTAGGGGGTGAAGACCTTCTTCAGGTCGGCCTCGGGGATGCCGGGGCCGGTGTCGCGGACCGTGAAGCGGACGTGCTTCCCGTCGGGTCTCGCGTCGATGGTGATCTGGCCCCGCTCCGGCGTGAACTTCATCGCGTTCCCGATGAGGTTCCCGAACACCTGCACGAGCCGGTCGCGGTCGCCGTGAATCAGCGGCAGAGCGGGGCTGACGTTGCAGATGATGCGCTGCTGCTTCTGCTGCGCGACGCGCTCGTTCGACTCGCACATCTCGCGCACGATCGACGCGGGGTCGACGTCCTCGCGCGAGACGGTGAGATTGCCGCTCTCCAGGCGCGCCACGTCGAGCAGGTCCTGGATGAGCCGCTCCATCTGGCGCGCGGCGGTGCGGATGGTGTCGACCAGCTCCGGCTGCTCGTCGGGCGGCGAGCCGGCCAGGAGGTCGGCGCTGATGACGATCTTCGTCAGAGGATTGCGGAGGTCGTGCGACACGATCCCGAGCGTCTCGTCGCGCACGCGGACCGCCGTCTCCGCCTTCTCCTTCGCCTCCCGCTCCTGCTCGAGGAGGCGCACGCGCCGCAGCGCGAGGGAGGTGAGATCGCCGAGGGTGCGCGCGCGGATGATGTCTCCGTCGCGGAAGTGGCGTCCGGAGGCGCGGCTGTTCAGCAGGACGAGCGCGCCGAGCGGCTCCCGGTCGGCGCTGAGCGGCGTCACCAGCACCTCGCAGTCGGGGCAGGTGTCAGTGAGATACGGCGCCATGTGCTGCCCGAAGAGCTGCATGTCGGCCAGGACGACCGGCTTTCCGTTCTGCACGATCTCGTCAGTCATCGAGCCGGGGAAAGCGACGCGAAGTCCGCGCGGCGGGGTGCCGCGCCCGGCAGCGGCGACAACCTCGACCTGCGTCACGTTCGCCTCGTAGACGATCCGCTCGACGTACACGCCGTCCGCACGGGTGACGTGCGTGGCGCGGTTCGTAATCTCGTACAGCACCTCGGTCATCTCGACCGCGCCGGTGAGCGCGCTGGCGAGATGGCGGAACGCCGCCTCTTCGTCCGCGCGCCGCTCGAGCTGCTCGCGGACCGACTCCGCCTCGGCGCGGGCGCGCTGCTCCTGTTCCAGGACGCGCTTGCGTTCGGTGATGTCGCGCGCCAGGCCGGTGAAGATGGTGCGGCCGCCGCTGGTCCACTCGCCGAAGGAGATCTCGCACTCGAATTCATGCCCGTCCTTGTGCAGCGCCGGCAGCTCGGCGCCCGTCCAGGGGATGTTCCGCTCCCGCGTGCGCAGGTACCGCTCGAGGCCGCGGCGATGCGACTCGCGCAGCCGCGGCGGGATGATGATTGACAGCGGCCGCCCCTTCAACTCCTCGGGTGAGTAGCCGAAGATCCGCTCCACGGCAGGATTGCTGAACGTGATGATGCTGTGCTCGTCGATCGTGAAGATCGCGTCCTGCGCCGTCTCCGCAATCAGGCGGAAGCGCTCCTCGCTCTCGCGCATCGCGGCGAGCGTCCGCCGGCGTTCGATGAAGTCGCCGATCTGCCCGCCGATGAGGGTGATGACCGGCATGAGCGCCTGTTCCGGCTCCCGGTGGTCGTGGCTGAAGAACTCCATCGCGCCGACGAAGCGGCCCGCGGCGAGGATCGGGAAGGCGACGGCGGAGCGGAGGCCGGCGCGCTGTGCCGCCAGTGCCCGCGGGAAGCGCTGCGGGTCGGAGAAATCGGGCACCCACATCGCCTCGCCCTTCTCCCACACCTCCCCCAACAGGCCGCGCCCCTTGCTGAGAGTCCCTTCGCAAAGGTGCTGTGCCGCGGTGGCGTCGACGCCGGGTGCCTGCCAGTGTTCGATGCAGACGAGTACCTCGTCGCGCACCTCCCAGAGGGCTCCGAGATCCCAGCCGAGAGACTCGCATACCGTGCGCATGACCTCGCGGGCGGTGATCTCGTACGGCTGGTCCTCGCTGAGGAGGTTCGTCAGCGCAATCTGGGTGGCGATGCGGCGCTCGCTGCGATGGCGGTCGGTGACGTCGCGGCCGAACTTCGAGAAGCCGATGAGCTGCCCGTCGTCGTCCCGGACGGCCATCGTGACGCCGTCCATGAACAGGAGGCGCCCCCCTTTGCCCACGTGCCAGCGGGTGTCCTCCGCGCGGCCCTCTTTGCGTGCCGTCGAGAGCTCTTTGCGGGGGACCTCGAGCGCCTTGTCGCCGTCGGTGAAGATGAAGGAGAAGTGACGCCCCAGCACCTCTTCGGCCGTGTAGCCGAAGGTGGCGGTGGCGCCGGCGTTCCACATTTCCACGTGGCCGCCTTCGTCGAGCAGGATGATGCAGAAATCGCTCGCATTGGCAACGATCTTCCGGAAGACGTCTCCCGACGCTGCGACGAGCTGATCCTTCATCAAATGTCCCGCATACGGGCCCGAGCACAGGACGTGCCGCTTCTGCTAGACTTCGCCGCCCCCGGCATGCGCAATTCCCGCGCGGCGTCGTCAGTGTTTCCTGCCTTGATGGGGAGTCGCCAAGTGGTAAGGCAGCGGCCTTTGGAGCCGCCATTCGGAGGTTCGAATCCTCCCTCCCCAGTACCGCCACCGCTCCGCTTGCCATCTTTGCCCGTATCTTGCAAATAACAGCGGCGGAGGCAACTCATGTGGAAGACCCTTGCCGTCGCGGTTCTGACGGCGACCCTGCTGGCGCCGACTCACGCACAGGCGCTGGAGAATGAAGAGCTGCTGTCGCTGGTGGCCATGCCGCTGGCTGTCGCGGCCGTTTCGGAGATCACCGACGTCCCGGTCCAGGAACTCACGGACGTCGTCACGTTGCTCAACGACGCGGCGGTCACGCCGCCCCAGTTCATCGAAGTCATCCGCTACGTTCCCGCGGCGCTCGTCACCCGCAACGGCGCTCCCGACTTTGTGCAGTTCGTGCGCGACCGCGAGCGGGAGGGACTTCGCGGCGCCGACCTCGTCACCGCAATCGAACAGCAGTTGCTCGTCTACGGCGTTCCCGAAATGGAGCTGGCGGTGAACCGTCCCCGCACCATCGACGTCGAGGAGACGTTCATCCCGCGGCGCGTCCTGTCGCGGATGGCGGAGGTGCGCCGCGGGAGAAGCGGATGAAGCAGGCCGCGGCGCTCCTCAGCCTCGTTCTGCTCCTGGGCGGCTGCCAGCAGCGCCAGGAGGCGGCCCCCGCGAGCGCAAAACCGGTCATGCCCGTCGCCGCTGCCGGGCAAACGCCCACTCCCGAGCAGCTCGGGGCGCTCGGCGCCGAGATCCGGAAGGATCCCGCGCGCGGGGACGAGCTGCTCCAGCAGCACGGCCTCACCCGTGAGACGTTCGAGAAGGCGATCCGCGACATCACCGAGAGCGCGGACGCCTCGCTGCGGTACGCGGCCGCTTACCGGAAGGCGAGCGCGTAGTCCGTCCAGGACCGGCGGACCGCCCGCCGGTTCAGACGCACATGCGTTCCTTGCTGACAAACGCTTTTCAGGCGTGCTATCTTGCCGGACGTAATTCTGCTGCCATGGCAAAGCACGACGACGAAGCCCTGCTCGACACCGCCGCGGACCTCGCCACGCCCGAAGTCTGGCGTGACGCCGAGCCGGCTCCGCGGCAGTTCGTGGTGAACGTGACCGCGTTCGCCGAGCGCGCCCGTCGCGAAGAAGAGCGCGCCGTCACCATCTGCGACGAGGCGCTCAGCGGTCCGTCCTCATGGTGGGCCCAGCGCCTGCGCAAGATCCCCGACTCCTCGACAGCCGGTGTGGTCAAGGAGCTGCTCGAGCGCTGGCGCCACATGGTCCGCAGCACTCCCGCGAACGCGCTGCACGTCACCGCGCTCGCGATCCAGGTCGCCAACGCCCTCGACATCGCCGAGTACCCCTGCGACTACGTCGTGAAACTGCGCGCGCAGGCATACCGCGACCACGCGTTCGTCCTGTCGTTCATGGGGCGGCACCCCGAGGCGCTCGAATTCGTCGAGCGCTCCAAGCGGCTGTTCGACCAGGTCCCGCTGCCCGAATACGATCTCGCGCGTCTCGGAGTCGTCAAAGCCTCGATCCTGCGGGAAGTCGATCGTGCCGAGGAAGCCATCAGCGTCGCTCGTGAGGCGGCCGACGTTTTCCACCGGTTCGGCGACAACACGCGTTCCGCCAACGCCCGGCTCGTCGAGGCGAGCGCCCTCTATGAATGCCGCTCCGTCCGCGAGGCGCTGGGCGTGTTCCTGCAGCTCGACGGAGACCCCGCCCTCGACGAATTCGCGTCCGTGATGGTCAAGCACAGCATTGCGATGTGCCACGCCGATCTCGGGCAGCCGGAGCTCGCCGCGGAAGGCTTCCAGCGCTGCGTCGCCGAGTACGAGATCCTGGGGATGGAGACCGAGCGGACGCGCGCACGCTGGCGCCTCGGCCACGCTCTCTTCGTCTCGGGCAGGACGCTCGAATCGATTCCGGTTCTCCGGACAGCCTGGCGCGAGCTCGAGCAATTCGAGATGGCGTCCGACGCCGCCGTCGCTGCACTGGAGCTGGCCGAAGCACTGCTGGTGGCCGGACAGCCGGACGAAGTGCCGGTGATCTGCCGCGACGTCATCAGCCTCTTCACGCGGACCGGCATGGCATCACGCGCCCTCACTGCCCTTTCCTTTCTGCGCGAGGCGGTCGCCATCGGCCAGGCCACGCCGAGCCTCGTGCGTCATGTGCACACCTTCCTGCGCGAACTTCCCAAGGAGCAGCCCCGCCTGTTCGCGCCGCCGCCGCGCGGCATGGGAGAGTAGTCGCGCATCCCTCCCCCATTCTCCCGCCTCGCAACTCCAGCGGGCCACCGCTGAGGAACAGAAAGACAACAACAGGTACCAATCAGGAGGAACTATGCGCTCTTCGTCCGTCAAGTCTCTCGTCGTCGCCGTTTCGTTCGTCGTCATTTCCGCTACCGCCGTCACGGCTGAAGCCCGTCCGTCGCGTCCCTCGGCCGGCACCGCCGTCACCCGTGCGGCCCAGACGCTGAAGGAGCTGCAGAAGCGCTTCGTCGGCGTCATCAGCCACTACCTCGTTGGGCCGCCGCTGCCGGCGCCGACCGCGTCGACCAACGACACGTTCGACCGCACCGCCAAGAGCAAGTACTAGGCTCTCGTCTCCCCGCGGTAACACGTGTTGCCGCGGGGAGGACCCGCGTTGCGAATATCCGCATGCGCTGCGGTACGGGATTCGTCTTGCCGCCGGTTACGCGTGCAGCGGCGCCGCGTTGTGGTTCTGCTCCGCGCGCGACTCGTGGTCGTGCGCCTCGGTGCGCACGGGCAGCGTCACCGTGAACGAGGCGCCATGCCCGGGGCCTTCCGACGCGGCGCTGATCTCGCCGTGGTGCAGCTCGACGATGTGGCGGGCGATCGCGAGGCCGAGGCCGAGACCGCTCCGCTTGTTCGAGCCCTCCGCCTGGCGGAGCCGGTCGAACACGTACGGCAGGAACGCCGGCTCGATCCCCTCTCCCTCGTCCTGCACGCGAATGCGCAGCTTGCCGTCGAGCCGCTCGAGCCGCAGGTCGACGTGCTTGCCGGCGGGCGTGAACTTGATCGCGTTCGAGAGCAGGTTCTGGATCACCTGCTGGATGCGGCTCGCGTCGGCGTCGACGAGCGCGCCGTGCTCCTCGATCGTCCAGGTGAGCTGCACCTCGTTGTCGGCGGCCATCGGGCGAGCGGTGGTGAGCGCGGCCTCCACGATCTCCGAGAGACGCGTCGGCTTGAGGTCGACCTGGAACTTGCCGAGGATCATGCGCGAGACGTCGAGCATGTCGTCAATGAGGCGCGCCTGCAGCCGTGCGCTCGACTCGATCGTGCGCAGCGCCTCCTCCAGCTCCGAGTCGTCGAAGTGCCCGCTGCGGAGGAACTGCACCCACCCCAGGATCGACGTCATCGGCGTGCGCAGCTCGTGCGACAGCGTCGCCAGGAAGTTGTCCTTGGCTCGGTTCTGCGCCTCCGCCTCGTGATAGCGCCGCTCCGCCTCCTGCGCCAGCGCGGCCGCGCGGCGCTCGGTGATGTCGCGGAAGGTGATGACCGAGCCGAGCAGCTCGCCGTCGATGTCGCGCATCGGTGACGCGCAGAACTCCACCGGGAAGCTGGTGCCGTCCGAGCGGAAGAAGGTCTCTTCGATCT
>DASWNW010000127.1:0-18582 GCA_036399015.1 Thermoanaerobaculia bacterium | reverse complement strand
AGAGCCCGTCCCTCCAGGTGGAACCCGCCGAGCGGGACGCGTCGTGGCTCGACTGGTCGATCCTGGCCGACCTCGCGCCGGACGGGCGCACCATTCTCTTCAGCGAGACGCGCGAGGGGGGCGGCCCGAAGAGCGCGATCTATCTCCGCCGGCTCGACGCGCCCGCGCCGATCCACCTCGGCGACGGCATCGGCGACGCGCTCTCACCCGACGGCAAGTGGGTGCTCGGGCATCAGGGGGCGAAGCTCGTGCTCATCCCCACCGGCACCGGGCAGCCGCGCGAGCTCAAGGTCGACGGCACGTTCGACAGCGGCGCGGTGTGGCTCCCCGACTCGCGGCGGGTCATCGTGGCCGGCGTCATGGGGAAGAGCGGCTACGCGCTGTACGTGCTCGACACGCTCGACGAGACGGTGAAGGCGGTGTCGCCGCCGAACATCTGGAGCAGCGGCGCGCGTGCGTTCGCCGTCTCCCCCGACGGGCTGCGCGTGGCCGGCATGACGCCGGAGCGCACCATCGCCGTCTACTCGCTCGACGGGTCGGCGCCAGTGCCGCTCCCCGGCGCGCAGCGGGCGGAGATCCCGATCCAGTGGAGCGCCGACGGCGCCGCGCTGTTCGTCTACGACCCCACCTCCCTGCCGGCGCGCGTCCACCGCGTGAACATCGCCGACGGTGCGCGCGAGCTCTGGAAGGAGTTCGCCCCTGCCGACCCCGCCGGCGTCTACCGCATCGCGCCGATGCTGCTGACGCGGGACGGCAACGCATACGCGTACAACGCGCTGCGGATGGTGTCGGACCTGTATGTGGCGGAGGGGCTGAGGTGATGTTGTCGGTTGTCGGTTGTCAGTTGTCTGGGGCGCGGCAACCGGCAACATGAGCGAAGCTCTGGTCATCATCCTCGCCAGCATCGCCGCCGGGATCATCAACTCCATCGCCGGCGGGGGGACGCTCATCACCTTCCCTGCCCTGCTCTGGATCGGGCGGGATCCGATCACGGCGAATGCGACGAACACGGTGGCGATCTGGCCGGCGTCGCTGGCGGGGGCGTACGGGTTCCGGCGGGAGCTGTCGACGGTGCGGCGCTGGCTGCTGCTGCTGATCGTGCCGTCGCTGGCGGGGGGCGGGCTGGGGAGCTGGCTGCTGTTGCGGACGCCGGTCTCCACCTTCGAGCGGATCGTGCCGTTCCTCATCCTCGGCGCGACGGTGCTGCTGGCGGTGCAGGAGATGATCACCGCCCGCCTCGGCGTGCTGGCGCGGGCGCACGAGAATCCGACCGCCGGCTGGGTGACGTTCGTGTTCGTCTTCCAGCTCATCGTCGGCGTCTACGGCGGCTACTTCGGCGCCGGGATGGGCATCCTGATGCTGGCGGCGCTCGGCCTGATCGGCCTTACCGACCTGCACCAGATGAACGGCCTCAAGAACATCCTCGCGGTCTGCATCAACGGCATCGCGGCGGTCTACTTCATCGTGGCGGGGGCGGTGGTGTGGCGGGACGTGCTGATCATGACCGGCGGCTCGATCGCGGGGGGGCTGCTGGGGGCGCGGCTGGCGCGGCGGATGGGCCGTAAATTCGTGCGGGGGGCGGTGGTCGTTATCGGAATCGTCATGACGATCGTGCTTTTCCTGAAGTAACCTCGCCGCCGTGCGCCTGCTGTACACCTTTCTGCTCCGCTACAAGCGGCTGATCTTCGCCGCGCTGATCCTCGCGACCGTCAACCAGGTCTTCTCGCTGCTCGACCCGCAGGTCTTCCGCCACATCGTCGACGACTACGCGGTGAAGGCGGGCGAGATGCCGCGGGAGGCGTTCGTGCGCGGCGTGCTGCTGCTGCTCCTCGCCTACGTCGGCGTGGCGCTGGTGTCGCGCATCGCGAAGAACTTCCAGGACTACTTCGTGAGCGTCATCGCGCAGCGCACCGGCGCGAACCTGTACGAGCGGAGCGTCTCGCACTCCTTCTCCCTCCCCTTCGCGGTGTTCGAGGACCAGCGCTCCGGCGAGATCCTGCAGAAGATGCACAAGGCGCGCGCCGACGCGCAGTCGCTGATCACGAACTTCGTGAACCTGATGTTCGTCTCGATGGTCGGGCTGGTGTTCGTGACCATCTACGCCTTCACGGTGCACTGGACGATCGGCACGGCGTACGCGCTGCTGGCGCCGTCGCTGGGGACGCTGATGTTCTTCATCAGCCGGCGCATCAAGACGCAGCAGCGGCTGATCGTGACGCAGACGGCGGAGCTCGCGGGATCGACCACCGAGACGCTGCGGAACGTGGAGCTGGTGAAGTCGCTGGGGCTCGAGCAGCAGGAGATCACGCGGCTCAACAACGTGAACGCGAACATCCTGGGGCTGGAGCTGAAGAAGGTGCGCTTCCTCCGCTTCTACTCGTTCCTGCAGGGAACGCTCATCAACACCACGCGCGCCGGCATCCTCTTCCTGATGCTCTGGCACGTCTACTCCGGCGTGATCTCCCTCGGCGAGTTCTACGCGCTCTTCTTCTATTCGTTCGCCATCTTCTCGCCGCTCGCGGAGCTGGGGGCGATGATCGCGCAGTACCAGGAGGCGCGGGCGAGCATGGAGAAGCTGGAGGAGGTACTGGCGATCGAGCCGGCGCCGAAGCCGGCCAATCCGGTGGAGGTGGGGCCGCTGGAGACGATCGCGTTCGAGGGGGTCACGTTCACCTACCCCTCCGCGAGCACGCCCTCGCTGGAGTCGATCGATCTCTCGATCCGCGCCGGCGACACCGTCGCCTTCGTCGGGCCGTCGGGCTCGGGCAAGACGTCGCTCGTGAAGCTGCTGGTCGGGCTGTACCGGCCGTCGTCGGGACGGCTGGCGGTGAACGGGATCGACGCCTCGCAGATCGACTCCGACGCGCTGCGCGGCCGGATCGGCCTGGTGACGCAGGAGACGCAGCTCTTCGCCGGCACGATCAGGGACAACCTGCTCTTCGTGAATCCGAAGGCGACCGACGCCGAATGCATCGAGGTGCTGCGGCAGGCGGCGGCGCTGCCGATCATCGAGCGGGGCGGCAAGGGGCTGGAGACGAAGATCGGCGAGGGGGGCATCAAGATCAGCGGCGGCGAGCGCCAGCGCCTCGCCATCGCCCGCGCGCTGCTGCGGCAGCCGGAGCTGATGATCTTCGACGAGGCGACGTCGAGCCTCGACTCGATCACGGAGCGGGCCATCACCGCCACGATCCGCTCGCTCACCACCGGCGAGCACCGGCGGATGACGGTACTGGTCGCGCACCGGCTCTCCACGATCGCGCACGCGCAGCGCATCCACGTGCTGGCGAAGGGGCACGTGGTGGAGACGGGAACGCACGACTCCCTGCTCGCGCTCAACGGGCTGTACGCCGCGTTGTGGCGCGAGCAGAGTGCGCGCCGCGAAGAAGCCGCCGCGTGACGGGCCTTCTGGAGTACCGGGCTCTCAGCCCGGTACTGGCGACGGGCTGAGAGCCCGTCGGTCCAGAGAGCACGCCGCTTAGTTCGCCGTCACGAGGACGGTGTTGCTCAGCTCCGAGGTCCACGAGCCGACGCCGGGGAAGCCTTGCGTGCGGACGTCGTTGCTGCCCTTGTCGTCGGGCGGTCTGGCTGCCCAGGTGTGCGTGCGGGTGGACGTCGCATTGAGCCACTTGCCGGTAAAGTTGCCGGGGATGTCCAGCGTCTCGCGCAAGCCGGTCGAGAAGATGTGCTGCTCGCCGTCGCCGTCGGGGCCGCGGTTGGCGTAGACGTCGAGGATGAAGCCGTTGAAGTACGGCCCGAGGGGGCGGCTGTGCAGCACGAGCTTCAGGACCGTCACGTCGCGCGCGGCGTCGTACGTGGCGGAGAGGAGCGTCGGCGCGTTCGACTCCTCCGGGAACTCGTCGTTGTCGCTCGCCGGGGAGACGCCGTCGATGTCGATGTCGATGCCGAGCCCGCCGTTGTCGCTCATGGAGTTGCGCCAGATTCTGTAGAGCTGCGCGCCGGGAGCGATGGCCACACCCATCTCCGTCTGGCGGTTGATGACGTTCTCGATGACGCTGGCGTGTTCGGTCTCCGGGCCGAGGACGATCCCGCTCTTCCCGTTGTTCTCGATCAGGTTTTTCGTGATGAAGGCGGAGCCGCGCCAGTGCCAGATCGCGCTCCATTTGTTGCGGCTGATGACGTTCTCCCGCACCTCGCCGGTCCCTTCGATGTTGAGGCCGCGCTGGTTCGGGTAGGCGCGGGTGCCGGTCGGGTCGACGCCGATGTAGTTGCCGCTCACGAGGCGGCGGTCGGCCTCGGGAGAGAAGCAGTTCGCGGAGGAGAAGAACAGCGCGTCGCCGCCGCCGAAGTGGCCGAGGGCGAGCCCCTGCACGATCGCCTCGCAGCCGGCGCGCATCACGAGACCGCGCCAGGCGAGATGGCCGTCGATGAAGACTTCGGGACCGCGCTGGTTCGTGTCTCCGGTAAAGCGGGTCTGCCACGTGCCGTCGAGCGCGATGCGGTCGGCAACCATCGGCGGCAGTTCGGTGGCCGGGGTGAGCGTGAACCAGCCGTCCGCCGGAACGGGCGGCGGGAGCTCGAAGGCGATTTTGCAGGGCGCGGGGCTGCAGGAGGCGTTTGCCTGGACGATCGCGTCGCGCAGCGAGCCGGGTCCGGCGTCCGCCGTCGTCGTGACCGCGAACAGACGGTAGGTCTGCAGGGTGGCCTCGCCGCCGAGGTCGTCAAAGCGATCGGGAAGGGTGCTGGTGGCTTTCATCGTCAGCTTCGCCTCGCCGCCGGCACGATTGGAGGAGGCGCGGACGGTGACCTCGATGGCGCCGGAACAGCGGCAGTTGTTGTCCATCGACGACGCGACGCACTCCCCTTCCGCTCCGCTCACGGTGCAAGTCCATCGTGAGTCCTGAGGACGGATGCTCTCGATGAGGGCGTTCGTCGCGGTGTAGCGGATGCGGATGTCGCGTGGGTCGGAGTCGAGGAAGTTGTCCAGCTCCGTCCTGAAGATCTGCGTCGCACCCGGATCGACGCGCGCGACGGCCGGCTCCACCTGTTCGTAAAAATCGACGGCCACGACCGTCTCGTAGTGCAGTACGGAGGTATTGTCGGAGAGGTCGGGGTCGACGGAGCCCGACTCGACGCGGGCGGTGATGGTGTAGGTGGCGTCGACCACCGGCGACGGACCGACGACGGAGAACGCGAAGTCGAGCTGGACGAGATCCTTCGCCAGGGATGGGGTGAAGCAGCGGATGGGCCGGACAGAGGCGTCGCACTGCGGGAACTCGCCCTCGGGAAAGACGTGCAGTGCCGACGGCACGTCGATGAAGAGCACCACGTCGTGCGCGGCCTCCGGTCCGACGTTCACGACGGTGAACGCGAACGCGTTGATGCGGGTTCGTTCACCGCTCACGCCGAGGTCCGCGTCGGCGAGAGCATTGGAAGCAGAGAAGAGGAGGAGGAGGAGCAGGGATACCGCGGTCATCAGTCGGGTCATTGGAGGTCCTATTGCGCTGTCACCAGTATGGCGTTGCTGAGTTCCGAGGTCGAACGCCCCTCGCCCGGGTAGCTTTGCGAGCGGACGGCGTTGCTGCCCTTGTCGTCGGGCGGCTTTGCCCAGGAGCTGTGCGACCGGGTCGACGTGGCGTTGAGCCATTGACCAGTGTAGTTGCCGTGGATCTCGATCGTCTCGATCGGGCCGCCCTGGCTGGAGTAGACGCGCTGCTCGCCGTCGCCGTCGGGGCCGCGGTTCGCGTAGACGTCGAGGATGACGCTGTTGCCGTACGGGCCGAGGGGGCTGCTGTGCAGGACGAGCTTCACGACGGTGCGGTCCCGTGAGGCGTCGTAGACGGCGGAGAGGAGCACCGGCGCGTTCGACTCCTCGGGGTACTTGTCGTCGTCGACCGCCGAGGAGACGCCGTCGATGTCGATGTCGATGCCGAGGCCGCCGTTGTCGCGCATGGAGTTCACGCGGATCTCGTAGAGCTTCGCGCCGGGGGCGACGGCGACGCCCATCTCTGCCTGGCGGTTGATGGTGTTCTCGAGGATGCGAACGTGCTCGGTCCCCGGCCCGAGGACGATACCGCTCTTGCCGTTGTCCTCGATAAGGTTCTTCGTGATCTCGCCCGTTCCGGTCCACACCCAGATGCCGCTCCACTTGTTGCGGCTGATCACGTTTTCGCGCACGAAGGCGAACCCTTCGACGTTGAGGCCGCGCTGGTTCGGGTAGGCGCGGGTGCCGGTGGGATCGACGCCGATGTAGTTGCCGGTGATGAGACGGAGGTCGGGCTGGTCGTACGCGCATTCAACGTCGTGCGGCCCGACGAACAAGGCGTCGCCACCGCCGAAGTGGCCGAGGGCCAGCCCCTGCACGATCGCCTCACAGCCGGCGCGCAGCTCGAGGCCGCGCCAGGCGAGATGTCCGTCGATGAAGATCTCTGGGCCGCGGGGATTCGTGTCGCCGGTGAAGCGGGTCTGCGAGGTGCCGTCGAGGGCGATGCGCTCGCCGATCATCGGCGGCAGCCTGCTTGCGGGGACGAGCGTGAACCAGCCGTCGGCGGGAACGGGCGGCGGCAGCTCGAAGAGGATCTTGCAGGGGCCGGGGGTGCAACCGGCGTTGGCCTGCACGATCGCGTCGCGCAGCGAGCCGGGGCCGGCGTCGGCGGTGCTGGTGACGGCGAAGACGCGATAGGTCTGCAGCGTCGCCTCGCCGTCGAGCACCTCGTATTCATTGGGGAGGTTGCTGCTGGCTTGCATCAACAGCTTCGCCTCGCCGCCCGCGCGATCGGAGGAGGCGCGAACCGTCACCAGGATTTGTCGCGAGCAGAGGCAGTCCTGGTCGAGCGATGCGGCGACGCACTCCCCTTCCGCTCCGCTGACCGTGCAGGTCCAGCGGGAGTCCTGCGGCTGGATGCTCTCGATGACGGCGTTGGTGACGGTGTAGCGGATGTGGACGTCGCGCGGTATGCTGCCGCTGTGGTTGTCGAGCTCCGTCACGAAGACCTGCGTCGCGCCCGGATCGACGCGGGCGACGCCCGGCTCCACCTGCTCGGAAAGGGCCGCGGCCTCGTGCGTCACGAACTGCACCGACGTCGTGTTGTTGGAGAGGTCGGGATCGGCGGTGGCGCTCTCCGCGCGGCCGGTAATGGTGTAGGTGGCGTCGACGACCGGGTACGGCGGCCCGGCCTCGAAGACGAAGTCGAGCGTGGCACCCTTGGCGAGCATCGAGACCGAGCAGCGCACCGGCGTCCCTTCCGGGCAGTTCGCCTGTTCGCCGTAGTGGATGATCCTCACGCCGGCGGGCGCTTCGACGTGGAGGACGACGTCGTGCGCGACGTCGGGCCCGAGGTTTTCGACATGAAAGCCGAAGAGGAACGAGTTGAGCTCCTCGGCGGTGATGCGGAGGTCGGCGGCGGCGAAAGAGTCGGAGGCGGAGAAGAGAAGGATGAGCAGTGCTACCGCGGTCGCGAATTTCGTCATGACTGTTCTGCCCAGTATTACGGGCGCGCGGCGTGTTCCGTCTGGAGGAAGGCGCGGGTGGCGGCGTGTCGAGGCCGCGTGAGCACTTCGCGCGGATCGCCTTCCTCGACGACCTCGCCGTCCGCGAGGACGATGGCGCGGGTGGCGAACTCGCGCGCGAAGTCGTCGTCGTGCGTCGTGACGAGGAGCGTGCGGCCACCGGCGGTGAGCGCGCGCAGTGTCTGGCCAAGCTCGAAGCGGCGTGCGGGATCGAGTGACGCGGTCGGCTCGTCCATCAGCAGCAGCGGCGGGTCCATGGCCATGGCACGCGCGATGGCGACGCGCTGTGCCTCGCCGCCGGAGAGCTCGCGCGGATAGGCGTTTTTGCGATGCGCGACGCCGAGGGAGGTGAGCAGCTCGAGCGCGCGTGCCGCGGCATCGGCGCGCGACACGCGGGCGACGTGCAACGGCGCGAGCGTGACGTTGTCGAGCGCGCTGAGGTGCTCCCAGAGGAAATGCGACTGGAAGACCATGGCCACGCGCGTGCGCAGCTCGCGGAGCGTGGCGCGGGTGGGAGTCTGTCCGGCGCGGAGCACGACGCCGTCGACCTCGATCGTGCCCCCGTCGAAGCGCTCCAGCGCCGCGATCGTGCGGAGAATGGTGGTCTTGCCGCCGCCGGAGAGCCCCATCAGCGCGACCAGCTCTCCCCTGCCGACGGTGAGGCTGACGCCGCGGAGGATCTCGCGCGCGCCGCGCTGCAGGCGGAGATCGCTGACCGTGAGAACGCTCATACCGAGGCCGCCTTCCACCGCGACTCCAGCTTGCGGGCGAGGCGCGCGAGCGGCAGCGACATGGCGAGATAGAGCGCGGCGCAGAGCGCGCCGGGGATGACCCAACTGCCGATGTTCGCGGCGAAGATCTGCGTCTGCTTCGTCAGCTCGACCACGGTGATGACGGAGACGAGCGAGGAGTCCTTGAGCAGCGCGACGAAGTCGTTGGTCATCGGCGGGAGCGCGAGCCGGAAGGCCTGCGGCGCGCGGATGAAGCGGAACACCTGAAACTCCGTCAGGCCGAGGGTGCGCGCCGACTCGAGCTGCCCGCGCGGCACCGCCTCCATCGCCCCACGATAGATCTCGCTCTCGTAGGCGGCGTAGTTGAGGCCGAGGCCGACCAGCGCGGCGACGAACGCGGGGAGCTTGATGATGCCGGAGAGGCCGTAATAGAGGACGAAGAGCTGCAGCAGCACCGGCGTGCCGCGGACGATCTCGACGTAGGCGGTGAGGATGGCGCGGGTGAGCGCGTTGCCGTAGACGCGGCCGGTGGCGACGAGAACGCCGACGAGCACCGCCAGCGCCATGGCGAGGCAGGAGAGGACGATCGTGATGACGGCCGCGCGCAGGAGCGCGGGCAGGTAGCGCTTGACGGCGTCCCCTCTCGAGTGCCGGGCTCTCAGCCCGGCATCGGGTTGCGACGGGCTGAAGCCCGCCGCTCCACCAGTGCGACCGAGCGTGCGGTCGAAGAAGGGCTGCTGGAACTGATCCCAGATCTCCCACTTGCGATAGATGCGCTCCAGCGTGCCGTCCTGCATGCGCGCGCGGAGCACGGCGTCGACCTGGTCGCGCAACCGGGTGTTCTCGCGCGCGAGGACGATGATGTAGTGGCCGGTGGCGACCGGCTTGTCAAAGTGGGTGTAGAGCCCCGGCGTGCGGCGCATGGCGCGCGCGGCGATGATGTTGTCGAGGAGCACCGCGTCGAGTCTTCCCTGCGCGAGGTCTTCGTACGGGTGGACGTCGTCGTCGTACGAGACGGCGGTCAGACCGAGCTTCTTCTCGGCGTCGAGGAGGATGTCGTAGGCGATCGTGCCGCCGAGGGTGCCGACGCGGCGTCCGCGGAAATCGGCGAGCTCGTCGAACTTCGCGCGGTCGCCTTCCCGTACGGTCAGCGCCTCGGTGAACTCGTAGTACGGGATCGTGGCGGCGAGCGCGGCGCGGCGTCCCGGCGTGTCCTCGACGCCGCTCATGCCGATGTCGAAGTCGCCGCGCTGCACCGACTGGTCGATGGAGGCGTAGGCGACCTGCACGAACTGCGCTTTGCGTCCGAGGCCCTTCGCGATCTCCTCCGCCACGTCGACGTCGAAGCCTTCGACTTTCGAAGGGTCGTTCGGGTCGGCCTCGACGAACGGGGCGCCTCCCTCGGAGTCGCCGCCCCAGCGCAGCACTGGCTGACTCGCGGCGGGAAGCGCGAGCAGGAGGAGGAGGACCAGCGATCTCACTGGCTCAGCGTTTTATCACCTTCGCGCGCGCCTGCCACTACCCGCCAGCCGTCGTTGAGCGTGAGCGTCCAGCCCTCCCCGTCTGCCGGGACGAGCAGCGCCTTGAAGTCGGAGGTCAGCAGGCCGCCGCCGGTCACCTTGATCCTGCCCCAGGCGTCGCTGATCTCGATGGTGCGGTACTCGGTGCCGACGCCTTCGAGCGGCTGGAGAGTGTTCGGATCGAAGACGAGGTTGAACTGCGTGAGCGGCAGGCGGAGCACGGGACCTTCGACATAGCGCGCGCGCAGCCGGGCCATGACTTCGCGCTTTTTCACCGCACGCTCCTCTTCCTGCGCCGCGACGGCGGACGCGCCGTAGTCGCCGCGAACCTGCGCCGGCCGCACGTTCCAGACGCGGCGCGCGACGTCGCCGAGGTCGTCGGAGGGTTTGAGGCTGCGCGTCCAGCGGGGATCGCGCATCTCGATCAGCGCTCCCCACGCGGGGCCGCTCTGATAGGCGAACGAGCGGACGAAGCTGTCGCCCGCGTCGGCGGTTTGGAGGTTCTTCACCAGCGGCGCGATGCGCTCGCGCAAATGCGGGACGGCGAGCGCCCAGCCGGTGTACTCGGCCAGCCCTTCGTGCATCTCCAGCAGGCGCTCCTCCTCGGCCGCGCTGGCGTGGAGAGTGCGGCGCTGCGCGCGGAACGCGAGCGCATCGGAGACTGCGGCCGAGTCGCGCGTGGCGAGGGCGCGGGCGAGCGCGCGCCACTCCAGTCGCAGCAGGCGCCGGCCGTCGAGCAAGTCGAGATGCGCGTTCGCCGGGCCGGTGGAGGGGAAGCCGAGCTCCTTCTGCACGCGGTGAAAGGACTCGTGCGCGAGGAGCGCGCGCCGCCTGACCGTGTTCTGCGGCAGCGGCAGCATGACCATCGTCCATTCGCGGCCGTCCCAGGTGACGGAGGTGTTCGCGATCCCGATCGACTCCGGCACCTGCAGCGAGGTGCCGTCGCTGCGGATCGCCTCGCGCGTCCGGGGATCGGCAAGGACGGTCGGACCGCACAGCGAACGTCCCCAGAGCCTGCCGCCGTCCGCGGCGCACATCGTCTCCAGCTCGGCGAACGCGCGTTGTGCGGACGGGACATCGACGGCCGCGAGCAGCGTCACGAGGAGCAGTGTCTGCATGGTGCCGCATGATAGTTTTGCCCGCGCATGAATCGCGACCTGCAACTGGCGCTCGAACTGGCCGACGCCGCCGATGCCATCACCATGCAGTACTACCAGTCGGCGACGCTTTCGGTGCGGACGAAGATCGACATGACGCCGGTCTCGGAGGCCGATGAGGCGGTGGAGCGGATGATCCGGGAGCGGCTCGCGGCCGAGCGTCCGGAGGACGGCATCGTCGGCGAGGAGTTCGGCACGACCGGCAGCACCACGCGTCGCTGGATCGTCGATCCGATCGACGGGACGAAGAACTACGTGCGCGGCATCCCGGTCTTCGCCACGCTCATCGGGCTGGAAGAGGAAGGACGTGTCACCGTGGGCGTCGTCTCTTCGCCGGCACTGGCGCGGCGGTGGTGGGCATCCGCCGGTGACGGCGCGTTCTGCAACGGGAAGCAGATTCGCGTCTCGCGCATCGACACGATCGAAGAGGCACACCTCACCTACGACAGCATCAGCGACTTCGATCGCTACGGCGGGACGGTGCGGTTCCTCGCGCTCGCGCGCCGCTGCATCCGCTCGCGCGGCTTCGGTGACTTCTGGGCGCACATGCTGGTGGCGGAGGGGGCGGTGGAGATCGCGGTCGAGCCGGCGGTGGCAGCGTGGGACATGGCCGCGGTGCAGGTGATCGTCGAGGAGGCGGGCGGCCGGTTCAGCGACATGCGGGGGACGCCGCGGTTCGACGCCGGCAGCGCGCTCTCCACGAACGGGCTGGTGCACGACGCGGTGCTGGAGTTCTTTCGATGACGGAACAGGTGATGGTGGTCGAGCGGGAGGCGCTCGGCTCGTTTCTGGTGGAGCGGGGGCTGGTGACGGAGGAAACGGACACGGTGCTGGACATCATCGTGGAGCGGCACTTCTTCCTCGACCGCCCGACCGCCGAGGTGTCGCCGCAGTACAAGCAGATCATCCCGTACGTGCTGATCCGGCACGAGCAGTCGTACTTTCTGCTGCAGCGGACGCAGAAGCAGACCGAGTCGCGTCTCCATCACAAGCTCTCCCTCGGCATCGGGGGCCACATCAACCCCGACACGCCGGAGCTGCTCGACGGGCTGCGCAAGGAGCTGGAGGAAGAGGTGGACGTGGCCGGCGACTACGACCTCTCGTTCGTCGGCATCCTGAACGACGACACCACCGACGTCGGCAAGGTGCACCTCGGCGCGGTGTACGTGCTCGACTCGCATGACGGCGAGGTCACGGTGCGGGAGACGGAGAAGATGAGCGGCCGCTGGGTGCCGCGCGAGGAGCTCGCGCAGCACCGTGAGGCGATGGAGACCTGGTCGCAGATCGTCTACGACGCGTTCGTGGTCTGATCAGCGTCCCGCGAAGAACACCGGGTCGCCCGACTTGTTGTCGATCATCGAGCCGTACGCGAACACCTTCGCATTCGCGTCGCCCTCGACCGACAGCGTGAAGCCGGTGCCGAAGCCCGCATCAGGGAACAGGCCGGCCACGCCGTACTGGATCTGCGCGTTCGGGGCGAGGGTGACGGTCGAGCGTCCGAGCTCGGTGCCGAACGGCGAGAGCAGGCGCACCGTCACGACCTCGGTCTCGTTGCCGCCGTTCACCAGGCCGACGTTCGAGCGGTAGCTGCCGTCGTGGCGCAGGCCGGGCACGTACATGCTCGAGCCGAACGCGGCGACCGGATCGATCGACTGGCCGTACGTGCCGCCGCCGTCGACGCTGGTGTAGGTGCGGCTGGTGACGATCGGCCCGGTGCTGCCGTTCGTCCAGGAGACGCTCAGCAGGCCGCTGCCGGAGTTGTGGCCGAACTCGGCGAGCACGTCGTCGAGGACGAGCGTGTCGTTGCCCTCCACGAGCACCGTCCGCGCCGCGCCGTTGTAGCGGAGCGTCAGCGGCTGCGTGCTGGTCGCGGGATTGAAGAACGTCACGTCGCTGCGCCAGAACGTGCCGTTGGCGCCCGGCGCGCGGCCGACCACGGGGACGACCATCGACGTGCCGGCCTTCGGCGGGACGGCCTGGATGTAGATCGGGTCCTGCGTGCGGTTGTCGATGACCGACGCGTAGCCACTGACGACGCCGTCGGAGGTCGAGACGATGCGCAGCGTGAGCGCGTCGTACGAGCCCCCCTCGAGGACGGGGAAGAGGCCGAGGAGCGCCGTCTGCTGGAAGCTGCGCGCCGGGAGCAGGATGGTGCGCGTCCCGAGCGGCGTGCCGATCTCGTTCAGCAGCGTGAGCGTGGCGTTGACGGTCGAGGCGTCGCCGTTCACGAGGCCGATGTTCGTGCGGTAGTCGGCGTTCGCGATGATGCCGGTGACGTAGAGCGTCCGCTCCAGCTCACCGGGGCGCACGTCGGGAACGGCCTGGCCGTACGTGCCGGTCGCGCCGGTCGTGAACGTGCGGCTGGTGATGCGGAGGTTGGCGCTCGTGCCGGCGCTGGTCGCCTCGATCGTGAGGCCGCCGACGCCGCTGGAGAGGTCGAAGAGATCGAGCAGCGCGTTCGCGTAGGTCTTCGACTGCTTCGGCGCGAGGAAGAGCGTGCGGACGACGGCGCTGCCGCCGGCGCTGGGAACGAAGACGAAGGAGACGTCGGCCGCCTGCGAGCCGGCGTTGAAGACGTTCAGCTCCGTGCGCCACGAAGTGCCGCCGAGGCCCGGCGCCTGCGCGGCGGCGGAGACCATGGTGCGGAAGGCGATCGTGTTCACGACCACGATCTGCTTCGAGGTCATGCCGCTCGTCGACGCGTTCGACGCGGTCAGCGTGACCATGTACGTGCCGGGCGCGGCGTAGGCGTGCACCGGGTTGCGCGAGTTGGCGGTGGCGCCGTCGCCGAACGACCAGCTCCACTGCGTCGGATTGCCGAGAGACTGATCGGTGAAGGAGACGTTCGTGCCGGTGGCGACGGTCTGCGCCGACATGTCGAACGCGGCGACGACGGTCGGCGTCACCGGAACGGTGGCCTGCGTGACGTCGATGGTCTTCGCCGTCGTGGCGGAGTCGGAGTTGCGGAAGATCGTCAGGGCGACCGGGTAGCTGCCGGGGAGCGCGTAGTGCTTCGACGGGTTCTGCTCGGACGAGGTGGTGCCGTCGCCGAAGCTCCAGAACCAGGAGGTGGCGCCGCCGGTCGAGGCGTCGTCGAATTCGACGATGTCGTTCGTGGTCGGCGCGGCGGGCGTGAAGGTAAAGGAAGGCGTCAGCGCGCCGTTGATGGTGACGACCTTCGTGGCGGTGGAGAACTGAGTGCCGTTCCGGGCGACCAGCGACACCGTGTAGTCGCCGGGCGTGTTGTAGACGTGCGGGACGGTGCTGCTGGTCGAGTTGGTACCGTCGCCGAAGTCCCACTGGATCGAGCTGATGGTGCCGGTGGAGGTGCTGGTGAAGATGAGCGCCTTCCCTGCCGTCTGCGACTCGGGCGAGACGGTGAACGACGCGACCGGCGGAAGCGGCAGCACGGTCACGCTGACGCTGTTCGAGGCGGCCGAGCTGCCGGTGGCGTTGAAGGCGACGACGTGAATCGAGTAGGTGCCGGCGCCGTAGCCGCTGAGGGTGGCGCTGGAGGCGTTCGCGCCGAGAGTGGCGGCGGCCTGGTTGTTGACGTAGACGTAGAAGCCCTGCTCGTTGGAGGCGTTGTCGGTCCAGCTCAGGTTGATGCTGCTGCCGCTGGCCGAGCCTTCGAGGCCGGACGGCGCGGCGGGGACCTCGGGACCGGGATCGACGACGCCGTTCGGATAGAGCCAGCGGGCGGCGAGCTGGTCGTCGGTGCGCAGCGCGGGACCGAGGCCGGTCACGAAGCTGTACATGAGCGCCTTGTTGTCGGCGGAGTGACCGAAGCCGAGGGTGTGCCCCAGCTCGTGCGCGATGATCTCGGCGAGCTCGTTGCTGCTGATGCCGTTCGACGGCGTGACACCGTCCTGGATGACGAGGTTCCCCTCGACGATGTTCCAGTACTTGTATGCGCCGGCGGTGTGGGTCGGATCGGCGGTGAAGGGCGCCGTCCAGTTGCGCTGCGACTGCACGCCGTTGAAGCCGCCGATGCCGACGGTGCCGCCGGTGGAGGGGTTGTACGAGCCGCTGATGTCGTTCAGCGGATCGTTGAAGAGCACCTCGTTGACGCCGTTCGGCTTGTCCATGCCGCCGAACGAGCCGGTGCGGGTGCCGGCGTAGGTGTAGAAGATCTTCGCGGAGCTGTAGTCGTTCCACGGCGCCATGCCGGTCTGCAGCTCGCTCACGCCGCCGCCGGAGTAGCCGGGCTGCGCGCCGCCGGAGTACCACGCCGCCGAGTCGCCGGTGTCGAAGCGGAACCAGCGATAGAGGTTCGGCTCGTCGATGAGCGTGAAGTTGGAGGTCACTCCGCGCGCGGCCGTCTTCTTCTCCGGCGCGATGGAGGGGTTCTCGATGCCGTAGTTCTTCCTGCCGGCGCGGCCTGCCAGGCGCTCGGCCACGAACGCGTCGAAGCCGGCGGCGTCGCGCTGGACGTTGCGGGCGGCGAGCGGCTGGAAATCGGCGTCGAGCAGCGTCGCGTCGTTCGTGTAGTCTTCGCGGAGCCAGAGGCGCTGACCGCTGAGGGTCTGCGCCCGCTCGAACTTGCCGACGAAGAGGTCGATCGTGCGGTAGCCGCCGCGCGGCGACGGCTCGAGGAAGAGGAGGACCTGCTTGCCGGCCGTGAAGACCGGCGTGCCGTAGATCCTGGTGACGCGCTCGCCGACGATGCCGCCGAGCTCGTGCACGGTGATGGTTTCGGGGGTGCGCCCCTTGACGTTGCGGGCGACGGAGACGACGGTGTCGGTCCAGATCGAGCCGTTGCGCTCGACCGGCGTCGAGGAGACGACCGTCCCTTCGACGATCACGGGCGACTTGGCGATGAGCTGCTCGTCCGTCGGCAGGACAATGGTGGTGGCATGCATGGCCACGCTCGCCAGGAGCATCAAGATACACGTCAGCCCGTACACCCGAGTTTTCATCGCCAAATCTGGTCTCCGATTTTGTTATTCGGCTAAACGGGTCAACGGAGAGCGGTCATTCCACTGCCCGCTTCTCGAAGTTCTGCTCGCTTTGCTCCACGAAGCGGCGGTAACCCTCCGGATCGACGAAGGAACGTGTGCCGGTGCGCTTCGCCTCGAGGTCGAAGAAGTTGCCGTGAGAGGCCAGGAAGACGTCGGGCGTGAGCGCTTTCAGGATCTCGAACTGGCGCCGGTAGTCGGCGATGGCGTCGGGATAGCGGGGATTGCCGCGCAGGCGATAGCTGGACGGAACGGTCGTGCTGCAGACGAAGACGACGTCCTGCTTGCCGATGGTCGTGGTCCAGGTCGTACAGCCGGGGGTGTGGCCGGGGGTGATGTGCGCGACCATGGTGATCCCGCCGAGGCGGACGCGGCTGCCGTGCTCGAGGATGCGGTCGGCGTAGATCCGCGGATACGGGAAGCGGTCGCCGAACTGCGGATCGTCGAGACCGCCGCGCGCGTGGAGCGGCAGGTCGGCGCGGCTGGCGTAGAACCGGGCGCCGCTGACGCGCTTCAGCTCGGCGAGGCCGCCGGCGTGATCGTAATGCGCGTGGCTGCTGAGCAGCACCTTCACATCCTCGGGGCGGAAGCCGAGCTTGCGGATGTTCGCCAGGATCATCGGAGCCGTCTCAACGAAACCGCCGTCGAGGACGATGTGTCCCTCGGGCGAGGCGATGAGGTACGAGGTGATCTCGTTCGCGCCGACGTAATAGAGGTTGCCGGTGATGCGGAACGGCTCGACCGGCTGGTTCCACGAGCGGGAAGTCGGATCGGCTTGCGCGAGCGCCAGCTCAGGGAGCAGCAACGCGAAGAGCAGGTACGTCCACTTCGTCATTCGACGAGAGTAACGTAATCGCCTCGCGATAGCCGTGCAACGTGCCGACGTCGACGTAGGCGGTTCCGGCGCGCACCGCCCGCGCCTTGCCGCCGCGCGCGAGCCATTCGTTGACGACGGTGCCGATGTAGTGATCGCTCGCGCCGCGGGCGAGCCAGACCTCGCGCAACTCCGCGAGCACCCGCGCCCGCAGCTTGAATGCGCCCCAGATCCACTTCGACGTGGCGCCGGGCGTCTTCACCTGAATCTCCACCACGTTGTCCTGCTCGTCCATGACCACGGCGTCGAAGAGCTCCGGCCGCTCGACGGGAAAGCAGAGGAAGGAGAGATCGTCGTCGCCGAGGGCGTCGAAGCCGGTCTCCGGAAACCAGACCGTGTCCGGCAGGCCGACCAGCACGTACTCCTCGGGCGGAATGAACGGCAGCGCGTGGAACAGCGCGTCGCACAGCCCGTTCGGCTGCTGCTGGACGGCATAGCAGATGGCGGCGTTGCCGATCCCGCCGCCGAAGTAGGAGACGATGTCGGACTTGCCCGGCGAGATGACGAAGCAGATGCGCGTCGCGCCGGCCAGGCACATGCGGTCGAGGAGGTACTCGGTCACCGCGCGCGGCCGCTCCGCCGCACCGTCGAGCCGCGAGCCGACGGGAAGCAGCTCTTTCGAGAATGCGAGCGGCTGGATTCTGCTGCCGATGCCTGCTGCCGGAACGATGCCCCACATGACTCAACCCTCCAGCGCGGCGACCAGCTCACGCGCGCGCACTTCGCTCGTGTGCTCGGCCATGACGCGGTTCCGCGCCGCCTCGCCGATCTTCGCCAGCTCCTGCTCCGGCATCTGCAGCGCCTCGACCGCCTCGTCGGTGCTGCGGGCGAGGAGGATCTCTTTGCCGGGCTCGAAGAAGGTCTCGAGGCCCTCGAACGTGTCGCTGAGGATCGGCGTGCCGCAGGCGGCCGCCTCGAAGAGACGTCCCGAGGGGCAGTAGCCGCGTGAGGCCATCGCGCCGCGGGTGACGTTCAGGGTGAGCTTCGAGGAGCAGTAGAAGGCAGGATGCTCGGGCGGCGCGACGTGATCGAAGAACCAGATGTTGTCGGTCCAGGGGAACTCGCGCGGGTATTGCGAGCCGCCGAGGACGAAGCGCTTCTCGGGGAGCGACCGGGCGGCGCCGATGAAGAGCCGCTCCACGCCTTCCTGCCGGTCGGGCGCGTACGTGCCGAGGTACGAGAGATCGGACTGATACCAGGGCAGCGGCGAGACGGGGTAGTGCGCGCTCGCGTCGACCGAGCCGTACAGCGCGACGGTGCGCTTCGCGCCGAGGCGGGTGCGCAGCTCGTCGAGCGCCCGCCCGCCGGTGAAGCTGAGCACTAGGTCGAAGCGGGAGAAGCCGTCGTGCGGGAGGTACTCGACCTCCTCGCCGCGATCGAGGCGATCGAGTGTAACCGGCGTGTCGAGGTCGTAAAACGCGTGGAGAAGGTGCGGCCTGGAGGCGATGAGATCGGTGGCCGCGCGGGCGTCGGGACAGTAGGAGGTGATGATGGCCGCGTCCGCGTCCGCCAGTGCGGCTTCGGCGAGAGGCAGCGCGTCCGGCCACTCCCTGTACAACACCAGGTCATAGCCTGCGCCCTGGTGAAGGTCGCGCGTCGACGCGTAATACGGCACGTCTCGCTCGAAGAACGTCGCCTCGTGCCCTTCGGATGTCAGCGAGCGGAGAAGAGCGCGCCAGAGAGTCGCATGCCCGTTCCCCCAGGAAGAGCTGACGGTCAGCCCGAATATGACGATCTTCTTTTTCGCCTTCACTCGTCCTCCCCCGTCGCACGTGGCGGCGCGGGCGGGGCCGTTTGCATTCCGTGCAAATCGTGATCCACTCAGGAGGGTGAAAACGAACGCGGCGCGCCTGCTCGACTCCCTCGGCATTTCGT
>DASWNW010000126.1:0-16423 GCA_036399015.1 Thermoanaerobaculia bacterium | reverse complement strand
CGTCGAACCGGTCTTTGGCTGGATCAAAAGCGTCTTGGGATTCCGACAATTCAGCCTGCGCGGCCTCTCGAAGACGAATGCCGAATGGCATCTGGTCTGCCTGGCCATGAACCTTCGGCGGATGAGCGGCCGACTCTTGGTGACAGGAACCTAAAGGCGTCCCAGTTTGGGCTCGCCTCGCGCACATCGTGTTGCGTGTTTGAGTTCGTCGTGACTCAGAACACCTTTCTGCCCCAAGTCATCGCGACTTTCAGCTATTCACTGCTTCGACTCAGCTGACCGCCCGCGGCTCGCATCCGTCTCTTCATTCTGCCGCGCAGGCTCCTAGCCGCCAAGATACGCCTTCTTGATCTTATCGCTCGCCAGCAGCGCCTTCGTGTCGTCGCTGGCGGTGATCCGGCCGGTCTCCATTACGTAGCCGCGGTGGGCGGTGACGAGGGCCATGTGGGCGTTCTGCTCGACGAGGAGGATGGTCGTCCCCTCGGCGTTGATCTCGCGGATGACGCGGAAGATGGTCTGGACCATCTGCGGGGCGAGGCCGAGGGAGGGCTCGTCAAGGAGCAGGACCGTCGGCTTCGACATGAGGGCGCGGGAGATGGCGAGCATCTGCTGCTCGCCGCCGGAGAGGGTGCCGGCGTTCTGCTTGATGCGCTCCTTGATCACCGGGAAGAGCGTGAAGATGCGCTCGTACTCCTGCTGCTGGATCTTGTCCTTGCGCAGGTAGGCGCCGAGCTCGAGGTTGTCCTGCACGGTCAGGTTCGCGAAGATGCCGCGCCCTTCCGGCACGTGCGAGATGCCGCGCGAGGTGATGAGGTGCGGCTTCACGCCGGTGATGTTCTGGCCGTTGTAGAAGACCTCGCCCTTGCGCGGCTTGAGCAGGCCGGAGATCGTGCGGAGAGTGGTCGTCTTGCCGGCACCGTTCGCGCCGATGAGGGTGACGATCTCCCCCTTCTGCACCTCGAGGTCGATCCCGTGCAGCGCCGGGATGGTGCCGTAGCCGACTTCGATGCCTTTGACCGAGAGAACCGTCACAGGTCAGCCTCCGCGGCCGGCTCGCCGAGGTACGCCTCGATCACGGCGGGATTCTCGCGGATCTCCTCCGGCCGCCCGACGGCGATGGTCTTGCCGAAGTTCAGGACGACGATGCGCTCGCAGATGCCCATGACCAGCTCCATGTTGTGCTCGATGAGCAGGATGGCGATCTTGAAGCGGTCGCGGATGTCGCGGATGGTGTGCATGAGCGCCTGCGTCTCGCTGTCGTTGAGACCCGCCGCCGGCTCGTCGAGGAGCAGCAGCTTGGGACGCGCCGCGAGGGCGCGCGCGATCTCGAGGCGGCGCTGGTCGCCGTACGGGAGGTTCGTGGCGTAGTCGTGCGCGCGGCGGCGCAGACCGAAGATGTCGAGCAGCCGCATCGCCTCGACCTCGGCCGTGTCCTCCGCCTCGTGGAAGCGGTTCGTGTGCAGCACGGCGGAGGTGCCGGAGTACTTGTAGTGGATGTGGCCGCCGATCTTCACGTTGTCGAGGACCGTCAGCTCCTTGAAGAGGCGGATGTTCTGGAACGTGCGCGCCACGCCGAGGGAGGTGATCTGGTACGGCTTCATCTCGCGCGTCGAGGTGCCGCCGATGCGGATCTCCCCCTCGGTCGGCTTGTACACGCCGGTGAGCATGTTGAAGAGCGTCGTCTTGCCGGCGCCGTTCGGGCCGATCAGGCCGACCAGCTCCCCCGGCTGGATGTCGATGTTGAAATCCGACACCGCCGTCAGGCCGCCGAAGCGGATGGTCACGTTCTGCGCGTGCAGGAGAGGTTCGGCCATGGCTAGGTCACCGGGGGGCTGGCGTCGCGGTCGAGCTTGTCGGTCGCGTCGCCCTGGTCGCGGGGATCGTCAGGGATCGAGTCCTTGCGCTTGCTCAGCATGTCCCACAGCTCGCGCCGCCCGAAGAGGCCCTGCGGCCGCGTCAGCATCAGCACGATGAGCATGATCGAGTAGATGACCATGCGCGGGTCGCGCATGGCAGGGTAGATGTCCTTGACGTACCGCAGCGCCTCGGGGAGGAACGTCAGCACGACCGCGGCGACGATCGAGCCGGAGATCGACCCGAGGCCGCCCAGCACCACCATCGCCACCACCTCGAAGGACTTCACGAACGTGAACATCCCCGGGTTGAGGTACATCATGAAGTAGCCGTACAGCGCGCCCGCCACGCCGGCGAGCGCCGAGCCGATGACGAACGCCTTCACCTTGTAGCGGGTGGTGTCGACGCCCATCGCCTCGGCGGCGATCTGGTCCTCGCGCACGGCCAGGAAGGCGCGGCCGACGGACGACATCACCAGCCGGTGCGAGATGAGGATGGTGAGGCCGGCGAAGAAGAAGACCCAGAAGAAGCTGCCCCACCCCGGGATTCCGGTCAGGCCGCGCGCCGCGCCGATCTCCTCGATGTTGAGGATGAGCACGCGGATGATCTCGCCGAAGCCGAGGGTGACGATGGCCAGGTAGTCGCCGCGCAGGCGCAGCGACGGGAGGCCGACGATGTAGCCGGCGATCGCGGAGGTGACGGCCGCCGCGACGATGCAGACGAGCAGCAGCGCGTTCTGCCAGACGATCTGCTGCGCGCTCCCCTCGGGCAGGCTGTTCACGAACGGCGCGAACCATTTGATGGTGAGGAACGCCGCCGTGTACGCGCCGACCGCCATGAACCCGGCGTGCCCGAGCGAGAACTGCCCCGCGTGCCCGTTGATGATGTTCAGCGAGACCGCGAGCGTGATGTTGATCCCGATGAGAATCAGGATGCGCGTCGGATACCGGATGGCCGGGAAATACACCGCCGCATACTCCAGCGCGATCCAGAGCCCGTAGAGGATGGCGACGGAGAAGAGGAGGTAGACGAGGTCGCGAAGCCACCAGGTCTTGGGGAGAAGGCGCTTGGGGATCAACGCGTCCTCCGAGAAATGCAGAAGGCAGAAGGCAGAAGGCAGAAGGCAGAACCAGGCGTGGCGGCCGCCAACCGCTTTCTCACTTCTGCCTTCTGCCTTCTGCCTTGTGCCTTCATCAGACTTTCTCGGGCTGGTACTTCCCAAACAACCCGCTCGGCCGGAACAGCAGGATCACGATCAAAATCACGAACGCGATCGCATCCCGGTAATTCGAGAACGACGACCCGCCCACGAACGACTCGATGATCCCAATGATCAGCCCTCCCACCACCGCGCCGGGAACGTTGCCGATGCCGCCGAGGACGGCGGCGACGAAGGCTTTCAGGCCGGGCATGATGCCCATGAGGGGGTCGATCTTCGGGTAGGAGAGGCCGTAGAGGATGCCGGCGACGGCGGCGAGCATGGAGCCGAGGACGAAGGTCGTGGAGATGACGCGGTCGGTGGGGATGCCCATCAGCGACGCGGTCTCGAAGTTGAATGAGACGGCGCGCATGGCGCGGCCGAACTTCGTCCCATAGACGATGTACTGCAGGAGCCCCATGAACACGATGGCCACGCCGAGGACGATGAGCTGGTAGTTCGTCGTCACGACGCCGCCGATGTTGATCACCCGCTTCTCCACCAGCGTCGGGAAGAACTTCGGGTCGGGACCGAAGACGAACTGGCCGCCGTACTCGAGGAGGAACGACACGCCGATGGCGGTGATGAGCGAGGCGATGCGCGGCGCGTTGCGCAGCGGGCGGTAGGCGATGCGCTCGTTGAGATAGCCGAGCAGACCGCAGATCAGCATCGCCAGCATCATGATCCCGGCGGCGTAGAGCGTGGAGGGGGCGCCGCCGTCCGGCTGCTTCGGAATCGCGTTGCCGGCGTAGAAGCCGACGAAGGAGCCGATCATGAAGACGTCGCCGTGGGCGAAGTTGATCAGCTGCAGGATGCCGTACACCATCGTGTAGCCGAGCGCGATGAGCGCGTAGATGGACCCGGCAGCGATCCCGTTCAACAGGTTCTGAAGAAGTGTCTCCATGCGGGGCAAAAAAAGGTCCGGCGAAAACTACTCGCCGGACCGTGAGATGTAAAGCCTTTTTCCAGTAAACGTTACTGCGTCCGGGCGGTCGACGTGCCCGGCGCGGTACCGGTGGTGCTGGTATCGGTCGAGGTGGTCGTGCCGGCCGGGGCGTTGGTGGCGGTCGTATCGGTCGCGGCCGCCGCGCCGGTGCCGGAGCCGGCAGCCGGATCGACGGTGTCCTTCAGGACGAGCTGGCCGTTCTTGATCTCGAGCACGACCAGCTTCTTGCCGATCGGATCGCGCTTCGGACCGAGGTTGATCGTGCCGGTGACGCCGACGAAGCCCTGCGTCGAGGCGATGGCGTCGCGGAGCTTCGGACCGTCGGTGGTGCCGGCGCGCTTGATGGCGTCGGCCAGGACCTTGGCCGAGTCGTAGCCGAGCGCGGCCAGCGAGTCGGGCTTCGCGCCGTAGCGCTCCTCGTACTTCTGCACGAACTCACGCACCGCCGGGGCGGGATCGCCGGGGAAGTAGTGGTTCGAGTAGAAGGAGCCCTCGAGGGCCTTGCCGCCGATCTCGACCAGCTTCGGCGACTCCCAGCCGTCGCCGCCGGCGAGCGGCACGTTCAGGCCGAGGTCGCGGGCCTGGATGGCGATCTGGCCGATGTCGTTGTAGTAGCCGGGGACGAAGATGACGTTCGGGTTCGCGCTCTTGATGGCGGTGAGCTGCGAGCGGAAGTCGCTGTCGCCCTGCGCGTAGCTCTGCGTGGCGACGACCTGGCCGCCCGCGGCGACGAAGGCCTCGCTGAAGAACTTCGCCAGCCCGGTCGAGTAGTCGCTCTTGTTGTCGATCAGGATGGCGACCCGCTTGAGGCCGAGGGTCTGGCCGACGTACCGCGCCATGGCCTGCCCCTGGTAGTCGTCGAGGAAGCACATCCGGAAGATGTAGTCCCCCTTCTGCGTGACCTCGGGGTTGGTCGACGACGGCGTGATCATCGGGACCTTGTTGGCCTGGCAGATCGGCGCCGCGGCGAGAGAGCTCGAGGAGGCGACCTCGCCGAGCACGGCCACGACGTTGTTCTGCGAGATCAGCTTCGTGACGACGTTCGCCGCCTCTTCCGCCTTCGACTGGTCGTCCTCGGTGATGATGCGCAGCTTGCGGTTGTTGACGCCGCCGGCCGCGTTGATCTCGTCGACGGCCAGCATGATGCCGTTGTGCGTCGACTGGCCGAACGTGGCCTGTCCGCCGGTGAGCGAGCCGTACTCGCCGATCACGATCTCTCCGCCGGTGTCGCCGCCGCCGGCCGCGGCGCCGCCGTTCCCTTCCGGCTTCGGGGGGCAGCCGATGAACGCCAGCGACAGGATCGCCGTGGCGAGCATGAACCATCTCTTCTTCATGGGTTTTCCATCCATTTCTCAGGTTTCTCTATGGTCGAGGCCGGGATTCTACAGTAGACATCGATGGCACAAGGGCCGTACTTCCGGCATGTTCCTGGCGCCCCTGATCCTTCTCGCATCCATTCTTCATGCCGGTCCCGAGCGCGCGGTCGCGCCCCCCGTTCCGGAGTCCCCCTACAGCCAGCGAATCGGCGACGTGGCCGCCGCCGGAGACGTGGCCCTGGCGGTGTGGCAGGAGCCTGCCGGCATCCGCGCCGCCCGCTTCGATCGCGACGGCCGGCGCCTGGATGCGCAGCCGCTGCATCTCTCCGCCACCTCCTCGTCGCCGGTCGTCGTTCGTGGCGACGGCAACTGGCTCGTGGCGTGGAGCGACGTCACGGGCGTCTCCTGGAGATTCATCGAACACGACGGCCGCGGCACGGCCGGCGAGCGAAACGGCGTCGCCGCCCCGCCGACCATCAACACCGTCGCGGCGGCGTTCGACGGGCGGCACTTCCTGATCGCCTGGACGAGCGCCGAGGGCATCGGCGCCGTCCGTCTGGACGCGCGCGGCGCGGTGGTCGAGCACTCCATCTCCATTCCGCCGCGCGGCTTCTTCGTTTTCCTGAACGTCGTCGCCTTCGACGGGGGCGGCTTCGGGGTCGTGGCGGTGCAGTCCGTTTACAGCGACGCGACCGGCAGCGAGTACACCGTCGAGGCGTACCGGCTCGACACGAACGCCGACCTGCAGTCCTTCGGCTGGCTCGACCGCACGAGCAGCAGCGACATCCGCCGCCTGCAGGTGCTCGCCGACGGCGACCGGTTCGTCGCCGCCTGGACCGAGGCGGCCGGGAGACTCTTCGTGGCGCGCGAGGGGGAGCCGCTGCGCGTCATCGCCACCGGGCTCGCACCGGTCGACATCGTGAAGATCGGCGGAGCCGTCTACGTCCTGGCGATCGCCGGGGACGGCACGACCATGCTGATCTCCGAGGACGGCGCGGCGCGCCGCACCGTCGGCACGAACGCGCAGCAGGACGCGCGCGCTGCCGTCTTCGGCGACCGCGTCCTGGTGGCCATGACCACGGAGGTGGTCGACGAGACCGACATCTCCACGACCGTCGTCGACACGGCGCTGCAGGAGGTGAGGCCGCAGGAGAGGGTGACGTCGGAGCCGGCCCTGCAACTGCTGCCCGCGATCGCCCGCAACAACTTCGGCGAGTCGCTGGTGGCCTGGCTGGAGAACGGACGGGCCGACGGAGCGGCGGTCATGGGCGCGCGTCTCGACGCCGCCGGCCGCCCGCTCGGCGCGCCGTTCCGGATCGCGCTCACGCGCCCCTACAGCGTCTCGGTCCCGCACGTCGCGAGCGACGGGACCGACTTTCTCGTCGTCGACTACGGGGCCGGCGTGCGGATGCATCGCGTGCTGCGCGACGGCACCGTCCAGGCGCCGGTCGAGCTGGCGACCAGCGGCACCGAGACCTGCGTCGCCTGGACCGGGACGGAGTACCTCGTCGGCCATACGCGCACGCTGATCCTCACCCGGCAGCGGCGCGACGTGGAGATCCGCGCCGCGCGCGTCTCCCGCGAGGGCGTCCTCGGCGAGACGTTCGTCGTCGCCCCCGAGGTGACGTACTTTCAGGCGTTCGATTGCGCGGCCGGCGACGCCGCGACGCTCTTCGCCTGGACCGCGCGCGGCTCCATCGAAGGGACGCTCGTGAGCGACGCCGGGCCGCTCTCCGGCGTCATCCACATCCGCAACAGCACGGGCGTCTTCGGACCCTGGGGAACCATCGGCGTGACGGCGAACGGCAACACGTTCCTCACCTTCTGGAACGATACCGACAGCATGCTGCGCTGGGCGACCGTGAACGAGCACGGCACCGTCAGCTTCACCGACGAGCACGTCCCCTTCGAAGCGGTCGAGCCGCGCCTGAAGCCGGCCGACGCCGCTCCGTTCGAGAGCGGTTTCGTCCTGGTCTGGGGAACGCGCACTCTCCGCGCGCTGACGCTGGACGCCGGCGGCCGGATCCTCGCGACCTCCACGCTGCCGGCGACGCCGGCGCTCGCACGCGGACCGTCGCTCGCCGGGGGCAACGACGTCCTCGCGGTCTACATGCGCAGTACCGGCGGCGGCGAGACGGTGCCGTTGTGGAGGGTCTTCGCCCGCTCGCTCGACGACACGGCCCCGCGCCGGAGGGTGGTGAGGCACTGAGGCGGGCTGCGGCTGGTACGTGCATGGAGTCGCAGTGAAAGGTTCCGCATCAGTTGCACCACCTCACCGCGGGCCGTTCACTCCCTCGCCGGCCTCGTCGATTACAGCGCATGGGGTCATGCGATTCCTGCTCATCGGGTCGTTCATGAAGTCCACGATGAAATCGACGATCTCTACGACGTTATCGATTACCTGCATCGGGGTCGTTCGTATACCTCCAGCAGCTCGCCGGTGGACGCCACGCGGGTCGTCAATGACCCTCGGCGGGGTAACGCTTTCCCGCTCCGACGTCATCGATGACAGCGGCGGCGTTCAGCGATCACCCCGCGCGAGGTCGTCGATGAGGTCCACGACGTTTTGCATTCCGTTCACGGCCTGGTCGAAATGCCGGCGGGGGTCTCGCGAGAACGTTCCAGCAGTCGTGGCCGGCCGATGGACGATCCGTCGTCGGCAGCCGTATCCTCCTTCATGATCTTTCCGCTGCTCCTCCTCGCCGCCGTGCTGCATGCCGGTCCGGAGCGGAGCGTCGCGCCGCCCACTGCGGACGCCTCTCCCTACGGGCAGCTCGTCCGCGACGTCGCCGCCGGCGACGACCTGGCGCTGATCGTCTGGGAGGAGGACTACCAGAAGTTCGCTGCCGCGCGGGTGGACCGCGACGGGCGGCGGCTCGACGCGCGGCCGATCGTCCTGGCGATCGGCGACCAGGCGGCGCGTGGCCGCGGGAACTGGCTCGTGATCGGACACCGCGACTCGAAGATCACCGGGCAGCTCGTCTCCGAGGACGGCACGGCCGGCGCGCCCTTCACGATCGGGGAGGCGGATGTCGTGGAGCGGGTGCGCGTCGCCTTCGACGGCACGCACTTCCTCGTGGTCTGGAACCTGACGCACGCGTTCCGCGCCGCGCGGCTCGACGCGAACGGGAACATCGTCGAGCGGGGCATCGAGTACCGGGCGAACATCCGCTACAACGAGCTCGAGCTGGTCGCGCTGCCGAAAGGCTTTGCCGTCGTGACGCTGCACCACGACTTCGTGACCCGCCTCGAGTTCACCGTCGAGGTCTTCCGCTTCAACACCAACGCCGACTTTCTCTCCTACGGGTGGCTCGACCGCACCAGCTCCGCGACGGTGAGCGACCTGCACGCGGTGGCGCACGGCGACGCGATCGTCGCCACTTGGCGCGCCGAGCGGGTGGGCGCGGTGGAAGTCTTCCTCGCGCGCGAGGGGCAGCCGCTGCGTATCGTCGCGCAGTACCGCACTCCGCTCGACCTGATGATCCTCGGCGGGAAGGCGCACGTGGTCATCAAAGAGCCGCACTGGGGCGAGATCTCGCTCGTGCCGGAGGACGGGACGGCGCAGTGGACGTGGCCGACGGCGCTTCATTCCGTCCTGACCGGCTCGTTCGGCGACCGCGCGCTCCTCGCCGCCACGACAAACGCGATCCACAGCGACGTCTTCACCGCCGTCGTGAACGCGCCGCTCGACGAGGTGGTCCCGGTCGAGCTCCTGGCCCTCGACCCGGCGCTGCAGGAGCGCCCCTCGGTCGCCCGCGGCCCGAACGGACAGTCGCTGGTGGTCTGGATCGAGTCGCGCCAGGGGGAGAGCGCGTCGCTCGTCGGCGCACGGCTCGATCGGGCCGGCCGCCCGCTCGACGCGCAGCCGTTCGTCATCGGCGAGGGCCTCCTTCGCGCCCCCTGGTTCCCGCGGCCGCAGGTGGCCTCGGACGGCGAGAGCTGGCTGGTGGTCTGGAACGAGAACGGCGCCGTTCGCAGCCGGCGCGTGCTGCAGGACGGGACGCTCGCCGGAACGGCGGCGAAGGTCGCCGCGACCGGTTACGAGAACGGCGAAGTCTGCGTTGCCTGGAACGGCCGCGAGTACCTGGCCGGCTACGTCGCGGTCGCGCCGCTGAAGGCGTACATGATTCCGATCTCGCGCGAGAACGTGCCGGGAGCGGCGACGAGGCTCTCGGCCGATGGCGCTCCTTATGCCATCTCCTGCGCCGCGGCGGGCGGCGACACGCTCTTCGTCTGGACGTCCGACGCGATCGAGGGAACCGTGGTGCGGGCGGACGGCTCGACCACCGGCATCGTCTGGATCGGCGAAGGGAGATCCACGACGGTCGCCTCCGACGGCGAGCGCTTCGCGGTGGCGTGGGATTACGGGGGCGGGTGGGACAACCTGCCGTACGTCGTCGACTGGGCCATGGTGAGCAGACAGGGCCTCGTCACCATGGTGGCCGAGCCGCCGGTCGAAGGAGAGCGGCCGGCGCTGGCCGGGACGCGCGACGGCTTCCTGCTGGCGTGGGACGACGGCGACGTGTACGCCCTCGAGCTGGACTCCCACGGGAGCGCGCGCGGCGAGCGGGTCGTCGTGTCGGCGGCGCCGGGGCTGCGCGAGGTGGAGGTGGCGCTCGCCGGCGGCGACGTCCCGCTGGCCGTCTACATGCGCGAGCTGCCGTCGAGTCTCGAAGGACGCTTCCGGATCTTCGCCCGCACGCTCAGCGAGGCCTCCGGGCCCCGCCGTCGTGTCGTACGGCACTGAGCCTGTGGAGCGGCGGGCTTCAGCCCGCCGGATAATCGATTGCTCAGCGGGCTAAAGCCCGCTGCTCCACCTACAGGTTCACCCAGACGCTCTTGGTCTGCGTGTACTTGTCGAGCGCGTCGCGCCCCTGGTCGCGGCCGAAGCCCGACTCCTTGAAGCCGCCGAACGGCAGCGCCGGGTCGTAGAGGTTGTACGTGTTCACCCAGAGCGTGCCCGCCTTGATCGCGCGGGCGATGCGGTGCGCCTTCGAGACGTCCTTCGTCCAGACCGCAGCGGCGAGGCCGTACACCGTCGCGTTTCCCTTCGCCACCGCGTCGTCGGCGTCCTTGAAGCGGAGCGTGGCCAGCACCGGCCCGAAGATCTCCTCACGCGCGATACGGTGCTCGGGCGTGACGTCGTCGAAGATCGTCGGCTGCAGGAAGTAGCCCTTCCCGGTGCCGATGTCGGCCCGCCCGCCGCCGCAGACGAGCTTCGCCCCCTCGCTCTTGCCGGCGTCGATGTACGACATGACGCTCTCCATCTGCTCCTTCGAGACGATCGCGCCGAGGCGCGTCTTCGGGTGGAGCGGATCGCCGGCGACCATCTTCGAGGCGCGCTCGCAGACCTTCGCCATCAGCTCCTCGTGCGCCGACTCCTCCACCAGCAGGCGGGAGCCGGCGGCGCAGACTTCCCCCTTGCCGTAGAAGATCGCGTTCAGCGCCCCCTTTGCGGCGGCGTCGAGGTCGGCGTCGGCGAAGACGATGTTCGGCGACTTGCCGCCCAGCTCCAGCGACACCTTCTTGAGCGTCTTCGCCGCCCGTGCCATCAGCCCCTTCCCCACCTCGGTCGAGCCGGTGAAGGCGATGGCGTCGATGCCGGGATGGTCGACGATGGCGTTGCCGACCACGCTGCCGCGCCCTGGGACGACGTTCAGCACGCCCGCCGGCAGTCCCGCCTCGCGCGCGTACTCGGCGAACTTCAGCAGCGAGAGCGAGGTGTTCGAGGCCGGCTTGCAGATGATGGTGTTGCCGCACGCCAGCGCCGGGGCGATCTTCCAGACCGCCATCATCAGCGGGAAGTTCCAGGGGGTGATCGCGCCGACGACGCCGATCGGCTCGCGCAGCGTATAGGTGAACGCGCCGTCGCTGATCGGGATCGTCTCGCCCGTCACCTTCCCGCTCCAGCCGGCGAAGTAGTAGAGGCACTCCGCGGCCGCGGGGGTGTCGACGAACTGCGACTCGAAGATCGGCTTGCCGTTGTCGATGGTCTCGATGCGGCCGATCTCCGCCGCGCGCGCCGTGAGGATGTCCGCCAGGCGCCACATCACCTTGGCGCGGTCGCGCGGCTTCATCTTCTGCCATTCCGACCCCGGCTCCATCTGCGCCCGCGCCGCCTTCACCGCGGTGTCGATATCCTCGGCACCGGCCGAGGCGACGTCGGCGATCTTCTCCTCGGTGGCCGGGTTGATGGTGGAGAATGTCTCGCCCGAGCGGGCGTCGACGAACTCGCCGTTGATGAAGAGCCGGTGCTGGATGGTGGTGTCGGGGGCGGCGGTCGCGGTCATGCGCGGATGCTACTTCAGTCGACGCGATAGACGTCAATCGAGCCGTTCACCGTGGTGACGTAGCGCGCCTTCGAGGCGGCCAGCCAGGTGTCGTAGTCGAGCGCCGACGCCGGCTCGAAGGAGCTGCGGTAGAAGTGGCGGCTGACCGCGAACCATCCTCGCGGCAGCGGCTCGCGGCGTGGCCCGGGATAGCGAACCGCGCGCTTCCCGAACTCGTACGCCGGCTCGCCGCCGCCGAAATAGTCGACGCGGATGAAGTCCACCCCGTGCTCGTCGCACCAGAGGCGCAGGCGCCGCAGGTCCTGCCCCCAGTCGAGGTTCGAGTCCATGAGGAACTTGTCGGCGTTGCGGTGGCTGCCGATCAGCTCATTGAAGTAGCTGATGTAGCCGGGATAGGCGGCGAGGCTGGAGACGCAGTGCCACGCTACGAGCACCCCCACGGCGATCGCGCGGCGGCGCTCCGTGACCGCGCTTGCGAGCGCGATGGCGGTGGCGGCGTAGATGAAGGGATAGACCGGCAGGACGTAGCGCAGGCCGAGGTCGATGTGGCTCGTCATCGAGATCGCGAAGAAGATCGCGACGAAGAGGAGCGACGCGTCCTGCGCCACCGAGCGCTTCCGCCGCGCCGCCACGACCGCCAGGACGAAGAGAAGGATGCCGCCGAGCGGCGTCTTGAGCAGCCAGGCGACGTAGTAGTAGTGCGGCCAGCCGTCATTCGAGAACTCGCCGAGGAGGAACTGGATCGAGGTATGCCCCTGCGCGTACCAGTGCTGGATCGCCTGCACGTGCTGCCGGTACTGCAGCCAGGGCACCGCGATGCGCGGCGTGTCGCGATAGGCGGCCTCCAGGTACTGCTCGCCGGCGAGGGAGAAGGTGACGGCGTAGAGCGTCACGACGCCGGCCACGAACGCCGCGATGGCCCCCTTCAGCAGCGCCTTGCCGTCGCGATGCAGCCACACGTGGAGCGCCACCGGGACGAGCAGGAACGGCGGCACGAGGACGCCGGAGACCTTCGACAGCACCGCGCACATGGCGAAGACGCCGCACAGCGCCGAGAAGACGAGCGACCGGGTGCGCAGCGCGCGCAGGAGGCAGGCGAAGGAGAGGAACGCGAATGCCGTCACCGCCAGGTCGACCGTGGCCAGCCTGCCGTGCGCCATGAGGTTGGGACAGAAGCCGGTCAGCGCGAAGGCGACCAGCCCCCACACCCGCCCCACCTCGCTGCGCACCACCCAGTAGACGGCGAAGCAGAGCGCGAGGAAGAGCACGACCGTCGGCAGCCGCGCCAGGAAGAGGAGGCGGTGCGCGTCGTTGCCGGAGCGGTAGAGCACCGCGTAGCCGGTCCGCCAGTGCGAGCCGGCGCGGCGGTCGTTCTGCCAGACGTCAGGGAGGGTGAACGCGCCGAGCGGCAGCGCGCTGAGGACGTTCATCAGCGGCGGCTGCTCGGGGAAAAACGACAGCCACCCGTGACGCAGCTTGATCATCCCGGCGGAGATGTGCGCCCCTTCGTCGCCGGTGGCAGAGTCGAGGCGCATGCTGCCGATCGCGAGAGCCGCGACCAGCAGCGCCAGGACGATCAATCCGATGCGACTCACGGAGTCGCGACTGCCGCCTCCTCGACATACGGGGTGATGTCGAAATCGCGCTCGTACAGCTCGTGGATCTGCTCCATCTCCCCGTCCGTCAGCGGCGGATGCTCCGACGCGCCGGCGAACTCCTCGAGCTGCGCCTCGTCGTAGATGTTCGGCAGCGCGCTGATGATGCTCGGGTGGGCGTAGAGCCAGAGCAGCGCGAGCTGCCCCATCGTCACGCCGCGCGCCTCGCAGAAGGGCCGCAGGCGGTCGACCTTCTGGATCCCCTCCACCAGCCATGCACGCGGACGGTGCGAGCGGTGGTCGCTCTCGTCGAACTTCGTGTCGAGCGTGTACTTGCCCTCGAGCATGCCGGAGGAGTGGGTCACGCGGATGAGGAACTGCGGACCTGCATCCGATTTCCAGGCGCGGAACGACGGCTCGAACGCCGACGACGGCTCGCACAGCCGCTTGCTCGCCTCGCCGCGCATCGCCTCGGCCACGCCGCCGTACGAGGGGCCGCGCTCGGCGGCGAGGATGAACTCGCGGCCGGGGTCCTGCTCGAGGATGTTGTAGATCATCTGCGTCACCGGCGCGCGCCGCACCGCGGCGGCGTAGATCCCCTCGTCGCGCCAGCCGATCGCGGGTCCGAGGGAGGGACCCCAGGAGGAGATCTTCCCCTCTTCCTTCAGGCGCTCGAGCGTCTCCCAGTGCTCGTCCTGCAGGAGCGTGACGACGCGCGGGTTGTGCGGCTGGTAGATGGCGATGTGGTCGACGCCGAGGCGCTTCAGCGACTGCTCGCAGGCGAAGCGAACGAAGTCCGGCGACATGTCCTGCGGCAGCTCGCGCTGCCCGCGCGGCCGCTCCGGATTGTTGTAGAAGTCGTAGCCGAACTTCGTGCCGACGACGAGCTCCGGATGGTTTTTCAGCACCGGCGCGAGCACCGTCTCGCCGCGCCCGTTGCCGTACGCGTCGGCGGTGTCGATGTAGTTGATCCCGCGCGCCACGGCCGACCGGACGATCTTCTCCGCCTCGGCGTCGCTGTACGTCCCCCACCAGCCTGTGGTGACGGTCCAGGTGCCGAAGCCGAGCTCGGAGACGTTGAAGGGGGTGTTGTGCAGGTTTCGGTAGCGCATTGGTGTCTCCGTGATCTGTTGCTGGTTCCTGGTTGCTGGTTGCTGGTGAGGCGCTGCTTTTCACCGGACACTGATTCACAAGTAACCAGAAACCAGCAACCAGCAACTGCGGGCCGCTTCAGCGTCCGCCGAACTCCGCCTTCCTCTTCTCGTTGTACGCCGCGAGGCCTTCCTTCGCATCCTCGCTCGTGAACAACTGCTGCTGCAGTTCGCGCTCGAGCGCGAGGCCGCTCTCGAAGGGGATCTCCCAGCCGGTCTGCACCGCGCGCTTGATGCGGCCGACCGCCTTGGCCGCCTTGTTCGGCGGGCAGAAGCCGCGGGCGTACTCCATCACCCGCTCCCACCAGGTCTTGCCGTTCTCCTCGGCGGGCCAGAGGTGATTGATGATGCCGAGGCGCTGGGCGTCCTCGAAGCTGAGAAGGTTCCCGTCGATCATCAGCTCGATCGACTTCGACTTCCCGACGAGGCGCGAGAGCCGCTGCGTGCCGCCGGTGCCGGGAAGCACCCCCAGCCCCACCTCCGGCAGCCCGCACTTGCCGGCGCCCTGCAGCGCGACGCGGATGTCGGCCGCCATCGCGATCTCCAGGCCGCCGCCGACGGTGTGGCCGTTCATGGCGGCGATGACCAGCTTCGGCGTCTGCTCGAGGCGGTTCAGCGTCTCGTTCGCATGGATGCAGAAGTAGTACTTGAAGGTCGGCGTGACCTCCGAGAGCATCTTGATGTTCGCGCCGGCGGAGAAGAACTTCTCCCCCGCGCCGCGGATGACGATGACATGGACGTCGTCGTCCATGCGCGCGCGCAGGATGCAGTCATCCAGCTCGCGGTTCATGTCGTAGGTGTAGGTATTGGCGGGCGGATCGTTCAGCTCGAAGATCGCGACGCCTTTTTCAACGCGGTAGTCGACCAGTTTTCCTGACATTGGTCCGATTATCTCCCGTCCCCGAACGAGATCCCCAGGCTCCTCGCCGACTCGACGACCTCGCCGTCGGGATCGACGTTCTTCGGGCGCGACACGGCGTCGGCGATCGGAACCGACACGATCTTCTCGCCGCGCACCGCCACCATCTGTCCGAACTGCTTCTGCGCCGCGAGGTCGGCCGCCGCCTTCCCGAAGCGGCTGGCGAGAATGCGGTCGAACGCGATCGGCGACCCGCCGCGCTGGACGTGCCCCAGGACCGTCACCCGGATCTCGAGGTCGATCTGCTGCTGAATGTCGTCCGCGACCTGGTAGGCGATGCCGCCCAGACGCCGCGCCGCCTTGTCGAGGTACGCCTCTTCCCCACCCTGCCGCTTGGCTCCCTCGGCCACGACGATGATGTCGAACTTCGAGCCTTCCGACTGCCGCTCGCGGATCATCCGGACGATCTCCTCCGGCCGGTACGCGATCTCCGGGATGAGGATGATGTCGGCGCCGCCGGCGAGGCCGGCGTAGAGCGCGATCCAGCCCGCGTTGCGTCCCATGACCTCGAGGATCATCACCCGGTCGTGGCTCTCGGCGGTGGTGTGGAGGCGGTCGACCGCGTCGGTGGCGATGGCCACCGCGGTCTGGAAGCCGAAGGTGTAGTCGGTCGCGGCGAGGTCGTTGTCGATCGTCTTCGGGACCGCGACCATGGGGACGCCCGCGTCCCAGAGCCGCTGCGCGATCTTGAGCGTGCCGTCGCCGCCGATGGCAATGATGCCGTCGAGGCCGAGCTCCCGGATGTTCTGCACGCATTCGTGCGACCGGTCTACGCACTCGGAGCCGTTGCCGGTCGGATACTCGAACGGGTTGCCACGATTGGTGGTCCGGAGCAGCGTCCCCCCCTTCGGGAGGATCCCGCGGATGGTCTCGAGCGTGAGCGGGATGATCGATTTCGTGAGCAGACCCTCGAAGCCGAGCTGGATGCCATAGGCCTCGAGGTCGTAATCGCGGACGAGCGTCCGCACGGCCGCGCGGATGACCGCGTTCAGACCGGGACAGTCTCCTCCGCCGGTAAGGATGCCGATGCGCTTCATGGGGCGGAGAGTATCAAAGCACCTCCGTTCCTCGGAGTTCCTCGGGTTCCTCGGGTTCCTCGGAGCGAGGCCCCTTTGAGACTTTGAGACTCTGAGACTCTGAGACTCTGCGCCGAC
>DASWNW010000125.1:0-57123 GCA_036399015.1 Thermoanaerobaculia bacterium | reverse complement strand
GTTCTATTTTCACGAGCGGTTCAAGAACCGGGAGGAAAACTTCGTCCCGGCCGTGCTGAACAAGCTAGAACCCTTCCTCGGTTCGATGGCGGTGCAGCGCTTCCTCGGGCAGCCGACGAACACCGTCGACCCTCTCGCGATCATCGACCGTGGCGGCACGCTCCTCGTGAATCTCGCGAAAGGCTATCTCGGCCCGACCGCAGACATCCTCGGCCGTCTCCTGATGAACGCGCTGGAACTTGGCGCGCTCCGGCGCGAGGGTGTTCCGCCCGAGAAACGCATCCCCTACACGCTCCTCGTGGATGAAGCGCACACGTTTGCAGGCTCCGACGGTGCGCTCGACGTGCTGCTCACCGCCGCGCGCAAGTACCGGCTCTCGCTCGTGCTCGCGGCGCAGGCACTCGCGCTCTTCCCGGCGCGCTTTCAGACCATCGCCCTCGGCAACGCCGGGCATCAATTCCTCTTTCGTCTCCCGCACAAAGAGGCGCAGCATCTCGCGCCCGATCTCTTCGAGCCGCAAGGGAACGTGCTGCGCACGCGCCTCCACCCGCAGGACAAGATCGACTACCTCACGCCGGCGGAGGAAATCGCCGCACGCACGCGGGAGTTGGCGAACCTGCCGATCGGCGCGTGCTATTGGCTCGACCGCGGGAAGCCGTACAAGGCGCGCCGCATTCAGGTTCGACCACCGGACGAGCCACCAGGCGCTCGATCTTCCTGACCGCGGTTGCGCGATCTCGTGCGCGCTCGGCGATCTCGTGGGATTGCACCGAGCATGAAGAGCTGCCGGAGACGCGAGACAACGGCGTCGACGTCGCGGTGCGTGAGGTGGACGATCTTGCCATCCACGCGCGCGTAGACCTGTTCGTAGTCATCGACAAAGAGCGTACCGGCAACACGCGAGAGGTCGATCCATACGCCGCCGCGTGCGTCCGGGTCATCGTGGAGCGCGATGCGGTAGTGCGACAGTTTTGCAATCTGCTCCACCACGATCGGATCGCGGGTAAGCCGTGCAATGAATTCTTGTTTCGTCATCAGGAGGGATGTGAATTGACGAGTTCTCGGATATTCATTAGTTGAACCCTCCTGTTCGTGCAAGCCGCCGCGATCGGAGCAGCATCCGATACTTCGATGCGACCCGCTCCGGCATAACTTGGAAGTAGATTGCAGTCGATTCGATGTCCCTATGCCCAAGCCACCACTGCACGTCGGCGATGTCCCATCCCGCTGTCGCGAGATGAACGCCAATCGAGTGCCGAAGTACGTGCGCGTGGCGCAACTCGCGCGGCAGATCGGCCGCCGTCGCGTAGCGCTGGAAGAGGTAGTTGATTGCTTCCTCCGAGAGCGGGTAGCGACCACGCTGCTTGCCGCGGAAGAGATACGGGCAGCGATCGGCAGGACGCACGGCGAGGTAGGCACGGAGGAGCTGCCGGCTGCGTGGATGGAGCGGATGCCAGTGTGCTTCGCCGCCTTTGAGCCGTGCGACGAACATCTGATCGCCTTGGAAGTCGCCGAGCTCCAACAGTGTCGCCTCGCCCCGCCGAAGACCATGCCGGTACATGAGATCGAAGAGAAGGAGGTCGCGGATGTTCGCTTTCGGGATCGCCTCGAAGAAACGCTCGGCTTGCTCCTTCGTGTAGTGCTTGACCGGCCGCTGCTCGCGCAGGCGGCGTGCGCGTGCCCGGCGTCGCCGCGGAGCGGGCCGTTTCCTGTTGGCATGAACGGCGATTTTGCTGGAAATCCGAGTTTTCATTAGTTCGGGGGTTAGAGCGAGAGAAGCAGTAACGGTTCGCCGTGTCCGCCGACAAGCGGCGCTGCTCTGGTGGGTGGCATTTCTGTTGTCGCCGATCCCCGCGCTTGCGCAAAACCTCGTGCAGAACGGCGATTTCAGTTCGAGCTTGAGCGGATGGCAGTCGTTCGGCTCGGGCGTCGCGAGCACATGGGAGAGCGGCGATGCCGGCGGCTCAGCGAAGCTGACCGCAACTTCGACGACGCCACGAGGCGGTATCGAGCAAACGGTCGCAGTCGCGGCCGGGTACTCGTACGAGTTCTCGGCGAGTCATCGAGGCACACCCGGAGCTGGCAGCGTCGTCTTCGGATTCGGCAATCCGTATACGGTGACCTACGGAGTGCTCAACAACGTTTGGCGCTCGGATACGCAGGTCCTCCATGCCGTCCCCGGCATCACCGCGGCAACGGTCCGACTCTCGGTTGAGCGGGCGGACAGCACGGCCTATTTCGATGCCGTGCGCATCGTCCAGCTCCCGACCGCTATCCGTGAATTTCGGGCACAGCCCGCTTCGATCGCGCAGGGGCAATGCGCGTCCCTCACGGTCGCTGCGTCGAGTGCAACGTCGCTGAGTATCGATCAAGGGGTCGGTGCGTTGCAGGAGAGCTTCAACGCCCAATGGTTCATCCCGAATCGATGTCCGACCACAACGACCACCTATACCCTAACCATCTCCGGCCCCACGGGGACAATCACACGGCAAGCGACCGTCACCGTCGTTCCTCCTCCTACTGCCACGTTCGCTGCGACACCAACAAGCATCAGCGAGGGCGATGCGGCAAACCTGACTTGGACCACGACGAATGCGACGAGCGTGTTCATCGACAACGGCATCGGCACGGTGACGGCCAACGGAACCGTCTCTGTCACGCCTTCCACTACGACTACCTACACGCTGACCGCAATGGGCATCGGCGGCAGCACGACGAAGCAGGCCTCGGTCACCGTCACGCCACCCAAGCCGCAGGTCAGCTTCAGCGCATCACCTCGCACGATCGCGGAAGGTGAACGTTCGACGCTCTCGTGGAGCGTGCGCAACGCTACCGCCATCTCGATCGATCATGGCATCGGCAGTCGCGAGGCTTCCGGCTCAGTTGCCGTCTCCCCGGAGACGACCACGACGTACAAGCTGACTGCAACCGGGCCGGGCGGATCCTTGTCGGCGCAGGTCACCGTGACTGTTCTGAACGCGCCGCTCATCACCTTCACCGCGACGCCGAGCACGATCACGCGCGGGAGCGCAGCCACGCTTGCATGGACGGTGACGGATGCGACCTTCGTGATAATCGATAATGGCGTAGGGGCGCAGCCGCCGAACGGCGCGCTCGCGGTCCGTCCGACAGAGACGACGACATATCTGCTGACGGCCAGCGGGCCTGGTGGGGTTCGTCTCGGGCAGGTCACAATCACGGTGAACGCGGTGGGCCGAAGGAGGTCCGTGCGCCATTGACCTCGCCGCCTCAAGCGGTCGCGCTCTTTCCGAGAGACACAGAAACGTAGCTAACCTCACCCCACCTTTCGGCGAGGCTTCAGTCGATCTCGCACGACGAGTTCGATCGCGTTCACAATCGGCGCGGACTCCCGTTCAAACTCTCGTTGCCAAACACGGACGACAACCCACCCCAGGCGGCGAAGATGTCTATGCGCACGTCGATCCCGGCGAATGTTTCGTTCAATCCTCGCCCGCCAGTAGTCGGAAAGCTTGTCGCGCCAACGCGCGAATTGGTAGCCATGCCAGAACTCCCCGTCAACAAAGACCGCGACCTTCGCCGTCACAAAGACGATGTCAGGCGTGCCCGGCAGATCGCGTCGGTGTTTGCGAAATCTTAGTCCTCGCCGAAAGAGCGCACGCCTAACAGCGAGCTCCGGCGACGTATCTTTGCTGCGCACCTGCGACATTGCGTAGCTGCGCTGCGCTGGCGTCAAGTTATCGCGCGAGAGTTTCTTCATGACGCGATATGGCATCGGCTACAGACCGCCCAATTACACGCGCGAAATGAGGCGGTACTGCATTGCCGAGCATATTGCACGCTTCATCAATCAAGTCTGTGCGGAGTTTGTACTTCGGTGGAAACGTCTGAAGGATTGCGGCCTCTCGGACCGAGATAGTAGTGCGCCTGCGGTCTGGATGCCCAAATCGACCTTTCGCGGGCGTCGTGCAGCCAGTAGTAATGGTCGGCGCAACTTCGTCCCATGCCATACGGCCGTACACGTTCGTAAATCCCGTATATCCGTCTCGGTGACACTCAGGCCGCAGATTTTCGGCTACGGTCAGCCACGTCTGGCCGGGCGTTGCTGCCGCCAAGCGCGCTCGTGTCTGCGGCTGGAGATCGCGGACGACATGCCAGTTGAACGCCTGCGGCCCCTCATCGTTCCGCCATGTAGCGGAGAGCTTTACGGGGGGTGAGCCAAGTTGTAGCTTCGAGCGAAGAGGGACCCACAGCTTCTTTCCCTTCGTTGGCACACGTGCATGCGTGGGTTCCGGAAATGGAATTACGAAGCCACGACCTGCTAAGAGAATTAATCGTCTCCGCGACTGGGGCACCCCGTAGTCTGCCATTTGGAGGACGCGCCAGTGCGGGAGATAACCGATGGCCCTAAGACCGACGACGAATCTCTTGAAGATGTCTTCACCGCGCGTTACTAGGCCGGGGACGTTCTCCATCATAACGGCGGTAGGACGTAGCCCCTCAATCAGTCGGAGCATGTCCATTACCAGGCCATTGCGGGGATCTTCGCGCTTATATTTGCTGGTCAGCGAGCAGAAGCCTTGGCACGGCGCGCAGCCTGCTACTAGCGCGGGACGTCCACCCGCCGCCGTCATAATATCGTCCGCGGTCACATTTCGTATGTCGTCTTCAATGAGCTTCGTTCCACGGTGATTCGCGCGATACGTTTGAGCAGCGACAGCGTCAAGCTCGACGGCGGCACGGACGTCAAAGCCTGCTCGCTTCAATCCAAGCGAGAGCCCCCCGCAGCCCGCAAAGAAATCAACGGCAACGCTCTGGCCTTTCATGACTTCTTTTTGCTCTTTCGGCGCGCATACTCAGGTGCGATTTTCTTCAATGCGTTCTGCACGGTGTCGTAATATTCGGAACTCTGATTACTAAGGTCGCGGTAGGTTTCCACACGAATGTCACTACCAGCGAGGCGCGTTTGCTTCGCACTAATGTCCGCCTTGCTGCTCAATTTCCCGACGACGAGCAGTCCATGTATGTATTTTGGTGCGTCGGGTCCGGTGCCGATGAGCGTGGTCCGCGCCCAATCGACGTAGCTTTCGATCTGCTCAAGATCATCCCGCGACAGCGTTTTCTCAGGTCGCTTTAACTCGACAATCGTAAGAACAGAACTCTCCTTCACGCCGAGGATGTCAAGCCGACGATCAGATTCGGGAAGGTTCTTCGGCTCCTTGCAGTGCTTGCGTATGAGGTCGGTGTACTTCGTCTGACCGTCCGCCTCCGTCCAACTGTGATTGAGAAGCCAAAGGTTCTGCTCGAAGAGCGGCTGCATCTCCTTCACTTCAAGCGCGCCGGTTTCGATGTATTTATCGAGCTGGTCGATGGCCGCCATGCGGCCGTCTGAAATCTTCAAATGCTCGCGTGCTTCAATGACCCGCCATTCCTCGAAGAGACGAAGGACCGTGGCGGCAGTCGTCCCTTCTTCTTCCATCGCATCCACGAGGTCACGGAAGGCGACGGTTTCCACGCTCGATTTTACGATCTCGAGAAGCGGCCCCGTCGAAGCCGGGTCGATTTGGTCGTCGCTCACGAGTAATTGGACCATGCGACGGGCCACCTTACGCTCGCGCTCCGGGCGACTTTCAAGCCACAGGTCGAACTTTGCGGCTTTGATTACCTGCGTCTCCTTTTCTTGACGACGCAGCGCGACCCACTGTTCGAACGCCCATTGAAGAACTTTTTGACCCCATGCTTCGAGTTCCTGTCCCGCCGCCGTTTCCCACACGACGGAGTTGCGGGCGGTGGCCGCCAAGTCTTCGCCCGCGTCGAGAAAGTCCGCGTGAATCTCGCCGACGAGGTGCGCGCGTGCAAATTGCGCATGGGTGCTTGCGAAATTAAAGAAACTGCCCAATTCGACGGCCTTCTTCGTCGCGAAGATGTCCACGCCGCGGTCCGCCTGCGAGGACCGCTCAAGAAACCCGATCCAGCCAGTCACCTTTTCCCCCGGTCCGACATCGCCGTCTCCCGGCACATCCTTGATGTCCCATGAAAACTTCGGAGGGCACTGACTCCTCTGCACGCGGTCGCCTGGGCCGACCTCCTTGCCGTTCACGACGACCTTGAACTTCGGCCCGATCATCCCGAGCCTCCGAGCAAGCCCCTTCCGCAATATCTCGTCGGAAAACGGCGCTTTGCGATGGAATTGACGAAGCCGGATCGTGGTGCCGGTCGGTTCGTCGGTCTTTCCCGTGAGTTCTGCGATGACCTGCGGCTCGTACGCTGTTTTGCCGTGCTTCTTCGGCCACTCCTTCATGTCGCGATAGTCAAGTCTGATCGCGATGGAATGTCCGTCAACGACGCTCTGGACGATCATCTCGTTTGCGACGCCGAACGCCGACAGCTTCCCGAGCCCCTTCCTGCCCGTGACCATTACTTTGCCGTGCTTCGACATTCGGCTCTTCGAGTCCTCGCCGCGGCGGTTGCGGCCGATCGGAAGAAACTCGTCTTGAATCTCGGCAGCCGTCATGCCGTGTCCGAAGTCCCGTACGACGACCTCGGATTCAGGGGAGATTGCGCCCTCGGGAACCTGAATCTCGACCTTTGGAGATTCGCTATCATAGGCGTTCGTCGCCATTTCGCTGATGACCGGCGGCAACGTGCTGTACAACCGCAGCCCCAGATGCTCGATCGTCGTCGGCTCAAAGGGCATCGTGAACCGGGGCGCAGCGGTGGTACTAGTTGGAGGTTTAGCCATCTCGACGTATCTCGTTTATGGAATGAGACTACGACAGCGAGCATACCTGTCGGCGCTCATCCTCTCAACGCCTGATATGCGAGGCCCCACGCGCCCAGCCGTCAACTCGGGCCTGTAGTCGAGTTGACGGTTGGAGTTCACGGTTCAGTCCGTCGCCGAAGAGAGCGCGCTGAGCGCTTCGACGGCCAGCGGGAAGTCACCGATCGCGGGGCTAAGCGCCTCGCGTAGCGAGTCGCGGCGGCGTGCCGTGGCGGTCAGGAGCAGGATGGCGGCGGGTGCGCCGGCGGTCCATGCTGTGAGGAAGCCGATCAGCTCTAACGTCTTCGGGACAAGGACCGTTTTCACGGGCTCGCCTCCGAGATCCACTTCGATCGCGAGCGCGGAGCCCTTGTCCTCGTGCGGCTTCCACAGGCAGAGCAAGTCCGGCCAGACGGTGAGCTTCCCGGCGAACAACCGCTGCACGGCCCACGCGGGCAGCAGCTCGTCCGGCGTGGGCGTGCGACGACGCATCGCGAGCGCTGCGTTCACGATCTCGACGGTGTGCTCAAAGTCCTTCGCCGGGACCGGACCACTCGCCGGGAAGAGATCAGAGGCGGCGGCATGGCTGCCGTCCACGAGGAAGTCGCGGCCCTTCTTCGTGAGCCAGCAGACTTGGATGCCGTTGCCTTGCAGCCGCTCGACGCCGAGGTAGCCGCGCTCCGTCGAGCGGTCGAAGAAGCGTGTGACCATTGCCTCGGTTACGTCGGAGAAGAGCCAACCCTTGAGCTGCTGGCGCGTGAGCATGCGGAAGCGGCCCGCGAGCACGTAGGCGTCGATGTCGCGCGGTAGGATGCGGTGTTTCTTCGTGATCGCCATGTCAGAGCACCTTGATTGTCACGCCGCAGTAGTCACAGTCGAAACTGCGCGACTGCTCGCCGCATGCCGTACACCGGAGCCGATTGCCGTACTCCGTGGTACGGCACTTCGGGCAGGTCGCGAGGAGGTCTAAGGCGTTCGTCTGCTCGCAGTGCGGGCAGTCGATGTAGCCCTTCCGCATGAGCGCCGCGCCCGCGCCGGCCTTCATGGCTTTACGGATGAACACGACGAGGTACACAGGGCTCGCGAGCACGTAGAGGAGCGCAAGGCCGATCAGCCGGAGCGTCTTATCCATTGCCGCCCTCCTCGCCCTCAGATTTCCCGCGTGCGCTGTCCAGCAGCGCAAAGAGGTCGGAAATCCCGCGGCTCGCCGCGCCGCCGCTCTGCGGCCCTTTTACAGCCCCAGGCGCGGCCGTGGAGCTGCCGTTGTAGCTCGCGAAGAGGTCGGCCTCCCACGTCGAGATGCGCGCCTCGGCGTCCTTCACGCGCACCATCGAGCGGCGCGCAATCTCACGGTCGAAGGTCTCGGTGAGGAGTTCCCGCGGGTAGCGCTTCATAGGGTCGTCGAGGTCGCGCGTGCGGAAGCGGACGGCCGGAACACCTTTCTTCACGAGGACGGCGTGCTGCGTCGGCAGCTTCGCCATCTCGCGGACGAACGCCTGCCGCTGCTCGGATTCGCTTTTTCCCGGCGCGCGGCTCACGTGCGGAAAGAGCCACAGCGCCTCGTCCTTGCCGCACTCGAACGAGAGCAGCCATTTGGAGTTGAGCACGAGCGCCGTGCAGGTCTCGCGCGGGATGGCGTTCGCCGGATCTTGCGCGACAGTCACGATGGAGAGCCCCTTCCAGCGGAGCGTTCTCGATGCTTCGAGCAGGAAGTCCGCGACGGCGGGTTGCTTCACGATCACGCCGACTTCTTCCACGAGCACCATCTCCGGCACCAGCGCGTCGCGCACGTTGGCGTCGTTCAGCACGTCGATGAGGCGGTTGATCGCCATAGCTTTCGCGAGCGCCGGGGAGCGCTGCGGCGTCGGGCCGAAGTTGCCGAGGAAATCCGTCGCTCGCGGATCGGCGGGCGCGAGTGCCTGCACCATCGAGGGCGAGAGCCCGAAGCTGATCCGCGCCGGCGCCGACGACAGGAGGATGTCGAACTGCCGCACGATCGCCGTGCGAGTCTGCGCCGGCAGTGTCGTCTCGATGTGCTCGATGGAGTCACGCAGCCGCGCGTCGGCGATCTTTGGCAGGATCACGCGCGCGCGAAACTCGGCATCGAGGAAGAAGGCGCGCACGAACTTGACCGTGATGCCGCACTGCATGTTGATCGCGGCGGAGTACAGGAGGAAGACGCCGTACTCCATGAGGTCGGAGTAATCGTGGCCGCTCATGTGGCGCGTGGCCGCCGCGCGCAGGCTCGCAAGCAGCGACGGCGACATGCCCTTCGGAACGGCGAAGAGGTTGAAGGGGGTGAGGGCGTCTGGCGTCACGTCGAAGACCCGGAAGCGCGCGGCGAACGCCTCGCGCTCCGTGTCGGGGAGATCGAGGTAGTCCGCCGCGACGTGGAGCGACTTTATGAGGACCGTCTCGCCCTTCGGGTCGATAAGCTGCAACCGGCGCGCGCCACCGCATGACCAGCCGTTCGTGATGATGACGAGGCCGTAGCTCTTGCCCGCGCCCGACGAGCCCCACACCATGCCGTGCCGCCCGACTTCGCGCGTAGCGATATGCAGATCCTCGCCGTTCGCGAGCGTGCCGAGGAGGAAGCTCTCGTCACCGTCGAGTGCCGCCAGCGCGGAGCGGGCATCCTCCTCAGAAGTCCCGCGCATCTCGGCCGCCATCGCCGCCGTATTCTTGCGGGCGCGCGCGTACGACGCTTTGCGATCGCCGAAGAACCAATCTGTCGAGACAGGCATCAGTCGTCGTCCTCGTCGTCGTAGCCGAACGGACCGCGCGTGCGCCTCGCGTTCGGGTTCATGGTGAAGGGCCGCTTTCCGCCGCCTCGGTTGAAGAAGCTCTCCCACGGGTCGCGCGGCTTCGACTTCGAGGCGAAGCGGCTCCGCAGTTTCAGAATGCCGTAGGCGACGAGGGCGGCAATGATGACCGCCGCGATGCAGCCGAGACCCGAGAGCGCGTCACCCGCGGGTGACGCGCTGGCCGGTCCAACGGCCGCAGTGCTGCCGTCTACAGGGGAAGCCGGAAAGAAGAGCCCTCCGATGAGCGACGGCAGGAACGCGAGCACGAGGCAGACGCTCGCCCATCGGCGCAGCGTGGAGCCCGTTTCTGTTTTCGAGAGCGGCAGGCTGAGAACGAACAGGGCGCACGCCGCCGCGATGAGGAGTCCGATAAGTTCACCGATCATGTGGTTTCTCCCTAAGACGAAGCGGGCGAGCCTTGCGGCCCGCCCGTTCGTTGCTCGGATCGGCGGCCCTCCTACGCGTCGTGGGGGCCGTCGTCGCGGGTGTTCTTGTTGAGGTACGGGAAGTGACGGCGCAGGAGTTCCGCGACCTCGTTATCGAACGGCCCTGCTTCGATGTAGTCGTAGGTCGTGTTGTGCTTCTTCCAGTGGTGGACGTAGGGAATGAAGAGCAGTTCGAGCCTCTTGAGGCGCTTCCGCACGAGGCGATGATCCGCTGCCAATTCCTGCGCGAGCCGCGTGTGCTTCGTCGTGAAGAGGTAGTACGTCTTGCTGTCGTGCGCGAGCTTTCCGCCGAAGAGGATCAGCACGTGCGCCGCGAAGGAGATGATCGCGAGGATGATGAGCATGATGATCGGCGCGGAGTCTTCCGCGACGACCTGCACGGCCATCGCCGTGTACACCGCCGTCAGCGGCATCACGAGCGCCATGATCGAGCCGAGCGCCGCCCAGAAGTAGAAGGCCGCGGAGTTCTTACCAGCCATAGCTCGGCACCTCCTCTTCCTCGCGCGCGGCGCGCGCTTCGGTCATCTTGAGCGAGCACAGCACCTCGATCCCGAGGAACGCGAGCGGGATGGCGTACTTGCCGAGGATGACGAGCACCCAGTTTCCCGTGATGAGACTCACGACGTACTCCGCCGTCGCGCCGAAGAGCAGCACGTCGAGGCAGTACACGCAGGCGAGCGCGAAGAGGTAGACGTAATACTTCGTGACGACGCTGCCGTGAACCTTCACGAGATCGGGGCTCTTCTCGTCGTGTTCCTTGATGACCGCTCGCTTGTTGACCACCTTGCCCTCGGCGTCGAGCACGTCGTGACCCTTGGAGTTGATGGTCTTCGCTTGCGCGATGAGCGCCTGGCGGCTGCGCTCCTCGTGCGCGGCGTTGCCGCCGCTCGCGTTGCGAATGTTGGAGTTCAGCGGTCTATCGGACATTCGGACCTCCTTCACCCGCGAGGTAGCGGATCGCGGCCGTGGTGGACTCGAACCGCAGCGGCATCGGGTTCAGCTTCGCGAGCGCGCCCATCGAGCCGACGCCGTTCACGATCGCGACGCGCGCGTTCGAGCGGATCGTCGGCGTCTCCTTCGCCGTTGCGTTGTGGATACCGTCGGTGATGAGGATGATCGCGGTATCGGCGTGCGGGAACGCGGAGGGCTCGGCGAGCATGAGGTCTCCGCGCTCGACGGCGGCGGTGAGGTCGGTGGACGCGGCGGTTGCGGGAGCGCCGAGGAGCGGCGTAAGGGCGGCGACGAACGCGTTGATGCGGGCGTTCGCATCGGCCTCCCACGCGCGGCGCTTCGCCTCGTACTTTTTGCGCTCCATCTCGTAGCGCTTCTGGTTGGTCGTGTTGACGAAGACGTTGCCGCCGCTGGTCGCGGGCGGCGGCGGCGGCGGGGGCTCGGGCGGAGCCGGGACGTAGCAGCGGATGAGCGGGCGGTCAGAGTCTTCACGGATGGAACCGAACCCGAGTTCTCCGCCTGACACGCGGAGGCGGTTGAAGACCGGGGTGAAGTCATCCAGCGATGCGGATACGCGCGCGGTGTCGCGCGAGTACGTGATGTCGTACAGCACTGCCCCGCGGAACGGGGGCAAGACCGCGACGACGGCGGCTGGCGGGGTGGGCCGCTTCCCCGTCGTCGGCGGGGCGTTGAACGCCACCACCGCGACGAGGAGCGCAGCACCAATGGACATGAGTTTCATAAAGCTCCTGTACTTCCAATCCGCTCGGCGGTCTCGCAAGCGAGCCGCCGGGCGGGTGTCACCGGGCCGGTTTCGATTCGATTCCAGCCCGGTGATTTTTAGAGTACGGAGCGACGTAGGCGGGACGCGCTCAAAGTGCCGAAGAGTTTCTAGCTATCGAGCGCACGCTGAATGTCGCGCAGCGCCTCCGGCGACGGTCGCGCGTACCGCATGGTCATCGCGATCGTCGTATGCCCCATCGCCTTCGAGATCACGCCGAGGTTCACGTTGCGCGAGATCAGGCGGCTGGCGAAGCTGTGGCGGAGATCGTGGATGCGAAAGCGACGAGTGATGCCCGCGAGCTGCTTCACGAGGTTGAAGGTGCGATGCACGCGCGTCGCGGAAAGCGGCCGACCTTCTTCATCGGTGAAGACGAACTCGCCCGCGAAACCGCGTGCTCGACACTCGCGAAGCGCGGCGTAGCACGCATCCGACATCGGCACGGTCACCGGCAGCTTCGTCTTCTGCATGATGATATTCACCCACCGCTGCTCGAAGTCGACCGAACGCCACGACAGCCGGAGCAAGTCACCTTTCCGAAGTCCGGTCTCGATCGCGGCCATAAAGAACGGTTTGAGGAATTTCAGACGCGCGAAGGCATCTAGCGCGGCTTCGCTGTCGGGCCGCACGCTGCCGCCGAACCGACGCGCGGTTGGATACCGCTCGCAGGTGCGCACCGGACCGAACGTGCGCCGCCCTCCGAGATGCGTGCGGAACTGCGTTTCATCATCGAAGGCGGCGAAGAACTGCGCGCGTTCTTCATCGGTGAGTTCCAGCGCGAGCGGGTCCGGCCGCTGGCGCTTGAGGCGCTTCTTGAGCGGGAACTCTTCGATGACATCGAAGTCGTCGACGGCACGGTGAAGCAGGATGAGGAGGACGTTGACGTAGCCGTTCACCGTGGCGAGCGCGTAGCCGGCGCGCTTCAACTTTGTCTCGAACGCCTTGACCGCGGCCGTCGTGATCTCGTTGAGGCGCGTGGAGCCGAACACGGGGAGCAGGTGCTTTGTCGCCGTGCGCCGATACTCGGTCGCTGTCTTCACGCTCACCTGCGTCGCAATGTCATCCATGTACGCTGCGATGAACTCGCGGAAGGTGAGCACATGGCCGGGCCGTGCTTCGCCTTTCAGCGCCCGTGCGCGGAACTCCGTCCACTTGTGGACCGCCTCTTCCCACGTCGCCGCTTCGACCGTGGCGCGGTGACGTGATTCACCACCGCTGCCCGGCAGGTAGACCGAGAAGTACGCGAGCCCGGCCGTCTCGTCGTAGCGAAAGCCTTTGAGGTGTTGCCCGCGGGGGCGTGCGCCGCCCCCGCGTTGCTTCACGCGCCCCACGCTAGGCGTGGGGTTCTCATCGCTCGCGCGTCGAGTGCGGCTTTCACCTCGGCGCGGTCGTAGTAGATGCGCTTGAGGGAGAGCTTCATCTTCGGCCGGGGAAACCAGCCGGCTCTCTCCCAATGCGCGATGGTCTGTGATTGCACGCCGAGTTCGGCTGCGATCTCGATTCGCGAGATCAGGGTCTCGTGATCCATTCGTCGTTGATACCTCCGACGATAGGATCGCGCTCGACTCGGCATCGCTGGCGTGAAGTGCCGAAGAGTTACTAGGCGCGCTACTAGGCACGGAGCGCGCGTTGAGGGTTTTCGCGCTCAGCGAGCGGAACGCGTAAGTTGTTGTGGCTTCTTGGGGTTGTGTTTGGTCGGGCAGGGGGGATTTGAACCCCCGACCACCTGAACCCCATTCAGGTACGCTACCAGGCTGCGCTACTGCCCGACTCGGCGTGGATCGTACCACGCGCTCAGAGACTAACCATTCATCGCCGCCCGTATTCCGCGGTCAAGGCAGGGCGGCGGCCCACAGGATCACGTACTTCGTCACCTCGATGTTCTTTGCCGTCGGGACGATCGAGATCTCCTCGATCGACCTTGCCCGGGAGGTGAGGTCCTCCCGACGGGTCTGCAGCTCGCGGTCCCAGGCGCGCTGCATCTGGGCGATGTTGTCCAGGTAATCCGTCTCGCGCACCGACGAGACGCCCGAGTCGGTGACGGCCGCGGCGGGGCGGCCGCTGGTGATGTTGTACAGCGTCTGCCCCCAGGCCACGTTCACTTCCTGGCCGTCGGTGCGGATCTGGTCGTCGTTCTTCTCCAGCTCCCGCTGCTCCCGCTCCGACCGCTCGCGGAGCTGGTCGATGCGGCGGCGGAACGTGCTCTCCAGCCGCTCCTGCTCGTCCTCGAGCTGCCGGTTCGCCTCTTCCAGGCAGCGCTCGATGAACGCCTGCCGCGTCTCCGCCGCGTCCGAGAAGATCCCGAACGCCGCGTTGTGGAAGATGTGCAGCCGCTCGTTCTCCTCGAGGAACTGCCGGAACGCCTCCTCCCCCTGCGCCGCCGCCTGCGCCAGCGCCTCCGGCGACACCGCCACCTCGTTCGTCCGCCCCGGATCGGGGACGGCGCGGATGTCGAGCTTCTCGGCGTCGATCAGCGAGGCCTGGTGCCAGAGCACGCGCCCGTCGTTCGGCGCGATCGGGGCGATGTAGGAGCGGGTGGTCTGATGATGCAGCCCGCTGCGTCCCTCGACGTGCGTGACGATCCCTTCCGCCAGGACATACGGCCGGTACGAGCCGCTGCCACCCGACACATAGAGCTGGTCGATCGTTCCCTCGGAGCGATGCGTCGACAGGCGCGGACGGGGTGAAGGCGCATGCGCGTCGCGGTCGCGCTCGACGCTGATGCCGTGCGCCACCGGCGCGACGTCGAGCACCCGTCCCGGCACCTTCGCCAGCGCCGCCACGATCGCCTGGCGCCGTTCCGGCGGGAAGAGGAAGACGATGCAGCCGCCGCCTCCGGCGCCGCACACCTTCCCACCCCAGGAGCCGGCTTTCTCCGCGGCCGCGATCGCGGCGTCGATCTCCGGCGTGGAGATCCCCTCGATCATCGTCTGGCGGTGCTGCCACTCCTTGCGCAGCGCGGCGCCGGCCGCCTCGAAGTTCCCGCCGTCGAGCGCGCGCTCCATCTCGATCGACGTCTCGGCGATGTTCGACAGGCCGCGCCGGACGCTCTCGTCACCGTCGATCTGCCGCTTGTACAGCTCCCAGTTGTTCGTCCCCGAAAAGTGCGAGACGCCGGTGTAGTGCAGCAGCATGTGCGCGCCGAGGTCGTGCGCGGTGGTCTGCAGCGCATGGCGCGCCGGCTTCCCGGCGGTGAGGTGCAGGGAGGCGAGGCCGCCGAAGACCGGCGGGTAGTAGTCCTGAATCCCGGCCGGTACGCCGAGGAGCCGCGTTTCCAGGTCGCGCACGAGGAAGATCAGGTCTTCCCCCTCGACCGGCTGGCCGGCGATCTCTGAAAGCGCCCGGACGAGCGTGATCGACAGCGCCGAAGACCCGCCGAGGCCGGAGCCGCGCGGCGCGTCGGTACGCGTGGTGATGCGGATGCCGCTCAGCTTGAAATGCTCGAGCGCCCGATGCAGCAGTGCCGCCTTCGGGTCGGCCGACATCGCCTGCAGCGACTCGTACCGCTGCCGGTACTGCTGGTCGGTGAGGTGGACCTCGATCGCGCCGCTGCCGGTCTCGCAGACCTCCGACTCGGCGAAAAACGAGATGGCCACGTTGACCGTGCGCGATCCGGGATGGAAGAGATAGAGCGGCCAGAGGTCGAGAGTCCCCCCCGCGAGATCGGCGCGGACCGGCGCCCGAACGATGACCTTATTCATAGAGGAAGGGCGATTTTGCTAGAAGAGTGCCCGCTGCGGCACCTGTTTCCGCGCGACGTCGTTCGGGGCGGTCACCAGACGCGGCTGCAGGCGAGCCACCGCGGCCCGGAACTGGCGCAGCGACGCACCCCGCAGCGGGTCGGGCGTGATCGACTTCAGCTTCAGCGGATCGAGCCACTTGCCGGCCTCGGAGACGCGGTAGTCGAGGTGCGGCCCGGTCGCCAGACCGGTCATGCCGACGTAGCCGATGACGTCGCCCTGCACGACCTTCGTCCCCTTCTTCAGCCCCTTCGCGAAGCGCGACAGGTGCAGGTAACAGGTGTCGATGCGCGAGGAGTGCCGCACGCGGATGAAGTTCCCCTCACCCGGGCTGTAGCGTGCCTCGACCACCACGCCGTCGGCCGTGGTCATGACCGGCGTCCCGATCGGGGCGCCATAGTCGACGCCGTAGTGCGGCCGGAAGTACTTCAGCACGGGGTGAAAGCGCTTCTTCGTGAACCCGGAGGTGAGGCGGGGGAACTTGAGCGGCGCCTTGAGGAACTGCTTGCGCAGCGGCGCGCCGCTCGCGGCGTAGAACCCGGCACGGCCGTCCGGCATCTCCTGGCGGAAGGCCTCGTAGGTGTTGCCGCGGTGCGTGAACCGCGCCGCGGTGATGGGGCCGTAGCCGGCCACGTCGCTGCCGGCGAACTGCTTCGTGACCACGAAGCTGAACGAGTCGCCCTTGCGCAGCTCGAAGAAGTCGATGTCCCACTGGAAGATGTCGATGAGCTGCTGTGCGAGCTGCGGGCGCTCCCCCGCGTCGCGCAGCGCCTCGTAGAGCGAGCGGTTGATGGTCGCGGAGACGGTCGTCTCGACGCTGCGGATCTCCGCCTGCTCGGCGCGCACGTCGAACGTCGCGCCGTTCCGCACCGCCCGGATCTCCCCCCAGCCCGTCACCTTCATCTGCACGGCATCGACGGCGCCGGCCTGGTCGTAGTGGAAGCGGATCATGTGGCCGGGGCGCAGGCGGCGGAGGTCGATCGACTTCCCGAGCTCGGTCGCCAGCACGGCGGCGTCGGTGCGCGTGAGGCCTCCCGCAGTCAGGACGGCGCCGAGGGTGTCGTTCTTCTCGATCGTCAGGATGACGGCGTGCTCCGGCAGGTCGCTGCTCAGCGGGGCATGCAGCTCGTCATAGCGGAGGGACGGGAGCGGGGCCATGGAGGCGCGCGTCGTCGAGCCGAGCTCCGGCTGCGCGCGTACGGCGGCGATGAACAATGGGACGGCGAGAGGCAGCACGAGCGCGGCATACACCCGCGGCCGTTTGACCACCCCTCCCAGACGTCCACCTAAGGCACGAAGTGTCTTCATCGAAAAAACGGCGGCCGTAGCCGCGACAGCAGGCCGGAATCGCTCCGGATCGTAGCAGAACCGCGGTTCAGTTGGTTCCGCTGGGCGGGTCGAACGTCAGAACCTTCGTCGTCGCCTCCGGCGCGGCCGGCTCCTCGGCGCGGCGGTAGGTCGCCGGGACGACGAACAGCGCCGAGGCGGCCTGCGTCTCGGCAATCTTCGTCACCCACGTCTCGCGCGTGATCGTCCGCGTCGTCGGGGTCTTCAGGTTCGACTTGATCGGCAGGTCGTAGCTGGTGCGGATGGTCACCACCTGACGCAGGGGAAAGCCCTCCACCTGCGACGTCTCCGCGGCGATGATCTGGTCGACCTCCGGGTTGCCGGTCCGGAAGCCGGTCGAGAGGAAGTTCTGGTCGATCGTGCCGAAGCGGTCGGTCGTCCAGGAGTCGATCTCGGTCCGGATGTGCTGCTTGAGCGGGATGTCCTTCAGCGTCAGGGTCATGTCGTAGGACATGGTGACGCGGCGGTGCTGCGCCTCGATCCCCGCGATCTTCTGCGTATCGGGGAGGCTCTGCACGTTGGTCTTGAGGTTCTCGATCTTGATGTTCGCCGCCGCGAGCGCCGTGGCGAGGCCGCCGGTGTTGACCTCGCTGTACCACTCCTTCACCGGGTCGATGAAGAACATCCGGCGGGCGCCTTCCGTGGCGATCATGTAGGTGCCGGGCGGGTAGAGGTTGCCGGAGAGGAACTCGACCCGGCTGCGGCCGCCGTCGACGGTCGCGCGGGCCGTGAGGTCGGTGGTCGGCTGCACCTCGTCGTCGGAGGTGTTCTTCTGAATGAACTCGTACTGGACGGCGGCGAACGAGAGCGGCGAGATGACGAGCGCAAGCGCTAGCGTAACCAGCAGTCTTTTCATAAATAACCTCAGGCGGTCGAGCCAGTATACACGGGAAATATCAGTAAACCGGGGGTGGTTGAGCGGCGCATGTCCACCCCGAAGACGAACAAAGTGTTGTGCATGGCCGTGGTCTGCGCGCTCGCGGCGGCAGCGTTCTCCGCCAGCGCGGCTCCCGTCACGCTCGCACAGGTCATCAAGCAGGTTCAGGAGCAGCAGAAGAAGACCTCCACCCTGCAGGCCGACTTCCGCCAGGAAAAAGAGCTGGCCCTCCTGGCCAAGCCGGAAGTCTCGACCGGAACGTTCCTCTTCTCCCGCCCGAGCAACGTCCTCTGGACCTACGAGGCCCCGAAGCGGGTGCAGATGGTCATCGCCAACGGCGTTCTGACCACCTACTACCCCGAGATCGGCAAGGCCGAGCGGATCGACGTCAAGAAGTTCGAGGACCGCATCTTCAAGTACATGGGGGCGACCGGCGCCATCGACGAGCTGGCCCGCTACTTCGACTTCACCTTCACCGACTCCAAGTCGAAGCCGACCTACCTCCTCGACCTGACGCCGAAGAACAAGGCCGTCGCCAAGCGCGTCCAGCGCATCAAGCTCTGGATCGACAAGAAGACCTTCCTCACCAGCAAGATCGAGTACGTCGAGGGCGACGGCGACGTCACCCGCTACGAGTTCACGAACCTGCGCATCAACGAGCCGGTCCCGCCCAGCCGCTTCGCGCTCTCGATGCCGCCGACCGTCCGCGTCGAGCAGATGAAGATCCAGTAGTAGCGCGTTGCGAGTGGCGCGTTGCCCGTGCGCCATCGCCCGGGCGGAACAGCCCGGGTAACTCGCAACACGACACACGCAACTGATGTCCAGAATCACCTTCAACCTCCTCGCGCAGGACGGCGCCGCCCGCCGCGGCGAGGTCGTCACGCGCCACGGCGCGATCCAGACTCCCGTCTTCATGCCGGTGGGGACGCTCGCCTCCGTCAAGAGCCTGACCACCGACCAGCTCCGGCAGCTCGGTCCGGAGATCATCCTCAACAACACCTACCACCTCATGCTCCGCCCCGGCGTCGACCTGGTCGAGAAGCTCGGCGGCGTCCACAAGTTCATGGGCTGGGACGGGGCGGTCCTCACCGACTCCGGCGGCTTCCAGCTCTTCTCGCTCGCGAAGATCCGGAAGATCCGGGAGGAGGGGGTCGAGTTCCGCAGCCACATCGACGGCTCCCCCTACTTCCTCAGCCCCGAGAGCTCCGTCGAGATCCAGACCCGCATGGGCGTCGACATCGCCATGGCCTTCGACGAGTGCCCCCCGTACGGCATCTCGCACGCGGAGGTCGAGAAGTCGATGCTCCTGACCCATCGCTGGGCGAAGCGATCCCTCTCCGCCCGCACCGGCGCCTCAGCCCTGTTCGGCATCGTCCAGGGGGGGATTCACCTCGACCTGCGCAAGCGGAGCGTCGAGGAGATTGCCGCGATGGACTTCGACGGCATCGCCATCGGCGGCGTGTCGGTGGGGGAGCCGAAGGAAGAGATGTTCGAGGTCGTCGACTACACGGCGCCGCTCCTTCCGGCCGACCGCCCCCGCTACCTGATGGGCGTCGGCACCCCCGAAGACCTGGTGAACGGCGTCGCGGCGGGGATCGACATGTTCGACTGCGTCATGCCGACCCGGAACGCGCGGAACGGCACCCTCTTCACCAGCCTCGGCAAGGTCTCGATCAAGACCGCCAAGTTCGCCGCCGACGACCGCCCCCTCGATCCGAACTGCTCCTGCGTCACCTGCAGGACCGTTTCCCGCGCCTACCTGCGGCACCTTTACGTCAACGGCGAGATCGCCGCCTCCGTCTACAACACCATCCACAACCTCTCGTTTTACCTTGACTTGATGCGGTCGATCCGGCAGGCTGTCGCGTCCAATTCTTTCTGGTCTTTCCGCGAAGCATTCCTCAAACGGGTCGTGAGCGGTGAGGCGGCCTAAACCAAAGAAAACGATATGAATGCGATAGCTCTGCTCCAGAGTAGCGGTGGCGCCACGGCGGCCATCGCGAACTTCCTTCCCATCATCGCCATCGGCCTGGTCTTCTACTTCATGGTCATCGGGCCGGCCAACAAGCAGCGGAAGAAGCAGCAGGAAATGCTGAGCGCGCTGAAGAAAGGCGACCGCGTCATTACCACCGGCGGGATTTACGGGACGATTCAGGGTGTTGAGCCCGAAGCCGTCTACCTGAAGATCGCCGAAAACGTGAAGGTGAAAGTCTCGCGTTCTGCGATCTCCGGTGTCGTGACCGGCGAGAACGAGTCCTAGAACGCCCGGTCCGGAGGAACTCTCTTGAATAGAAACATCTTGTGGAAAGTTGTGCTGATTCTCGCGGTGCTGGTGGTGTTCACGGTCGCCATCATCCCCACGAAGAACAACCCCGAGCCGATCCGGCGCGGTCTCGACCTCAAGGGCGGCATCCAGCTCGTCATGAAGGTCAACGTCAACGAGGCCACCCGCCTCGAGGTCGACCAGGCGATGAACTCGCTCCGGACCCACGCCACGTCGCAGAACATCCCGGTTCCGCCGATGTCGCGCCAGTCCGACACCGCCTTCGTCGCGACCCTTCCGGCCAACGCCCAGAGCGCGCCGTACGAGCGCTTCGCGCAGGACTTCCTCCCCTCGTTCGCGCTCACCCGCTCCGGCAACACGCTGCGCTTCGCGATGAAGCCGCAGGCGGTGCAGGCGCTGCAGAACGACACGGTCGACCAAGCCGTCGAGGCGATCCGCCGCCGCGTCGACGCCCTCGGCGTCACCGAGCCGATCATCGTCCCCGAGGGTGAGGATCGCATCAACATCCAGCTCCCCGGCGTCGACGATCCGGCCCGCGTCAAGGACATCATCAAGACCACCGCGCAGCTCCAGTTCCGCATCGTCGAAGGCGCCACCGCCCCGACGCAGCAGGGCGTCTTCGACGCGCTGCCGGCGAACCTCCGCGGCGAAGTGGACATCCTCGCCGGCAACCGCGAGGACGAGCTCGGACGCGTCACCGGCACCGAGTACTACGCCGTCCGCAAGAACGTCCCCGTCAGCGGCCGCGACCTCAAGAACGCGCGCGTCCAGAAGGGTCAGGTCGGCGAGCCGGTCATCGGCTTCTCGCTCACCCCCGAGGGCACGCCGAAGTTCAGCGCCCTCACCGGCGCGAACATCAACCGCCGCCTCGCCATCGTCCTCGACAACAAGGTCGTCTCGGCGCCGAACATCAACAGCCAGATCGACGGCGAAGGCATCATCGAGGGCAGCTTCACCCAGCAGCAGGCGGCCGACCTCGCCCTCGTCCTCCGCAGCGGCGCGCTTCCGGCCTCGCTGACCACGCTCGAAGAGCGCACCGTCGGCCCGTCGCTCGGCCGCGACTCGATCCGCCAGGGCGTGATGGCCTCGGTGATCGGCTTCGCGCTCCTCGTCATCGCCATCATCGCCTACTACAAGGGCGCCGGGGTCAACGCCATCCTGGCGCTGCTCCTCAACCTCGTCATCCTGCTCGGCATGATGGCCTACTTCAAGGCCTCGCTGACCCTGCCCGGCATCGCCGGCATCATCCTCACCCTCGGCATGGCCGTCGACTCGAACGTGCTCGTCTTCGAGCGCATCCGCGAGGAGCTGCGCGAAGGCAAGACCGTCCGCGCCTCCATCGACCAGGGCTTCGCCCGCGCCTTCGGCACGATCATCGACACCCACCTGACGACGATCATCTCCGCCCTCTTCCTGTTCCAGTTCGGCACCGGGCCGATCAAGGGCTTCGCCGTGACCCTGCTCATCGGTCTCGGCGCCTCCGTCTTCACCGCGTTCTTCGTGTCGCGGATGATCTTCGACATCGTCTACAAGCCGACCGAGCGCCCGCGCGAGATCAGCATCTAAGCGGACCAGGACATCACCATGAGAATTTTCGACAACCCGAACTACGACTTCATCAAGTACCGCTGGCACGCGGTGGTGATCTCGCTGCTGATCATCGCCATCGGCCTCGGCGTCTTCCTGACCCGCGGCGTCAACCTCGGCATCGACTTCGCCGGCGGCGCGAACATCGTCCTGAAGTTCCGGGAGAACGTCCCGCTCGACGAGCTGCGCGAGAAGCTGCCGAACGCCACGATTCAGCAGTACGGCCGCGCGGATGACCGCTCCGTGCTGATCCGCCTCCCGCAGCTCAAGCGCGAGGGCGACTACGCCGGTGAGACCGTCGAGGCGCTGCACCGCACCATGAACGCCGAGGCGGCGGGCAAGCACGACCTCAACTACCTCGGCAGCGACCGCCTGGCCTCGCTCCTCATCCAGGCCGATCCCGACGCCAAGGGGACCAACCCCGCCGCGGTCCAGTACTACAACGGCATCGCCGACCGCATCATCGACAAGCGCTCCGACCTCGGCATCTTCACCTCCATGCAGCAGGTGGTCGAAGGCACGTCCGCGGGCGTCGCCCGCGTCATCAACGAGCGCGCGTTCCTCGGCCGCTTCAACGTCCTCAACCAGGAGACGGTCGGCCCGCAGGTCGGCGCGCAGCTCCAGCAGAAGGCGATCTGGGCCATCCTCCTTTCGTCGCTGGCGATGGGCCTCTACATCTGGCTCCGCTTCGACTTCGTCTTCGGCATCGCCGCCGTCATCTGCATCATCCACGACGTCCTCGTGGCGATGGCCTTCCTGCTGCTGCTGAACCTCGAGTTCTCGCTCAACGTCGTCGCGGCGATCCTGACCATCGTCGGCTACTCGGTCAACGACACTGTCGTCACCTTCGACCGCGTCCGTGAGAACAAGCGCAAGATCAAGAAGCCGATGAGCCTCGCCGAGCACCTCAACCTGGCGATGAACCAGACGCTCTCGCGCACGATCCTCACCAGCGGCACCGTGTTCCTCGTCCTGCTGGCGATGCTCGCCCTCGGCGGCGAGGTGATCCGCAGCTTCTCCTGGATCCTCACCATCGGCGTGATCAGCGGCACCTACTCGACGCTGCTCATCGTGCCGGCCGTCGCCGTGGCCTGGGACCGCTGGAACCAGCGCCGCCGCCCGGCTGCCGCCGCCGCCCGCGTGACCGCGCCGGCCATCGACGCCGCCCGCAAGCGCGGCTGATCGCGCGCACAGAAGTTGCTCTCCCCGGCGGGCATGAAGAGATTCATGCCCGCCTTTCTTTTCGTCCTGCTTTTCTCCGTTGCCGCCGAGGCGCAGATTCGCTGGGGCGTCCGCGCCGGGATCGTCGATGAAGACCCGATGATCGGCACCGAGATCAGCATGCCGCTCCCCGCCGGATTCGTCCTGAACCCGAACATCGAGTTCTCCAGCGACGCCTTCAGCGCCAACGCCGACGTGCACTACGACTTCACGCTCACGGCGAACACCGACTTCTGGCTCGGCGCCGGCCTGGCGTTCGTGAACCCCGACGAGGGGGACTACGACGGCGGCTTCAACCTCCTCGGCGGCGTCGGCGTCCGCCGCGGCAACTGGTACCCGTACGGCCAGCTCAAGTACACCTCGGCCGGCGACATCGACGACTACTTCTCCGCCGCCGTCGGCGTGCGGTTCTGACGCCCATCGTTCCTCGGGTTCCTCGGAGTTCCTCGGAGTTCCTCGGAGCAGACTCCCGCGCCGCCCCCCCCGAGGAACCCGAGGAACCCCGAGGACCCCGAGGACCCCCGAGGTACCCGAGGAACCCGAGGACCCCCGAGGAACCCCATCGGTATAGACTCCGCCCCCGATGCCGGACAACAACCGCGACGAAGCGCTCGACTACCACTCCGGCGGCAGGCCGGGAAAGATCGAGGTCGTCCCGTCCAAGCCGACCGCCACGCAGCGTGACCTCTCTCTCGCCTACACGCCGGGTGTCGCCGTGCCGTGTCTCGAGATCGCCGCCGATCCCGCCGCGGTCTACAAGTACACCGCCAAGGGAAACCTGGTCGCCGTCATCACCAACGGCACGGCCGTCCTCGGCCTCGGGAACATCGGCGCCGCCGCCGGCAAGCCGGTCATGGAAGGGAAGGGCGTCCTCTTCAAGAGGTTCGCCGACATCGACGTCTTCGACATCGAGGTCGACACCCGCGACACCGAGGAGTTCATCCGCTGCGTGAAACTCCTCGAGCCGACGTTCGGCGGCATCAACCTCGAGGACATCGCCGCACCCGAGTGCTTCGAGATCGAGGAGCGCCTCAAGGCCGAGATGAAGATCCCGGTCTTCCACGACGACCAGCACGGCACCGCCATCATCTCCGCCGCCGCGCTGGTGAACGCGCTCGAGGTCGCGGGCAAGAAGATCGACGAAGTGAAGGTCGTCATCTCCGGCGCCGGCGCCGCCGCGATGGCTTGCCTCCGCCTCTACATCAAGCTCGGCCTGCGCAAGGAGAACGTCCTCCTCGTCGACCGTCATGGCGTCATCTACAAGGGCCGCAAGGCCGACATGACTCCGTACAAGGAGGAGTTCGCGGCCGATACCGACCGCCGCACGATGGCCGACGCGTTCGTCGGCGCCGACGTCTTCATCGGGCTCTCCGCCGGCGGCATCGTGTCGCAGGACATGGTCCGCTCGATGGCCAGCGACCCGATCGTCTTCGCCATGGCCAACCCGACCCCGGAGATCGGCTACGACGAGGCCACGTCCGCACGGCCCGACGTGATCATGGCCACCGGCCGCTCCGATTTTCCGAACCAGGTCAACAACGTCCTCGGCTTCCCGTTCATCTTCCGCGGCGCGCTCGACTGCCGCGCCACGACAATCAACGATGAGATGAAGCTCGCGGCGTCGCACGCCCTCGCCGACCTGGCGAAGGAAGACGTGCCCGACTCCGTCCTGCGCGCGTACGGCGCGGACCGCATCTCGTTCGGACGCGAGTACCTGATCCCGAAGCCGTTCGACTACCGCGTGCTGCTGAACGTGCCGGTGGCGGTGGCGCGGGCGGCGGCGGAGACCGGCGTCGCGCAGCAGCCGATCCAGGACTACGCCGCCTACCGCCAGCGTCTCGAGAACGTCCTCGGCCGCTCGCGCGGCCTGATGCACGAGCTCTACGCCCGCGCGCGGCAGAAGCCGAAGCGGATCGTCTTCCCCGAGGGCGACCAGGAGAAGATCATCCGCGCGGCGAAGATCCTCACCGAGGAGAAGCTCGCGCACCCCATCCTCCTCGTCCGCCGCGAAGAGATCGCGCCGCTGCTGCACAAGTACAACGTCGACGAGTCGAAGGTCACCATCATCGACATCTTCGACTGCGAGAAGACAGACCAGTACGTGCAGCGCTTCCACGAGCTCCGCCGCCGTCACGGCATCACCGTCGCCGACGCCGGGCGTATTCTCAACAGCCGCAACTACTACGCGATGATGATGCTCGACGCTGGCGACGCAGACGGCGTCATCTCCGGCCTGCGCGCCTACTACCCCGCCACGCTCAAGCCGGCGCTGCAGATCGTCAAGACGCGTCCCGCCGTGAAGCACGTCTCCGGCGCCTACCTGCTCATGTTCAAGAGCCGCACGATCCTGCTCGCCGACACCACGGTCAACATCGATCCCGACAGCGAGACGCTCGCGGAGATCGCCGAGCAGACCGCCGAGACGGCGAAGCGCTTCGGGCTCGAGCCCCGCATCGCCATGATCTCCTTCTCCAACTTCGGCTCGACCCAGGAGCCGCAGGCCGAGAAGGTGCGCGACGCCGTGCGCATCCTCAAGAAGCGCCGCCCCGACCTGATCGTCGAGGGGGAGATGCAGGCCGACACCGCGGTCGTGCCGGAGATCGCGGAGCAGGACTACCCCTGGAGCGCGATTCAGGGCGATGCGAACGTGCTCGTCTTCGCGAACCTCGACGCCGCGAACGCCGCCTACAAGCTGCTCTGGAGGCTGGCCGGCGCGGAGGTGATCGGTCCGATCCTGCAGGGTCTCGCCAGGCCGGTGCACGTGCTGCAGCGCGGCGTCGACGTCAACGACATCGTCAACATGACCGCTATTGCAGTGCTTGATGCCCAGGATCTGGAAGAGCGTTCTCGGGAGGGATACACGACCGCACCAGCGCGCTGAGGGCGCTGATGTCGAACGGCTTCGGCAGGAACGCGCAGATCCCCGCGTTCACGGCCGTCACCACCTCCGGATCGCGGTTGGCGCTGACCACGATAACCGGGATCGCCTTCAGCTCGTCGTCGTCGGCGCGCTCGCGCAGGACGTCCCATCCCGACAGCACCGGCATCATCAGGTCCAGCACCACCACGTCCGGATGCTCGGCGCGCATGAGGTCGAGCGCGTCGCGGCCGTTCGGCGCCTCGAGGAACGAGTACGAGACCTCGCCGCGGCGCAGCGCTGCGATGATCATCTTCCTGATGCTCGGATCGTCGTCGACTACGAGCACGCTGAACGTACGAGCGGTTACTTCCAACGCGGGGAATTATGCCTGATGTGCGTCGTTCTGCGCAGTGCGGTTCTGCACCCATGAAGATCGCCGTCGCGATGTCCGGCGGGGTCGACTCCTCGACTGCCGCATACCTCCTCAAGTCGCAGGGCCACGACGTGGTCGGTTTGTCGATGCAGATGTACGACAACCTCGCCGCGTCGGAGACGACCTACGGCGGCTGCTGCACGATCGACGATCTCGCCGACGCGCGCCGCGTGGCCTGGCGCCTGGAGATCCCCCACTTCACCCTGAACATGGAGGCGAACTTCCACGAGAAGGTCGTCACCCCGTTCGTGCAGGGATACCTCGCCGGCACCACCCCCAGCCCCTGCGTGCTCTGCAACACGCACGTGAAGTTCGAGACGTTTCACCAGAAGGCGCTGGCCATCGGCGCGGAGAAGATCGCCACCGGCCACTACGCCCGCATCACGCGTGACGGCGGCGGCTACGAGCTGCGCAAGGCCGTCGACCTGGCGAAGGACCAGAGCTACTTCCTGTTCGAGCTCTCCCAGGCGCAGCTCGCCGAGGCGCTGTTCCCGCTCGGGGAGCTGACGAAGCCGGAGGTGCGCGGCATCGCCGAGGAGGCGGGGCTCTCCGTCGCCCGCAAGAAGGAGTCGTACGAGATCTGCTTCGTGCCGCAGAAAGACGGCTACGGCAAGGTGGTCGAGCGCGAGGCCGGCATCCAGCCGGGCGAGGGGGCGGGAGAGCTCGTCGACGTCGACGGCCGCGTCCTCGGCACGCACGATGGCTACTACCACTTCACGATCGGCCAGCGGCGCGGCCTCGACATCGGCGGCTCGCCGGAGCGCACGTATGTCGTCGACGTCAACCCGTTCACGAAGCGGGTGGTGGTCGGTCCCGGCTCGCTCCTCGAGCAGGACGAGCTGGTCGCGCAGCGCGTGCACTGGATCGGCGGCACGCCGCCGTCAGGACCGGTCGAGGTGCAGGCGCGCGTCCGCTCGCGGATGGCCGACGTCGCCGCGACCGTCACGCCGCTGGATGGCGATCGTGCCCGCGTGACCTTCGCGCACAAGCTCCGCGCGGTCGCTCCGGGACAGGCGGTCGTCTTCTACCAGGACGACCTCTGTTTGGGCGGCGGCTGGATCTCGCGGTAGGATTTCTTTCCTCAGCAAGGAGGGAAAAATGGCCAATCGGGTTGCAACCATCCTCGGGATCGGTTTCCTGCTCGTCGGTGTCCTCGGATTCGTGGCGCCGTCCGTCCTCGGCATGCACCTCTCCGGCGCCCACAACGTCGTCCACCTCGTGACGGGCGCCGTCTCCCTGTACCTCGGGCTGAAAGGCTCGCCCAGCGCCGCGAAGACCTTCTGCGTCGCCTTCGGCGCCGTCTACCTGCTCCTCGGCGTGGCCGGCTTCGTCGCCGGCAGCGACGGGGCGCCCGGCGTCCCCGGCCCGCACGACACCCGCCTCCTGAAGCTCATCCCCGGCACGCTGGAGTTCGGGACCATGGACCACATCGTCCACATCCTGCTCGGCGCGATTTACCTGATCGGCGGGCTGATGACGCGTCCCGTGCACGCCGCCACGGCACGCGTCTGACGCGCGGAAGGCGCCGGCCGGCCTGCCATGGACGACTCGGGCGAACCGCGGGTCGAGCCGGTCTTCATCGCCGCGACCGTCGCCGAGGCGGAGCTCGTGGAGCAGCTCTTCGAACGCGAGGGCATCGAGTTCGAGGTGACGCCGGAGGCATATGTGGGCGGCCTCCTGTCGTCGGCCTGTCTGCTGGGAATCCTATTTCAGGTTCTCGGCGGGCAGGCGCCCTATTGCCGCCGGTTACTGACGGATGCCGGCCTCGCGCGCGGAGTGGTACCGGCTGGATCGGACGCAGAGTCGCAGTTTTAGCGATCGTCTGCGCCGTTCTCGGCGCGACCAGCGGGCGGGCGCACGAAGGATGGGGCATCGTCGTCCACGACCAGCTCGGCGTCGTCGTCGCCGACATCCCGGGGAACTGCATCTGGCGCATCGACGACGGCCGCGTCGAACCGCTGCTCCGGAACGTCCACTCTCACGACCTCGAGCTCGGCGCCGATGACGCGATCTACGGGTCCAACCCGGAGCCGGGCGGAAACCTGAGCAGCGTCTGGCGCGTCGATGCAGCGGGCCGCTTCTCGTACGTCCTCCCTCCCGCGCCCGCGTCGCCGCTCGGCCTGCAGTCGTTCCTGCTCGCGAGCGACGGCAGTATCTACAGCGCCAACCGGTACGACCATCGCCGGCCGGCGGTCGTGCTGCTCCGGCGGAGACCGTCCGGCGGGATCGCCCCCGCCTCTTCGGCGCGCTTCACGGGAATCGACGGCATGACCGAGGCGCCCGACGGGACGTTGCTGCTCGCCGATGGAGCCTATCTGCGGACGATCAACCGCGACGGAGAGGTCGCGACGGTTGCCGGTCCGTTGACCTGGCGGCGCTGGGACGAGGATCTACTCGGCATCAGCTCCGTCCGCGGCGACGCCGTCCATGTCGCCGACCACGCCGGCCGTCGCATCCTGCGCGTCGACTGGACGAACGGCCAGGTGCGGGAAGTCGAGCGGTCGAGTCTCTTCTGGGCGCCGGCCGGTGTCGAACAGCGGCAGGACGACTTGTACATCCTGGAGCACCTGCGCCCGCCCCTCGCGATACTCGGCGACCTCCAGGTCGGCCCCTACCTCCGCGTGCGGCAGGTCGTCCCCGGCGGCACCGCGCGGACGCTCGCCCTCATCTGGGGCCGCCGTACGGCGCCCGCGGCAGCGGTCGTCGTCGCGATCCTGCTCGCGCTGGCGTTCGTCGTCAGCCGCCGGAGCCGCGTTCGCGCGCTCGTCCTGCTGGTTGCCCTGACGGGTTGCTACCGCCACGACGCCGGCGTTCTCCGCGAAGCACAAATCGCCCATGCAGGAGCGGCCGCGCTCGACTGCGGTGACGCACCGCCGGGGACGTCCACCCCCGCCGTAGAGAGCTGTATGGCCACCGCCTTTTCCACCCGGCGCCCCTTTCACGCGCGCCTCTGGAAACGAGGCGTCGACTCCCAGATCGCCTCGGGCGTGGCGCTCGATCCGTCCGGAACGTTGTTTCTGTATCGATTCGACAACTCCCCCTGCGGAGACCCCGGCCGCTGCGCTCCGACCGTGGAGGAGCTCCGGTGCGAAGAGCCGTATGTCTGGACCGGACCGTCCGGACAGCACCTCGCCTGCACGCGTCCCCCCTTCAACCAGCCCGCCGGAAGCCCGAACGGAACCGCCGAGCGCGAGCTGCCACTCCGTGCTGTCGGGGACGTGAAGCCCGCCACCCTCCGTCATCGGGTCGAGGCCGATTTCGAAGCGTGCGCGCGCGAGGGCGCTCGCATGACAGGAGCGCCCGTCGTCGAAGCAGTCGTCGGCCCGGACGGATCCGTGCAGCACGTGAACGTCGTGAACGCGGTGAATCCCTGCTACGACCGCGCCCTCATCGAAGCCCTGAAGCAGTGGCGCTTCGACCCCGGCACCCTCCACGGCCGGCCGGTGCCGACCATCTACGGCGTCACGGCCAACGTGCACTTCCGCTGAGCGCCGCCCCGCGTGGTCGCGGCACGCGCCGCCGCCCAACTACGCGGTATCCGCTTCTGCTCGGCGAGGTAGCCGTTGCCACCAGCCAGATGTAGTCGTCGACCCTCCGTGGAGTACGTACGAATGTCCGAGGAGCCGCTTCATGTCGCCAAATGTCCCATGAGCGCGTCGCCCTCATCGTAAGCAAGCCCGCACTGCCGTCGGGGCACGCGATCGCGTCGCCTTCCGGCCTGGCGAGGTCGCTGAGTAGCTCGCCCGCGACGAGCAGCCTGGCCGGCTCCATCCAATCCAGCGGTTGTCGAATGTCGCGGCGCCTACCGTCATTCGGTGACCTGGTGCGCGTTCTCAGTCGTGCGAAGCGCGATGCATGGTCAGTCCGTACCGCCGTCCCGTGCGCGGGCGCGGAACTCGGCCGACGTGACGCCGAACGCGCTCCTGAAGCAGCGGCGGAAGGTCCATTCGCTCCCGACGATGGACACCGGTGTCGTCAACAGCAGTTGCTTCCCGTACTCGAGCTGGCGTGCCCGTAGAAAGTCCCTCGCGGAAACGCCCGTGACCTTCGCGACGCGGCGGCTGATGTGGGGACGAGAAAGCTCCAGGCGGTCGGCGAACTCCTTCGTGTTCGCGGGGGGCCCAGGTGCTGTAGCACGCGCGCAGGTAGAGCTCCGCCGTCTCTTCGAACCGCCGTTCCCCGCCGCATCGCAACGGAGGGGTGCCGGCGGGCGCGGACCCCCTACCCTCATTCGGTAACCCCCGGCGAGGCAGGAACGCGTGCGGGAGAGCGGCCCCGCACGCGAACCACGATCAGCCGGGCGGGATATTGAAGCGGGACAGCACGGTCACGATGACGCGCTTGACGCGCTCGAAGCGCTTGCCCCACCGCGGCTCGTCGCCCCACTCCCGCGCCGCTGCACCATGCGCGGCGAGAATCATCAGCAACGTCACCAATGCCGCGCCACGACGGGACCTTCTGGACACACCTGGCATAAGCCCTCCTCCACGCCGCTTTCGGCGGCGAATCTGGGAGGGCGCCCTCAAAGACTCAGAGGGGTGACGGCTCCGGCGGAATCCTTACAGTGGGCGGGGAGGCGGCGCGAAAAGAAGTTCCGGCTGGCGCTCGGCACGGCGGACGAACCGGCGGATGTACTCGAACAGCTCGGGCGTCAGGCTGCCGCTGCCGGTGGCGTCCTTCAGGTACGCGAGCGCGGTCAACGCACTCGTCAGCTTCCCGGCATCGATGAACGTTTTGACGGTACCGGCGAGCACCTTCGAAATCTGACCCGTCCGCCCGACCGCGTTCAGCACCTCGGCGAGATCCACGGCAACCAGCGCTGCATCGCTGAGGATCTCGAATCGGGTGAATTCATCGATACACCGCTGGAGCCGGTAAATGGCCTCATACGGGTTGCCCTGGGCGAAGATGAGGCGGGCGACGGCCCAGTGCGTGCGCGTCAGGAAAGGGGAGGAGCCCGCTGCCGTGTAGTACCGGAGCGCGTCCTGAAGAAATCGGCTCGCCTCGCCGAGCTTACCGATCTCCAGGCAGCAAAGCCCGAGCGAGAGAGAGTCGGCTGCGACGGCCGCGGCGTCCGCGTCGGCGATGCCGCGCTGAAGACTTGCCTCGAACACTTTCGCAGCAGCGGTGTGGTCATAGCGCTCGAACAGGATGTAGCCGAGGAGGTTCCGGGCACTGAGGTGTCTCGCGGCATCACCGACGCGCAACGCCGCGTGGGCCGCTTCAGCCGCTGCCTTCTGGGCCCCTTCGAGATCGTCCTGCTCGAAGAGGATGGTGCCGCGGACGAGCGTCGCGCCCACCAGTCCCGGACTCTCCTGCGGAAGCTTCCGGTACTCGATTTCAGCGTTTTCCACGGCGACTAAGGCCTCCGGGAAACGACCGAGGAATCGCAGGGCGTTCGCCTGTTCCTTCAGGGCGTCGCCGCGAAGCTCGTGGATCGTCTTACGAGGGTAGCTCGCATCGGGAAGCATCTGGCTGATCACGGTCGCCGCCTCTGCCAGCTTCAGGGCGTACAGCGGCTTGCGAACGCACATCCCGTTGGCCCACCGGCACAGCAGCCGCGCTACGCCGCCGGTCTGGTACTCGGGCCTGGCAGGGATGTTCGCTGACACGAACCGGGCGGCCGCGCCAGGTTCGCTGAATTCCTCCAGCAGCCGCAACGCCTCCTCGTCCTCTTCGGCGCTGCGCACGGCGAACTCGCGCAACTCGTCGACGCCCGCGCGTCGTGCGGCGTGCGCGACACCGGTCCAGCTCTCCGGCTCGCGCAGAAGCTTTTCGAACTCCCGCAGGTCTCGAAGCGCCGCCTGGCATTCGCTGCAGGACCGCAGATGAGCAGCGTCGGCCGGGCTGACGCGGGCCGGATCGATCGCGAAAAGACCCAGCGTCCGTTCCGTCAGGTGGCTCATCGTTCAGGATCTCCGGTGCTCATCCGTGCATAAATCGAGCGGGCGCGGTTCCGGCAGTAGTTGAGGAGACGGCAGATGTAATTGGGCGTGGTCTGGCGCCGCTCCGCGATCGCGCCCGCGGTCTCGCCGTAAAGGTAGAACTGCTCGAGCGCCTCGCGGCAACTCGGTCCCAGGCGGGCGAGCGTGGTGCGGATGACGAGGGTGCGAATGACGCCGTCGAGCAGTTCGTCGTCCGGCGTGCTGCCGCACTCGCGATGCTCGGGGCGCGGTGAAAAGGGCGACGCCTCGTCCCGGCGCCGGTAATACCGCGACGCATTGCAGATCGCCCCGATCAGGTAAGCGTGGACGTCGCGGACCGCGGCCCTCTGTGCGAGGTACGACGCAAAAACGTCCTGCACCAGGTCGTCCGCATCCTTCGATGGAATCCCCCACTTGCGGATCGCGATCCTTCGCAGGATTGGCGTGTACGTCGCGTAGATGGCGTCGAAATGCCCGCCGGCGTCGTCGCCAGCCCTGCACGCGTTCAGTGCGGCGTTTCCCGCCGCTATCAGTCTCTCCGAAGCAGGTTCCGCCGTCATCTGCCTTCCTGGGAGTGATCGAGCCTGCATCTTTCCTACCGTGGTGTCGCGGTCGTGTGTTCGTTGATGCGAGCGCGGAGATCGTTCACCAGCTCCGCAGGTCGGTCAAGCACCGCCCGCACATGCTTGAAGCACCTCCAGAGCTCCTTAATGGAGTCCCGGACATGCCGCGCGGTGATCGTTGGGTTTGCCTTGGTTTTCTCTGCCGCTTCCGTCACGAATGCCGGTCCTTTTACTGACGTGTGGATGTGGTATTACACCGACTCGGCGATGACTAACCAGGTGGGCTGTTACCACAGTGGTTGCCTAGGCGGGATTACCCGAGGCGGAAATGAAGCGACGTACCGCCGCCGTGAGATCTCCGACTGCGACTTCGACACCACGACCGTCTCCTGTGCCTATTACAACGGCACCGGCTGGCAAGCAATGACTTGCCCCTGGTGACAGGGGCCGGTTGCCCCCCCTACTCCACCGTCACGCTCTTCGCCAGATTCCGCGGCTGGTCGACGTCCGCCCCGCGGCGCAGGGCGATGTAGTACGCGAGCAACTGCGTCGGGATGACGGCCAGGATCGTCTGGAGCGGCTCGGTCGTGTGGGGGATCTCGATCACGTCGTCGGCGAATTGGCGCATCTCCTCGTCGCCTTCGTCGCAGATCACGATCAGCTTTCCGTCGCGCGCCTTCGACTCCTGCAGGTTGGAGACGACCTTCTCGTATGTCGAGGTCTTCGTCGCCACCGCCACGATCGGCATGTTCTCGTCGATCAGCGCGATCGGGCCGTGCTTCATCTCGCCGGCCGGGTACCCCTCGGCGTGGATGTACGAGATCTCCTTCAGCTTCAGCGCCCCCTCCAGCGCGATTGGGTACTGCAGTCCTCGCCCGAGGAACAGAAAGTCCTGCGCGGTGTGATAGCGGTTCGCGAGCTGCTGGATCTTCTTCTCCTGCGTCTTCAGCAGGTGCTCGATCTTGTGCGGGATCGTCGACAGCTCGTGCATCGCCTCCCGGATCTCCGCCGCCGAGTCGCCTTTCAGTTGCCGGATGTAGAGCGACAGGAGGTAGAACGCGGTGAGCTGCGTCGTGAACGCCTTCGTCGACGCCACGCCGATCTCCGGCCCGGCATTCGTGTAGATCACGCCGTCGGACATGCGCGTGGCGGCCGCGCCGATCACGTTGCAGATCGAGATCAGCTTCGCCCCTTTGCCCTTCGCCTCCTGCATGCCGGCGATCGTGTCCGCCGTCTCGCCCGACTGCGTCACGCCGATGACCAGCGTGTGCTCGTCGACGATCGGGTCGCGGTAGCGGTACTCCGAGCCGTAGTCGACCTCCACCGGGATGCGCGCCGCCGCCTCGATCATGAACTTGCCGACCAGCCCCGCGTGCCACGACGTGCCGCAGGCCACGATGTGCACCCGGTTGAACTTCGCCCACTCCTCCGGCGTGAACTGCAGGTCGTTGAAGAAGACCTCGCCCGACTCCTCGAACATCCGGCCGTTGAAGGTGTCCCGCACCGCGCGCGACTGCTCGTGGATCTCCTTGAGCATGTAATGCCGGTAGCCTTCCTTCTCGGCCATCACGGCGTCCCAGGTGATCTTCTTCGGCTCGCGGTCGAGCTTCTCGTCCGTACGGCTGAAGAGCTCCACCTTGCTGTCGTTCGCGACGGCGTACTCGCCGTCCTCGAGATAGATGATGTTGCGCGTGTAGGCGAGGAGCGGCGCCACGTCGGAGGCGATGATGTTCTCCCCGTCGCCAAGCCCGACCACCAGCGGCGGACCATGCTTCGCCGCCACGATCGTCCCCGGGTCGTCGCCGGCGATCATCACCAGCGCGTAGTGCCCCTCGAGCTCCTTGAGCGACCGCTTCACCGCCTCGACGAAGGGCGTCCCGTCCTTCCGGTACTCCTCGATCAGGTGCGCCACCACCTCGGTGTCGGTCTCGCTCTTGAACTCGTGCCCCTGCGACTTCAGCCGCTGCTTGAGGGGGAGGAAGTTCTCGATGATCCCGTTGTGGATCACCACCACGTTCCCCGTGCAGTCGCGGTGCGGGTGGGCGTTGTTCTCGTTCGGCTTGCCGTGCGTGGCCCAGCGCGTGTGCCCCATGCCGAAGGTGCCGTGCAGCGGCTTCTCCCCCAGCTTGGTCTCGAGGTTCGTCAGCTTCCCCTCGGCGCGCACGACGTCGACGCCGTTGCCGTTCACGACCGCGACCCCCGCGCTGTCATAGCCGCGGTATTCGAGCTTCTTCAAGCCGCCCAGCAGCACGGGCACGACGTCCCGCGTACCGACATATCCGATGATTCCGCACATTCGATGGTTACCTCGCTACAATCCGCCGCGATGATTCGGAAAGTGCTCGCGGCTGTGGTCCTTCTGGTTGTCGCCTGTGGCAAACGCGGCGATCCCCGGCCGCCCGTCCCCATCATTCCGAAGGCGACGAGCGACCTGGTTGTAACACAGCGAGCCGATCAGGTGATTCTCTCCTGGAGCTACCCTTCGCTGACCACCGCCGGCCGTACGCTGGCCAGCATCGATCAGATCAACATCCTTCGCTTCACGGAGGAACTGCCCGCCTCCGCCGTCGGCCGCGACCCGAACCAGCTCCTGCCCGGTGACATCGATCCCACCATCCCCGAGCCGGTGGCCCTGTTCGCCAAAGTCCCGACGCTTCCGGCGGCGCAGTTCGCCCGCCTTGGTACCCGGATCGACAGCATAGAAAGGGCCAACCTGGCGAACGCGACCGCCGGTTCGCGGCTCGTCTACACCGATACACCCCCGTTCCGCTCCACGAGCGGCCGCCCGCTCCGTGTCACCTACGCCGTCGTGACCGAGGGGGGAACGTCGAAGAGCGATCTCTCGAACCTCGTGTCCATCGTCCCGCTCCCCGTCGCCACCCCGCCGGCCCGGCTGACCGCCACCCCGAAAGGGGAGGGGGTGGTGCTCGCCTGGGAAGCCCCCAAGACCTCGGTCCGTGGGGAAGAGGCGCCGGTCGTCGAGGGCTACCACATCTACCGCACCGCACCCGGCGAGGCGATCAACGAGTTCAGCACCCCGATCAACAACGCGCCGGTGAAGGGGACGACCTACACCGACATCCCCTCGTACGGCGAGCACGAGTACCGCGTCAGCGCCGTGGCGCTCAGCTCCGGCCCCGTCATCCAGAGCGCCGCGTCCGCGCCGGTGCGCGCCACGTTCAAGGACCTCACCCCGCCCCCCACGCCCGGCTCGCTGGAGACGCTGGTCGAGCCGAACGCCGTCCGCTTGGTCTGGACGGCCGTCGAGGCGTCCGACCTCGCCGGCTACAAGGTCTACCGCACCGAGGGCGTAGGCCATGAGTCGCAGGTCCGTGAGGCGGGGACCATCCCGCTGTTCGCGGCGCCGATCGCGGCGACGTTCTTCGTCGACTCGCGCACCGACGCCGGCATCGCCTACCGCTACCACGTCACGGCGATCGACAAGAGCGGGAACGAAAGCGGGCGCGTGACGTCGCGGTGGGTCGTCACTCCCAAGACGCCGTGACAGCAGGCCGGCAGAGGATCGCGAGCGCGGCCTTCGCCTGCGCCGCGATCGCCGTGGCCGCCTTCCTGCGCCTCGACGGACTCGGCGTCCCCAGCTTCTGGCTCGACGAGATCCTCCACCAGCAGCTCACGACCACCTACGCCGCGCTCCCCTGGTGGCGCTGGCTGGGACGGCTGCACGAGGAGCACGCCGGTCTCTACTACCTGACCCAGCTCGCGACGCGGCTCTTCGGCACGGGCGAAGGGGCGGCGAGACTCGCGGCCGCGCTCCTCGGCATCGCCACCATCCCCATCGCCTGGCTCGTGGGACGGGGGAGCTCGGCGGTCGCCGCGGGCTGCGGCGCGATCCTGCTCGCCGTCTCGCCGCTCCACGTCTACTTCAGCCGCGAGGCGCGCTCGTACGCCCTGCTGACGCTTCTCACCGCCGCGCTCGTGCTGGTCCTGCTGCGCGGGCGCTCGCTCCCGGCGGCCGGCGTGGTGCTCGCCGGGATGCTCTACACCTCCGCGGTGTCGGCGACGATCGTCCTGTCGGCGCTCACGGTGGCTGCCGCCTGTGCGTACGTTCTCCCCGAGCGCCGCCGCTGGTATGCGACGGTGGCGGGGTTCTGCGTCGTGACGCTGGCGCTGTTCCGCGCCGTGTACGCCGCGCGTCCGGTCGAGGAGGCGAACTGGCCCGGCTTCCCCGACGTCGACGCCCGGTTCTTCGGCTCGTTCCTCCGCACCTTCTCCGTCTCCGCCTTCGGCGCCGAGGTCGAGGGGCGGACCGCGGTGGCGATGCTGCTCTTTGCGATCGCCGGCGCCGTGGCGCTGTTCCGCGCCGACCGCCGCGCCGCCATCGTCGTCGCCGGCATGACCCTCCTGCCGGTGGCGATCTCGCTGGCGGTCCTCAAGACGCTCGATCACTTCTACGCGCCCCGCTACGTCATGCCGGCGGTGTTCGGCTACACCGTCCTCGCCGGCACCGGCATCGCGTACGTGACCCGCCTCGCGCGCCTGCCACTCCTCGGCGCGCTGCTCGCCGTCGTCACGGCGCTGCAGATGTGGGACACCGCCCGCGTCGAGCCGTTCCGCAAGCTCGACTGGCGCGCGGTCGCCGCGGTGGTGGCCGGCCACGCCCGCCCCGGCGACGCCATCATGGCCGCGGAGCCCTGGCCCGACGTCTCGCTGCGCTGGTACCTCGAGCGGCACCCCCGCAAGCTCGGTCTGCTGCCGATGCCGCACGTGCCGCTCGCCGACCGCCTCCGCCGCACCTACCCGGGCGCGTGGATCGTCACCGCCGGCTACGACGACAGCGAGATGCGCCGCTGGCTGTGCGGATTCCCGATGATCGCCGCCAGTCCGCTGGAGAACTTCCGGCTCCACTACGCCTCCGCGAACAGCGACTTCCTGCGCGAGCGCGGCGGCCCGGCTGAATATCGCGCGGCGTCGCTGCTGAACCAGGTCACCTTCGAGAAAGGCTGGGCGCAGCCGGAAGGCGAGTTCCGCTGGGCCCTCGGCACGCGCGCGACGCTCTCCTTCGTGAACTGGGGAGCGCGCGAGCGCGTCCTGCGGCTGCGCATTCTCCCCTCGACGTCCGGCCAGACGATGCGCCTCCTCGGCCGGGAGCTCGTGCTCCCGCAAGAATGGAGCGAGCAACGCCTCGTCGTGCCGGCGAAGGACGGCGTCAACACCGTCACCTTCGAGTTCACCCGCACGCACGTCCCCGGCGCCCACGACCGCCGCCCGCTCGCCGCCGCCTTCGCCGACGTGCGGCTCGAGAGCCCGCCGGTGCAGCCGGCCGTGACCCGCAGCGCCGCCGGCGCCCTGCTCGACGAGCAGACCGGCTGGCGCGGGAACAGGGTCCGCGTTCGAGGACCCTTCCGCCGCGAGCCGATGGTCCTCCTCCTCGGCCGCCTCGGCTTCGACCCCGACGCCGTCTGGCCGCGTCTCGCGCGCGGCGAGCTGCACATCGAGGACCTCGCGGAGACCCTCGCCTACGGCCAGGACTGCGTGGACGGCGAGACGTTCCTCCGCCGCGCCTGCGCAATCCTCCTCGACCGGGAGCCGTACGAGATCGAGCGGGTGCTCGCCGCGAAGACCCCGCGTGCGGAGATGGTGCGCCGCATCGTCCGCTCCGGCGAGTTCGCGCGGCGCTACGTCAGCGCAGCAGCTCCCTGAGCCGCTCCGGATCGGCCGTCGGCTCCTCGCACGCGTAGCCGACGCACACGTACGCCAGCGTCTTCTCCGGCGGGCGGTGCTGCATCAGCGGCAGGTCGGCCGAGCCCTCGCCCGCCACCAGCACGCGGTGCGGCAGGAACGTCTCGCCCACCACCCGCTCCAGCGCCGCCGATTCGCCGGTCAGCGCGATCTCCTTCGGCTGCCCCGCGCACCACTCCGCCACGCCGAGGAGGAACCCGAAGCCGGACGCGTACTTTTCCGCCACCGGCCAGATCGACTCCAGCGCCTCCGTGGCCGCGCGCGCGTACTCCTCGTTCCCGAACAGCAGCGCGTGCCGCAGCAGCACGTCGCACGTCACGGAGTTCGCCGAAGGCGTGGCGTTGTCGAAGAGGTCCTTCGGCCGCGTGATCAGCTTCTCGTGATCGACCGGCGTGTCGAAGAAGCCGCCGTTCTCCTCGTCGCGGAAGCGCGCCAGGATCCCGTCCAGCAAGGTGCGCGCGCCGTCGAGATAGCGCCGCTCGTGCGTCGCCTCGTAGGCCAGCGTGAGTCCCCACGCCACGCCGGAGTAGTCCTCGAGCAGCCCGGGGATCTTCGCGTGCCGCGTGAGCCGTCCGTCGGGGCCGATGCGGGTGAGGAGAAAGTCGGCGTTCCGCCGCACCGCCTCGGCATGCGTGTCCTTGCCGAACGCCAGCGATGCCTCCGCGAATGCGGCCAGCATCCAGCCGTTCCATCCCGCCAGCATCTTCTCGTCGCGTCCCGGCCAGATGCGGTGCGCCCGCACGCCGTACAGCTTGCACTTGCCGCGCGCGGCGACGTCGGCGAGCTGGTCGGGCGTGAGGCCGAGATCCGCCGCCACGCTGGCGGGGTCGCGCGGCACGTTGAGGATGTTGTGTCCTTCCCAGTTCCCGCGGTCGGTGACGTCGTACAGCGCGCAGAAGACGCGCCCCTCGTCGGCGCCGAGGATCTCCATCACCTCCGCGCGCGTCCAGACGTAGAACTTCCCCTCCTCCCCCTCGGAGTCGGCGTCGAACGTCGAGTAGAACGCGCCGTCGGGCGAGGTCATCTCGCGCATCACGAACCCGAGGATCTCGTTGGCCACCTGCGCGAAGAACGGCTCCTTCGTCCACTGCCACGCACGCGTGTACAGCCGTGCCAGCAGCGCGTTGTCGTAGAGCATCTTCTCGAAGTGCGGCACGAGCCAGCGGGCATCGACCGAGTAGCGATGGAAGCCGCCGCCCACCTGGTCGTACATCCCGCCGCGCGCCATCTTCGTCAGCGTCTCCGTGACGATCTCGCGCAGCTTGGCGTTGCGGGTGCGATGCGCCACCTGCATGAGGAAGTCGAGCGTCATCGACGGCGGGAACTTCGGCGCGCCCCCGAACCCGCCGTGCACCTGGTCGTAATTCGCGGCGATCTTTCCGGCGGCGGCGTCCAGCGCCGGATGCGAGATCGCCGCGGCGGGACCCTTGGCGCGCAACTGCCGCGAGATCGCCGCCTGCACCTCCGACGACGCCTCCTCCACCTCCTGCCGGCGCGAGCGGTAGACGTTCGCGACGTGCTCCAGCACCCGCTGGAAGCTCGGCATCCCGTGGCGCTCCTCCGGCGGGAAGTAGGTGCCGCCGAAGAACGGCTTGCCGTCGGGCGTGAGGAACATCGACATCGGCCAGCCGCCGTGGCCGGTCATCATCTGCACCGCCTGCATGTAGATCGAGTCGACGTCCGGCCGCTCCTCGCGGTCCACCTTGATGGAGACGAAGTCCTCGTTGAGGATCAGGGCGATGTTCGGATCCTCGAACGACTCCCGCTCCATGACGTGGCACCAGTGGCAGGCGGAGTAGCCAATCGAGAGGAAAATCGGCATGTCCTCCCGCCGCGCCTTCTCGAACGCCTCCTCACCCCACGGATACCAGTCCACCGGGTTGTGCGCGTGCTGGAGGAGGTAGGGGGAGGTCTCGTCGGCGAGGCGGTTCGTCATGCAAGAAGGTTGTCAGAGCTGGTTGTCAGTTGTCAGTTGTCAGTTGTCAGTTGTCTGTGGGTGTCCCGCGAGCCTAAAAGCCACGGACAACCGAGAACCGACAACCGAGAACCGACAACAGCAACCAGCAACCAGCAACCAGCAACGAGCAACCCCCCGTCTCACGCCGGCCGCTGAATCGCGTTCAGCAACTGCGGCGGGAACGCTCGCATCTCGAAGTATTCGCTCTCCAGCTCTTCCACCTGGAAACGGTCGAGGCCGGAGTTGGAAAGGAAGTCGTTGCGCAGCTTCGCGTCCTGCTCCTCGACGATCCGCGGCAGGAGCTGGTTGATGTAGAACGCCTCCAGGCGGATCTTCGTGATCACTTCCTCGAGCAGCCCCTCGGTCATGAAGTCCTGCAGCTCGTGCAGCTCCGGATCGTGCGCGATTTCCGCACGGATCTCCCTCCGGAACGTCTCCCGCCCCTCGGCCGTGTTCAGCTCGAGATAGAAGTTCGCCATCCGCCGCCGCGCCAGGTTGTACGCCGCGAAGTAGGCGCGCTCGTGCCGGTTCAGGTAGGCGATCGACTCGACGACCCCCGCCAGCGACTCCTCGTTGTTCTCGATCGAGATCATCCCCAGCGTCAGCGCGTACAGCTTCTTCTTGCCGTACGCGAGCGCGTATTCGTTGTTCACCACCGGGTCGATGAAGAGCTGCTGGAAGAGGCCCCGCCGCAGCTTCTCGAACACCTGCATGTTCCCCAGCAGCGAGCGCACCTGCTCCTGCGTCAGCTCGACGTCGTCCATGAACGCCAGCTTGTTCACCAGCGTGGTGGTGTGGTCGATGCGGTCGAAGAGCGTCACCAGCTCGCCGAAGGACTCCAGCCTCTCGAAGTCCTCCTCCTCCCGGCCGATCTCGTCGATGAGGCGCCCGGTCTCGAGCAGCACCTCTTCGAAGGTCTGGTCACGCATCGCCGCGGCGCGCTGCTTGTTCTCCATGAGCTGCACGAGGTCGAGCGAGGAGAGCTTGCGCGTGATGTTGCGGCCGAGCAGGAACCCGCCGAGGATCTCGCGCGTGGACTGGATGTAGTCGGGCTCGTCCTCCTTGCGCACCACCGCGCGCGGCTCCTGCAGCACGATCTCCTCGAGCGTGTCGAAGATCGAGAGCGGCACCTCGTTGCGCAGGGACAGCGTGCGCAGCCGCATCAGCCGCGCGCGCGCCGAGGAGTCGATGGTCGAGCCGGCGCACGAGGCGAGGATGCGCTTGTACTCGTCGATGAGCTGCTGGTTGTCGGGATGGCGGTAGATGACGTCGATCTGGATCCGCTCCCGCTGGTACGGCTCGATCGAGCCGAGGTCCTCGGTCGGCACGTCCGCGAGCGACTGCGTCGAGGCGTAGGCCTGCTGGCAGATGTCCGCCAGCCGCTGGTTCGCGCGGTGGACCACGCGCACGAGGATCAGCGTCGACTCCGGCTCGTTCAGCGCCTCCAGCAGCTCGTGCGCGAGCGCGAGGAACCGCCCCGTGCCGACGTGCCGCGAGCGCTTGAGCAGCTTCCCCGCGTTCTTGAGCGTCGCCTCCTGCCGGTCGCCGACGTCGGTGTAGCGCTTCCGGTCGTCGACGAAGAAGAAGTAGTTCGCGACCGCGTTTCCCTGCAGGAAGAGGTTCTCCCACGTCTCGAACCCCGAGGTGGTGGGGCTGAAGCGCAGCTCGTGCGTCGCCGGGTCGACGGTCGTGCCGAAGAGCGCGAGCCGGTTCACCACCTGGTCGTTGAGGAGGTCCCCGACCGGCAGGTGCCCGCCGAACATGTACTCGCCGAAGATCCCGCCGTTCCCCCGGAAGCGCACCCCTTCGGGGTTCAGCACGATCTCCGAGGAGCCGCCGAAGTAGCGGACGACGTCGCCGCGCGGATTCGCGATCTGCTCGAAGAAGAACCGCCGGTCGACGTCGGGGCCGACCACGACGGCGAAGTACTCGATGGCCTCCCCGAGGAAGCCATGATGGACGATCGCGCGGATCACGCGGTCGATTGTAAGGGGGGCGCTGCCGCGCCCCGTTATCGGTTGTCGGTTGTCAGTTGTCCGTGGATGTCCGCCTGGCCGCCACACCCCAGACAACCGACAACGGACAACCGGCAACTAAGCTCTGGGATGCGCCTTCTTGTACACGGCGATCAACTGCCAGTCGTTCAGATGCGTGTACTTCTGCGTCGTCGACAGCGAGGCGTGCCCGAGGAGCTCCTGGATGCCGCGCAGGTCGGCGCCGGCGTTGAGGAGGTGCGTGGCGAACGAGTGACGCATCGTGTGCGGCGAGATCCCGGCGCGCATCGACGCGCCGCGCAGGTAGCCGTCGAACAGCCGGCGCACGCTGCGGATGGTGATGCGGTCGCCCCGGTAGTTGACGAAGAGCGCCTGCTCCTCGGCATCCTTCACCAGTTCGTCGCGGACGGCGAGCCATGCCTGCAGCGCCTCCGCCGCCTTCGAGCCGAACGGCACGATCCGCTCCTTCGACCCCTTGCCGTGCACCTTCACCAGCCGCGCGCGCAGCTCGACGTCGTCGAGGTCGACCCCCACCACCTCGCCGATGCGCAGCCCGGAGGCGTACATCAGCTCCATCCAGGCCAGGTCGCGCAGGCCGAGGGTCGTGGAGGTGTCGGGCTGCTCGAGCAGGAGCGCCACGTCCGAGGTCTGCATCACCTGCGGCAGGTGCTTCTCCCGCTTCGGCGTCGCCACCGACCGTGCCGGATTCGCCTCCACCGCCCCCTCCCGCACGAGGTACTTGAAGAACGTCCGCAGCGTCGACAGATGCCGCGCCGAAGTCGACCGCGTCAGCTTCCGCCGCGCCAGGTGCGCCAGGTACGACCGCACCGTGAGGTGATCGACCTTCCTGAAGTCGAGCAGGTCCCGCCCCAGGCTGAAGTAGTCGTTGCACAGGAACGACACGAACGACTCCAGATCGTCCCGGTACGCATCGATGGTCTTCGGGGAGACGTTCCGCTCGTAGGTGAGATAGTCGAGGAAATCGCCGATTTCGTTGGTCACGCCCGCCCGCCCTTCGGAATGAAGAATTTCGAATTTCGAATGAAGAAATCAGCAGCGCCCGCCGCCCTTTCTTCATTCTAAGTTCTTCATTCGAAATTCTTCATTCATTTGTGCTAGCGTCGCCTCCCGCCATGGACGAAGTACTCAAGAAAACTCCCCTGAACCAAACGCACCGCGACCTCGGCGGCAAGATGGTCGACTTTGGCGGCTGGGATCTTCCCGTCCAGTTCAGCGGCATCCTGGAGGAGCATCAGGCGGTGCGCACCGACGTCGGGATCTTCGACGTGTCGCACATGGGGGAGCTCACCGTCCGCGGGCCGCAGGCGGCGGAGCTGCTGCAGCGGGCGACCTGCAACGACGTCACGAAGCTCAAGGACGGCGTCGCGCACTACAACGGCCTCCTCTACCCGAACGGCGGCTTCGTCGACGACATCCTCATCTACCAGCTTGCGCCGGACGACTTCTTCGTCGTCGTCAACGCCTCCAACACCGACAAGGACTTCGAGTGGCTGCGGCAGTCCGCCTCCGGCCTCGACGCCGACGTGCAGAACGTCAGCGCCGACTACGCGCAGCTCGCCATCCAGGGGCCGAACGCCGAGCGCCTCCTCCAGCGGTTCACCGACCTGCAGCTCGCGGACATCAAGTACTACCGCTTCGCGCAGGGCACCGTCGACGGCGCCCCGGCCATCGTCTCCCGCACCGGCTACACCGGCGAGGACGGCTTCGAGGTCTACGTCGCTCCCGACCACGCGCCCGGCCTCATGCGCAAGCTCGTCGACGCCGGCGCGAAGCCGTGTGGCCTCGGCGCGCGCGACACCCTTCGCCTCGAGGCGAAGATGGCCCTCTACGGCAACGACATCGACGACACCACCACCCCCATCCAGGCCGACCTCGCCTGGATCGTGAAGCTCGACAAGGGCGACTTCGTCGCGCGCGACGTCCTGCAGCGTGAGAAAGCCGAGGGGCCGCCGCGCCGGCTGGTCGGATTCGAGATGGTCGACCGCGGAATCGCCCGCCACGGCTACCCGATCGTGGACGGCAACGAAGAGGTCGGCGTCGTCACCTCCGGCACTCATTCGCCGACATTGAAAAAAGCGATCGGACTCGCTTATCTTCCGCTCGACAAGTCCGCCCAGGGCAGCGAGTTCCACGTGCTGATCCGCGGAAAAGAGACCCGGGCGCGCGTCGTACCTACCCCTTTCTACAAGCGATCGAAATAGCTGGAGGCACGCCATGAGCACCCCCGAAGACAACCGCTACGCCAAGAGCCACGAGTACGTTCACCTCGAGGGGAACGTCGCCACCATCGGCATCACCGACTACGCCCAGAAAGAGCTCGGCGACGTCGTCTTCGTCGAGCTGCCGCAGGTCGGCAGTGAGCTCGAGGCCGCCGACGAGCTGGGAAGCATCGAGTCGGTGAAGGCCGTCTCCGAGCTGTTCTCGCCCGTCTCCGGCGAAGTCATCGAGATCAACGAGGCGCTCGCCGACAACCCCGCCCTCGTCAACACCGATCCCTACGGCGACGGCTGGATGATCCGCATCCGCGTCAGCGACCCGACCGAGATTGACGAGCTGATGACCGCGGAAGAATACGAAGAGTTCATCGAGAAGGAATCGGCGCACTGACCCGTGCTCCGTCCGTCATGAGCAATCTCCCCGATCCCCTGGATTCCTCCAACTCCCATCGTTACATCTCCAACGCCGGTGAAGACATCCGCGAGATGCTCGCGACCATCGGCGTCGACTCGATCGACCGCCTCTTCGAGTCGATCCCTGCCGACGTGAAGCTGAGCGGCCTCCTCGACATCCCCGGCCCCTGGTCCGAGATCGAGTCGCGCCGCTGGTTCCGCGGCCTCGCCGCGCGCAACGTCACCCCGGTCGACCACGTCTCCTTTCTCGGAGGTGGCGCCTACTCGCACTACCAGCCGGCGATGATCGACCAGCTCCTGACGCGCTCCGAGTTCCTGACCTCGTACACGCCGTATCAGCCCGAGGTGTCGCAGGGGACGCTGCAGTCGATCTTCGAATACCAGACGCACCAGTGCCTCCTCACCGGTCTCGACGTCGCCAACGCCTCGCTCTACGACGGCTCGACCGCACTCTGCGAGGCCGTCCTGCTCGCCGAGCGGCTGGTGAAGGGGAAGACGAAGGTCGTCCTCGCGAAGTCGATCCACCCGCACTACCTCCAGACCGTCCGCACCTACATCCAGAACCTCGGCCTCGAAGTCGTGGAAGTGGGCTGGGGCGCCGACGGCCGCATCGATCTCGACGCCCTCCGCGCCGCGAGCGCCGACTCCTTCGCCGTCGCCGTCCAGTCGCCGAACTTCCTCGGCGTCCTCGAGGACTACGACGCCGTCGCGCAGGCCACCGGCACGATCACCAAGATCGCCGTCGTGGCCGAGGCGACCTCCTTCGGACTCGTCACGCCTCCCGGACAGCACGGCTTCGACATCTGCGTCGGCGAAGGGCAGGCGTGGGGCATCCCGACCCAGTTCGGCGGTCCTTACGTCGGCTTCATGGTCGTGCGCGAGGCGCTCAAGCGCCACATGCCGGGACGCCTCGTCGGCGAGACCGTCGACGTCGACGGCCGGCGCGCCTACGTCCTCACGCTGGCCACGCGCGAGCAGCACATCCGCCGCGGCAAGGCGACGTCGAACATCTGCACGAACGAGGCGCTGATCGCGCTCGCCGCGAACATGTACCTCTCGCTCATGGGGAAGGAAGGGCTGCGCGAGGTCGCGCTGCAGTGCGCCCAGAAGACGCAGTACCTGCGCAGGAAGCTGCAGGCCATCAGCGCGGTCGAGCTGCCGTTCGCCGGCCCGGTCTACAACGAGCTCGTGGTCCGCACGCCGTTCGCGGCGGAGGAGATCCTGAAGGACCTCGAGCACGAGAAGATCCTCGGCGGCATCCCGCTCGGCCAGTTCTTCGGCGCCGGACACGAGCGCGACTTCCTCGTCGCCGTCACCGAGCTGCACACGCGCGAGCAGCTCGACCAGTACGCGGCCGCCCTCAGCGCCGCCATTTCCCGGGAGCGTAGATGACCACCACCGTCGAAGAACCGACCGCGCAGCGCGACGTCGCGCAGAAGTCCGCCACCGAGCCGCTCATCTTCGAGCGCTCGAAGCGCGGCCGCCGCGGCTACCAGTTGCCCACGCTCGACGTCCCCGAGGCTTCGCTCGACGAGCTGATGCCGGCGGCGCTGCGGCGTGACGAGATCAAGGACGAGGTCGAGGTCTCCGAGGTCGACGTCATCCGCCACTTCACCCGCCTCTCCAAGCTCAACGTCTCGATCGACGCCGGCCTCTACCCGCTCGGCTCGTGCACGATGAAGCACAACCCCCGCATCAACGAGGAGATCGCCCGCACCCCCGGCTTCGCCCATTCGCATCCGATGCAGGCCGAGCATCAGGTGCAGGGGAACCTCGAGCTGCTGTGGCACCTCGAGCAGACGCTGAAGGAGATCTTCGGCCTGCCCCGCGTCACCCTGCAGCCGGTCGCCGGCGCGCATGGAGAGCTGACCGGCATCCTCATGGTGCACAAGGCGCTCGCGAAGAGCGGCAACGCGCGCAAGTACATCCTGATCCCCGACTCTGCTCACGGCACCAACCCCGCCTCGGCGGCGTTTGCCGGCTACGAGATCCGCGAGCTGAAGTCGAACAACCGCGGCACCGTCGACCTGTCGGCGCTCGAGCAGGCGGTGACGGAGGACGTCGCCGCGCTGATGATCACCGTCCCGAACACCCTCGGCGTGTTCGAGTCCGAGATCAAGGCCATGGCGGACATCCTTCACGCCAAGGGTGCCTACCTCTACTGCGACGGCGCGAACCTCAACTCCTTCGTCGGCATCGCCCGCCCGGGCGACATGGGCATCGACGTCATCCACTCCAACCTGCACAAGACCTTCTCCACGCCGCACGGCGGCGGCGGTCCCGGTGCCGGTCCGGTCGGCGTCAGCGAGTCGCTCATGCCCTTCGTGCCGACGCCGACCGTCGAGCGCAACGAGGACGGCTCGTTCTACCTCGACTACAACCACCCCGACTCGATCGGCCGCGTGCGCGCCTTCAACGGCAACTTCAACGTGCTCGTGCGCGCGCTGACGTACATGCGCTCCATGGGCCCCACCGGCCTGCGCCGCATCGCGCAGCTCGCGGTGCTGAACGCGAACTACATCCGCACCCGCCTCAAGGGCCACTACCACCTGCCGTACGACGCGCCGACCCTCCACGAGGTCGTCTTCTCGGACAAGAACCAGGTCCCGAAGGACGTGCACACCCTCGACATCGCCAAGCGCCTGATGGACTACGGCTTCCACCCGCCCACGATCTACTTCCCGCTGATCGTCTCCGGCGCGCTCATGATCGAGCCGACCGAGAGCGAGCCGAAGGAAGAGCTGGACGCGTTCTGCGACGCCATGATCGCCATCGCCGGCGAATGCCAGGAGCGGCCGGAGCTGGTGCGCAGCGCCCCCCACACCACGCCGGTGCGCCGTCTCGACGAGGCACGCGCGGCGAGGCAGCCGGTCCTGCGCTGGAAGAAGTAAGGACGGCGGTCGTAGCTTAGCGGGCAGGTAGCAGCGGCGGCCGATACCGGCCGCCACTGAGTCATCGGCGTTGGTAGACTTTCCCGTTCTGATGCAGGTCCGCGTCCCACCAAACGGCGTCTTCGGGTCGTGATCGAGGTTTGACGAATGCCGCCGCCATTCAGACAGACACTCACGCCCCAGAAGGGACTGATCTTTCGGATCACTCACCGGGAGAACGTCCCTTGGATCCTGCGCAACGGGCTTCATTCTCAGAGCTCGGGAGTGACGGATCCTGATTTCGTCGGAATTGGAAATCCTGAACTGATTAGTCTTCGCCTTCAACGCAAGGTGGATATTCCTCCTGGTGGGGTGCTCGCCGACTACGTTCCGTTCTACTTCACGCCGTACAGTCCGATGCTCTACAACATCACCACGGGGTACGGGGGAATCCGTCAGCGCAATAATGCGGAGATCGCCGTTCTCGTCAGCTCATTGGAGGCGCTGCGGTTGAACGGCGTAGGCTATGTCTACACCGATCGCCACGCGTACCTCCAAACGGCACGTTTCTTTGACGATCCGGGTCAACTCGGCACCGTGATCGACTTCAACCTGCTCCACCGTCGCGATTTCAAGCGGGACCCGGAGCAGCCGGACAAGATGGAGCGATACCAGGCAGAGGCGCTTGCGTACGGGTCTGTCCCTGTCGGCGCGCTCCTCGGCATTGGCTGCTACACTTCGGAAATCAAAGATGACCTCGAAGCCGCCTGTTCCGATCTCGGAGTCAAGGTGAAGATCGTCCAGAGAACGGAGTGGTACTTCCGGTGATGCGGTTCACGACTGGCAACCTGCTCGACTCCCGAGCTGACGCGGTGGTGAACACCGTCAACACAGTCGGAGTCATGGGTAAGGGGATCGCCTTGATGTTCAAGGAGGCGTTCCCGGTCAACTGCCGAGAGTACGAAGCTGCGTGCAGGCGCGGTGAGGTGCGCACCGGCAAGATGTTCGTGACCGAGCGGCCTTCGATGATGGGCCCGCCGCGGTGGATCATCAACTTTCCGACGAAGCAGCACTGGCGCGGCAAGGCACGACTCGAATGGATCGAAGCGGGCCTTCAGGATCTTCGAAGCGTCATTCTCGAGAAAAAGATCCGTTCAATTGCTCTGCCGCCACTCGGATGCGGTAATGGGGGGCTCGACTGGCGTCTCGTACGACCGGTCATCGAGCGCGCGCTTGAAGACCTTTCCGACGTCGACATCATCGTGTACGAGCCGACACGCGAGTATCAGAACGTCGCGAAACGCGCCGGCGTCGAGAAGCTCACCCCCGCCCGTGCGCTGATCGCGGAACTCGTTCGGCGGTATTGGATTCTGGGAATCGAGTGCTCGCTGCTGGAGATCCAGAAGCTCGCATGGTTCCTCGAACGCGAGATGGAGTCTTCGCAGGTGACCAATCCCCTCGATCTCCACTTTGTGGCAAACCGATATGGACCTTACGCGAACCGCCTCGACCATCTCCTCGACGGCCTCGACGGCAGTTATCTGCGATCTGAAGTCCGGATTCCGGACGCGAAGCCGACAGATGTAATTGCGTTCAACGACTCGAAGAAGGACACCGTGGCGGCGTACATGAAGTCCGAGGCCTCCATGTACATCCCGGCGCTCGAGCGGGTTTCGAAGCGGATCGCCGGATTCGAATCGCCGCTTGGAATGGAGTTACTTGCGACCGTCGACTGGCTGCTGGCGCGAGAGCGGCGGAACGCGTCTCTTGCCGACATCAAAGAAGGTCTTCGGCGGTGGCCCGGCGGCGCTGATGCCGGTGACCGGAAGCTTCGACTCTTCGACGATCGGATGCTGACGCTGGCGCTCGAGCGACTGACGCGCTGATCAACAGCGGTTCTGGCGGTTTCTCCGACCAGATCGTTCACCGCCGGCTGACGAAGACGAGCCGCTACCCCTCCAGCTCGAGCGTCATCTCGACCATCGTGTCGCGGAAGCCGAGGCTGCGGAAGAGGCGCTGTGCCGCCTCGTTCGGCGCGGCCGTCCAGAGGATGACGCGCGGAGCCCCCTGCTCGCGCAGCCAGTCGATCCCGGCCGCGAGCAGTTGCCGGGCGGCGCCTCCGCCGCGCGACTCCTCCCGCACCGCCACGTCGTGAATGAAGCCGGCGGGGCCGCGCAGCTCCTTCCACGACAGCGGCTCGAGCGCCACGTAGACGTAGCCCACCACCTCCCCCTCGTCCTCCGCCACGAAGACGCAGCCGTCCGGCGACTCGAGCACGTTCCCCAGAAACCAGGCGTAGCCGCTCTCGGCCGACTCCCCGGGCGGCAGGAAGCGGTGCGCGTCGAACGCGTAATGCGTCCGCATCAGCATCGCCCCGAGGCGGCCGAGCGCCGGGAGGTCGCGCCGTTCGGCGCGCCGGATCGTCACCGGCATCCCGTTCCTCCGCTGCGCATCCGCACCACCATACTCACGTGCCGCAGAACGTCTGCAGGACGCGCTCGTTCTCCCGCGGCGGCTGCGCGTACTCCGCGAACGCCGGCTGCTCTTCGTAGGGCCGCGACACCACCGCCAGCAACTCCTCGAACGGCGCAAAGTCCTCGTCGATCGCCGCCTGGATCACCGCTTCCACCCGGTGGTTCCGCGGAATGAACGCCGGATTCACCAGACGCATCGCCGCCGCACGTTCCGTTGCATCCGCCGGCTCGTCGGCGAGCCGCCGGCGCCAGCGCGGCAGCCACGCGCGCAGGGCCGAAGGCTCCGAGAAGAGACTCTCCAGCGCCGCGTCGTTGTCGGTGCCGGCGGCGGCGTCGCACAGCCGGCGGAACGTCAGCGTGAAGTCGGCCTTCGTCGCATGCATCGCCTGCAGCAGCTCCAGCACCAGCGGCATGTCGTCGTCCTGCTCCGTCACCAGCCCGATCTTGCGCCGCAGCCCGGCGTGGTAGCGGCGCTCGAACGCCGGTCCGTACGCGCCGAGCGTTTCCTGCCCTTCCGCCACCGCCGCATCCTGATCCTCGGACAACAGCGGCAGCAGGCACTCCGCGAGCCGGGTCAGGTTCCAGCCGCCCATGCTCGGCTGGTTCCCGTAGGCATACCGCCCGTGCCGGTCGATCGAGCTGAAGACCTTCCCCGCGTTGTACTCGTCGAGAAACGCGCACGGTCCGTAGTCGATGGTCTCGCCGGCGATCGACATGTTGTCGGTGTTCATCACCCCGTGGATGAAGCCGACCAGCAGCCAGTCGGCGATCAGCGTCGCCTGCGCCTCGACCACCGCCGCGAGCAGCGCGTGGTACGGCCGCTCCGCTCCGGCCGCCTCGGGGTAGTGGCGGGCGATGACGTGATCGGCGAGCAGCCGCACCCCCTCCACGTCGCCGCGGCTCGCGAAGTACTGGAACGTGCCGACGCGGATGTGGCTCGAGGCGACGCGCGTCAGCACCGCCCCCGGCAGGACGTCCTCCCGGAACACCGGCTCGCCGGTCGTGACCGCCGCGAGCGAACGCGTCGTGCGGATGCCGAGCGCCGCCATCGCCTCACTGACGATGTACTCGCGGAGCACCGGCCCGATCGCCGCCCGCCCGTCCCCGCCGCGCGACCAGGGAGTGCGCCCCGCCCCCTTGAGCTGGATGTCCCGCCGGATCCCGTTCGCGTCGACGACCTCGCCGAGGAGGATCGCCCGCCCGTCCCCGAGCTGCGGCACGAACGTCCCGAACTGGTGCCCCGCGTACGCCATGGCGATCGGCTCCGCCCCCTCCGGCACCTGGTTTCCGGCGAACATCGCCGCCCACTCCTCGGCCGCCAGCGCGTCGGGATCGAGCCCGAGCTCGCGCGCGAGTGCCGGATTCAGCCGGACCAGGCGAGGGGAGGCGACGGGCGTCGGATTCGTGCGGGTGAAGAAGCGCTGTGGCAGGCGTGCGTAGCTGTTGTCGAACGGGAAGCGGGTCATCGCCGCTTCAGAATCCAAAGTATGAGCCACTTACGGATGGACTCGGCCAGCTGCCGGCAGAACGAAGTAAAACGTGCTCCCCGCCCCCTCCTCGCTCTCGCAGAGCAGGTCGCCGTTGTGACCGGCCGCGATCCGGTACGCCACGGCGAGCCCCAGCCCCGTCCCGTGGCGCTTTCCGGCGGTAAAGAAGGGCTCGAAGATGTGTTGCCGCGCCTCGGCCGAGATGCCGCAGCCGTCATCCCGGACGTAGAAGGCGACGAACCGCTCCGCTTCCGGCAGCCGCTCGCGCAGAAACGGCAGCTCGACCGCCGGCGCGGCTCCGATGGAGACAGCCCCGCCGCCGCCCGTTGCATCGCGCGCGTTGCCGATCAGGTTCAGGAGAACCTGCGCGAGCTGATCGGCATCGGCGCGCGTGTCGAGACGAGGGGGCACCTCCACCTGTACTGTCCGATCCGGCAGCACGCCGCGCACTTCCTCGGCTGATTCGCGGATCAGCGCGGCGAGGTCGACCGGATCGAGACGCGGCTCCGCGGGATTCGTGAAGCGGAGGATCTCGTCCGTCAGCCGCTGCCCGCGGCGCACCGCGTTAACGATGTGCCGCACCGGCAGTTCGAGACCCGGGTCCTGCTGCGCCTTCCGCCGGAGCACGTCGGCGAACGGCCCGACGCTCATCAGCAGGTTGTTGAACTCGTGCGCGACGGAGGCGGAGACGCGTCCCAGCGACGCCACCCGCTCCGCCAGCTCGACCTGCTGCTCGAGCTGCCTCTGCTTCGTGATGTCGCGGAACGTCACCACCGCGCCGCTGATCCGCCCCTGCTCGTCCACCATCGGCGCGGATGTGTACTCGACGCGCACCGGCGACCCGTCCTTGCGCCAGAAAACGTCATCGTCGCTGCCCGTCACCCGCCCCTCCGCGAGCGTCCACTGGATCGGGCTCTCGGTGACCGGGCGGGGCGGATCGCCGGAGCACGCGGGGCGCGTGGTCTGAAGCGCCGACTCACCGATGATCTCTGTCCGCTTCCAGCCGAGGATCGACGCGGCGGCCGGGTTCTCGAAGATGATGTTGCCGGCCAGGTTCACGCCGAGGACCCCGTCGCCGATGCTGTTCAGGATCAGCTCGTAGCGGCGGCGCAACTGGTCGAGCGCCTGTTGCGACTCCCTGCGCCCGGTGACGTCGCGCGCCGTCCCGACGATCGCCCGCACCGCCGGATCGGCCACCCGGTTCGCACGCACTACTTCCAGGTGCCGCCACCCGCCGTCGCGGTGACGGAAGCGGAACTCCGCCACGACCGGTGTGGTGGCGTCCGTCGCGTCGAAGCGGCGCGCCACGTAGTCGACGTCGTCGGAGTGCACCAGGTCGATCGGCCTGCGGCCCAGCAGCTCGGCCGGCGCGTATCCCAGCACGCGCGTCACCGCGGGGCTGACGTAGGTGAACCGGCCGTCCGCGTCACACAGATAGATGATGTCGTAGGTGTGCTCGACGAGCGCGCGGAACTTCGCCTCCGAGGCGATCCGCTCCTCCTGCGCGCGCCGCCGCTCCGTGATGTCGGAGATGAATGCGGTGAAGGTCATCCCGCTGCTGTCCGCGTCCGCCGTGATCCGCACTTCGATCGGAAACTCGGAGCCGTCGCCGCGCAACGCGATCCACTCCACCCGCTTTCCCATCGCCGACGCGTCGCCGGTATCGAGGAACGCGCGCATGGCGCGGTGATGCGCGGCGCGGAACCGTTCGGGGATGATCAGCTCCGCCATCGGCCTGCCGAGCACCTCTGCGCGCTGGCGCCCGAAGATCTCTTCCGCGCTGCGATTCCAGCGGAGGATCAACCCGTTCTGGTTGATCGTCACGACCGCGTCGAGCGCCCCCTCGAGGATGGTGCGCATCCGCGCCTCACTGACGCTGATCGCCTCGGTCGCGCGCCCCCGCTCGACCGCGTAGCGGATGGCGCGCACGAGCGCATTCGCCTCGGTACTCCCCTTGACGAGGTAGTCCTGCGCCCCGGCCGCGACCGCGCGCAGTGCCGTCGCCTCGTCGTCGCGGCCGGTCAGCACCACGATGGGCGTGGCCGCCGCATGCTGCCGCAGCGCCTCCAGCGTCGCCAGCCCGGTACTGTCCGGCAGACCGAGGTCGGAGAGGATGACGTCGAAATCCTCCGACCGCAGCGCGAACAGCGCCTCCGCGACTGTGGTGGCGTGACGGATTCCGAACGCGTGCTGGCGCAGGATCGTCTCCACGATCGCGCGATCGATCTCCGTATCCTCGAGCAGCAGGACGCGGACAGGGACGACGGCGGCGGCGGCGGGGAAGGGGCTTACTGACATTCCGTAAGACAAGGTAGGCGCACCGCCGCCGCGGCACTATTCGTCAAAGTACGTAGAAGCGTCCGTGCAGACACCTAGGCAGATGCCGACGTGCGCAAACAGGCGCACAATCAGGAGCGTCATGTCGCCGGCCATGCGGAAAAGCGGGATCGCGCAGCTCGGCGAGATCCCGCTCGGCACGCACTTCTGCCATTTCTTCGAGGAAACGCCCGAGGTCTACGACATCGCCGCGCCGTTCCTCGCCGCGGGCCTCGCCGAAGGGGAGCTCTGTCTGTGGCTCCTCGCGGAGCCGCTGTCCGAGGCAGGTGCGCGCGAGGCGCTGCGCGCCCTGATGCCGGATGCGGACCGGCAGCTCGCCGAAGGCGCCGTCACTCTGCAGGCGGCGGTTCCGTTTTATATGCGCAACGGTGAGATCGACGGCGCGACGATCGACGACGCATGGAACCGGCTGCTCGGTCAGGCGTACCAGCGCGGCTTCACCGGAGTGCGGATCGCCGGCTGCGTGTCGTGGATTCGCGCCGACCAGTGGCCGGCGTTCCGCGAGTACGAAGAGCAGGTCGAAGCCGCCATCACCGGCAAACCGATCATCGTCCTCTGTTCGTACCCTCTGGCGCAGAGCGGGACGCCGCGGATTCTCGATGCCGCCTCCACGCATCAGTTCGCGCTGGCGAGCCACGCCGGCCAGACGCACGTCATCGAGACGCCGGTCTACCGGATGCGGCAACTCGACGTCCGCAATCGGCGGCAGGTCGCGATCTCCGCCCTCGGCGTCACCGCCGTCCGCGAGCGCGACCTCGGTGTGGTGATGCAGGACGCCGCCTCACTCGCCGCGCACACGCTCGGCACCGGCCGCGCCATCATCTGGCGCTACCGCCCCGAGACCGGCGACCTGATTCTCCACACCAGCGTCGGCTGGGACGAATTGTCCGGCGGGACGACCGTGACGCTCTGCGCACAGGACGCGCCGTCGTTCGCGCTGTCCAGCGACCAGCCGGTCGTGGTGGCCGACAGCCGCCACGACACCCGCTTCGCACGCTCTCCGTTCCTGGTCGAGCATCGCGTGGTGTCGCTCCTCAGCAGCGTCGTGCGCGGCCGCGAGCAGCCGTGGGGCCTGTTCAGCGTCCATTCGATGACGCCGCGCTCCTTCGACTCCGAAGACATTCAGTTCCTGCAGTCGATGGCCGACGTGCTGGCGCTGGCCATCGAGCGGAAGGAGGCGGAGGACGAGCGGGCGTCGTTGCTGGCGCAGGCGGAGACGGCGCTCGCGAAACTCGACGCCATCGAGCGCATCACCGACACCGCCCTTGGCCGCATGGGTCTCGACGACCTCCTCGCCGAGCTCCTCGCGCGTCTGCGCACCACGCTTCAGGCCGATCAGGCGCTCGTCCTGCTGCTCGACGAGCCGCGCACCCATCTCGTCGTCCGCGCCGTAGACGGCTTCGAATACGACCGTCTGGCCACGGTGCGCGTGCCGCTCGACGCGATGCTCTCCGGGCGCGCCGTGAGAGAAGGGAAGGCGATGATCTTCGACTCCGTCGCCGATCCGCACACGCACTGGACCGCTGCCGTCGGCGTGCTCCTGCGCGCCGTGATTGCCGCGCCGCTCGTCGTCGAGGGAAAGATCATCGGCACCGTCACCGTCACCTCTACGGTCGAGCGAAAGTTCGGTGAGGAAGAGCTCGACCTGCTGCGCGTCGTGGCGGATCGCGTCGCGCCGGCCATCGAACGGTCGCGGCTCACCGAGACGGTGCGCGCGGGCCGCGAGCGCCTCGAGGCGCTTTCGCGCCGCCTCCTGCACGCGCAGGAGGACGAACGGCGCCGCGTCGCCATCGAGCTGCACGACGACCTCGGACAGATCCTCACGGCCATCCGGCTCAACCTCGCCTCGTCGCCGCCCAACGTCGCCGAGGCGGTGGAAAGCGTCGACCGCGCCATGCAGAGCGTGCGCGACCTGGCGCTCGATCTCCGTCCCGCCATGCTCGACGATCTCGGGCTGCCCGCCGCGTTGCGGTGGTACGCCGACCGGTTCGCGCGGCAGACCGGCGTCGACACCCATCTCGCCGTCGAGGAGCTCCCGCGCGTCGACTCGGGGGTGGCCACCGCGTCGTTCCGCGTGGTGCAGGAGGCGCTCACGAACGTCGCGCGCCATGCCTCGGCGAAAAACGTCTGGCTCAGTCTGCGCCGCTCCGGCGGGGCGGTCGAGCTGGTCGTGCGCGATGACGGCGCCGGGTTCGACGTCGCGGCTGCATCCGCACGGGCGGCGGGCGGCGCGTCGCTCGGCCTGATCGGCATGGAGGAGCGCGTGTCGCTCGCCGGCGGCTCGCTCAGCGTCGTCAGCGCGCCCGCCTCCGGCGCCGAGGTCCGCGCCCGCTTCCCGGCCGGAGGTGCCGCATGAAACCGATCCGCGTCCTGCTCGCCGACGACCACACGCTCGTCCGCGCCGGCATCCGCGGGCTGCTGGCGGGGCTTGCAGGCGTCGAGGTGGTCGGCGAGGCGGGCGACGGGCACGAGGCGCTGCGGCTCGCCGAATCGCTCCGTCCCGACGTCGTGCTGCTCGACATCGGCATGCCGGGGCTGAACGGCCTGGAGGTCGCCGTGCGGCTGGCGAAGCTCGACCCGGCGATTCGCATCGTCATCCTGTCGATGCACATGTCCGAGGAGTACGTCCTGCAGGCGCTGCGCGCGGGAGCGGCCGGCTATCTGCTGAAAGGGGCCGACGTCGCCGAGCTCGAGGTGGCGGTGCGCGCGGTGGCGCGCGGCGAGACCTATCTCAGCCCGGCCGTGTCGAAGCGGGTGGTCGACGATTACGTCAGCCGCACGAACGGCGCGGGCGACCCGCTGGGGGCGCTGACGTCGCGGCAGCGGGAGATCCTCCAGCTCGTGGCCGAGGGGAACACCAGCAAGGAGATCGCGCACCGCCTCGGCCTGAGCTACAGGACCGTCGAGGCGCACCGCAACCAGATGATGAAACGCCTCGACGTGCACGACGTGACGGGGCTGGTGCGGTTCGCCGTGCGCGTCGGACTGATCGCCGGCGACGGGTGATGGGGCCGGCGCGGGAGCTCCCGCGCCGGCCGGGAGCGCCACTCGGCTACTCCTCCAGGTCGCGGCCCGCCTTGAAACCGGCCGCCGGCG
>DASWNW010000124.1:0-115882 GCA_036399015.1 Thermoanaerobaculia bacterium | reverse complement strand
GGCGCCCGAGGAACCCCGAGGAACCCCGAGGAACCCCGAGGAACTCCGAGGAACCAACGTCCCCTCAGACAATCGTGCCCCCTCCGTCCACGACGATCGTCTCGCCGGTGATGTAGCTCGACGCGTCGGAGGCGAGGAATACCGCCACGCCTTTCAGCTCGCCGGGGTTGCCGACGCGGGGGATGGGATGGCGGCGCTGGATGTCGGGCTCCACGTGCTCGATCACCGGATCGGCGAGGCGGGAATGGAAGAAGCCGGGGGCAATCGCGTTCACGCGGATGCCCTGCGGTCCCCACGACGCGGCGAGCTCGCGGGTGAGGCCGATCAGGGCGGCCTTGCTGGAAACGTAGCCGGCGTAGTGCGGGCCGTGCGTCGCGGACATGAGCGCGGCGGTGGAGGCGATGTTCACGATCGCGCCGCGGCCGGCCTTCAGCATCTCGCGCCCCGCGCTCTGCGCGAAGAGGAACGCGCCGGTGAGGTTCGTGTCCAGCACCTTCCGGAACTTCTCGACCGGCATCGTCTCCGGACGCTCGCCCCAGGAGATGCCGGCGTTGTTGACCAGGATGTCGACGCGGCCGAAGGCGCTCACCGTGGCGTCGACGACCGCCTGCACCTGCTGCTGGTTCGAGACGTCGCACACCAGCCCCTCGGCGCGGAAGCCGCGTTTCCGGAAGTCTTCGATGGTGGGCGCGAGCCACTCCTCGCGGCGCGCGCAGAGCATCAGCGAGGCGCCGGCTTCGGCGAGCCCCTCCGCGATCTCCTGCCCGAGGCCGCGCGAGCCTCCGGTGACGATCGCGGTGCGGTCAGAGAGGTCGAACAGCTTCTGGACGTGCATCTGGGGTGCAGATCTTACTTCTGCACCGGATGCTGCGTCTTCGGATCGTTGCGGTCCTCCCGCCACGGCGGGTGGTTGAAGTGGATGACCCGGTCGCCGTTGAACGACGCGACGGCGGCGTCGAACGTGACCGAGCCGACGGTGCGCCACCCCGTGATGTCGCGGCGCTCCTTGAGCGCGGGCCCGCGGGTGACGCCGGTGTCGGAGGTCTCGATGAGGAACCGCAGCCTGCGCTTCGGAGTGGGATCGCCCGGGTCGTAGATCTGGGCCATGATCTCGTCGCGGAAGTCGAGGGCATCGCCTTCGATGACCGGCTGCTCCGGCGCGACCCGGAACTGCATGAACTCCGGGCTGCGCGTCGGCACGCCGGGCGGCTTCCCGAGCTCGGCGATCTGGTAGACCTGACGAATCGACGGCTTCTTCTCGGCGATGTTGAGCGCCAGCCCGGTGGCGAGCAGCACTCCGATGCCGAGGCCGCGGCGGTGGCCGGTGGTGTTCGGGGCGTTGCGCAGGATGGCGTCATTGATGGTGCGCGAGTCGTCGCCGCCGATGTCTGCTTGCGTGATGAAGCTGGCGGTCGGCAGCGGGTCGGCGTGCTCGGGATCGATGGTCGGATAGATCCGCCCGACCATCGACAGCGAGCGGGTGTTGCCGCGGCGCGTCTCCTCGCAGCAGGTGGAGTAGCGGGCGATCGTCAATCCTCGCGCGCCTTCGGCGAAGTAGCCGGTGTACGGCGTCTCCTCCGTGATCTCCCAGATGCCGGTGAGGCAGATGCCGTTCGGATGCAGCAGCCGCTGAAAACCCTTCCCGTCCTTGCCCCAGCGGAGGTCGGCGTGCGAAGCGAGCGTCCGTTTCGCGGCGTCGAGGAGCACCCAGTTGATCCCCAACGGCAGGATCCCCCGCAGGACGCTGAACAGCCCGACCTTGACGCGCTGATACGGCGGCTCGCCCGGCGCGCCCCACACCTTCTTGTACGGGTTCGCGAAGATCGCGTCACGCACTTCGCTGAAGCGGGAGCCGGCGAAGCGGCGATCGCTGTCGGTCAGCCCTTCGTCGCCGAAGGAGAGTTGATTGGTCATGGAAGGACGTCATTATACACAGAAAGGGCGAGGCATGACGCCTCGCCCCTTCAAACACCGTGATTGAACGCTACCCGTCGATCAGGCCGTCGCAGTCGTTGTCGATGCCGTTCCGGCCGTTCTTGCCCTGCGTGTCGTTCGCGCCGGGGCTGATCGAGGCGTTGTTGTCGTTGCAGTCGCCCTGCGTGACGCAGTAGCCGTCGCCGTCCGCGTCGGTGCAGCCGCCACCGCCACCACCACCGCCCGAGCCGAGGATGCCGGCGACCGCGGTGTAGTACGCGGCGAAGGCGCCGTCGACGGTGGCGTTGCTCGTGTCATCGCAGACGTCGTTGACGTTGTAACCGCAGCCGCCCGAGAGCTGGCCGACGACCTGTCCCGCGGCGTTCACGACCGGCGAGCCGGAGCTGCCGCCCTCGGTCGCGCCGAGCGTGTCGGTGCTGTAGATCCAGGAGCCGCGCGGCCACGTCCGGCAGGTGCCCTTCGACGTGTCGACGACGTGCGTGGAGTACGACTGCGGCGCGCCCTGCGGATGGCTCAGGCGGAAGAGCGGCGTGCCGTTCGTGTTCGCCACCGCGGTCGAGCTCCAGCCGAGGAACGCGGCGCCGGCCGGCGCGGGCTGGCTCAGACGCATCAGCGTGTAGTCGGAGGTCTTGTTGGTGGAGACGATGGTCGCACCGGTCGTCGACGCCGCGCCCGGATCGGGGCAGCTCCCGCAGCTCGAGGCCGTGTAGAAGAAGAAGGTCTCCAGGCTGCTCGCCTCGCTCGCGCGGGAGATGCAGTGGTTCGCGGTGAGGAAGTAGGGGACGTTCGTGCTGGTGTCGGAGTCGGCGATCAGGCCGCCCGAGCAGATATAGAGGTAGGCGCCCGACACGAAGAGCATGTGCGCCACGGCGTTGCGGGCGGTGTTGACCGCCGAGTTCGTCGCCACGCAGGCGGCGTCGACGACGCAGCTCGCGTTGTACGAGCAGGGCGTGGAGCCGGCGTGGGTGACCGGCCGGAGGTTCTGCGCCAGCGCGAACGCGCCGGTGAGATGGCCGACACCCGCGATCGTGAACCGCGGCTCGCCGGACGCGCCGGCCCGAAGCTGGACGACCATCTCCGCGCCCGCGATCGTGTTCGTCCAGAAGTCGCCGTCGTTGTTCGGGCCGCGGCCGGTGTACGGGCCGAACGCCATGCCGTTGCTGTGGACATACAGCTCGGCGCCCTCCGGCAGGTCGAAGTCGGTGAAGTGGACGCGCAGCGCGGCCGCATCCGGCGAGCGGACGGCGCCGGCCCACTCGAAGCTGCCGTCGAGATCGGCGCGGACGGCGCCGAACGTATCGTGCTCCGTGACGCGGAGCGGCGTGAAGCGCGCGCGGGGGAACTCCACCGGCACGGCCAGCTCCTTCACGATGCCTACCCGCATCTTCATCTCGCGCCGGTTCGCCTCGCGGACGCTTTCGAGCTCCACACGCGAGACCTCGACCACGAGCGGCTGCGCGTCGCGGAGGTCGATGGCGGAGCGGTTCAGCCGCTCCTGCAGGTCCGCCATCTGGCGGAAGTGAGCGCCGCGGTCGAACGTGCGGCCGGGACTCTCGAGCGCCTTTTCGGCGCGCACGTCGGGCGCTGCATATGCCGGAACGACGGTGAGGATGAGAAGGACCGATAGGAGCAGGACGAAACGTCTCTTCATCGCGCGGGTCTCCAACGTCTGTCAGAGGGTTGCTGATGGCTCACGCGCCGGCTCGAACGCCGCCACCCGTGAGCGCTGCCTTGGTGTATGGGACGCCATACTAGCAGCTACTCGGGTATCGAAAGTCGCGCCGCGCGCTCGAGCAGCAGAGCCCGTTCGCGCACGTTGCGCGTGAGCGACGCGGCCCGCTCGAATTCGCCGCGCGCCTCCTCGGTCCGTCCCAGCTTCTCCAGCAGGTCTCCGCGCGCTGCCGGCAGGAGGTGGTAGCCCTGCAGCGACGGCTCGTGCGCCAGCTCGTCGACCAGCTCCAGGCCGGCCGCGGGGCCGAAAGCCATCGAGACGGCGACGGCGCGATTGAGCTCGACGACCGGCGACGGCGCGAGCTGCGCCAGCGCGTCGTAAAGCGCGGCGATGCGCTCCCAGTCGGTCGCCTCCGGAGTGCGCGCGCGGGCGTGGCAGGCGGCGATCGCCCCCTGCAGCGCGTACGGTCCGAGCGCGCCGCCGAGCGCCTCGGCGCGCTCGAGCGCATTGAGGCCGCGGCGGATGAGGAGCTGGTCCCACAGCGCGCGGTTCTGGTCGAGCAGCAGGACCGGCTCGCCGGTCGGGGAGACGCGGGCGCGGAGCCGCGAGGCCTGGATCTCCATCAGCGCGACGAGGCCGTGCACCTCCGGCTCGTTCGGCACCAGCTCCGCCAGCACGCGGCCGAGGCGGAGCGCGTCCTCGCACAATGCGGGGCGGACGAGGTCTTCGCCGGCGGTCGCGGAGTAGCCCTCGTTGAAGATCAGGTAGATGACGCCGAGGACTGAGGAGAGGCGCCTCGTCAGCTCCGCGCCGCGGGGGACCTCGAACGGCACGCGCGACTCGGAGAGCGTCCGCTTCGCCCGCACGATGCGCTGCGCCACCGTCGCCTCCGGGACGAGGAACGCGCGCGCGATCTCGTCGGTGGTCAGGCCGCCGAGGAGGCGCAGCGTGAGCGCGGCGCGCGCCTCGGTCGAGAGCACCGGGTGACAGGCCACCAGCATCAGGCGGAGCAGGTCGTCGCCGACGTGGTCGTCGAGCGCGGCGTCGAGATCGGGCATGTTCGTCTGCGCCTCCAGCTCCCGCGCGAGCTCCTCGTGCTTCCGGTCGAGACGCTCGTTGCGGCGGAACAGGTCGATGGCGCGGAACTTCGCCGCGGCCATGAGCCAGGCGCCCGGGTTGTCCGGGACGCCCGACTCCGGCCACTGCTCCAGCGCCGCCACCAGCGCGTCCTGCGCGAGGTCCTCGGCCACCGCGACGTCGCGCACCATGCGGGCGAGAGCGGCGATCAGCTTCGGCGACTCGATCCGCCAGATCGCGTCAATCGTCCGGTGGACGTCGGACGTCACTGCTTCTGCTGGGCCTCGATCTCGGCGCGGAGCTTCTCTTCCTGCTCGCGGAGCTCGGGCGTGAACGACTCGCCGAGGTCTTCCATCTCGGCGACGGGGCGCAGCTCGATCTCCGTGCCGCCGCCGAACGGCGCGCGCTTGAGCCACTCGATCGCCTCTTCCTTCGACTTCACCTGCCAGAGCCAGAAGCCGGCGAGCAGCTCCTTCGTCTCCGCGAACGGCCCGTCGATGACGGTGCGCTTGCTGCCGTCGAAGCGGATGCGGACGCCCTGGGAGCTCGGCAGCAGCCCTTCGCCGGCGAGCATCACGCCCGCCTTGACCAGCTCCTCGTTGTACTTGCCCATCGCCGCGAACATCTCGGTGGCATTCGGCGGCATCTCGCCGGCTTCGCTCTCGGGGGTCGCTTTCACCAGAACCATGACTCGCATCGTGTTTCTCCTTCGTTTTCTGTGCTTCTACTAACACGTCGAACGGGAAGAGGGCGAATCGACACGGGGTGAAAAAAATTTTCGTTGCCCCGCAGGCCGGGTAGGGGTCGCGCGCCGCGGCAAGAGGACGGCCCCTCACCCGACGCTCCGCGTCACCCTCTCCCCGCACGCGGGGCGAGGGGCAACAGGTTGCCGAGCCGGTTCGTTGCCCTTCTCCCCTCAGCGAGGGGAGAAGGTGGCCGCAGGCCGGATGAGGGGTCGCGCGCCGCGGCAAGGGCGCCCCTCACCCGACGCTCCGCGTCACCCTCTCCCCGCCAGCGGGGCGAGGGGCAACAGGGTCAGCCCAGCACCTTCTTCAGGTCGCGCAACAGCTTCTCCGCCTCCTCCACCTGCTTGAGGAGGGTCGAGTCCCCCTTGTTCTCGAGGAGCGTGGTCCAGGAGTGGCGTTTCAGGGCCTGGGTCAGCTCCTCGATCTCGCCGGCGAGGCCGGCGGCCTTCTTCGGGCTCTCGGCGGGCGTGATGGAGTCCATGACCACGTCGAGGCTCTCGCCGTCGACGAATTTCTGGCGCGCGACCGGGTCGCGCAGGACGATGCGCAGCTTGCGGATGTCCTTCGAGTTGGTGATCTCGTTGTCGTTCACCTGGCGGACGATCGTGTCGAGCACGGTCGGCGTGAGGAGGCTCTTGTTGATGTTTTTGATCTCGCGTGCCCAGGTGATCGAGGAGCCGGGCTCGGGGAGGTTGGTCAGCTTCTCGGAGAGCTCGTAGACGTCGACGAGCTTGTCGAGCTCGCGCACCGTGACGCCGAGGATGTTCGCGGCGCTGGCGCGGCCGACGATGTCGACGAGGCCGTACGCCACCATCTCCTTCTCCTTCGCGTCCCACTCCTTGCGCTGCCGGTGGATGTAGATCCAGACGCGCAGACGCTCGTCGTCGGTGAGCGTGCGATCGGTGACCTCGACCGGGATGTGGCGGTACTGCTCTTTCTTCTGCACCTCCACCAGGACCTTGGAGTTGGTCCAGCGGCGGTCGCCGTCGATGATGCGCAGCTTGCCGTCGAGGACGGGATGCGGCTCGACGAGCAGCGGCTCGAAGATGCCCTCGTTCGCCTCGATCTGGCGCTGCAGCTCGAGGTCCTCCTTCGGACCCATGCGCGGCTGGCGCTCGTTCGGGACGACGTCGTAGAGGTCGCGGGTGTCCCGATAGGTGCGCAGGATGGTGCGGCCGAGGCGGCGGTCCTGCCAGGCGTGGTGCACGGCGGCGGTCATCACTTCGTCACCCGGAAGGCGGCCGGGCGGAGCACGTTCGGCGGCGGGTCGTCCGGCTCGTCCTTCGACTCGATGATCGCGCTCACGTCGGTGTCGATGTCGCGCAGGACGTGCTTGATCCTGCTGAGCACCGTCCCCCGCTTCTTCCAGACGTTGTCGTGCGCCCGCTTCTCCTGGACGTCGATCTCCAGCGCCTCGGCCGTCAGATCCGACGCCTCGGCCAGCTTCTTCTTGAAGTTGGGAGAGGTGATGAACTTGAAGAGGCGGTGCAGCTTGTCGCTGCGCTCGCTGTCGCTCAGCTTGGCCACGTGCATCGAGATCAGCGCCTTGCGCAGGACCTCGACGATCGCGCGGACGCGCGCCGGCGCGACGACGATCACCCCGCTCTCGACGAACAGCTCCCGCTTCCCAGCCGGGAACACCGGCGTGGAGAGGATGGCGTGGTCGGCGCCGAGCTCCGACAGGTCCTGCCGCAGCTTCGTGACGAACGCGTGCTGCCAGGCGGCACGCGGGCGGGAGTCGACCAGGATGCGCCCCGCCGACCTGCCGCGGTAGCGGATGTCGTGCAGGATATTGCCGCTCGCCTTGCCCTTCGTGCGCGTGACCTCGTCCTCCGGGAAGGCGCCGCGCAGCTCGTCGAGGATGTCGAGCTCCGCCCCCTCCCCGATGTCGCCGCCCTTGCTGACGCGGCGGCTCATGTCGGCGACCTTCTTCTGCAGCGCCGCCCGCTCGCGGGCCCACTCCGCCTCCTTCTTCAGGGTGGCGGCCTGGAGCTCGCGCTGGAAGATCTGCCGCGCCTCGGCCAGATCCTTCTTCCGCTGCTTGTCGGCCTCGGCGCGCGCCAGCTCGAGCTGCTTTGCGACCCGGGCGCGCTCGGCGTCTACGGCCTGCCGCTCCTTGAGCAGCTTCTGCTGCTGGATGGCGACCTCTTTCTCCAGGCGGGCGCGCACCGCCTTCTCCGCCTCGGCGAGCTTTTTGCGCTCGTCTTCGCGGATAGCTGCCTGTACTTTCAGGAACTTGGCATGGGTGATCGTGCTGCCGCACCAGGGGCAACGTTCAACCGCTGCAGTCATTCTGCCTCCCGGAGCTTACGCTCCATGCTTGTCCTTGTATGTCCTTTTTTGAACTTGTACGTCCTTCTGGTACTCTCTGTCAACGTTGCCGCACGACGTTCAAACTCCCGGAAGAGAGCTGGAGCTCGTCTTCGCCCTGGCCGGTCCGGTGGGTGCCGACCTCCGCGAAATCAGCCGTACGCTGGCCGACGCGCTGAAGAAAAGTGACTACGCGGAGGTGGAGGAGATCAGCGTCACCGACCTCCTGCGGCGGTTCGCCGGGAAGCTGGCCATCCGGCCGGTCGAGACGCCGGAAGAGCAGCGGATCGCCTCCTACATGGATGCGGGAAACGCCTTCCGGCGCTTCTCCTCCAATCCGGCCGCGGTCGCGGCGGCGGCCATCGCGGAGATCCGCGGGCGCCGGCGGCGGCAGGGCGGGATCCCGGCGCGGCGGGCGTACGTCGTCCGCTCGCTCAAGCGGCCGGAGGAGGCGCATCTGCTGCGGCGCGTCTACGGCGCCGGATTCTTTCTCGTCGGCGTGAACGTCAGCCGGCCGGCGCGCGTCGACTCGCTGGCGAAGCGGATCGCCCGGTCGCACCACGAGACGCCGGCCTCGCCGAACTTCGCCGGCCACCTCGCCGCCGCCGAGGCGCTGACGAAGCGGGACGAAGACGAGGGGAACGACGCGTACGGACAGCGGCTCCGCGACGTCTTTCAGCTCTGCGACCTCTTCGTCTCCCCGAATGCCGCCACCTCCGTCTTCGATCAGATCGACCGCTTCGTGCGCCTGATCCTCGGCGATCTCGGCGAGACGCCGCTCGGAGATGAGCAGTATATGTTCCATGCCTTCGCCTCCTCCCTCGCCTCCGGCGCTCTCGGCCGGCAGGTCGGCGCCGTGCTCGTCGCGCCGCACGGCGAGGTCCTCGGCGTCGGCTGGAACGACGTGCCGAAGGGGGGCGGCGGCCTCTATCGCGCCGGCGAGCACTACGACCGCCGCGACATCCGGGAGGAGCGGGACTCGGTGAACGTCCACGCCGACCAGATCCTCGACGAGATGCTGGAGATGGCGCGCCGCGCCGGCTGGCTGAAGGACGACGTCAAGCCCGACCTCGACCAGGCGCGCGAGGCGTTCAAGAAGTCACGGGTGATGAGCCTCCTCGAGTTCGGCCGCACCAGCCATGCGGAGATGGAGGCGGTGCTCGCCGCCGGCCGGATCGGCGCGAGCTCGCGCGACGCGACGCTCTACACGACCACCTTCCCCTGCCATCAGTGCGCGCGCCTCATCGTCACCGCAGGCATCCGGCGCGTCGTCTACATCGAGCCTTACCCGAAGAGCCGCGCGCTCGAGCTGCACCGCGACGCGATCTTCGCCTACGACGACGAGGCCGCCCCCGACTGCGGACGCCGCGACTGCGGCGAGGCCCACGCGGTGCGCTTCGAGCCGTTCGTCGGCGTCGGTCCGCATCGCTTCATCGACCTCTTCTCCATGACCACCCGCGCCGGCATCCCGCGGGACCGGAAGACGAAGGCGTCCGGCGCGCGAATCCCCTGGAACGCAAAGACTTCGCTGCCGAAGGTGGAGATGCTGCCGCTCAGTTATCTCGACCTGGAGGCGAAGGCTCTCTACCAGTTGAAGAAGTTTCTGGGGCCCGAAAAGGATCGTGGATAATCACCATGCATGACCGCGGAAGCTCCCCAGCCCGTCGACTTATGGAGTGTGCTCGAAGAGGCTGAGGAGACCGTCGACGCCTGGCCGGAGTGGCAGCAGCAGTACGAGGCCGACGTGCACTACGAAGAAGCGCCTTAACGGCGGCAGCAGACGAGGATCATCGATAGCGGCTTGACGCCCGCGCGGTCCAGCGGCTCCCGCACCTCGGTGAGCTCGAACCCGTTCGTCGCGATCGCCTCCACCCACCCACCGATCGTCCGAAAGTACCAGGGCATCGGCTCCGGCCACTCCCCCTCGATCGCCGCAAACGTCTCCGTCCTCCACCCGCTGACGTAGGGGCGCTCCCCGGTGGCGAAGGCGGGGTGCACGGTCTGGATCACGAGCGCCCCTCGCGGGCGCAGCATCCGCGCGGCCGCGCCGAAGATCGGTGCGACCTCCTCTTCGAGGATCGAGAAGTTCGCCACGACCACGTCGAATGGCCCGGGCAGGCTCGCGTCGCTGAGCTCCTCGTAGGAGAGCGCGAGGAACGTTCCGCCGCCGAGCTGGCGCGCCGCCTCGATCAGCGGCGCGGAGGCGTCCACTCCCCACACGGCAATCCCCTCGGCCGCGAGCGCGCGGGCGAGCCACCCTTCCCCGCAGCCGAGGTCGAGCACGTTCGCCGGACGGCGGGCCGTCACCGCCTCGACGATCGCGGCGTCGGTGACGGCACGGCGGCTGTCGATCTTCTGCTCGCGAACCGCATCCCGCCACGAGCCGGCGTTCGCGACCCAACTGCGCTGGAGCTGTTCCTTCTCGTTCGCGCTCATGCGTTCTCCTACGACGTCCTCCGCCAGAAGATCACACCATTCTCCTCGAACGCCGGCGTGAAGTTCCGCTGCAGGTACGCCCACACCAGCGGCGCCCGCTCGGCGTTCGGGATGGAGTCGACGCTGGCGTTCGAGCCGGGGAAGGCGACCAGCGCGGCGACGACCCGCGGGTTGCGCTCGATGCGGGCGATGACGTCCCGCTGCGCCTCCTCACCCTGGTAGTTCGCCACCTCGACGTGGCGCAGCGGGCAGTCGCGCCCGAGGAGGGGATAGAGCAGGGCCGAGTTCGTAAAGTCGACGAACGTCTCCCCCGGACGCAGCGTGGCGTCGAAGCGGCGCGCGGCGTCGATGGAGGCAGTCACGACCGGTTCGAACAGCGCGCCGGGAGGCGGGGCGATGCGGAGCTGCGGGACGACCAGCAGCGCGTGACGGAACGGCTCCGCGAACAGCGCCACGGCCACGATCAGCACCGCCGCGACGGTCCGCGCGTGCCGCGACAGCGTCCAGAGCGCGGCCACGAGGAACGGTGCCGCCGCGACGTTGAAGTGATGGTTGCCGCGCTCGACGAACGAGGCGGCGGCGACCACGATCCAGACGCCGATCAGCCACGGCCCGTCCGACCGCCGCGCGCGGAACGGCGAACGCGCCAGCGCGGCGCAACTGGTGAGGAAGGCGATCGCCCAGAGCATCGGGTCGAGGCAGGCGGTGAGCTGGTGCAGGAGCGCCGGCGAGCGGAGGCAGTCGGGGATCGCCAGCGGCCGGGAGAAGTAGCCGCCGTGGCCGCCGAGAATCTCGCCGAACGTGCCGCGGACGAAGTCGCCCGCGAACCCGAACGCGGCGAAGAGCAGGAGCGCCGGGAGCGCCGCCGCGGCGATGCCGATGAAGAGCGGCCGCAACGCACGCGCGCGGAAGGCGGCGAAGAGCGCCACGATCGTCGCGTACAGCGCGAAGTCGAGACTCACCAGCCAGGCCACGAACGAGAGCGCGCCGGCCGCGATGAACCAGCGCGCCGACCGGAGCCGTGTGCCGGCGACGGCGGCCGCGAGCGCGAAGAGGGCCGCGCTCGGACGGAACCAGAGCGCCGAGCCGGGGAAGAGCGAGAACGCGAGGAAGGCGCCGAGGAGGCCGGCGTCAACGCTGCCGGTCGCGGCGAGCACGAGACAGTAGATCGCCACCGCGCTCAGCACCCCGGCCACCAGCCGCACCTCCAGGATCGTCCGGAGGGAGCGCACGCCGGTCTTCAGCGCCGCGTAGTCGAGGAGCGCGTCGGAGATCAGGCCGTGCGTCGGGACGATGTCGGTGTACGGCTTCTCACCCCGCAACATCTCCGCCGCGACCGGCACGTTGTGGCTGTCCTCGAAGAAGTTCGCGGTGGTCGGCGGCGGCAGCGTGAGCACCGCCAGCGGATAGGCGAAGACGACGATCGGATAGACGACGCGCCGCGGCAGGCGAAGCGGCAGGAAGGGGGCGCAGAAGACGATCGCCAGCGGCACGAGCGGATGAAACCAGCCGAGCTGCGTGAGGAGCGCCAGCGGCGAGCCGACCATGCGGTCGGATGCGCGCACCACCAGCCGCAGCGCGAAGACCGCGATGAGCGCCCGCAGGAAGGCGGCCAGCGGCGTGCGGCCGAAGCCGAGGTCGAGGAAGGCGATGTAGCAGGAGAGCGCGGCCGGGATCAGGACGGCGTCGCCGCGGTCGAACCGGGGATCGCGCTTCCGCACCGCCACGATGGCGGCCGCCGTCGCGCCGAGGAGGACGACGTGGCGGAGGTTGCCCCAGAACATCAGCGCCACCGGGGCCACGAGCAGCGCCGCGCAGTAGCTGACGGCGGCCCAGCGGTAGCCGTCGAGCAGACGCGCCACCCGCTCGCCGAGGATCGCAAAGCCGGCGGTGAGCAGCACCGCGAGCGCGAACTGGAGGATCAGGCCGGCCGGGCTGTAGCCGGCGGCCCGCAGCGCCGAAACGGGGTCGCCGGGGCGCGCCGGGAGCTGGAGCCAGGGAGCGATGCCGATGGCGAGCGAGAATCCGAACGCTGCCGTGGAGGCGCGGATGGCCCAGCCGTCGGTCGCCAATGCGCCGCGATTATCTCAATTGTTCCGGGAAGACGATGAGCTGCCACTCGACCTTGGCCTTCGGCGTGTCGGGGTGCGGATGGTCGTCGAACCGCTGCCCCTTGGCCACGCAGATCTCGCGGCCGCACCCGGCGCAGCGATAGATGCCGGAATTCGCCGCCAGGATCCCCGCCGCATGACGCACGTCGAACGCCGCGTCGCTCGTCGAATGGAGGAACTTCAGGTACTTGTAATAGGCCACGGGGTGCCTAGACACGGACGGTGACGGTTTGTGGCGGGCCGCTCGGGTTCCTCGGAGTTCCTCGGGTTCCTCGGAGTTCCTCGGCCGACGTGCATTTGCTCCCCCGAGGACCCGAGGAACTCCGAGGAACTCCGAGGAACCGAGGAACCCGCCCCCCCCTACCTCGCCACCACAAACTCCGCCCGGCACCCCTCGGCCACCCAGATCCCTTCGCGGTCGTAGCCCCAGGTGCGGTTCAGCACGCACGTGGCCTCGCTGAGCTGCTTGACCAGGCCCACGCCGCGGCCAGTGTCGACGGCGCAGACGTTCCGCTTTCCGTCGAGCGACTCGCAGGTCAGCCGCATCGCCGTGGCCGGGACGGCCGTCTCCGGGAGGCGGTAGCCGCCGAGGGCGAACTGGGCGCGGCAGCCTTTCTCGACCCAGACGCCGTCCTGGTCGAAGCCCCAAGTCTCGCCGAGGATGCAGGCGCCCTCGCCGAGCTGCTTGACGAGGGCGATGCCGAACTGCGTCTCCGCCGGGCAAGCCTTGCGCGCGCCGGTGGACTCGCAGACCAGCGCCTTCACCTGCTGCTTCGGCTTCCCGCGCACGGCGAAGTCGGCGCGGCAGCCTTTGTTCACCCAGATCCCCTTCGCGTCGTAGCCCCAACTGGTGTTGAAGGAGCAGTCGGCGTCGCCCACTTGGCCGACGAGCTGCACGCCGCCGCTCGTGTCGGCGGCGCACTCCTTCCGCCGGCCGTCGGCCGACTCGCAGGTGACCAGCGCGTCGAGCGTCTCCCGCCCCGGTCGCGACTCGAGCTGCAGCCCGAGGAAGAACTCCGCGCGGCAGCCGTCGTCGACCCAGATCTCCCCCCGCACCTCGTCCCAGCCCCAGTTCAGCTTCTCCTCGCAGTCGGTCCTGCTGAGCTGGCGGTGGACCGCCACCCCACGGCTCGTGTCGGCCTTGCAGACCTGCATCTTGCCGTTCTGCGACTCGCAGACGACCGTGTTGACCGTGCGGGCGTCGACGGCGAAGGTGGCGCTGCAGCCGCGGTCCACCCAGACGATGCCGTCGGAGCGGGTGCCCCAGCTCACGCCCTCGTAGCAGCGGCGGTCGCTCCGCTCGAACACCAGCTTGACCTTCCCGGCGGAGCCGATGCGGCACTCCCGGTAGACGTTGTTCGGCGACTCGCAAAGCACGACCTGCTGCCCGGCGGCACCGGCGGCGAACAGCAGCACTGCACACGTCACGAGAGCCCTCAGCATCGGTTTCCTCCGAAGGAGGAATGATACCCGCGGACGAGTACGGCGCGATCCTTGCTCGCCCATACATCCCTCGGAGAGAAGACTTCCTGGAGTAGGAGGGGTTGATGATCGTGGAGAAGGTTCGCGAGATCCTCGCGCAGCACGGCCGCCTGAGCGTGCCGGTGGCGGAGCTCTCCGACGACAGCGACCTTTACAACGCCGGCCTGACGTCGCTGGCGACCGTCGGGCTGATGCTCGCGCTCGAGGACGGGTTCGACGTCGAGTTCCCCGACGCGATGCTCAGCCGCCGCACGTTCGGCAGCATCGCCTCGCTCGCCGCAGCAGTGGAGGAGCTTTCCGGCAAGACTGCGCCGGCCTGACCATGAGCCTGTTGCGGCCGCACATCGCGGCGACACCCGACCTCAGCACCATCCTCGCCGGCGTACACAAGGCGGGGCGTGAAGTCATTGAGCCGGCATCCCACGACGTCGATGCCGCCGCCCGCTTTCCCAAGGAGTCGTTCGACGCGCTGCGCGACCTCCAGCTCCTCAGCGCCTACGTCCCCGAGGACCTCGGCGGGATGGGACTCGGCATCGTGGAGATCGGCAAGATCTGCGAGACGCTGTCGCAGTACTGCGCCTCGACGGCCATGATCTTCGCCATGCACCAGATCCAGGTCGGGTGCATCGTCCACCACGCCCGCGAGTCCGCCTATTTCCAGAACTACCTGCGCGAGCTGGTCGAGAAGCAGTGGCTCGTCGCCTCGGCCACGACGGAGCTCGGCGTCGGCGGCGACCTCCGCTCCAGCATCTGCGCCATCGAGACGGAGGGCGACCGCTTCCGCCTGACGAAGAAGGCGCCGGTCATCTCCTATGGCGCGTTCGGCGACCAGATCCTCGTCACCAGCCGCCGCGCGCCCGACGCTGCGGCGAGCGACCAGGTGGCGACGCTCGTCACCCGTCCCAACCTCGAGACGCTCTCCGGCTGGGACACGCTCGGCTTCCGCGGCACCTGCAGCAACGGCTTCGAGCTGACCGCCGAGGGCAGCGTCGAGCAGATCCTCCCGGTGCCGTTCGACGAGGTGCTGAGCCGCACCATGCACCCCTTCTCGCACATCGTCTGGTCGTCGCTCTGGCTCGGGATCGCCGCCGACGCGGTGAACCGCGCCCGCGCGTACGTCCGCGCCGAGGCGCGCAAGAACCCGCACCTGCCGCCGGCGTCGAGCCTGCGGCTCGCGGAAGTGGACGTGGTGCTGTACGGGATGCGCAACAACGTCCACTCCACCGCGGCCGACTACGCGCGCCTGCTGACCGCCGGCGACACCGACGCCTTCCGCGGCTTCGGCTTCGCCACGCGCACGAACAACCTGAAGCTCGCCAGCTCGACGCTGATCATCGACATCGTCAGCAAGGCGATGCTGATCTGCGGCATCTCCGGCTACCGGAACGACTCGAAGTTCGCCCTCGGCCGCCACCTGCGCGACGCGTACGGCGCCGCGCTCATGGTCAACAACGACCGCATCCTCGGCCACAACGCAACGATGCTGCTGGCGCTGAGGGAAGGATGACGCCGGAGGAGCTTTTCGACGCGCGGCTGCTGATCCCCACCGGCGTGCGCGGCGTGTACGGGCTGTCCGAGGTGTTCGAGAACGTCGTCGAGCACTTCGACGCGTACGTGACGCGCGTCGGCAAAGAGACCCGTCCGGAAGTGATCCGCTTCCCGCCGCTGCTCACCCGCCGCAACTACGCGCGCACCGATCACCTGGAGACGTTCCCGAACCTCATGGGCTCCGTGCACAGCTTCCTCGGCAACGAGCGGGAGCTGCTGCATCTCGTCGAGAGCAAGCAGTCGGGCGACGACTGGAGCACGAAGCTCGGCGCCACGGAAGTCATGCTCACGCCCGCGGTCTGCTACCCGCTGTACGGCACCGCCACCGGCACGCTGCCGCCGGGCGGGCGAACCGTCGACCTGCGCGGCTTCGTCTTCCGCCACGAGCCGTCCGACGACGCGGCGCGGCTGCAGATCTTCCGCATGCACGAGTACGTGCGCCTCGGCACGCCGGACGAGGCGCTCGCACATCGCGACGCCTGGCTGAAGCGCGGCGAGGAGATCCTGCGCTCGGCGGGGCTCGACGTGCAGCCGGTCGTCGCGAACGACCCCTTCTTCGGCCGCGGCGGGCGCGTCATGGCGGCGACGCAGCGCGAGCAGGAGCTGAAGTACGAGCTGGTCGTGCCGGTCACGTCAGCCGAGAAGCCGACCGCCGTCGCCTCGAGCAACTATCACCTCGATCACTTCGGCGCCGCGTTCGACATCCGCACCGCGGACGGCGCGGTGGCGCACTCCGCCTGCGTCGGCTTCGGCCTGGAGCGCGTCGCGCTGGCGCTCTTCAAGACCCACGGCTACGACCCCGACTCCTGGCCCGCCGACGTTCGCAACCTGCTCGCGCTATGACCAAACGGGTGCTGGACCTCGATCCGAAGACGTACCAGCGCCACCCGATCCACGGCGAGAACCGGATCTGGGCGGAGACGAACTGCTACGTCGACCTCTGGGTCGAGCTGGCGCACGCGATGGGCCACGAGCCGGCGGCCGCGCTGCCGTTCACGTTCGCGATCGACTTCGAAGGCGATCAGTGGACGTTCTTCAAGTTCCCGCTCACCGAGCTGCAGGAGCTGTTCGGCCTCGACGTGCAGGAGCTGGCGATCTGGCGGCCCGTCGTGCAACACATCGAGGAGCAGGTCGGGCATGGGCGTCCCGTGCTCGTCGAAGTCGACTCGTTCTATCTGCCCGACACCGCCGGCACCGCGTACAAAACGGCGCACGTGAAGACGACGATCGCCGTCGTGGAGATCGACCGCGAGCAGCGCCGGCTCGGCTACTTTCACAATGCGGGCTACTACGAGGTCTCGGGCGAGGACTTTGACGGGCTGATGCTGACCGAGTGGCCGCTGCCGCCCTACACGGAGTTCGTGAAGGTGCGGCGGGAGGGGCCGGACGGAGAGCTGCTGGCCAAGTCGCTGGCGCTCTTCCGCAAGCACCTCGCGCTCGTGCCGTCCGAGAACCCCTTCCTCGCCTTCAAGGCGCGCATGGCGGAGGAGGTGAACGGGCTGCTGCAGGAGTCGCTGGAGACGTTCCACCAGTACTCCTTCGCCACGCTGCGGCAGTTCGGCGCCTGCTTCGAGCTGTGCGCGACCTACCTGCAATGGCTCACGTCGCAGGGGGAGGAGGGGCTGGAGGAGCTGACGCGCGAGTTCCTCGAGATCGCCGAGGGGGCGAAGGCGTTCCAGTTCCAGCTCGCGCGCGCGATGGCCAGAAAGAAACCGCTCGACCTCACGCCGCTGGAGGCGATGGCGGAACGGTGGGAGCGGGGGATCGGCGGGCTGAAAGCGCGGTACGCGTGAAACTCGACGCACCGTGGTCGGTGGAGCAGAGCTCCGAGGGGACGTGGTACCGCTGCACGTTTTCGGGCGAGGGCGATCGCCTCGTCTTCCACGGCCTCGCCACCATCGCCGACGTTTACCTCAACCGTGCGCTGATCCTCCAGTCGAACAACATGTTTGTCCGGCACGAGGTGCCGGTGCGGCTGCAGGAGTCGAACGAGCTGGCCATCTGCTTCCGCCCGCTCGACCTCGACCGCAAGAGACCGCGTCCCCGCTGGAAGACGAAGCTCGTCGATCACCAGAACCTGCGCTGGTTCCGCACGTCGCTCTACGGCCGCATCCCCGGCTGGACGCCGCCGTCCCCGATTGAAGGCCCCTGGCGCCACATCGAGCTCGTCCCCTCTGGAGCGCCGGGCTCTCAGCCCGGCGGCCCCGAACAACGGGCTAAGAGCCCGTTGCTCCAGTGGGACTCGCCAACGATCTTCCTCCGCGGCGCTACCTGGACCATGGGCGACTCCCTCAACGCACTGCGCCTGCTGAAAGACGCAGGCGCGAACATGGTCCGCGTCGGCGGCACGTTCGTCTACGAGGACGACGCCTTCTACGACGCCTGCGACGAGCTGGGGCTGCTGGTCTGGCAGGACTTCATGTTCGCGAACATGGACTACCCCGCCGACGACCCCGACTTTTTCGAGAGCGTCCGCGTCGAGGCGACGCAGCAGATCGAGCGGCTGCGGCGCCACCCGTCGGTCGTCGTCTGGTGCGGCAACAGTGAGGTCGAGCAGCAGGCCGCGATGCTGGGCATGCCGCAAGAGCTGTGGCGCAACCGGATCTTCGGCGAGCTGCTCCCGTCCCTCGTGGCCGAGCTGCACCCAGGGGCGAGCTACGTCCCCTCGACGCCGAGCGGCGGCACGCTCCCCTTCCAGACCAAAGAGGGGGTGACGCACTACTACGGCGTCGGCGCCTACCTCCGCCCGTTCACCGACGTGCGGCGCGCAAACGTCCGCTTCGCCACCGAATGCCTCGCCTTCGCGAACGTGCCGGAGAAGGAGGTGGAGGTCGGTCACAAGCGCGGCGTGCCGCGCGACACCGGCGCCCCCTGGGACTTTGAGGACGTCCGCGACCACTATCTGCAGGAGCTGTTCAGCGTCGACCCGATGCACCTCCGCTACGCCGACAACGCGCGCTACCTCGATCTCTCGCGCGTCGTCTCCGGCGAGGTGATGTCGCAGGTGTACTCGGAGTGGCGCAGCGCCTACAGCGACTGCCGCGGAGGGCTGGTGTGGTTCCTCCAGGACCTCGAGCCGGGCATGGGCTGGGGGATTCTCGACTCGCGCGGCGTGCCGAAGCCCTGCTACTGGTACCTGAAACGCGTCTGGCAGACGCGGACGGTGGTCTTCACCGACGAGGGGCTGAACGGCCTGCACCTGCACGTGGTCAACGAGACCGCCGAGCCGCTGCAGTTCACGCTGCAGCTCACGTTTCTCCGCGACGGCCACGTCGTCACCGCGCAGGGCAGCGTCGACTCCACCGCCGCCCCCATGTCCCGCGCCGTCTTCGAGGCGGAGGCGATCCTCGGCGCGTTCTACGACAGCGCCTACGCCTACCGCTTCGGCCCGCCGAAGCACGAGGTGGCGGTGGCGACGCTCATCGCCGGCGGCGCGGTCATCGCCGAGGCGTTTCACTTCCCGCTGCGCGAGGCGCCGCGGATGGCCGACGCCACCGTCACGGTGCAGGCGGAAGGGCACCAGGTGCACCTCGAGACCAACCGCTTCCTCTACGGCGTGCACTTTGACGCGCCGGCGTTCCGGCCGGACGACAACTGGTTCCACCTGGTGCCGGGACGGCGGAAAACGATTGCGTTCACCCCGGTTCCTCGGAGTTCCTCGGTTCCTCGGAGTTCCTCGGAGGTTCCTCGGGTTCCTCGGAGCCCCGCCGAAAATCCCCCCGAGGAACCCCGAGGAACCCCGAGGAACCCCGAGGAACCCATCCGCGGCTACCTCGAAGCCCTCAACCTTCGCGACGCCGTCAGAATCCAATGAGCATCACGCGCACGCCGCTGTTCTTCGGGCAGGGCCTCTTCGGCTGGCTGCACGCGCCCGTTACAGGGCAGCGCGATCTCGCGGCCTTGATCTGCCAGCCACTCGGCCACGAATACGTCAACGCGCACCGCTCCATGCGCCACCTCGCCGACCGCCTGGCGCGCGCCGGCATCCCCGCATTGCGCTTCGATTACCACGGCACCGGCGACTCCGCCGGCACCGATGAAGACCCCGGCCGTGTCGCCGCCTGGCGTGCCTCGGTCGCCGAGGCCATGCAGACGCTGCGCGAGCTGTCGGGTTGTCCGCGCACGGCCCTCATCGGCTTCCGCTTCGGCGCGACGCTCGCCGCGCAGTTTCCCGCCGACGTGCACGTGCTCTGGGCGCCCGTCATGCGCGGCAAGTCGTACGCGCGTGAGCTGAAGGCGCTGCACCTGACGTCCGGCAACACCGGCGGTCCCGACATCGAGCCCGGCGGCTTCGTCTTCACCGAGGAAACGCAGCGCGACCTCGCCGCGCTGACCGTCGATGTGCCGAACGCCATCGTGCTCTGGCCCGATCCGCACGCGAGCGCGGGCTACGCCGAGATGCTCGCCCCGCCGCACAGCACGCGCGTGCCGTTCGAGACGCTCGATGAAATCGTGCGTCAGTTGACCGTTGCCAGTTCCCCGTTGCCCAACACCACCCGCCCTCGGCAACCGGCAACCGGCAACCGGCAACAGCTCGACGGCATCACAGAAACCCTCCTCCCCGGCAAAGTCTTCGGCATCCTCACCGAACCAGCCGGCGGCGCGAAGCCTGCCCCCGCCATCCTCCTGCCGAATGCCGGCTCCGTGCATCACATCGGCCCGAGCCGCCTCTACGTCCTGCTCGCACGCACCCTCGCCAAACAGGGCTTCCGTGTCATCCGCTTCGATCTCCCCGGTCTCGGCGACAGCGTCGTCGAAGACGCGTCGCGCGAGAACCACCCGTACGAGCCGCCGGCCACGCCGGTCCTGGCGGAGCTGATGCCGGCGCTCGGGCAGGAGTCGTACGTCGTGGCGGGACTCTGCTCCGGCGCGCACGCCGCGTTTCATGCCGCGCGCGAGCTGCAGGACGCGCCGGTCGTGGAGAGCATCCTCATCAACCCGCTGACGTTCTACTACGAGCCGGGCATGTCGCTCGACACCGGCCCCGCCGTGAACCAGTACAGCGAGTGGCAGCGCTACCTGCAGCTCGTACGCAGCCGTGAGGGCTGGAAGAAGGTGCTGCACGGCGACGTCGGCGTCGGCAACGTGCTCCAGACGGTGATGGCCCGCTTCGGCCGCACGCGCCGCACGCGCCGCAACGCCGACCTCGCACAAGACCTCCGCCGCATCGCCGAGTCCGGCCGCCGCCTCACCTTCCTCTTCTCCCGCCTCGACTCCGGCTACGACCTCCTCATGCTCAGCGCCGGCCCCGCCGTGAGGCAGTTGCAGAAAGAAGGACGCCTCCAGCTCTGGCGGATCGACGGCGCAAACCACACCTTCGACGCGAAGGCCGCGCGCGAGGTCCTGCTCGACCGCCTGACGACGCACCTGACGGAGCGCTATCTCAGTACGGGGTGATGGCGAAGAAGATGTCCTCGATCGGCTCCGTCGTATAGATCACCGCGCCCGGTCCGGTCTGCCGCCGGACGAACGTCCCCCGCAGCCGATGATCGTTGCCGTTGGCGTCGAACTCCGGTCCGGCCTCGTAGCTCAGGCCGATCGAGACCACACCGTACCGGTGAATCGGGCCGAGCTCCGTCGGCTCCGAAAGCCCGTTGTGGTTCTCGTCGAGCCAGATCCGCAACCGTCCCCAGATTGCATCGCCGGACGTGATGCTGCCGTCGCCGTCGCCGCCGAACCGCGGGTCGTCATACACGCGGAGCGCCACGAATCCATCTTCCGCGGTGGTGCCGTCCGGAAGACGGGTTCCGATCCCGAAGAGCTCGCGGCCGTCATCAACCACATGGTTCGCGTTCAAGTCGACCCACAGGAACCCATCGGACGTATCCGGGTCGGTCCAGGCAATCGTGTCGAGAACGCCGTTGCCGTCAATGTCGAACTGCACCGGATCGTAAACGGAGGTGGTGTGAATTCCGTCGCCATTCAGGTCGAGCACGAGCGGCGAGCAGCCGTCGCCAGGACAGCCAAATTCCTCATCGCGCCCGTCGCCGCCACCACTCGCCTGCTCGTCCGGCATGTCCCACTTCTCGTCGACCCACCCGCATTCGTCACTGTTGACAGTAGCACTGGGCCAGTTGGTGCCCATGATGTAGTTGCTGCATTTCGAGTTCGCGAGATTAAGGACGTGCCCCAACTCGTGAGCGATCAGATTGTCGAGGGTGGCGTGCGGCATCACCCACAAACAGTCATTCCCGGAATGATCGCGCGTGTAAATCTCGATCGTTCCGCCGGTGACGACGTTATTGGGACCGAGGTCATGCCGGAAACGCGCACAACCGCCCGCTTCCGTCGGGTTCATTCCGGTTACGCGTGACACGGTGATGTCGATGTCACCGTTGCCGCCGTTCAACAGCAATGGAAAGTCATTTTGGTTCGAACAGCCGTCGTTCCACATCGAAATCGCGGAACCGAGGGGTGGATCCTGGCTCCATCCGGTGCCTTTATGAACACCGATGGTCGTGGCGCTGGAAGGTCCGTAGACATAGTAGGCGACACACTGACCGGACGCCGCGTCGGCGGATAACAGGAGCAGGATGAGCGAGAACGGCGCGATGCGGACCCGCATTACTGCTTCACCACCGGAACGGCATCATTGCTGAGACGGTGCGTCACGGCCTGCAGCAGCACATCGAACTTACGATGGTCGCCGGCATGCGGCACGAGTGCATCGGGCAGGAGGACGCCGCCGCGATGTTCGTGCACGAGCTCACGGTCTGTTCTCACCTGGAAAACTCGACGGCCGTTCGTGATGCGTCCCTTAGTCATCGAGAAGATGAGGAGACGATCGCCCCGCTGTGGCGGCACAAAGGCGCCCAAGGGATTCGCGCAGAGAGGCGCACCGGCAGTCGCGATACGGGCAAATGGGTAGAAGAGGTAGGTCTCCAGCGGGGCCGATCCCTTGAGGTAGCTCGCCTCGATCCGGAGCAACGATCCCGGCAGTCCGCCAAAGAAGCCCTCCCGGACCGCAACTACGCGGCCCGAGAAAATACTTTGTGCGTGGGACGTGAGGTCATCGAATGAGCTGGTTGGCTCGAAATGCTCAGGGACGACGCCGAAGTAGGTCTCGCAGTCCTCCGCGCGTCGCGGCGTTGACCTTGCCCGCTCCCGCGCTGACGCAACACGTGCGTCCCGTTCCACCGACTCCCCGAACCGCCCTAACGCGGAGCCGCGCAGTTGTCCCTCAGGCGTGACGGCCACATCCGCGGCAACCCAGAGCGGGCCATCCTCGTCGCTGATGACGTCCGGGACGTCTCCGGCGCCGGCGGTCACTGCCAGCATGACGAGCAACAATGAGAAAAACGCACGCCTCGCGACTGCAAACTTTTCACGGTGAGTCATCAGAGCGGCTCCTGTGCGATCGGGTGAACGTCATATGCCGGAGAGAAACCAATAAATTTCCCCGTGGTCGTGCACGAGTTGAGGGGTCGAGACGAGCAGAGCCGGCACCCGTTATGGGGTTCGTTCCCGTCACTCGTGAGACGGTGTGGGAGTTCCGCATCCAAACAAGCCGAGGCGCTGGACCACGGCGTCCAACACCGCATCGAACTGGCGCAGCTCGCCGGCGTACGGCAGGAGCGAATCGGGTACGAGGAGGTCGCCTCCACGCGGCTCGTGCACGAGCTCGCGGTCGGTCCTGACCTGGAAAACGTGACGGTCGTCCCGCGGCGGTATCGGCTTACCCATCGAGAAGATGAGGAGCCGGTCGCCAGGCCGCGGCGGTACGAACGGGCCGAGTGGCTTCGCACAGAGCGCCGCATCCGCGGTGACGATGCGGGCGTAGGGATAGAAGAGGTAGGTCTCCCGCGGCTTCGATCCTTTGAGGTACGTGGCGTCGAGCAGGAGCAACGAGCCTGGTGAGCCGCCCCAGAAGCCCTGCCGGACGGCAACGATCACTCCGGCCACGATCTCACCGGCGCGCGAGGTGAGGTCATCGATCGTGCTCGTTGGCTCGAAGTGAGTACAAACCGCGTTGCCGAAATAGGTTTGACACTCGTCCGAGCTCGAGCTTGCCCGCTCCCGCTCCGCCGCAACGCGTGCGTCGCGTTCGACCGACTCCCCGAACCGCCCGAACGCGCCGGTGCGCAGTTGTCCCTCCGGTGTTACGGCCACGTCCGCGGCGACCCAGAGCGGACCGTCCTCGTCGGCGATGACATCCGGGATCTCAGCGGCCCCGGCGGCGAACGCCAGCACGAACACCGCGAACGGAGTGAAGATCCTCATGCTCTGTGCGAGAAAGTCTGGCACGACTGATGCCGCACCCCTTCCCCATGAACGGAATGCTGGCCGGGCTCATCGTCGTGTTCTTCCTGCTCCTCGTGCTGATCGCCGTCTGGAGCCGGTGGCGGCGGCAGATGGGGGGCGGGTTCGGGCCGACGGAGCGCAGCGACGGGAGCATGACCACGCAGGCCACGGGGTACCCCGAGGAGATGAAGGGGAACGCGAAGGTGATCGGGCCGACGGACAACGACGCGGCGAAGATGTAGCGTCAGCGCCGGGTTTCCATCGCCTTCACGATCGCGTCCGCCCGCTGCGCCGGCAGGCGGCGCTCGTAGCCCCAGATGCCGTCCAGCCACTCCGTGCCGGTCGTCTTCTCCTGCGACTCCGACATCATCCGCAGCGCCTCCACCACGCCCGGCACCACGTACGTGTGGCCGCGCGCATCGCGAAGCATGGTCCAGAGCCAGTCCTGGTTGGTACCGAGGTCGGTGCGCGCCTGCGACAGCATCCGGCCGAGCGCCCGCAGGCGGTGCAGGATCGCCACGAGTCCACAGGTGGCGAAGAACGAGTAGGGCTCGAGCGCGTGCAGCCGCTCCGCGAATGACGCCGCGTCGCGGTGCGTGCTCACGGAGCCGTTCGCGAGCTCCGACGGCAGTTTCGCGCTGGAGACGATCGCGTGCGGGCGGAGGTCGATGAAGCCGTTCACTGCCATCTGGAAGGCGACGTACTCGTCGAGCGTGCAGTCTGGTTTCGCGGCGGCGAAGCCGTCGGCGAAGAGGCGGCGCAGCGCGTCGTCATCCGTGACGATGTCGCCGAGCGGGGCGATCCAGTAGCCGGTGCGCGCGCGCGGCGTCCCGTCATCGTCCTCGATGACGATCGGCGAACCGAGCGAGGTGACGGCGAAGACGGCGTCGAGCACCACCTTCAGCACCGCCATGTGCGCCTCGTCGCGAGCGCCGAACTGGTTGGGGTCGATGAGCGGCTTGAGCGGCAGGAGCTGTCCCGGCTTGTCGGCGGAGACGAGTGTCCGGAGGTCGCGCGCGAGCGTGACCGGCTCCCACTGCTCCACGTCGCGAAACGTGAGCGGGCGCGAGCTCTCGAGGAAGAAGCGGCGGGCGTCGAACGACTCGGCCGGGTACTCCTCCAGCGCCTCGACGTCGAGCGTGCGAAGGCGGTGCAGGAGGATCAGGAGCGCGAGCGTGTGCAGCTCCGCCTGATGCTTCGCGGAGCCGAGGTCCTGCAGCGCCATCGGGTCGATCCCACTGAGCTGCGCGCCGAGGAGCACCGGCTGGTAGAGAAAGTCGAAGACCTGCGTCGAATTCGCGGTCTCGGTGTAGTAGCAGACGCCGTTCTCGAACCACGGCAGGTTCGGGTCATCGCCGAGAAGACCGGTGGTGGCGAGGACGTGTCCGAGCTCGCTGACCGAGGCGACCTTCATCACGCGGTAGAGCGCGTCGGCGTTGGCGACGGAGAAGAAGCCGTTCTCGCCGCTGCGGATCACGTACTCGGGACAGAGCTCCTCGCCGCGCTTGAAGTGGAGTGGAGCGGGGCCCGCTTCGAGCCCCGAACGCCGGCGGCCGGGAGCGGCCGCCGCTCCACTGAATCCGAGGGTGGTCGGCTTGAAGAGCTGGATGAACTGCCGGCGCTCGCGGGCGCCGCGGAACAGCTCGTGCGGCGCGTCGCGCAGCGCCTTGACGATCCCGCCGTGGAGCGGGATGCGCTCGCGCATGCGTACCTCGTCGATGCCGATGGCGGCCGCGGTGACGAGCATGTACACGCCCCGCTCCGCGTATTTGTGGGTGAGGTGCTCGGCCTCGATGTGCTTCGTGCGGAGGAACTCGTCTTTCGCCGCGTGGGCGAAGCCGAGGCGGATCGCGGTCTCCCCTTCCGGTGTCTCGTCGTACATCCCGCCGACGCCGGTGGTGTGCGCGACCAGCACGCGCGCGCCCCACTCCTTGTCGACGGCGCTCAGGTCGTCGGCGAACGTGCTCTCGAACGCGTCGCGCACACCGTCGACGAACGCGCTGTCGAGGCCCAGCTCCTTCGCCACGGTGGCGAGGCCGCCGGTCTGGTAGGCGATGATGCTCGGCAGCGGAAAACCGAGGAGGACGGAGCGGAAAGGCTTCGGCCCGTAGTCGCGCAGGCGCGAGAGGCGGTCCTGCAGATACGACGTGATCGGCCGCGAGGCGCGCACATACCGCATCAGCCCCTCGGCCACGGCATCGCGATCCATGCCGCGCTCGAGACCGGCCACTTTCAGGAACTCGTCGACCGCGCCGGCGCGGTGGTGAATGTCGGCGTCGGTGACGATCTCCAGCCCCGGGATCGGCTTCAGCTCGAATTTCGAGACGGCGACGTAGACGCCGCCCGGCGAGAGAAACCCATGCTCGAAATGACGCGGTGCGATGCCGGCGCCCCAGCGCGTGCGGGTGGTGCGCTTGAGTCGCGACTCGAAGGAGTGCACCTCGTCGTCGGTGCGGCCGGTGACGATGAGGATCGGCACGTCGTCGACCGTCGGCGGCGGCTGGATGGTCATCATCTCTTCCAGCATCGCGACCATCTGCAGCGCGGCGGCGCCGCCGACGGCACCGGTGCCGCCGATCAGAACGTGAACGTCGCGATAATGCCCGCCGGAGCGGGCGGCCGCGACGAGGCGCGGTCCAAAACGGCTTTTCTTGAAGCGCATGCGGCGCGAAGGATATCGCGCCGGCGTTACTGAAGCCGCAACGTGCAATCCCACGCCCGCCGCCCGTCCCTGCAGCGGATGGTGGCGTCGAACGGTGCGACCGAGGTGATCCGCATGCCGTTCCAGGGGATCTCGCCTCGCGCGGCGATCACGCGCCGGTGCGGGCCGGCGGCTTCCTTGACGATGTGCGCGAAGCCGCGGCCGGTGTGGCAGCTCTGCAGGACGATCGTGGCGCGCGGGTGGAGGCGGTTGAAGAAGGCGGCCAGGCGCGCACGGTCATTGGCGTCGAGCGTAGGCCTTTTCCGATCGGCGAAGTACATCGCGAACGGATCGCCGTGGCCGGAGAGGAGGAGGAGCGACGCGCCGTCGACGTCGATCGCGAAGAGCGCCTCGTCGGTCGCGATCTGCTCGTGCACCGCCGTGTCATAGCGAAGCGCGATCTTCGCGCGCAGCGCACGCTGGTGCGTGGTGTAGAAGACGCGCCGGAAGAGCGAGCGCTCGCGCGGGTAAATGAGGACAGCCCTCTCGCGTGCCTCGAGGGCGATCGAGGCGAGGACGAACAGCACGGCAAACGCAATGCGCGCGACCATGACGACCGATTGATTGGACCGGCGTCATTGTAATCCCGATTGGAGCGCACCCGGCGAACGCGGCCGTCTGGTAGCACTACTACCTTGACCGCGCGGCGATGCTCCGCGTACGCTGGTTTCAACGTGTCGGGCCACGATTTCGACAACACACAAACGTCGCGAATGCGGCTGCTCAACGCCGGGAAGACGCTGTTCGCGAAGAACGGCTACGAGCAGACGTCGACCGCTGCCATCGCCCGCGAGTCGGGGTCGTCCGAGTCGCAACTGATCCGCTACTTCGGCGGCAAGGCGGGGCTGCTCGAGGCGATCTTCAACGAGTCCTGGAGCTCGCTGAACCAGTACGTCCAGCAGCACATCGAGGAGGCGAAGCACGGCCGCGACGCGATCATCCGCATCCTCTCGGTGATGATCCAGGCCTTCAGCCGCGACCACGACATCGCCTTCCTCTTCCTCTTCGAGGGGCGGCGCATGCGCGGCGGCTCGCACGAGGTGCTGCTGTCGAAGGGCTTCGTGCAGTTCCTGCAGGTCGTCGACATGCTCATCGAGCGGGGGCGCGACGACGGCTCGTTCCGCACCGACATCCATCCGAAGGTGATGTGCTCGGCGATGCTCGGCTGCGCCGAGGGGATGGTGCGCGACCGCGTGCTGACGGTGCGCAACCACGAGCCGGACGTCTTCGACGACGGCGCGATCCTCGAGGCGTTCACCGCGATGGTGAACGGCATGGCGCCGCCGAAAGAGTAAGGAAAACCAGACGGCGTCTGTCGGGGTTTCGATACACGCCCGCGCAGCTCCTCCCGCTAACTCACACGATTCACAGGACGCCTGCGTGCCGCCGGCACGGCATGGCCGTCGCCTTCTCCGTGAGGCCGGAGGAAACGATCATGATCGTCCGGCGTGCGGTTCTTTTCCTGTTGCTCGCATTGCCGCTCGCGGCGCAGACGCAGCGAGTGGTCTCACGCATCGAGGTCCGCGGCGGCGTGCCCGCGGCCATCATCCTGTCGCAGAGCGCGCTCGAAGAGGGCGGCCGTTACAGCGACGACGACCTCGACGCCGCAATCGCGCGGCTGCGGCGCCTGCCGTTCGTTCACGACGCGCGCTACACGCTCGACGGCGAGACGCTCATCCTCGAGGTCGACGGCACGACGCCCGTCTTCTTCGACGTGCAGGCGGACGCCGGGACGCTCGAGCTCAACACCAACCGCGCCGCCGTGGCCAGCGGCGGCGGACGGGTCTTCCTCGGCTCGGGCGGCGTGGCGGTCGGCTCGGTCTCGAAGCTGCTCCATACCAGCGGCGACACCGCGAGCCGCGCGCAGGTCGGCTACGCCCACTACGCCATCGGCGGGACGCGCCTCTTCGCGATCGCGGACGCCGAGGCGGTGCTCACCTGGTCGGAGGGCTCGAGGCCGAACCCGGCGTGGCGGCTCACGGTCGGCTACCCGCTGACGTTGCGGCAGACGATCAGCGCGACGGCCGATCACTCCGGATTCCGAAGCCGACGCACGATCCTCGGCGAGGACTTCGATTCGCGCCTCGACCAGACCTCGCTCAGCCTGCGCTGGGCCTACGACACGACCGACGATCCCCTCTTCACGCGGCGCGGCTCGCTCGTCAGCGCGACGCCGTCCTGGGCGTGGCAGGAGTCGCGCTTTGCGACGACGATCTTCCCCTTCCCGAACGACACTCCCTCGGTCCACTTGCGCCGCAGCGAAGGCACGACCGCCGCGTTCTCGGCGGAGGCGCGGCGCTACTGGGCGCACGGCGCGCGCGGCTCGATCTTCGCGGGCGTCGACGGGCGGCGCGAGGAGCAGGAGTTCGACGTGCGCATCGACAACGGACCGCCCATGCCCTCCGCCGCCGACTCCGACGTGGTGCGTCTCTCACTCGGCTACGGCTACAACTTCTTCGACCGGAACGCGCCCACCGCCGACGCGCGGCATCGCCTGGAGCTCGGCGCCGGCTTCCAGCGGAGACACGCCGAGTTCGGCACCGGTTCGTTCGACGACGACGAGACGTCGGTGACCGCCGGGTACGTGTTCCGGAAGCCGTTCGGAACGGTGCGGGTGAGCATGGGGTACGAGTTCAATTGAAGGAGTCGCAGAGTCTCAGAGTCTCAAAGTCTCAAAGGAGACGACGGTGCCAACTCCTCTCTGAGACTCTGCGACTTTGAGACTCTGAGACTATTCGAGCACTTGCGCGAAGTTCCCGATCACCGCCGGCCGCACGCCCCAGATTTCCCGCGCGTACTCCGCCACGGTGCGGTCGGAGGAGAACTTGCCCATGCGGGCGATGTTCAGCAGCGACATGCGGTTCCAGCGGGCGCGGTCGCGGTAGGCGGCGTCGACCTCCTGCTGGCGCTCCACGTACGCCGGAAGGTCGGCGAGGTGCACGTACTCGTCGCGCGTCGAGAGCAGGTTCGCCACGATCGGACGGAAGATGTCCTTGTCGCCGCGCGAAAAGTGTCCGGCGGCGATGGAGTCGACCGCGCGGCGCATCCACTTGTGGTCGTGGAGGTGGCGCTGCGGGTCGTAGTGGGCCAGCTCCGCCGCCACTTCCGGCGCCGTCAGCCCGAAGATGAAGATGTTCCGCTCCCCCACCTCGTCGCGGATCTCGATGTTCGCACCGTCGAGCGTGCCGATGGTCAGCGCGCCGTTGAGCGCGAGCTTCATGTTGCCGGTGCCCGACGCTTCCTTCCCCGCGGTCGAGATCTGCTCCGAAAGCTCCGCCGCCGGCACGATCGCCTCGGCCAGCGTGACGCGGTAGTCCGGCAGGAACACGACGCGCAGGTGCTCGCGCGACCGCGGATCGGCATTCACCACCTCGGCCACGGAGTGAATGAGCTTGATGATCAGCTTCGCCATCCAGTAGCCGGGCGCCGCCTTGCCGGCGAAGAACACGGTACGCGGCTGCAGCGGCACGACCCCGTCCTCGACGATCGACCAGTAGCGGTGGATCACGTGCAGCGCGTTGAGGAGCTGCCGCTTGTATTCATGGATGCGCTTGACCTGCACGTCGAACATCGACATCGGGTCGACGGGGACGCCGGTCAGCTCCTTCGCCAGCCGCGCCAGCGCCACCTTGTTGCGCCGCTTCACGGCGTCGAGCTTCTCGAGCAGCGCGGAGTCCTCCGCGAACAGCTCCAGCTCCCGCAGGCGGTCGAGATCCTTGACCCACCCGTCGCCGATGGTGCGGGTGATCAGGTTCGACAGCGGCCGGTTCGAGTGCAGCAGCCAGCGCCGCGGCGTCACGCCGTTCGTCTTGTTGTTGAAGCGGTCCGGGTACAGGCGATAAAAGTCGGGTGCGAGCGTCGTGGTGACGAGCTTCGAGTGCAGCTCCGCGACACCGTTCACCGAGTGGCTGCCGGCCATCGCCAGGTTCGCCATGCGCACCTCGCCGTCGGCAAGAATGGCGACGTTGTGCTGCATGACCATGTCACCCGGGAAGCGGCGCTCCACCTCGGCCAGCAGGCGGCGGTTGATCTCCTGGATGATCTGCAGGTGCCGCGGCAGCACGCGCTGCATGAGGTCGTACGACCAGCGCTCCAGCGCCTCCGGCAGCAGCGTGTGGTTCGTGTAGCCGCACGTCGCGACGGTGATCGCCCACGCCTCTTCCCACGGCATGCGCTGCTCGTCGACGAAGAAGCGCATCAGCTCCGCGACCGCGAGGGCCGGATGCGTGTCGTTCATCTGGATCGCGGCCTTCTCGGCGAAGTGGGTGTACGACTCGTGCGTCGAGCGGTAGCGCTTCAGGATGTCGCGCACCGAGCAGGCCACGAGGAAGTACTCCTGCAGCAGGCGCAGCTCCTTGCCGGCAGCGACCGTGTCGGAGGGATAGAGCACCTTCGAGATCGACTCGCCGGTGATCTTCTCGTGCACCGCGCGGATGTAGTCGCCGCTGTTGAAGATGCCGATGTCGAACTGGTCGGACGCGCGGGCGGAGAAGAGCCGGAGCACGTTCACGGTACGCCCGCCGTAGCCGACGATCGGCATGTCGTGCGGGACGCCGACGATCACCTTCGCATCCACCCACCGCGGCGCGTAGACGCCTCCCTCGGTGACGTGGGCCACCGAGCCGTAGACCGGGATCTCGACCTTCTCGTCTTCGCGCGCGATGAGCCACGGCGAGCCGCCTTCCAGCCAGTGGTCGGGCTGCTCGTGCTGGTAGCCGTTCGTGAACGTCTGCCGGAAGAGGCCGAACTCGTAGTTGATGCCGTAGCCGAAGCCGGGGAGGTCGAGCGAGGCCATGGAGTCGAGGAAGCAGGCGGCGAGGCGGCCGAGACCGCCGTTGCCGAGGGCCGCGTCGTGCTCGAGCGACTGCAGCTCCTCGAGGTCGGCGCCGAGCTCGTTCAGCACCGTGCGCGCCTCGTCGTAGATCCGGAGGTTGGTCAGGTTGTTCCCGAGGGCGCGGCCCATCAGAAACTCCATGGAGAGGTAGTAGAGGCGCTTCGAATCCTGCTCGCGGTACCGCCGCTCGCTCTCGCGCATGGCATCGAGCGCCGGACGCCGCACCGCCGCGGCGAGGGCGTCGAGGCGCTCGCGGCGCGAAGCCTCGCTCCAGACTCGGCCTTTGGCGAAACGCAGATACGACTCGATCCCCTCGCGCAGGTGGATGTGCCCGCGCGAGACGCCGGATTCACTTTTGTGCAAGCGGACCTCTCACCGGCATTGTAGAACGTTGGCGAGGGGGGGTGCGTTCCCTCGGTTCCTCCGAGGAACCCCGAGGAACCAGCACCTGATACCATCCCCCGTTGTCCGCCGACATCTCCCTTCGTAAATTCGCGATCTGCATCGTGGTGGCAGGGCTGCTCCTGCTGGCGCCGGTGGACGCGGCGTTCACGGCGAACGTCCGCTTCACGGCGGCGGTCGGGCTGCTGATGGCGCTGCTCTGGCTGACCGAGGCGGTGCCGATGGGGCTGACGGCGCTCCTCCCGCTCATCCTGTTCCCGCTGGCTGGGGTGAGCACGATGGAGAAGATCGCCACGCCGTACGCGAACTCGGCGGTGTTCCTCTTCCTCGGTGGCTTCCTCCTGTCGCGCGCATTCGAGCGCTGCGGCCTGCACCGGCGCCTGGCGTTCTTCGCGCTGCGGCGGGTCGGGACGGAGCCGCGGCGGATCGTCTTCGCCGTCATCCTGGTGACCGCGTTCCTGTCGATGTGGATGTCGAACACCGCCACGACGCTGATGATGACGCCGATCGCGGTGGCGATCGTGGGCGGGCTCGGCGCCACGCGCGAGTCGCACGATGGTCCCGAACTGCGCGTGGCCGAGGCGACGCTCCTCGGTGTCGCATACGCCGCCTCTCTCGGCGGCATCGGCACCCCCATCGGCACGCCGACGAACCTGATCTTCCTCGGCGCGGCGCGCGAGCTCTTCCCGCAGGCGCCGACCATCACGTTCGCGCAGTGGATGCTGTTCGGCGTCGCCTACCTCGTGCTGCTCGTGCCGGTCTGCTGGGCCATCGTCGTCACGACCGCGCGCGTGCCGAAAGGGGCGGCGGTGCCGCTGGACCAGCTCGGGCTCGAGCGCCCCGGCCCGATGTCGCACGCGGAGAAGATGACGCTCGTGCTGTGCGTGACCACGGCCCTGCTCTGGATCTTCCGCGCCGATATTCGTCTGGGTGCGACGACGGTCTACGGCTGGGCGAACCTCTTCCCGAACGCGAAGGCGATCAACGACGCAACGGTGGCGGTGGCGATGGCGTTCCTCGCGTTCGTGCTGCCGACCGGCGGCGGCAAGCGGCTGCTGGCGTGGGAGGAGTTCGCGAAGGTGCCGTGGGACGTGCTGATCCTCTTCGGCGGCGGCTTCGCGCTCGCCGACGCGCTGGAGTCGAGCGGCTTCTCGAAGTGGGCCGGCGCAAGGCTGGCGTTCGTCGGCGACTGGCCGCCGATTCTGATGATCGTGGCGATGTGCATCGTGGTGACGCTGCTGTCGGAGGTCGCGTCGAACGTGGCCACCGCCACGGCCATGATGCCGATCTCCGCCGCCCTCGCCACGTCGATCGGCGTGCACCCCTACTTCCTGATGATCCCCGCCGTCCTCGCCGCCTCCTCGGGGTTCATGCTCCCGGTGGCAACGGCGCCGAACACGATCGTCTACGCGACGGGGCTGGTGCGCGTGCGGGCCATGGCACGCAGCGGCGTGCTGCTCGACATCGCGGCGGCGATCGTGATCACGCTGCTGATGTTTCTGGTCGTGCCCTGGGCGACGGGGATCGACCTGCGTGTGGCGCTGCCGCGGTAGGGCGGGGTCCGCATTTATACTCGGCGCCATGCGGAGCCGAGTAGCGGAGACGCTCAAGCAGGAACAGCGCGACCGGTTCGCAGCCATGACGCCCGAGGAGCGCGCCGCGCTGGCATTTCGCCTCGGCGACGAATGGCTGGCCGACGCGATGGCTCGAGACAATCTCGATCGCCGCGCGGCGTTGGAAGCGGTGCGTCGTTCCCGGCGTGCCGGGAGAAAACCGTCGCGTTCGATGGATCGGCGCGATGCTCCTTGAGCTCGTCGTCGGCGCACTGGAGGCGATCGGTGCACCGTACGCGGTCATCGGCGGCCAGGCCGTCGCGATGCGTGGGCACCCCCGGCTGACCGTCGACTACGACTTCCTCACGGCAGATCACCGCGTTTTCGACCGACAGGTCTGGGCCCGCCTTGAAGAGAAGGGCGCGATTGTGGACGTTCGTAAAGGCGATCCCGATGATCCGCTCGCCGGCGTCGTTCACATCACATTGCTCGAAGAGCGCGACGCAGATGTCGTGGTCGCGAAATGGAAATGGGAACAGGCCGTCATCGAGCGGGCGGAGCCGCTCCTGCTTCACGGAATCTCCGTCCCCGTCCCTCGTACGAGCGACCTCATTCTCTTGAAGCTCGCCGCCGGCGGGTACCTCGACCTCCAGGACGTTCATGCGTTGCTCCATGCCGGCGATCGGGGGCAACTCATCCCGGAAGTCGACCAGCTCGTCAATGCCCTGCCGGCCGATGCACGGGAGTCCTGGAAGCGCATCGTCACCAGCTTGGCCTAAAGCCGGCTCGCGGCGGCGTACCATGCGCGGCATGCGTCGCACCTCGCTCGCCTTCGCTCTCACCCTGCTGCTCGGCGCCTCCGCGTACGTCGGGGCGAACGCTGCCGATGACCCGGTTGGGCGCGTGCGCGACCGGATCGCGGCGCGCGGCGGCAGCGGCTCGGTTGCCGACCGCCTGTACTGCGGGATGTCGATCTCGGGCGGGGGCGTCGTCACGGACGCCGAGGTCGAGGCGTTCGTCAACGAGGTGGTCGCGCCGCGGTTTCCGGACGGGTTCACCGTCTGGCGCGCGCGCGGCGCGTGGCTGGGCGGGCGGGAGGAGACGGTGATCATCGAGATCGCCCACGGCAACGACCCGACGGCCAACCGGCTCGTCGCGGAGATCGGCGCCGAATACGTGCGGCGGTTCCGGCAGATGGCGGTGCTCCGGATGACCGTGCCCGCGCGGATCGACTTCATCAGCGGCTGACGTCACTTCGAGTTGCTTCGTCCCGGTGCGGGTACGACGACGCGGAACGTCGTCTCAGCGCGCGTCTCCGCAAGCCGCTCGAGAACGGCGGCGCGGCTCGAGCTCGAGATCTGCATGAGCTGCTCGAGGTAGCCAGGGTGCTTCATGACGAAGGTGCGAGTGTCGGCGGTCAGCGTCATCGTTCCGGAGTACTCACCCGGTGGCAGTTCGTCCCACCCGAACCTCGACAGGTGCACGTACCGTCCGATGATCGTGCCGCACTCGAGCAGGAACAGATGTTCGGGCCTTGCACCCATCATCGTTTGCGCAAACGGAACGGCGGGCGGTTTCTGTACGCGTCCTGCCGCGTCGTGAAGCTTCAACGTCAACTGCATGACGGGCCGCGACGGGTGACGGAACGGAGAGATCACCGGGTCGACGTACATCGACCTGCACGGCGTACCGGAGTGTTCGACGGTGACCCGTAGACGGACGTCCCCGCCGGCACGGACCTGCGGGTCGACGTGCAGCCGGAGGCTGGAATGGGCGGGCTGGGCGTGACTCTCCCATCCACAGGCGGCAAACGAGAGTGCCAGGACGAGGGGGAGTAGACGTTCGGGAAGCCGTTTCGAACTTTCCATAGTCGTTCGCTCAACCACGCAGAGCCGACGGCGTCGTTCCCAACTCACGTTTCACGATCTTCCGGAGCGCGGTGCCGTCCTGGTAGCCGACCTTCTCCGCGACGGCCTCGATGGTCATCGTGCTCGTCTCGATGAGGTGCATGGCTTCCAGCACGCGGCGGCGCTGCAGGAAGCGAACGGGGGACAGGCCGGTCGCGGCGACGATCCGGCGGGAGAGGGTCTTCGGCGAGACGGCCAGCGCGGAGGCGAGCCCCGTCACGCTGATCGGCTCGGCGAGATGCGCGTCGATCCATCGCTCGGCCGCGAGCACGACCGCGTCGACGTGACGCACGTGCGACGGAATCATGTACCTCGCCTGAGACGCGCGCCGGTCGATCAGCATGTACCGGGAGCAGAGATGCGCGATCTCCGCGCTCATCGTGGCGGTGACCACCGCCAGCGCGACGTCGAGTTGCGCGAAGAGCGATCCGCCGGTGAGATACGCGCCGTCCCGCACGAGCATCCGGGTCTCGTCGAGCAACACGTCGGGATAGCGCTCGCGGAAGGCCTGCGCGAGCCACCACGTCGTCGTCGCCGCACGTCCGCCGAGCAAGCCCGCCTCGGCCAGCAGGAACACGGAAGAGCACGACGCCGCGATCCGCTTCGCCGCGCGCCCCTCGCGCAGCAGATCGATCGCGGCGAGAGCATCCTTTCGCGCGAGGCGGTAGGCGATGGCGCGGCGGGAGGTCATGTCGAGGCCGGGCACGAGCAGCCATTCCGCGCCGGTCGCGCTACTCGCGAGCGCGTCACGAATCGTGAGGTCGGCGGTCGCCCGCAGCCCGCCGGCGGTGCAGATGGTCCGGCGCGATCCGACCAGCGACCACTCCAAGCCGCCGCCGCTGCGTCCACTCCGCTCGAAGAAGCCCTGGGCGGTCCGCAACGTGTCGAGGGTCACGGCCAGGCTCGAGTCCATGACCCCGTCGAGGGCGAGAATCAGCAGTTTCTTCATCGGTCCAATCCAGCATGAATATAGTCGAATGCGACAGTTCCGTCGCCGGCGCTCGCCCGGCAGACTCGGGGCCATGCTCGCACTGCAGGACGACCCCCTCGACGACTTCACCCGCCGCGAGATCGCGCTGAACGGACAAACCAGGGCGGTCTACGTCGCCGGGCGGGGGCCGGCCGTGATCGTGATGCCGGAGATGCCGGGGATCAGTCCGCACGTGGCACGCTTCAGCCGCTGGGTGCGCGACGCGGGCTTCACCGTCTACATGCCCTCGCTGTTCGGCCGCGACGGCGCCGTTCCCATGGTCGAGGAGGGCGTGGCCGTCTTCCAGCGCGCCTGCGTGAGCGCGGAGTTCCGGGCCCTGTCGGCGAATCAAACCAGCCCGGTCACGACCTGGTTGCGCGCGCTCGCGCGGCTCGCGCATGAAGAGTGCGGCGGGCCGGGTGTGGGGGCGATCGGCATGTGCTTCACCGGCAACTTCGCGCTCACGATGATGCTGGAGCCGTCGATGCTCGCGCCCGTACTCGCACAGCCTTCGCTGCCGCTGAACGACCGGGCGGCGCTCGAGATCGATCCCGGCGATCTCGCCGCGGTGCGGGAGCGCCTGGAGCGGGATGACCTGAACGTGCTCGCCTATCGTTTCGAAGGCGACCGCTTCTGCACCGCGGAGCGTTTCTGCACCTACGCCCGCGCCCTCGGACACCGCTTCGTCGCGCGCGTCCTTCCCGACTCCGCCGCGAACCCTCAGACGACGCCTTTCTTCGAGAAGGTCGTGGCCTCGCCGCACAGCGTGGTCACGGCGCATCTCATCGACGCGGCGGGCGAGCCGACCATCGAGGCGCGGGACGAGATCCTCGCCTTCTTCGCGCAACGCCTCGCGGGTTCCTGAAGGAGGCACGATGGAACCGCTCGGATTCATCGGTCTGGGCGTGATGGGAACGCCGATGGCGGCCAACCTCGCGCGCGCCGGCACGCCACTGGTCGTCTGGAACCGGACCGCCGGGAAATGCCGCCCGCTCGAAGACCTCGGCGCCACGCGTGCGGGCGACGTGCGCGAGGTGTTTCGCGACACGAGCGTGGTCATCCTCATGCTCGCGAACGACCGGGCCGTCGACGCCGTCCTGGTGCGCGGCTCGGACGACTTCACGGCACTCGTGCGCGAACACACGATCGTGAACATGGGCACCACGTCCCCCGGGTATTCGCAACACCTCGCGGCCGACATCGCCGCGGCAGGCGGCGACTATGTCGAGGCGCCGGTCTCGGGATCGCGCGTGCCTGCCGAGTCGGGACAGCTCGTCGGGATGCTCGCCGGTGCGCCGGCGGCCGTCGAACGAGTCCGGCCCCTCCTCGCGCCGATGTGTACGAGAACGTTTGCGTGCGGCGAGGTTCCCCGCGCGCTGGTGACGAAGCTCGCGGTGAATCTTTTTCTGATCGCCACCGTCACCGCGCTGGCCGAGGCGACGCATTTCGCGGAGCGGCACGGGCTCGACCTGGAGCTCCTGCGCGACGTACTGGACGCGGGACCGATGGCCAGCAGTGTCTCGAAAGGAAAGCTGCCGAAGCTGATCGAGAGGGATTTCTCAGTCCAGGCCGCGATCGCCGACGTCCGGATGAACAGCCGGCTGATCGCGGACGCCGCACGCGACGCGGGCATCGCCTCCCCGGTGCTCGACGTCTGCCATGCCCTGTTCGCAGAGGCGGAGGAGTCGGGGCGTGGTGCGCTCGACATGGCGGCCGTGCTGTGCGCCATCGAGGAACGGACGGCGCGGCGGTAAGAGGAGGCGACTGAGTGCTGGCGGCTCGTCCGTTGCCGCCGCGCGTGGTGCGAAGCGCACCTCCCGGAGTGGCTGGGCTACGGGAGATGAATGCCTGGCGCGCCGAAGCCGCGGAGATCAGTTGAAGAACGGCTCGTCCGGGCGTCGCGGCGGCAGGACCCTGCCGTGTCCTGGCGGCGAGTGCGACGCGCACGGCGGTCACGGCCCGCACCGGCTTCGTCAGGGGCTGACTGGTGGGAGCGCGGGCGGGTCCTCTGCCGGGCGGCGCTCGGTGCCCTGCCGTACCAGCTCGGCGGGCGTCACGCCGAGGACGGCGGCCAGCTCGACGATCACGCTGAGCGTGGGGACGTTGTCGCCGTACTCGATGAGGCGCATGTAGGTGTCACTGATGCCGGCACGGCGGGCGAGCGTCCAGCGGTCCCACCCTTTCGCCTTGCGGAGGCGCATGACCGCTGCGCCGAAAAGCTCTCCGATCGCGCTGCGTCGTCTTCGTATTGTCATATGGCAAGTACGCGCGACACCGGCGCAAGGTTACGCACGAAACCATGGTTGTCCGGGCGCAGGGCGGCGCGGTCGCCGCGAAACCATGGTGGTCTCGCCACCGTGGCGGCGGGGTCCGGGCACGAACCATAGTTTTCTGCCGCGATGGCGGCAGGGTTCGGGCACGAACCATGGTTCCGCGCCGCGAGGGCGGCGGGGGCGGGGCAGAGAACCATGGTGGTGATGCAGCACCCGGGCAGCGTCACGGCACAACACCATGGTTACGATTTCGAGGCGGCGCGGCTCGCGGCACGAAACCATAGTGGTGGTACGCCACGGCGGCAGCCTCTGCCGCGCAACCATAGCGCTCAAAAACAACAGCGGCGGGCCGAAGCCCGCCGCCGTCAGGGAGAAAGCTGTTCGTTGAACTACCGGACCGACCGGCGCTTGCCGCCGCCGGCGCCGGTGGCCCTGCTGGCGACGCCGCCGGTGACGGAGACCGGGGTGCGCGTGTAGGTCCGGTTGCCGTAGTAGTCGGTGCACGACACCCAGACGTTGTAGACGCGCGTGGTGTTGAACCGCTCGGCGCGCAGCTCGAGGCTGAGCGGGCCGGTGATCAACCAGTCGTAGCTCTTCGGATCCTCGAAGTCGTCGAGGTGGATGTCTTCCTTGGAGGTGACGTCGTAGACCTCGCACACCGGGAACGGGTCGATGTCGTCGCGCGCCGAGACGTAGACGTCGATCGGATAGAGCTGATTGTCGGCGATCAACGTGTCGGGCTTGGTGTAGAGCTCCAGGATCGCCGGGAACCCGTGGTCGACCACGAGGACGTCGAAGCTGCCGGTGCCGCGCATGCCCCACATGTCGAGCGCGTCGCAGGTCACGGTGGTGACGCCGACCGGGAAGTACGCTCCGCTCTCGTGCGTGCAGGTGATGCGGGGATCGCGATCTTCCGTCCCCTTCGTGCCGATCTTGAAGAAGGCGGGGGCGCCCTTCTCGGACTCCGCGTCGACGACGATCGTTTCGGGCACGATGACTTCGAACTCGTAGTACGGGCGGTCGCCGAGGACCTCGATGGGAAACGAGGCGATGCCGAGGTTCTCGTCGAAGTCGGTGGCGGTGCAGAGGACGTTCGTGACGCCGATCCGGAAGACGGAGCCGGCGCGCGGCAGGCAGTCGACGAACGCCTCACCCCAGATCTCGTCGTAGGCCGTGACCTTGTAGTCGACCACGGCGCCCTCGATGGACTCGGCCTTCACCACGATCGGCTCCAGCGGGAAGTTGAACACCGGCGGCACCTCGTCGCGCACGATCACCTCGAACGAGCCGGAGGCGCGCTCGCCGGAGAGATTCGTGACGACGCAGTTCACCGAGGTGATGCCCATCTTGAAGAACGACCCGGACTGCTGGTCGCAGGAGATGCTGTAGCTCGTGTCCCTGCCGCCGATGGCCATGACCTCGTACTTCACGTACGCGCCCTCGCGGGTCTTCGGCTGGATGCGGAGGTACTCCGGCATCAGCAGCACGAGCGGCAGGGTGAAGCCCTTGACGCTGAAGCCGACCGGGCCTGAGGTGCCGTTCGGACCGCTGACGCTCAGCGTGTAGCTGCCGGACCTGGCGATGATCGCCTCCGGCACCCAGCCCACCACGCGATCGGTGAAGACGGCGCTCACGTCCCGCTCGAAGTGACCGGCCGGGCCGTCGAAGATCAGGCGGTTGCCGAGATCCGTGCCGTAGACGGTGATGAAGTGCTCGCCCGAGTTGACGGCGAACGACGACGGGTTGATGGACGTGATGGTCCCGGCAGACGCCGAGGCCGCGGCGATGAAGAGGACAACAGCAGCCGCAAGGGATTTGATCATGAATGCCCTCCGGGCACGGACAATTCGGTTTTGCGGCAGACGGAGAGAGAGCTACGCCGGCCGCTCAGTCACTTTTCTTTGTCTGCATCTTATCCCAATACGGATGGGTGTCCACCTGTGAGGCTAGTCACAAATTCCATTATTCGTCGCTCAAAAGCTCGTCGAGCTCGGCACGGGTGAATTGTTTGACCAGGGACGGGTCGTCGGGGCGGATGAGGTCGGTGGCCAGCGCCCCTTTCCGGGCGATCAGCTCGTCGATCTTGTCCTCGATGGTGTTGCGCGTGATCAGCTTGATGACCTGCACGCCCTTGTTCTGCCCGAGCCGGTGGACGCGATCGGTGGCCTGGTCCTCGCGCGCCTGGTTCCACCAGCGGTCGTAGTGAATGACCACCGACGCGCTGGTGAGGTCGATGCCCAGGCCGCCGGCGCGGAGGCTGGCGGTGAAGACGCGGCAGTCGGGATCATCGCGAAAGCGGGCGATCTCCGCCCCCCGCTCGCGCGTGCCGCCCTTGATCGAGGCGTAGCCGACGTCGTTGCGGAAGAGGTGGTCCTCGATCATCGCCAGCATCTGCAGGTACTGGCTGAAGACGACGACTTTGAGGCCGCAGGTCATGCACTCGTCGAGCAGTTGGAGGAACATCTCCCACTTGCCGGACGGCACGTCGGCGCCGAATCCCCCGCCGGCGGACGCCGGGTGATTGCAGATCTGCTTGAGGTAGTTCAGCGCGGCAAAGATGTGCACGTACGAGACGGAGCCGCCGGTGCGCAACTGCGCGCGCAGCGGTTTGGCGCGCGACTCGAGCACGCGGCGGTAGAGCGCGCGCTGCTCGCCGGTGAGCTCGCAGTAACGCTTGTCGACGATCTTCGGCGGCAGTTGCGTCAGCACCTGCGCCTTGGTGCGGCGCAGGACGAACGGACGCACGAGGCGCTGCAGCGTGACCCGGTCGTCGACGTGCTTCGGCAGGTAGCCCGGGACGACGAAGTCGAGGAGCGTCTTCAACTCCCCTTCATGGTTCTCGATCGGCGTGCCGGTGAGGCCGACGGCGATGCGCTTCTCGATCCCGCGCAGCGCGTGATGCGTGGCGGTGTCGGAGTTTTTGATGGTCTGCATCTCGTCGAGCACCATCAGGTCGAACCGCTTCCCGCGGAACTGCTCGAAGCGCGAGCGCACCAGCCCGTAGGTGGTGAGCGTCACCGGGACGCCGGGAACGTAGCGCGCCAGCTTGTCGCGCCAGTGGTCGAGGAGGGAGGTGGGACAGACGATGAGGATTTTGGGGTCCTCGGTTCCTCGGGTTCCTCGGGTTCCTCGGGGTTCCTCGGGGTGGGGGCGTGGCGGAGCCGAGGAACCCGAGGAACCCGAGGAACTCCGAGGAACCAAGGCAGCAATCAGCGCGATGGCCTGGTGCGTCTTCCCCAGCCCCATGTCGTCGCAGAGCAGGCCGCCGAAGCCGTTCTGCTGGAGGAGCCAGAGCCACTCGTAGCCGGTCTGCTGGTAGGCGTAGAGGTCGATGCCGAACGCCGCGGGCGGAGGGGCGTCGCCGCCGGTCTGCACCTCGTCGAAGAGGCGGAAGACGCGCTCGCAGGCGGGGTCGCCGCGGAAGACGGCGGTGCCGCGCAGCGAGCCGCGGATGCGCAGCAGCTCGAGCTTCGTCACCAGCACGTGCCCGTGCGGCCCGATCGTCGCGTCGTCGAGCCAGGCGAACTGCGGGTCGGTGACGTCGATCCAGAGGTTGCCGCGGATGAGCGCGCGGATGCCGTCGCGGCGGGCGCGGGCGATCTCGGCGGCGCTGATCTCGTGCGGGAAGGTGATCAGCACTTCGAGGAGGTCTTTGTGCGGCGGCGCGAAGTCGAAGATCACCTCGCCGTCGAGGCGCACCGGCTGCGCGTTCCGCACCGGCTCGGGGGCGAGCGCCGGCGGCAGCGCGGCGAGTTCGTGCCGGTGGCGTTCCACGAACGCGAACACCTCATCCTCGGCGATCACCGTCTCCCGGTCGTACGGCAGCCCCGCGCCGGAGCGCACCTCGAAGAGGAAGGCCTGCGGCTTCTGGCTCCGCTCCACGAACATCGGCGCGGCGGGTGCCGGCGACGCGAAGCGGTTGCCGGCCAGGAAGAACTTCCCGAAGCGGGGCAGCGCGTCCCGGTCGAGCACCGCGCCGCCGCCGCCGAGGAGGACCGGCGAGAAGCGGAGCGTACGGGAGCGGGTGATCTCGATGCGGAGCGATTGCGCGAGCGACTGCGGCGCGAGCTCGTATCCGCTGGCGGTGACGAGCTCCGGCGCGGACGTCAGCACGTGCTCGACCGCGGCGGGGGGAAGCGGGACGCGGCCCGCATCGGACGTCAGCGCGACTTCGCGGTCGCGGATCTCCAGCCGCACCCCGTCCGCGCCGCGCAGGAACATCCCCTTGCTCCAGCGGTACCAGGGGGAGCTCTCGAAGCGCAGGCGCTGCGAGCCGGAGCCGCGGCGCAGCAGCTCCTGCTCCTGCTCGGTCAGCACGTACTTGCGGAGGAGCTGCTCGCGCGCGTCGGCGGCGCCGTCGGCGGCGATCTCCCTCCCCTCGCTGAACGAGGCGAATGCGATGGCGCGCCAGACGCTGGAGTCGTACTTCTCCGACGGCAGCACGCCGTCTTCCCCGCAGATGTGCGACACCAGCACTGCCAGGTGGCGGCAGAGGTCGTCCGGCTTCATCCAGGCCACGCAGGTGCAGCGGTGCAGCGTGATCCGCGCGCCGTCGAAGGCGATCACCGGCTGGAACGTGCGCCGCTCGTTCTCCGTGACGTTCGCGGTGTACGCGGCGCGGAAGAACAGCGGGCTGCGCACCAGGAAGCGTCGCGCGTGCGTCTCGACGGTGGTGAGGGTGGAGGGGGAGAACGCGGGCCGGTAGCGATCGGGGAGCATGGGGGGAGGCGCGATTCTAATGGATCTCGGCCTTCATCGAGCGGATGCGCCGCAGGTCGCGCTTCTCCTCTTCGTTGTTCGGATCGGCGGCGATCAGCTTCTCGCGGATGGCGATGGCGCGGTCGAAGGCGGCGAGCGCTTCTGCGCGACGGCCGAGGTGCACGAGGGCGATGGCCTGCTCGCCGTAGGCGAAGGCGAGGTCGTGCTGCGCCTCGACGTTCTGCGGGTCGGCGGCGGCGAGCTCCTGGAACATCGCCAGCCCCTGACTGGCGGAGGCGAGCGCGCCGGCGCCGTCCTTCATCTGGTTCTGCGCGGTGGCGGTCATGACGAACTGGTCGGCGTAGTTGCGGCGGGCGACGGCGTCGGTGGGATCGAGCGCGGCGCGGCGGCCGAGGGCGCGGGCGGCGGCGGCGTGGTGGCGGATGGAGCGGGGAAGGTCGCGCACGAGGGCGCCGCTGTAGAAGCCGCCGAGGCGCTGATGGGCGCGGCCGAGCTCGCGCAGCTTCTGCAGCTCCAGCTCCGGCGCCGGCGGCATGCGCTCCAGCGTCGCCAGGGCGGCCTGGTACGCCTCCTCGGCCGTCCCGCGCATGCGCGGCTTCGGGTCGTACGGCGGGCCGATGTAGCGGCAGTCGCCGATGGCGGTCCAGGTCTCGGCGAGCGCGAGGTCGCGCCGTGGGGTGCGCGGGAGCGATTCGCGGATCGCGCGCGCCGTCTCGTGCTCCTCCATGGCCACGGCCCAGTGCAGGAGGCGCTGCTCGACGAGGCCGGTGCGGTCGTGCGCGTCCGCTAGCAGCTCGCGCGCGGCGAGGTTGCCCGGCTCCCGCTCCGCCACAGGCCCGGCGATGCGCAGCGCCTTGCGGTAGCTCGCCAGCGCGCCGGCGGTGTCGCCGAGGTTGGCGCGGTACGGGAGCCCCTGCACGTCGCCGATCTTGAGGTACGCGCGGGCGAGCTCCAGCTCCAGCGGCGTGTTGTCGCGCGACTCGGCGGCAAGGTTGTCGAGGTAGACCAGCGCCCGCCGCACCAGCAGCTCGCGCGCGGCGGTGGAGCCGGGCAGCGGCGCGATGGCGTCGTGCAGCTCGAAGACGACCGCGCGGGCGAGCGAGCGCACCTCGTCGAAGCGCCGCTCGGCGATCCGCTTCTGGTGCAGCGTGGCGACGAAGGCGATGGCGGTGACCGTCACGATCGCCAGCCCCGCCGCGACCGCGAGCAGGTTGCGGCGCACGAACTTCGCGGCGCGGTAGCCGAACGTGGCCCGCCGCGCCGAGACCGGATGCCCGCCGAGATAGCGCCGGATGTCGTCGGCGAATTTGTCGACGGTCGCGTAGCGGCGCGCCGGATCGATCTCCATGGCCGTCATGACGATCGCCTCGAGGTCGCCGCGCAGGGAGCCGCGCGGCGGCTCGGTGTCGGGCAGCCGGGAGGGGCCGAAGGGCTTCCTGCCCGTCAGCAGCTCGAAGAGCAGGACGCCGAGGGAGAAGACGTCGGTGGCGGTGGTGACGGCGGCGCCGCGGAGCTGTTCGGGGCTCGCGTAGTCCGGCGTCATGACGCGCGTCGAGGTCTCCTCGGTGCGCGAGACGAGCTTGGCGATGCCGAAGTCGAGCAGCTTCGGGACGCCGTCCTCCGTGACGAGCACGTTCGCCGGCTTGATGTCGCGGTGGATGATGAGGCTGCGGTGCGCGTACTGGACGGCGTCGCAGAGCTGCACGAAGAGGCGCAGCTTCTCGGCCGGAGGAACGTCGCGGCAGTAGACGTCGATCGGCGTCCCCTCGACGTACTCCATGACCAGGTACGGCAGCCCGTCCGCGGTCGTGCCGCCGTCGAAGAGGCGGGCGATGTTCGGATGTTCGAGCGCGGCGAGGATCTGGCGCTCCTGCCGGAAGCGCTGCACGAGCGCCTCGCCGCCGCGCACCAGCTTGATGGCGACGCGCTGCGCGAACTCGTCGCCGGTGCGGACGGCCAGCAGCACCGTGCCCATGCCGCCCTCGCCGAGCTGCCGCACGACGCGGTAGGGGCCGATGGTCATGCCGGCGAGGAGCTGCGCCTGCTGCGTGTCGATCAGCTCCCAGACGGAGCGCTCGAGGAAGGGAGCCGGCTCGTCGTGGGCGTCGAGCAGCGACTGCACCTCCTCCCGCACCTCCGGCGCCGCACGCTGCAGCAGCTCCGCCCGCTCGGGCGGCGGCAGCGCGGCGGCGTCCTGGAACAGCGCACGGACCTCGTCCCAGAAGGCGGTCATGCGCGGGGGGAGAGGGCGCGCCGCAGCCAGGCGCGGGCCATGGTCCACTCACGGCTGATGGTGGCGGGGGAGATCGCCATCGCCACCGCGGTCTCGTCGATGGTCAGGCCGCCGTAGAAGCGCAGCTCGACGATGCGCGCCTGCTGCGGGTAGATCTTCTCGAGGTTCTCCAGCGCCTCGTCGAGCGCCACCACGTCGAAGCTCTCCTCGGAGGCCGAAACGTCGGCGGCGGCGCCGATGGTGACGGGGGTCAGCGCCCCTCCCCTTTTCTCACTTTTCCTGCGGCGGGCGTGGTCGACGAGGATGCGCCGCATGACCTTGGCGGCGACGGCGAAGAAGTGGGCGCGGTCGTTCCAGGCGGCGCTGCGCTGGTCGACGAGGCGGAGATAGAGCTCGTGCACGAGGGCGGTCGGCTGGAGGGTGTGGCCGGCGCGCTCGGCGTGGAGGTGGCGCTCCGCGATCGCGCGCAGGGGGTCGTAAACGAGGCCTAGGAGGCGGTCGCGTGCTTCCTCGCGCCCTTCACTCCACTCACGGAGAAGCTGGGTAACTTCGGACATGGACGGGCTTTGACGAAAAAAGAATTGTAGCGTGAGGGAAATCCGGGGCAGATTGCGCGATAAGAAACGAGAGGAGTTGTCCACCATCATGGCAAAGCTGTACCGCGTCCTGGCCGTTCTCTGTCTGTTCGTCACGCCCGCGCTTTTCGCCCAGTCGGCCGATCAGGAGGTCGTCTCGGTCGTCGACTCGCCCGATCCGGTCACGCCCGGAGCGACGCTGTCGTATACCGTCACGGTCCGGAACAACGGGCCGGACGCCGCGACGAACGGCGGTCTGAACATCAACCTCTCGGGCGCGCTGACGCACACGACCGACGTCGTGCCGGCGGGATGGAGCTGCTTCTGGTCCGGCAACAACGGCACGTGCAACACGCCGTCGTTCGCGGCCGGGGCGACCGCGGAGATCGTGGTCAACGCCACCGTCGGCGCGCACCTGGCGAACTTCCCCGACCAGGACATCACCTCCAACTTCTTTCCCTCGGGGACGACGTCTGACCCGAACAACGGGAACAACATGAAGACGGCGACCACGACCGTCAACTCGCCGCAGGTCGACCTGTCGGTGGTGGCCAGCGACAGTCCCGATCCCGTCGCGCCGGACGGCAACGTCACCTACGAGGCGACGGTGACGAACGGCGGCCCCAATTCCGCCACCGACGTGAACTTCAACGTGGTCCCGAACTCCTCTCTGAGCTTCCAGTCGGCGACCATTCCCTCGGGCTGGAGCTGCGCGCTGCCGGCCGTCGGGGCGATCAACGCCACCTTCACCTGCAGCCGCGCCACCTTCGCGCCCGGATCGGCCGAGTTCGTGGTCGTCTTCAAGGCGACCGACGAGCAGTTCGGAATCCGCGACACCACCTTCCAGACGAACTTCACCGTCAACGGCACCGGCGACGACACGAACGACGACAACAACGTGGCGGCCGTGCAGACCGCGTACGTGACGCCGGACGCCGACATCACGCTGGCGGTGGTGGACAGCCCCGACCCGGTGTTCCCGGACGGCAACATCACCTACACCGTCACCGTCGGCAACACCGGCCCGAACGCGGCGCCCGACCTGACGCTGAACTCTTTCGGCGGCAACAACCTCCGCTTCGTCTCCGCCACCGTGCCGGCCGGCTGGAACTGCACGCTGCCCGCGCCGGGCGCGCAGACGGCGGGCTGGACCTGCACGCTGCCGAGCGGCATGGCCGTCGGCGACAGCGACGTCCTCACGTTCGTACTGCAGGCGGCGAGGGACTTCAACGGCAACGCCGACGGCACGATCCTCTTCGGGTTCGTCGCCCAGAGCAGCATCTTCGATCCCGACGACGAAGACAACGACGAGACCGAGTCGACGCAGTACGTCACTCCCGACGCCGACCTGTCGGTCACGGCGACCGACTCGCCCGACCCGGTCGGCCGCGGCGACGACATCACCTACACCGTCACCGTCGCCAACGCCGGTCCCGACAGCGCGGAAGCGACGCTGACGGTGCCGATGAACGGGACGCTGAAGTTCAAGTCGATGAGCGTCCCGGCCGGCTTCGTCTGCACGGGCGTGCCGGCGCCCGGCTCCGCCTCCACGTTCTCCTGCACCGACACGACGTTCGCCTCCGGTGACAGCGCCCAGTTCACGATCGTGCTGAACGTCGACCCGGAGTCGTTCGGACTCCACGACGGCACGATCAACCAGGTGTTCAGCGTCACCGGCAACATCTCCGATCCGGACGGCGACGACAACATGGTCCAGGTATCGACGACCTACGACCCGTCCACCTCGGACATCGGCGTCACCGCGACCGACGCGCCCGACCCGGTGAACGCCGGCAGCAACATCACCTACAGCGGGACGGTCACGAACGGCGGGCCCGACGCCGGCACGAACGCGACGCTGACGATTCCGCTCAACTCGGCCCTCCTCTTCCAGTCGCTCAACCCGCCGTCCGGCTTCACCTGCACGACGCCGGCGGTCGGGGCGAACGGCACCATCACCTGCACGATCGCGTCGCTGCCGAACGGGTCGAACCTGCCGTTCTCAGTGGTGGCGCAGGTGAACCCGTCGCTCGCCTCCGGCCCCGACGGCTTCATCGAGCAGACGTTCCTGGCCGGGTCGAGCAACGGCGACCCGGCTGCCGCGAACAACGAGCTGGACGTCGTGACGCAGTACCTCACGCCCGACGCCGACCTCGCGGTCACGAACAGCGACACGCCCGACCCGGTGGCGCCCGGCGGCGTCATCACCTATACGCAGTCGATCACCAACAACGGCCCCGACCCGGCCGTGAACGCGACGTTCACGCAGACGCTCCCCGCCTCGGTCGGGTTCGTCTCCCTCGGACAGGTCGGTGCCGCATTCACCTGCGCCACCCCGGCCATCGGCGCGAGCGGCACCATCACCTGCAGCACCGCCAGCCTCGCCAGCGGCGCCTCCACGACGTTCACGCTCGTCGTCGACGTCGAGGCCTCCTCCGGCACGGTCGGCAACACGGTGACGGCAGACAGCGACACGTTCGATCCGGACAACAGCGACAACGTCGCCGGCGTCACCACCACCATCGTCGCGCCGGCGTCGGCCGACCTGAGCATCACCAAGACCACCGGCACGACCAGCGCGTCGCCCGGCGACACCATCCAGTACACGATCGCGATCACGAACGCCGGCCCCGATGACGCGACGGCGGTGGTCATGACGGACACGCTGCCGGCGCAGCTCCTCTTCCAGTCCATCACGGAGCCGGCAGGCTTCGACTGCGTCACGCCGGCCGCCGGCACCAGCGGCACGATCACCTGCACCGCGGCCACGCTGGCCGACGGCGCGACGGCGACGTTCCAGCTTGCCGTCACGGTCGCCGGGGGTGCCACGTCCGGCTCGGTCACCAACAGCGCCTCGGTCGCCAGCGCCACCGGCGATCCGGACGGCGGCGATACGAGCGGCAACGCGCCGGCCATCGGACTCGCGCCGGTGTCCGCCGATCTGAGCATCAGCAAAGACACCGACACCAACGCCGCCTCGCCCGGCGACACGATCGAGTACGAGATCACGGTCACGAACGACGGTCCGGACGACGCGGACGACGTGGTCGTGACGGACGTTCTGCCGCCGCAGCTCCGCTTCCAGTCGATCGTCGAGCCGGCCGGCTTCGACTGCACCACGCCGGCCGTGGGGGCCAACGGCACCGTCACCTGTTCCGCCGACACGATGGCCGCCGACACGACGGCCGTTTTCCGGCTGTTCGTGACGGTCGGCCCCGGTCAGGACTCCGGCACGGTTACGAACCAGGCGACCGTCACGAGCCCGACGGCCGATCCCGACTCCGGCGACCGGAGCGACGCGGCACCGCCCGTCGCGCTCGGTCCCTCACAATCGGACCTGTCGGTCACGAAGACGACCACGACGACCACCGTCGCGCCGGGGTCGACGTTCAGCTACACCATCAGCATCACCAACGCCGGCCCCGATGCCGATACGGACGTCGGCTTCTCGGACGTCCTCCCGGCCTCGCTGCTCTTCGTGTCGCTCGCCGAGCCGGACGACTTCGACTGCACCACGCCCGCGGCCGGTGCGAACGGTACCGTCACCTGCACGAACGGGACGCTGCTCGACGACGAGACGGCGACCTTCACGCTCACAGTGCGGGTGGCGGAAAACGCCAGCCCAGGCCCGGTCACGAATAACGTGACGGTCACCGGGGCGTCCGACGACCCCGACGCGACCGACAACGCCGATGCGGCGCCTCCGGTGACGGTCGGTCCCGCCAGCGCCGACCTGTCGATCGTGAAGTCGACCACGACGACCGACGCCAAGACCGGCGACACGGTGTTCTTCAACATCACGGTCTCGAACGCCGGGCCGTCGACGGCGTCGAACGTGGTCGTCACCGACACGATCCCGGCCGGACTGGAGCTCGTCCTGGCCTCGCCGTCCCAGGGCACCTGCAGCGGCACGACGGTCGTCACCTGCAACCTCGGCGACATCCTGAGCGGCGCCAACGCGACGATCACGCTGCAGACCACCGTCACCGGCAACAGCGGCACGGTCTCCAACACCGCAACGGTGACCTCGGCCGACGCCGACCCCGACGGCGGCGACAACGCCTCCACCACCCCCCCCTTCCCGATCGGCTCGCCCGGCGGCGGCGTAGCGCAGGTGCCGACGGTGTCGGAATGGGCGCTGATCGCCCTGGCGATGATGCTGGGGATGGCGGCGCTGGCGAAGATGAGGATTTAGGGGTTTTTGGCGGTTCCTCGGAGTTCCTCGGCGAGAGGGCTCCGAGGGGCCGCCGGAGTCTCAGAGTCTCAGAGTCTCAGAGTCGCAAAGAGGTCCCCTCCGAGCCGAAGGCTCTTTGAGACTTTGAGACTCTGAGACTCTGAGACTCCCCCGGGGCCTACGCGTTCAACGCCACATCCGCGATCGCGAAGATCGCGCGGTCGAGGTGCTCGCGGGTGTGGGCGGCGCTGATCTGGCAGCGGAGGCGGGCCTGGCCTTGCGGGACGACCGGGAAGCCGAAGCCGGACACGTACACCCCGCGGCGGAGGAGCTCCTGGGACATGGAGATGGCCTTCGCGGTGTCGCCGATGATGATCGGGACGATCGGGTGCGTGCCCTCGCGGACTTTCACGCCGCGGCGGGTGAGCTCCTCGCGGAAGTAGCGGGTGTTATCGTGCAGGCGCTCGATGAGGGTGGTGTCCTTCTCGATGAGGTCGAGCGCGGCGAGCGAGCCGAGGACCACCGCCGGCGGGAGGGTGTTCGAGAAGAGGTAGGGGCGCGACTTCTGGCGCAGGTACTCGACGAGCGCCTTCGGGCCGGTGGTGAAGCCGCCGTGCGACCCGCCGAGCGCCTTGCCGAGGGTCGAGGTGTAAGCGTCGATCTGGCCGAACACGCCGAGCTCCTCGCCGGTGCCGCGTCCCGTCTTGCCGAGGACGCCGGTGGCGTGGGAGTCGTCGACCACCAGAAACGCGCCGTACTCACGGCAGAGCTGCACCATCTCCGGCAGCGGCGCGAGGGAGCCTTCCATGGAGAAGACGCCGTCGGTCATGACGATCTTGTTGCGCGCGTCCTTCGTCGCCTCGAGCGCGCGGCGGAAGTCGTCCATGTCGCGGTTTTTGTAGCGCTCCTTGCGCGCCTTGGCGAGGCGGATGCCGTCGATGATCGAGGCGTGATTCAGCTCGTCGGAAATGATGGCGTCCTGCTCGGTGGTGACGGTCGCGAAGAGCCCTTCGTTCGCGTTCCACGCCGAGCCGTAGAGGATGGTGTCCTCGGTGCCGAGGAAGGCGGCGATGCGCGCCTCGAGCTCGCGGTGGATGGTCTGCGTGCCGCAGATGAAACGCACGGAGGCGAGGCCGTAGCCGTAGTCGCGCTCCGCCTTCTCGGCCGCCTCGATGATCTGGGGGTGATCGGCGAGGCCGAGGTAGTTGTTCGAGGTGAGCATGATCACCTCGCCGGCCCCTTCGACCTCCACGACCGCCCCCTGCGGCCCTTTCAACGCCAGCTCGCGCTTGAGCGTGCCGGCGGAGGTCATGGCGTCGAGTTCGGCGGAGAGGGTGGAGAGGAGGGTCATGGGGGGATCATATCGAACACGGAACGCGGAACACGGAACGAGGAACAGGGGACGAGAGGCGAAGCTCGTTCAGCGTTCCGTGTTCAGCGTTCTACGTTCAAGATCACTCGTTGTCGTACTTCAGGTCGCGGCGGTAACAGCGCTGGGCGTCCATGTCGAAGACCACGCACGAGTCGATGGGGCGGGAGTAGACGTGCATGCTGACGGCGGGCTGGTTCCACTCGCTGAGGTTGCGGATGCGGTGGATGGTCTGGGTCTTGTCGACGGTGTTCAGGGGGCCGCCGGGGATGGCCAGCTCGTTCTGGAGGCGCTCCATCTCGATGCGGGTGGCGCCGGCGAGGCAGTCGATGCCGACCACCTGCTGGTTCTCGGGGCGGTTGCAGTCGATCTTGCGGTAGTTCTCGACGAGCAGCTTCCCCTCGATCATCGTCATCCAGCCGAGCTGCCCGTTGTGGGTGTGCAGCGGCGTCACGGTGCCGACCGGCCAGCAGATCAGCATCACCTCGATCATGTCGTTGCGGAAGATCTTGTTGCGGGTGTGGCGCTCGGGGAGCCACTGCTTGAACCGCTCCAGCTCATCGGCGCGGATCTCGTACGCCACCAGGTAGTCGTAGATCTTCTGTTTGGTGATCAGCCCCTCGGACAGCCGGCGGATGCCGTCGACGAACTGCTCCGCCGCCACCGGGGTCGGGGAGTAAATCGGCTGCGGGACCGCGGTGATGTTCTGCGTTTCCATCGAGGCGCCTCCGTCGGCGGTGAATATAGTCTTCCTGGGAGGGGGGAGCAATTTACAAGCCGTGGCTGGTTGCGCGTTGCGTGTAGCGGGTTGCCCGGGCCTCCCCGCCTGGACGATCCTGCCCGGGTAACTGGCAACGCGCAACGCGCAACGGACTCGTGCTAGTCTCCGCGCCGTCCGGACATGAGAAACAAGGTTCAGAACGTAGCGGTCATCGGCGCGCAGTGGGGAGACGAGGGGAAGGGGAAGATCGTCGATCTTCTCTGCGAAGACTTCGACGTCGTGGCGCGCTACCAGGGCGGGCACAACGCCGGGCACACCGTGAAGTTCGCCGACCAGCACTTCGCGCTGCGGCTGATCCCCTCCGGCATCATCCACCGCGACAAGCTGTGCCTCCTCGGCAACGGCATGGTCATCGACCCCGAGGCGCTGCTGTCGGAGATCGACAACCTCCGGGCGGCCGGCATCGTCATCGAGGAGAACCTCCTCATCAGCGACTCGGCGCACTGCATCCTCCCCTACCACCGCGCGCTCGACATCGCGCGCGAGGAGGCCGCGGGGGTGGCCAAGATCGGCACGACCGGCCGCGGGATCGGCCCGGCGTACGAGTCGAAGGTCGGGCGCTACGGCATCCGCATCGCCGATCTCGTCGACCCGGCGGTGCTGAAGCAGAAGATCGAGTTCACCTGCGCGGAGCGCAACGCGGTCCTCGGCACGGTCTACCACGCCGAGACTTTCGATCCGAAGAAGCTCTACGACGACTACGTCCGCTACGGCGAGATCATCGGGCCGCGCATCACCGCCGGCACCGAATGGATCAACCAGCAGATCCGGGCGAAGAAGCGGGTCATGTTCGAGGGCGCCCAGGGGGCGATGCTCGACATCGACCATGGGACGTATCCGTACGTCACCTCGTCGAACACCGTCGTCGGCGGCGTCTGCACCGGCCTGGGCGTCGCGCCGAAGCACGTCAACCTCGTCCTCGGCGTCGCCAAGGCCTACACCACCCGCGTCGGTGGGGGCGCCTTCCCGACGGAGCTGGACGACGCGCACGGCGAGCATCTGCGCAAGCGGGGTAACGAGTTCGGCACCGTCACCGGGCGCCCTCGCCGCACCGGCTGGCTCGACCTCCCGGTGCTCCGCAGCGCCGCGATGCTGAACGGCCTCGACGAACTGGCCATCACGAAGCTCGACGTGCTGGACGAGTTCGAGGAGATCCGCGTCTGCGTCGCCTACAAGGTGCGCGGCAAGACCTGGAGCACCTTCCCCGCCTTCGCGGTCGAGCACAACGACTACCAGCCGGAGTACCGCACGTTCACGGGCTGGAAGACCTCCACCGCCGGGATCACCTCGTACGACGAGCTGCCGCAGGCGGCGAAGGACTACGTCCGGTTCATCGAGGACGAGACGGAGACGAAGGCCTCGATCGTGTCCACCGGGCCGCGGCGCGAAGAGACCATCCTCCGGTAGCCGGCAGGGGCTACTTCTGCTGCTCGGCCGCGTCGTCGGCCGCGGCCTGCTCCGACACGGTGCGGTGCAGCTCGCGCAGCAGCTTGTCGCTGGTGACCTTCTCGTCGAGCTGGATCATCCGCAGCGGGCTCCAGACACCGTTCTCGAGGACCACGTAGCGGAACTTCGCGCCCGGGTCGTAGAGGACGATGCGGCCCTTGCTGATGAACGCCTGCACCGGTGCGGAGTCGGCGGCGACGAGGCGCGCGGGGCCGGTGTCGGCGCCGGTGCGGCCGGAAGGCTTCCAGATGCGGGCGTCGCCCTGCACCCGGCGGGGGTCGAGACGGACGCGAGTGATGCGGGTGTTGCGCTCGGAGCCGAAGACGACGTCGACCGAGTTCTCGGCGCGGGCCATCGCCAGCGGCGGATGCAGCGGCGCACCGACTTCCTCCGCCTCGACGCTCTGCGTGGAACGGCGGCCGGCCAGCTCCTCGAGCGCGTTGACGCTGGTGGAGACGTGCTGCCCATCCTCGAACGCGATCAGCGCGTACTCGGCGGCCGGCTGCGCTCCCATGCTCCACCAGGCGGCGTGGATCAGCGTCGCCTGGCCGGTTCCTTCTTCTCCGTCGACCGCGGCGCGGGTGAGCGCCGCCTGCAGGCCGAGTCGGCTGACGGAGGCGCCGTCCGCGATGGCCATCGGCTCGGACCAGACGCCGCCGCTCAGGCCGGCCAGCATGATCGCGTCGCGGTCGGGCGAGGCGCTGTGCCAGAGGACGTACAGCGTATCGGTGGCGCTGTCCCACAGCAGGCGCGCGTCGGACTCGTTCGCCTCGTCGTCCGTGCCCGGCACGAGCAGCGCCTCGGCGACGTCGCCGGCGCGGTGCGAGAGCTCGAGCCCCGCGTGGCCGCTGCCGCCGTCGATCGTGTACAGCGTGCTGTCGGGCGCGAGCACGGTCTGGATCTCACCGGCGTACGCGGACGCGGTGAGAAGGAGAGCGAGTGCTGCTGTAGCCAGACGGGACGTCATCGGTCTCAGGCTTTCCAGTTCACCACAACGCACAGGTCGACGGCAACCAGGAGCTGCTTCACGTTTTTGAATTCAGGATAGAAGCCAGCGACGACGTCGAAGTAGGCGTCCGACTCGTCGTAGCGTCCGGTGCGGAGGCAGAGCTCTCCGAGGAGGTGGTTCGCGTTCCGGATCTGGCGCTTCACCGTCGCCAGCTCGAGGGCACGGCGGCCGTACAGCTCGGCGATCTCGTGCTGTCCCAGCTCCATGTAGCCGAAGCAGAGGTCGAGCAGCGCCTCGGCGCGCTCGTAGTCTTCGACCAGCCCGCCCATCCACTCTTCGATCAGCCGGATGCCTTCCGGGTACGCCCCGCTCAGCACCTTCGCGCCGCCGAGGTTCACCCGCATGGCGGCGGCGAGGATGGAGGCATCGCCGCGGACGGCGTCGACCGCGTCGAGCCCTTCCTCGAAGATCTCGATCGCCGCGGCGAACTGGGAGTCGATGACCAGGGTGATGCCGAGGTGGTTGAGAACGGAGGCGCGGGAGAGCGGGTCCCCGAGCTCGTTGGCCGCGCCGCGGGCGATCTCACCGTAGAAGATGGCCTTCTTGCGGTCGTCGCTCTCGCAGTAGCGGCGCTGCAGCGTATTCGCGGCGAGATACACATGACGCGGCGAACGGCGCCGCATGACGATGCCAGGGAGGGCGGCGATCTCGGCACCGTCGCGCTCGGCGGCGAGGAGCGCCTCCGCCTTGCGGATGGTGATCAGCTCGCGCGTGTCTTCGGAGAAGGCGACGACGGCCGCGCGATCGTATGCGTCGATCGCGTGGTCGACTTCACCCCGCCACATGTGCTGCAACCCGGCGTCACAAAGCTCGAGGGCTTCCCGTTCTTTCTCTGTCATGCTCAGCCTGTACTGCCTGTACCGCGGGGGATTGGCCGGCATTCTACTTCAGGATCTCGTCGATTGTGGCCTGAGAAACGGGGTGGTAGGTCGGACGGGCCTTCGCGTAGATCTGTTTTGCGAAGGCGAGGTCTTCTGGATTCTTCGCCAGTTTCTCGTAAATCGGCTTGAGGAACTTGCGCCGCCCCTGCGTCGTCAGGAAGCGCTCGATGGCCTGATACGCGCCCTTGTAGCGGGAGTCGATCGACTTCTCGAGCCACGCCGACAGCACCTCGTTGTTGCCGCTGTCGCTGAGGTCGAACCGGCCGTCGAGCATCGCCAGCCGCTCCGGCGGCAGCACCGGCAGCGACTGGATGAAATGCACCCGCTCGTGTGACGACCACTTGTCGAGCGGGATGGCGTCGGGGTTTCCTCCCTGCGCGTACGCCTTCGCCGCCTGCTCCACCTTCGTGAAGGCCTCGGAGCGCGGCTTCGGCGCGTTCGCCGGCAGCCCAGGCCCGTGGATCCACTGATCGACGTTCACCTTCTGCACGACGTCGGGCAGCGACTCCTTCAGATGCGCCTTGAAGATCTCGGTGTTCATCGGCTTGAAAGCGAACTTGTCGAAGTAGCCGCGGAGGAACTGGTCCCAGCGCTGCCGTCCCGCCGTCTCCTCGAGCAGGCGGAGGAAGAGCGCCCCCTTCTCGTAGACGAGCGTCGGCGCCTCGTCCGGATCGCGGCCTTTCAGGTCGACGTAGAGATGCTGGTCTTTGGCGTCGAGCGTCGGCAGCTCGTCATTCACCTCCGTGATGCCGAGGAGCCAGAGCATCTCGGAGTACTCACGGCCGTAGAGCTGCTCGGTGATGCGGTGCTCGAAGTAGGTGGTGAAGCCCTCGTTGAGCCAGAAGTCGTTCCAGGTAGCGTTGGTGACGAGGTTGCCGGACCAGGAATGCGCGAGCTCGTGGGCGATCAGCGCGACCAGCGACTTGTCGCCGGCGATGATGGTCGGGGTCAGGAAGGTGAGGCGCGGGTTCTCCATGCCGCCGTAGGGGAAGCTGGGCGGCAGCACCAGCACGTCGTAACGCCCCCACCGGTACGGCCCGTACAGCGCCTCGGCGGCCTGCATCATCTTCGGGATGTCGGTGAACTCGCGCGCGGCCGCGTCGAGGACGGAGGGCTCGGCGTAGACGCCGCTGCGCGTGTCGAACGGGTGGAACTCCATGTCGCCGACGGCGAGCGCGAGGAGGTACGACGGCACCGGCTGCGGCATCCGGAACTGGTAGACGCCCTGCTCGTTCTTCGCCTGCGGGTTCTCCGCGCTCATGACGGCGAGCAGCTCCTTCGGCACGCGCACGGTGGCGTCGTAGGTGAAACGGACGCCGGGCGAGTCCTGACAGGGCACCCAGGTGCGCGCCAGGATGGCCTGCGACTGCGAGAGGAGGAACGGGTGCTTCTTCCCCGCGGTCATGGCGGGGTCGAGCCACTGCAGCGCCTTCGCGCCGGGGCTGGAGGTGTATTCGATGGCGACGGAGGTGGTGTCGGGATTGACCGGGATGGTCAGCGCACTGCCGAAGATCGGATCCGCGTTGCCGAGGGTGAAGGGGGCCTGCGTCCCGCCCGGCTGCAGCGTCACCCGCCGGATGTCGAGGGTGTGCGTATCGAGGACGAGCGTCTTGGCGCCGCCGTTGTTCTTGATGCGCAAGGTGGCGGTGCCGGAGAGCTGCTTCTTCGCGAAGTCGACGCCGAGGTCGAGGTTGATGTGCTCGACGCGCACCTCGTCGGGGCGCGAGTAGGAGTGCGGATCGCGCGCGGCGCTCTCCGCCGGCTTCGGCGGCGGCTGCGTGGAAGAGGTCTGCCGCGGCTGTTCATCACGGCAGGCGACGGCGGCGAGCAGGAGAAGAAGCAGGGTGAGGCGTTTCATTGCGCGGGAATGTAGCGCGGAGCGTGCCCGGGGGGAGTCGCAAAGTCGCAAAGTCTCAAAGTCGCAAAGGAGAACGGCGCACCTCTCTGAGACTTTGAGACTCTGAGACTCTGCGACTCCCATAGAATCCCCGCGGCAGGCCACCTCATGTCACTTCCGCCGGGCACAAGGCTGGGCCCGTATGAAATCGTGCAGCCGATCGGGTCGGGGGGGATGGGCGACGTGTATCGCGCACGCGATACCCGCCTCGATCGCGACGTGGCGGTCAAAGTGCTGCCGGAGCGCTTCGCGCGCGATGCCGAGGCGCGGATGCGGTTCGAGCGGGAGGCGAAGGCGGTCGCCGCCCTCACCCACCCGAACATCCTGGCAATTCACGACTACGGCTCCACCGCTGAGGCGGCGTACAGCGTTACCGAGCTCCTCGAGGGGCAGACGCTGCGCCAGCGCATCATCGAAGGGCCGGTGCCGTGGCGGAAAGTCGTCGAGATCGGCGCCGCGCTCGCGGACGGCCTCGCGGCCGCGCACGCGAAGGGGATCATCCATCGCGACCTCAAGCCGGAGAACATCTTCCTCACCGGCGACGGGCGGGTGAAGATCCTCGACTTCGGGATCGCGCAGCTCGTGCGGCAGGAGGAGCCTGCACCAGAAGAGGTCGACCCTTCCATGATGCCGACCGCGCCGCTGAAGACCGATCCGTACGCGGTGGTCGGCACGGCCGGCTACATGGCCCCCGAGCAGCTTCGCGGCGAGCCGGTCGACGCCACCACCGACATCTTCTCCCTCGGCTCGGTGCTGTTCGAGATGGCCACCGGCCGCCCGGCCTTCATCCGCGCCACCGTCATCGACTCCCTCTCCGCGATCCTCGCCGACACGCCCGACGTCTTCACCGGGTCGGACCGGCTGATCCCGTTCGAGCTCGCGCGCGTCATCCAGCGCTGCATCGAGAAGAACCGCAACGAGCGCTTCCAGTCGGCGCGCGACCTCGCCTTCGCGCTCCGCGCCATCGGCACGTCGACCGCGCTGACGTTCGAGGCGCCGGCGGAGCGGAAGCGGCGGCAGTGGATCTGGGGCACCGTCGCGGCGCTGGTGGTGATCGCCGGCATCGCGCTGGTGCTGCTTCGCGAGGTCGAGGTGACGGTCGCGCCGCGTGGTCCCGCGGCGCGCGGGCCGATCCGCTCCATCGCCATCCTCCCCTTCGTGAACGCGACCGGCGACGAGGAGGCGGAGTTCCTCTCCGACGGCGTCACCGAGACGCTCATCAACACGCTGGCGCAGGTGCCGGGGCTGCGGGTGATGTCGCGCACCTCCGTCTTCCACTACAAGGACAAGGCGCCGAACCCGGTCAGCATCGGACGCGACCTGCGCGTGAGCGCGGTGGTGGTGGGGCGGGTGGAGGCGGTCGGCGACCGGCTGATCGTGCACGCGGAGCTGGTGGACACGAACGACAACGCGCATCTCTGGGGGAACCGCTACCAGACCGCGCGCGCCGACCTCTTTACCGTGCAGCAGTCGATCGCCTCGGAGATCGCCAGCACGCTGCGGCTGCAGCTCGGCGGGCGGGAGCAGCAACTGCTCACCAGGCGGCAGACCACCGACGCGCGCGCGTACGAGCTCTATCTCAAGGGGCGCTTCCAGTGGAACAAGCGCAACGCGGAGGGGCTGTACAAGGCCATCGAGTTCTTCAACCAGGCCATCGAGATCGACCCGCAGTATGCGCACGCGTACGCCGGCCTCGCCGACTGCTACAACCTCCTCGACATCTGGGCGGGCCTGCCGACGAACGAGACCTTCCCCCGCGCGAAGGCGGCGGCGCAGAAGGCACTGGCGATCGACGACCAGCTCGCCGAGGCGCACACGTCGCTCGCGTATGCGATCCAGACGTACGAGTGGGACTGGCCGGCCGCCGAGCGCGAATACCGGCGCGCGATCGAGCTGAACCCGAACTACGCCACCGCACGCCAGTGGTACGCGGAGCTCCTCACCGCCCTCGGCCGCTTCGACGAGGCGGAGGTGCAGGGGAAGAAGGCGCTGCAGCTCGACCCGATGTCGCCGATCATCAACGCCGTCGTGGCCTGGAACTCGACGATGGCCCGCCGCTATCCCGCCGCGATCGAGCAGGGACGGCGTACGACGCGCCTCTTCCCCGACTTCATGCCGGGCCACGCCTACCTTGGTCTGGCGTGGCTCGAATCGGGCAAGCCGGCCGAGGCGATCGCGCCGCTGGAGCGCTCGCAGGAGCTGCTCGACATCGTGGTGGTGTCGACGTGGCTCATCCGCGCGCAGCAGGGCGCCGGCCACACCGCGGTCGCGACCCGGATGGTGCGGGAGCTGGAGGAGCGCGGGCGCCGCGAATACCTCCCGCCGTACTACATGGCCGCGCTGCACGCGCATCGCGGAGATCCCGACCGCGCGTTGGCGGAGCTGGAGCGCGCCCTGCGCGAGCGCACCGGTGCGCTGGTGTGGTTGCGCGTCGATCCGGCGCTCGATCCGTTGCGGAGCGATTCGCGATTCGCGCGGGTCAGCGAGGCGATGAAGCGGAAGCCGTGAAGCGGTAAGCCCCTCATCCGGCCTTCGGCCACCTTCTCCCCGCACGCGGGGAGAAGGGCTACCTGCGGCGCGCGCTACTGGACGACGGTGCGGAAGTACTCGATCGTCTTCGACAGCCCCTCTTCCAGCGGCACCTGCGGCTCCCAGTTCAGGAGGGCGCGGGCCTTGGTGATGTCGGGGCGGCGGATCTTCGGGTCGTCTTCGGGCAGCGGGCGGAACTCGATGGGGGCGCTCGTGCCGGTGAGGCGCTTGATCTCCTCGGCGAACTGCAGCACGGTCATCTCGCTCGGGTTGCCGATGTTCGTCGGCTGCGCCTCGTCCGACATCAGCAGGCGGTAGATGCCCTCGATGAGGTCGGAGTAGTAGCAGAACGAGCGGGTCTGCGAGCCGTCGCCGAAGACCGTCAGCGGCTCGTTGCGCAGGGCTTGGGAGATGAACGCCGGCACGACGCGGCCGTCGTTGACGCGCATCCGCTCGCCGTACGTGTTGAAGATGCGCACGATGCGCGTCTCCACGCCGTGGAAGCGGTGGTAGGCCATGGTCATGGCCTCGGCGAAGCGCTTCGCCTCGTCGTACACGCCGCGGGGGCCGACCGGGTTGACGTTGCCCCAGTAGTCCTCTTTCTGCGGGTGCGTGAGCGGGTCGCCGTATACCTCGGAGGTGGAGGCGATGAGGTAGCGCGCTCCCTTGTCTTTCGCCACGCCGAGGGTCTTGTGCGTGCCGAGCGAGCCGACCTTCAGCGTCTGGATCGGCTTCTCGAGATAGTCGATGGGGCTGGCGGGCGACGCGAAGTGCAGAACGTAGTCGAGTGGGCCGTCGATGTGGATGTAGCCGGTGACGTCCTGCTTGATGAACGAGAAGCCGTCGCGGCCGAAGAGGTGCCTGATGTTCGCCGGCGAGCCGGTCAGGAAGTTGTCCATGCAGACCACTTCATGCCCGCGACTGAGGAAGAGGTCACAGAGATGCGATCCGAGAAACCCTGCCCCGCCGGTGATCAGCGCACGACCCATCAATGGCCCCTCTTTCTCACATCCTCTGCACGTCCCACGGAGACGTATTCGAAGCCGAGCGTCGCCATGCGTTGCGGGTCGTAGATGTTGCGCAGGTCGACGACGACCGGCTCGCGCAACGCCTTCTTGATCCGCTCGAAGTTGAGCGCGCGGAACTCGTTCCACTCCGTGGCCAGCACCAGCACGTCGGCCGCCTCGGCGGTCTCGTAGGCGTCGCCGCAGTAGGTGATGCCCTCGAAGATCGACTTCGCGTTCTCCATCGACTGCGGATCGTAGGCGCGGATCTTCGCCCCCTGCTGCTGCAGTCCCTTGATGATGGGGATAGTCGGGGAGTCGCGCATGTCGTCGGTCTCGGGCTTGAAGGCGAGACCGAGGATCGCAATGGTCTTGCCTGAAACGTCGCCGCCCAGGACTTCCACGATCTTGTCGATCATGCGCAGCTTGACGGCCTCGTTGACGCGGAGCACCGCCTCCATGATCTGGAAGTCGTAGCCGATGCGGCGGGCGATGTCGGCCATCGCCGACGTGTCCTTGGGGAAGCAGGAGCCGCCGAAGCCGGGGCCGGCCTGCAGGAACTTCGGACCGATGCGGGAGTCGAGACCCATTCCAAGGGCGACTGCCTGCACGTCCGCGCCCACCTTTTCGCACACGGAGGCGATTTCGTTGATGAAGGTGATCTTCACGGCGAGGAAACCGTTCGCCGCGTACTTGATCAGCTCCGACGACTCGACGTTGGTGACGACGAACGGGATCTCCAGCGAGTGCAGCGGCGCGTAGATCTCCTTCATCATCTCCGCCGCCTCGGGATCGGAGACGCCGACGACCACGCGGTCGGGCTTCATGAAGTCCTCGATGGCCGACCCCTCGCGGAGGAACTCGGGGTTCGAGACGATCGACGCCTTGTGGCCGGTGGCGTGCGACTCGATGATCTGCTCGATGAGGCGTCCCGTGCCGATCGGCACCGTCGACTTGGTGATGACCAGCTTGGGGCCGTTCATGTGCTCGGCGATGGAGTTCGCGACTTCCTTGACGTAGCGGAGGTCGGCCGAGCCGTCCGGCTTCGGCGGGGTGCCGACGGCGATGAAGATCGCCCGCCCCGCGCGAATGGCCTCGGGAAGGTCGGTCGTGAAGCGCAGCCGCCCTTCCGTGACGTTCTTGCTGACGAGCTTGTCCAGGCCCGGCTCGTAGATCGGGATGTGCCCGTTTCGCAGGGCTTCAATCTTTTTGACATCGACGTCGACGCAGATGACGTCGTTGCCGAAGTCGGCCAGTCCGGCGCCGGTCACCAGACCGACATAGCCGGTGCCAATCACAGCAATGTCCACGAGGGAGCCTCCGGGAGAAATTGCGCGCGCGCAGACGCGAGGGCGCGGCGCATCCTACAACACTCGTTGCTGGTTGCTGGTTGCTTGTTGCTTGCGACTCATCACCTTACGCTCACGCGCAGCGAGCAACCAGCAACCAGCAACACCTCATTGTGTTCCAGTCGTGTCCGTCACCGTTGCCGGCACCACGCTCTCCACCGGCGCCGGCTCGGCGTCGACAGGCGGGGTGGCGGGCGGCGGCGGGGGGACGTTCGGGACCTGCTTGCGCTCATCGACGCGGCGCTCGATGCCGACCTGCTGGCGGCTGCGGATCAGCCAGCGCAGGAGCTTCGACTCATTGATGCCGATGAGGATGTCGTTGACCGACTCGTACATCGACGGATCGGTCAGCAGCTTGCCGGCGGTGCCCTCTCCCGTATTGATCTTCGTCACCACTTCATTGAGCTGGCGCACCAGTCCGGTGAACTCGTTCAGCGCCTGGTCGCCATAGGCGCGATCGTTGAGGAGGCGGGGCACGAGCCCTTCGCCCGTCTGCATCGAGGCGGTGAACGTCGACAGGTTCGCCGAGGCGAGGCGAAGGTTCTCGATGAGGTCGTAGACGCGCGTCTTCGCCTGGTCGTCATTGAGCAGCGCCGGCACGAGGCCGTTGCCGTTCTCGAAGCTGCGGTTGATGTTCGCGGTCAGCGTCTCCATGGAGCGCGCGGCGCCGGAGATCGACGCGGTCAGCTCCTCGGCGTACTGGTCGTCGTACAGCAGCTTGCCGACCACGCCTTTGCCGGTCTCCATGTGCGTGAGCGCGGCGTTGGTCTTGTTGAGGGTGGTCAGGAAAGTGTCGGTGATGCGCTGCTTCGTCTCGGGCGTCGTGGTCAGCTCGCCGAGGAGGCCCTCGCCGCGATCGACGCGTCCGAGGATGTTCTTGAGCGAGTACGAGATCTGGACGAGGTTCTCCACGAGGTCCTCGCCCGAGGTGATGAGCGCCTCGACGTCCGTCCCCTTCTGCGAGGGGATGATGGAGCCCGGCTCGAGCGCCGGGAAGCGGGGCGTGCCGGGGCTGACGTCGATGTAGGTGTCGCCGGTGAGGAGGCCGAGCTTCTTGAGGCGGACGCGCGAGTCGCCGCGCACGCGCTCTCCGTAAGCCTTGTCGATGCTGAGCACGATCGCGACCTGCTTCTGCTTCGGATCCTGCGGCAGGCGGATGTCGCGGATGGTGCCGATGGTCACGCCCGACATGCGCACCGGGTTGCCCTGCGAGAGGCCGGTCACGTTCTCGAGCCGCACGTCGTATTCGTTCTTCCGGGCGAAGATCTTCTGCTCGGAGCCGATGAAGAACACGAACACCATCAGGATGACGAGCGCGGACGAGACGAGCAGTCCGACGCGGATGGTTCTGTCTTTGGTTGCCGTTTTTGCCATGATCACTTCTTCGTCGGCTGCGCCGCAACGACGGCACTGGCCTTCAGGAACTCGCGGAGCCGGGGATGGTCGGAATCGCGTGCGTCGTCCATCGAGCCGACCCATTCGAACACGCCCTGGTGCAGGAACGCGATGCGGTCGCCGACGGAAAAAGCGGAGTGGATGTCGTGCGTGACCACCACCGAGGTCACGCTGAGCTTCGTCTGCAGGTCGACGATCAGGTCGTTGATGGTCTGCGACGTGATCGGGTCGAGCCCCGTGGTCGGCTCGTCGTAGAGAATCACTTTCGGGTCGAGCACGATCGAGCGCGCCAGACCGACGCGCTTGCGCATGCCGCCGGAGAGGTCGACCGGCATGAGGTGGCCGGTGTTGGGGAGGTTCACCAGCTCGAGCTTCTCCGTCACGTTGCGGGCGATCTCCTCCTCGCTCATGTCGGTGTGCTCGCGCAGCGGGAAGGCGACGTTCTCGAAGACGGTCATGGAGTCGAAGAGCGCGCCGCTCTGGAAGAGCATCCCGAACTTCTTGCGGATGCGGTAGAGCTCCTCTTCCGGCAGGTCGGTGACGTCTTCCTCCTCGACCATGACCCGTCCGGAGTCGGGCGCCTCGAGTCCCAGCATGTGGCGCAGCGTGACCGACTTGCCGCTGCCGGAGCCGCCGAGGATCACCAGCACCTCACCGCGGAAGACCTGGAGGTCGGCGCCGCGCAGAACCTTCTTCGTCCCATACGCCTTGTGCACGTCGTGGAACTCCACGAACGGCTCGCGCGGAAACTTCCGGCGCTCGAGAGTCCCGCGCTCGAGCGCACGCCGGTCGGTGGTGGTGGCCGTCTCGGTCATCAGAACAGGAAGAGGAAGAGCTTAGTGAGAAAGAAATCCATGATCAAAACGGTGATCGCGCCGGTGACGACGGTCTGTGTGGTGGCGCGGCCGACGCCGTCGGCGCCGCCGGTGGTCTGCAGTCCGTTGTAGCAGGCGATCAGCGCGATCGAGAAGCCGAAGAAGAAGGTCTTGCCGATGCCGGAGGCGAGGTCGTTGTAGCGCACCGCCTCGATGACGCTGCGCAGGTACTCGTTCGCGCCGACGTGCAGGCTGGTGACGGCGATGACCATGCCGCCGAAGATGCCGAGCGCGATCGCCACGACGGTCAGCAGCGGGAACATCACCGTGCAGGCCACCACGCGCGGGACCACGAGCTTGCGCACCGGGTTCGTGGCCAGGGCGCGGAGCGCGTCGATCTGCTCGGTGACTTTCATCGTCCCCAGCTCCGCCGCCATGCCGGCGCCGACGCGGCCGCCGACCATCAGCGACATCATGACCGGCGCGAGCTCGCGCACGAGGGAGAGCGACACGATCGTGCCGACGAACATCTTGCCGCCGAAGTCGGCGAGCGCGTACGCGGTCTGGAGCGCGAGCACCATGCCGATGAAGGCGGAGGTGATGATGACGATGGAGAGGGAGCGGACGCCGATCTGGTCGAGCTGCGCCGTCAGCAGCGGCCGCTCGAGCGGGCCACGGCGGAACTGCTGCAGGGTCTGCCCCGCCAGCTCGCTGAGGCCGCCCACATAGAGGAACGCCCCATCCGCCCGCTCCCGCGTGCGGTCGTAGAACTGGTGCAGTGCCCCGGGACCCGGTTCAGTCACGCTACTCATGTTCGTGGGTGCTCAACGTCCAAGCGGGCTAGTTTAATCGCTACGGTCGAAATCGGCGCGATGCCGGACGCGGCCGTCAGTTGCCGTCGCCGAAGATCCGCCGCAGCAGGCCGCGGATGCCCTTTTCCTTCTCGCGCCGGCGGCGCTCGTCCTCGGCGCGCCGCGGCGCCTCCGGCCGCTCCGGCTGTGGCTGCTCGTCGAAAACCGGCGTCTCCCAGGCCGGGCTCGGGTCGCCGCTGCCGGCGTGGATGGAGCAGACCGACTCCGGCTCGGTCCCCGCCACGTACGACTCGGAGCGGGTGGAGGGGCAGTAGGGCGTCGCCAGCAGGCCCGAGAGCGGGTCGATCTCCCGCTCGGTGACGTCCTCGGGACGGCGCCAGTCGACGTCGGAGACCAGGCCGTCGATCCGGTTCATGTGCTTGGTCCAGATCGGCACGCAGGCGTCGCCGCCGGCGAGGCGGACGCTGTGTCCGTCGTCGAACCCGATCCAGACGAGCGACAGGATGCGCGGCGAGTAGCCGATCAGCCAGGCGTCGCGGTAGTTGTTCGTCGTGCCGGTCTTGCCGGCGTATTCGTGCTTGAAGCCGAGGGCGCGGGCGCGGCCGGCGGTGCCGTAGTCGAAGACGTCCTTGAGGACGTCGTTCATCACGTAGCAGACGCTCGCCGGCGCCACCCGCGTCATCTTGGCGTTGCGCGTCTCGAGCAGCTTGCCGTCGCGCGTGACCACGGCACGGATCGAGACCGGCTCGGCCTTCACGCCGAGGTTGGCGAAGACGGAGTAGGCGAAGGCGATCTCGAGCGGCGTGACCTCGAACGAGCCGAGGGAGATCGAGGGATAGGGCTGCAGCCGCGACTCGACGCCGATGTTGTTCGCAGTCTTGATGACGTTCGGGACGCCGGCGTCGATCGCCGCACGCACCGCGGGGATGTTGTACGAGTGCGCGAGCGCCTCCCGCACCGTCACCCGGCCGTGGAAGCGGTTGTCGTAGTTCTGCGGACGCCACACGGCCGCTCCCGCCTGCACGGAGATCGGTGAGTCGTCGAGCACGGTGGAGGCGGTGAGCGCCTCGTCGCCGCGCGCCGGATCCATCGCCGAAAGGTAGACGAAGGGCTTGAAGAGGGAGCCGGGCTGGCGGCGGGCCTGGATGGCGCGGTTGAACTGCGTCTTCGAGTAGTTGCGCCCGCCGACGAGCGCCTTCACGTAGCCGGTGCCCGGCTGCACCGTCACCACGACGCCTTCGAGCGGCGTCTGGGAGTTGCGGATGTGCTTGTACTTCTTCTGCAGGGCGCCGATGCCGTCGTCGAGCGCCGACTCGGCGGAGCGCTGCATGATCGTGTCGAGCGTCGTGAAGATGCGCAGCCCCTCGGTCTTGAGCTGCGTCTCCGGATAGGTCTCCCGGAGCTGCTTGAGCACGAGGTCGACGAAGAAGGGGGCGCTGCGCGACGTGCGGGGGAAGCGGGTCAGCGACAGCGGCGCGGCGACCGTCTCCTGGTATTCGCGCTCGGAGATGCGCCCCTGGTCGCGCATCAGCTTCAGCACGGTGTCGCGGCGCGGCTTCGCGCGCTCGGGGTACTTGAGCGGCGAGAGGACGTTCGGCGAGCGGATGATGCCGGCCAGCGTGGCCGCCTCGTTGAGCGTCAGGTAGGTGACCTTCTTCCCGAAGTAGACCTGCGAGGCCTGCTCGACGCCGACGATCTGCACCGAGCCGTTCTGGCCGAGGTAGATCTCGTTGAGGTAGGCCTCGAGGATCTCGTCCTTGGAGAACTTCATCTCCAGGAGGAGCGCCATCAGCGCCTCCTGCGCCTTGCGGCGGAAGGTGCGGGCGTGCGTCAGGTAGAGGTTCTTGACGAGCTGCTGGGTGATGGTGGAGCCGCCGGCGCTGAGCGACTTGTGGCGGATGTCGGTCCAGATCGCGCGGATGATGCCACGCGGCGAGATGCCTTCATGGCTGTAGAAGTTTCGGTCCTCGGTGGCCAGGACGGCGTCGAGGACGACCTTGGGGACGCTGTCGAGCTTCACCGGCGCCCGGTCTTCCATCTCGTTGTCGTAGATGGAGGTGATGAGCTCCGGCTCGAGGCGCACGCCGCGGAGGGTGATGCCGTCGGTGACGCGGCGGATGGTGCGCACGTGGCCCGCGTCGGTCTCGACGAGCACCGGCATGGCGTGGAACTCCATGTCGGGGTATTCGAAGTTGTTGAGGAAGATCTCGACGTCGTCGCCGAGGTAGCGGTACTCGCCGGGGTTTTCGACGCGCTTCTTCACCTCGCGGTAGCCGACGTGGTTCAGCTTCGGCTCGAGGAGCGAGCGGGTGTAGCGCATGCCGGGGACGATGGGGGTGGCGTCGGAGTAGACGCGGCTGGGGAGGTCCCAGCGGGTGGCGGAGGCGAATTTCTTGGTGATGACGGCGTAGGTGTAGCCGGTGAAGCCGAGAAAGACGACGAACGCGACCATCACCAGAACGGCGAGGCCGGCGGAGTGCCGCCAGAGAAAGTCCTTGAAGCGCGAGCGCTTAGCCATGCAACTGATGAGTCAAACGACCGGGTTATCGCAAATATGTCGCCTGTGACGAGATTACGCGAGTTGTCGGTTGTCGGGAACCGCGCGCCGCAAGCGCCGCCGGTTGTTGTCGGTTGTCGGGAACCGCGCGCCGCAAGCGCCGCGGGGTTGCCTGGGGAGTTCGGGCTGACGGCAACCGGATCGCGAGAGCGGCCGTTTCGCGAGAGTGAGCCACCATTCTCGGATCCCTGGTCGTCCAGGCGAGAAACCGCAGACAACCCCGTGCGCGCGCCGCGGCGCGCACGGTTCCTGACCACCGACAACACTTCACGGAGCGAACTGCGGCGTGATCCCCAATTCCTGCAGCAGGTTCGTGGCGCCGTCCACCGCATCCATCACCCAGAGCATGTAGCGCGAGTCGACGTGGATGGTGCGGGTGATGTCGGTCTCCACCATGTAGTCGCTGCCGACGCCTTCCCAGTTCGAGTCGAAGGCGAGGCCGCAGAGCTCTCCCCAGGCGTTCAGCGACGCGGAGCCCGACTGGCCGTTCGTGACGACGTTCGTGGTGATGAAGGCTACAGGGAGCGTCTTCAGCTCCTCGTCGGCGTAGGTGCCGAACTCCCGTTTCGCGGCGCGGTCGAGCAGGGCCTGCGGGCTGTTGAACGGCTCCTCTCCCGTGTTCTTCTCGATGATGCCGCGCACGTCGGTCTGGGGGAGGTACCAGACGCCGTTGCGCGGCATGTAGCCCTTGATCTGGCCGAAGCCGACGCGCAGCGTGGAATTCGCGTCGGGATAGAGCCGTCCGCCGCGGGCGTTGCGGAGCGCGTCGAGGAGGACCGGGCGGATGCGAGACATCGCCCCCTCGTACGCCGCCTTCTCGGCCTCGAGCTGCTCGGCGAAGGGACGGAGCGAGGCGGCGAACTCGATCATCGAATCCTTCCGCGCCCGGAGCTGCGCGGCGGTCTCGCCGAACATCTTCTCTTCCGCGGCGGCGTTACCGATGCTGGTCGAGGCGTAGATCCGGTCGAGGAGCGCGTCGACCTGCTCCTCCGGCGTCGTCTGGCCGGTCGCCGCGAGCGCCTGGTCGATCGGCGTGATGCGCTGCCCCTCCGGCAGCTTCGTCGCCTCGAGGAGGAAGAGGCGCAGACCGGCGCGGTCGCTCCCCGGCTCGATGTTGCGGCGGTTGCGGGCGAGGTCCTGCTGCAGTTTGAGGCGGTTCCGCTCCATGAACGTCTCGGCGCGGTCGCTCTCCTTCTTCGCCCGCTCGACGCTCCAGAGATAGAGGTCGTTCGCCTGGATGAGCATCGGCGAGGCGGCGTTCGTCCGGGTGGTCGAGGTGTTGTAGATCCACTCAAAGAGCGTGTCGCGCTCGCGCGTGGCGCGCCGCCGGTCGAGGAGCTGCCGCAGCTCGGCGCTCGCGGCGTCGTACGCGGTGGCGAGCTCCCCCTGCAGCGCGGCGCGCATGCGCTGCTCGTCGCGCTCTTTCGCGGCGATGAAGCGGCCGCGGTCGTAGGCCTGCAGTGTGCCGGTCCACTTCTTCAGGTAGTTCTCGTGCGAGGCGATGCGGCTGGCGTTGGCGAGGGCGACTTCGCGGTTGTCCTTCCCCCGCTCCTGCAGCAGGCGCGCGAGCATGGTCCGGTAGCGCACCTCGGCCGGTAGCGAGAACTGCTGCGCGTCCGCCGTTTCCGTCGCGGTGACGTGGCGGTGGGTCGTGCCGGGATACCCAGCCAGCATCACCAGGTCATCGGGATCGAGGTCGCGCGTCGAGATCTTCAGCCAGTGCTTCGGCTTGAAGGGGACGTTCTGCTTCGAGAAGTTTGCCGGCTTGCCGTCGCGGCCGACGTAGGCGCGGTAGAAGCCGAAGTCGCCGGTGTGGCGCGGCCACATCCAGTTGTCGATCTCGTCGCCGAAGTTCCCGATGCCGAGGGCGGGCGCGTAGACGAGCCGCACGTCGCGGATCTCCATGCGGGTGATCTTCAGGTACTGCCCCCCTTCGAAGAAGGAGGCCACCTGGCAGTTGAGGCCACCCGGCTTCTCGCACTGCAGGATGAGCTCGCGGCGGCGGCGGTTGATGGTGGCGGCGCGGTCGGCGTCACTCGTGCCGGGCGGGAAGGGGGCGAGCACCTGCTTGGTGACGTCGTCGATGGCGGTGGTGACGAAGATGCGGGCGTTCGGCAGCGCCTGGATCTCCTCGGCGCGCGTGCGGGCGAGGAAGCCGTTGCGGACGATGTCGTTCTGCGGCGTGGCGTTGAACTGGAGCGCGCCATAGACGCAGTGGTGGTTGGTGGCGATGAGGCCGTCGGGCGAGACGAACGAGGCGCTGCAGCCGCCGGTGGAGACGACGGCGCCCATCGGGAAGCCGGTCAGGTCGGCGAACTGGCTGGGGTCGAGCTGCAGGCCGAGCTTCTTCAGCTCGTCGCTGAGGAGGGGGATCTGCTGCGGCATCCACATGCCCTCGTCGGCCGTGGCGGCAGCGAGCGGCACCAGCAGAGCAGCGGCGCACGCGAGTACTCGGAAGAATGTCATCAGTGGTTGGTCTCCTTGGTCATGTCGTCGGTGGCGGACGGGCAATTCATGCGCCACGGACGTGCCAGAGATACCCCAGCACCCGCGTGGCGACCGCGACGAGGAAGGCGACCTGCACGGCGGCGGCGAGCGCGGCGAAAAACTCGACGGCCGGCGGGTGGAGCTCCGGCGGCAGCGAGCGGCGGCGGACGACGCGCGTCGCGCCCCACCGGTCGCCGATCCGCTGTTTCTCGGGGGACTCGCGCATCTCCCCGGCGCCGATCGCGCCGAAGAACAGCGCGTCGACGAGGAAGCCGGCGGAGCGCCTGAAAGCCTGGCCGAACCGGACCGGCGTGCCGTCGAACCCGATGACGTGCAGGCCGAGGATCCGCTTCCCGACCGTACTCCCCGCCACCCCTTCGAAGAAGGTGTGATAGCAGAGGATCTCGACGACGCCGCCGATCCAGCCGATGAACGTCGACTGCGTCATGGCCGCATACGTCTCGGTGCCGGAACGGCCGGTGATCCCTTCGAGCATGCCGGCGAAGAGGGCGAGGAGCAACAGGACGACGATTTCGACGAGCATGAGCACGAACCAGTCGATGAGCCGTGCCGCCGCCCGGATCCAGAAGCCCGCCGGCTCGAGGCGTTCGGTCCACGGCTGAAGGTCGGTGTCGGTCATTCGCTCAGTGGGATCGTGGCGCGGGCGATGAGCTCGTGCTCGTCGCTCAGCTTCGTGATGTGCACGTCGTGAAAGACGAGGATGAGCCGGAACCGGTCGGTCTCGAGCTCGAGTTCCACCATCGGATGCCCGACACGCCGGCTCCACTCTTTCGCACGCTCGGTGGTGTCCGACACCGTCTGTCCCGGATAGGCGAGCGACCAGCAGGTGCCCCAGACGTATCCGTCCGGCTCGCTCGCGCGCTGCCAGGCATCGTAGTCGGTGAAGACGTCGTCCCACGAGGTCTGCCAGACGTCGTCGCGGACGCGCGTCTCGAGCTCCTGCACCACGACGTGGGTGAAGCGGTACTGATAGCGCCCCGCGCGCACGCCGGTCCAGTTGGTCTCCGCAACGACGATGTAATCCCGGCCGTGTGGCGCGAACTGGTGCATGAGAATGGCGATGTCGAAGAGCGGAGCGTCTTCCAGTTTGCGGACCGGTGTCGTCACCTGCCCATGATGCCGGACAACGGGAGGCCGCGTCGCCACGCCATGCCGAGGATGGCACCGGCGACGACGAGGTCGAAGCCGATGCAGGCGACGGGATACCACCAGTCCGACGGATGGAGGAGCAGGTCCCAGGCGACGTGTGCCGCCCACCCGAACGCGAGCACGTAGACCGAATGGCGGACGCCGAGGTACGCGAGGACGCCGAACAAGCCCACCCCGCCAAGCTCCATCAGCAGGCCACTGCCGGCGGCGGCAGCGAAGAGGACGTAGATGCAGGCGGCGATCACCAGGCCGGCGCCGAAGATGCGACGCGCCTGGCGCGCCCGCGCGGCGTAGAAGACGTACGGCAGGGCCAGGGCGACGCCGGCGAAGAGGGCGAGCGCGAATTCGTGTCCGGTCATGTGCGGGAGACGCGAGGATACCGCGACCGCTGTCCTCGCACCGGCACACTCCGCCCTCCAAACGAGGCACGCTCCCGCGCGGGACGGCCGCGACGATGTATGGGACGCTGCCGGTGGCGCGTGCACAACTCGCCGCCGGTCAGCAGGTTGAGCGTGAGGCGCATGCGCCGGGAATTTCGTGCGCGTCGTGGCAGCCGCGTTGCGAGGGAGGCGACCTCATGGCTCGCTCACGATCGCTCCTCGCACTCCTCCTCCTGCTCGTCACCGCCTGCTCCACGGCACGAACGGCAGCGCCGCCACCACCGGCCGATCCGGCCACCGAGCCGACCGTCGCCGGCGCGGTCGACGAAGCGATTCTCCAGGGCACGATCGAGGGCGACGCCGCCTCCCAGACCTCACGCCGCGTCGGACGCGTTCTCGGCGTCATCGCCGCCGTTGCCGGCGGCCCGCAGACGGAGTCGGTCGACGACGTCGTCGATCGCTACCGCCGGGTGCGCGACGCGACGGAAGCGACCGGGGTGCTCATCGCCACGACGAAGGGGGCGGTCGAAGGAGCAAAGCGCGGCTACGAGCTCGACCTGCAGTTCGCGGAACTGCAGCGCATCGAGGGGCTGGAGGTGACGCGCCCCTTCCCCGACCAGATCGACGCGCGCTTCCTCGACGACGCCACGCCGGCGATGCTCGCGGAGATCGCGGCGGTCTTCGCCGGGCAGGAGGAGCGTTCGATCGAGCTCGAAGGTCCCACCGGCGCCGCCTGCGACATCCGCGCGTCGCTCGCGGAGCTCGGTCTCGATCCGTACAGCCTCAGCGCGGTCGAGAACGAGCGGCTCGACGCTGTGGTGATGCACGTGCGGTACCGGAGCTGAGGGGCGGCGCGCTCACCATCCTCCGGAGCTGCCGCCGCCACCCGACTCGCCTCCGCCGCCGCTGAAGTCGCCGCCGCCGGAGTCGCCGCCGCTCGCGTCGCTGCCCGCTGCTTCGCCGAGGGTGACGGAGTTGCCGTGATCGGCGGCGGTCACGAGAGTCGCCGAGTCGCCACCCGAGATCCCGCCGGAGCCGCTCCCCCGCCCCGCATTTCGCGGGCCCCGCGAGTCCGAGAGCGCCCCGGCGAACAGCTTGAGAAAGCTCCAGGCGACGAACGCGACGATGGCGGCGAAGAAGCTCCAGAAGATGACGTCGAGTGCGTGCATCGCGTGACCCGTCCGGTGGGATGAGGGTATCAGGACTGACGCCGTTCGAACACGGAACACGGAACACGGAACGCGGAACACGGAACACGGAACACGGAACACGGAACACGGAACGCGCAACACGCAACGCCGTGGTATGACTGGCGTCATGAAACGCTTCGTCGCGATCGCGCTCCTCTTCGCCGCCTGCGCTCACGTGCCGCCGGCGTCTCTCGACTCGCACGCGCGCGAGTACGTCCGGCTCGCCCTGGCCCTCGGCGAGCACGACGCCGACTGGGTGGACGCCTATTACGGGCCGCCCGAGCTGCGGGAGGCGGTGAAGCAGGAGAAGAAGAGCCTCGCCGACATCCACGCCGCCGCGACCGCACTGCGTGCGAACGTGGAGCGGGTGCCGGTGCCGGGCGAGCGCATCGTCGCGCTGCGACGCAACTACCTCCTCGAGCAGCTGACGGCGCTGATCACGAAGACGGAGATGGTGCAGGGGAAGAAGCTCCCCTTCGCGGAGGAGGTGCGGCGGCTGTACGGCGTCGACGTGCCGCGGTACGACGACGCGCACTTCGAGCGCGCGCTGCAGGAGCTCGACCGGGCGTTACCGGGCGACGGGCCGCTGCTCGACCGCGTCGAGGCGTATCGCAGCCGCTTCTACATCCCGAAGGACAAAGTGGACGCCGTGATCCAGGCGGCGCTGAAGGAGTGCCGCGCGCGCACGCTCCGCCACTTCGCGCTGCCGGCGGGGGAAAGCTTCACGCTGGAGTACGTCACGAACCAGCCGTGGAGCGGCTACAACTGGTACAAGGGCAACTTCTCGAGCCTCATCCAGATCAACACCGACCTGCCGATGGCGATCTCCGGCGCGCTCGACCTGGCCTGTCACGAGGGATATCCCGGCCATCACACCTACAACGTCCTGCTCGAGAAGAACCTCGTGCGCGACCGCGGGTGGCTCGAGTACACGATCTACCCGTTGAATAGCCCGCAGTCGCTCATCGCCGAGGGGAGCGGGAACTACGGTGTGGAGCTGGCGTTTCCGGGGGAGGAGCGGATGAAGTTCGACCGCGACGTCCTCTTCCCGATCGCCGGGCTCGATCCGAAGGAGGCGGCGCGCTACTACGAGGTGCAGGACCTGACGAAGGCGCTCTCGTACGCGTCGAACGAGACGGCGCGGCGTTGGCTCGACGGCGAGATGACGCGCGACGAGGCTAAGGCGTGGCTGCAGCGCAACGGTCTCCGCTCGGCGGAGCGCGCCGAGCAGCAGATGAAGTTCATCGAGCGCTACCGGAGCTACGTCATCAACTACAACTACGGACAGGACCTGGTGCGCGCGCACGTCGAGAAGAGCGGCGATCGGGTGGAGGCGTTCCGGGAACTGCTCTCCACGCCGATGCTGCCGTCGAATTTGAGCCGGTGAGACGGAGTTGCCAGTTGCCGGTTGCCGGTAGTGGTTCGCCGGGCAACTGGTCACTGGCAACCGGCAACGGAGATCACATCGACGACATCGCGTTGAGGAACTCGCTGTTCGTGCGGGTCTTGTCGAGCTTCTCGACGAGGAGCTCCATCGACTCCACCGTGGACAGCGGGGAGAAGACCTTGCGGAGGACCCAGATGCGATTGAGCTCGTTGCGCTCGAGCAGGAGCTCTTCCTTGCGCGTGCCGGAGCGGTTGATGTCGATGGCGGGGAAGACGCGCTTGTCGGAGAGCTTCCGGTCGAGGTGCACTTCCATGTTGCCGGTGCCCTTGAACTCTTCGAAGATGACGTCGTCCATGCGCGAGCCGGTGTCGATGAGGGCGGTGGCGATGATGGTCAGCGAGCCCCCTTCCTCGACGTTACGCGCGGAGCCGAAGAAGCGCTTCGGGCGCTGCAGCGCGTTCGAGTCGACGCCGCCCGAGAGCACCTTGCCCGACGGCGGCACGACGGTGTTGTAGGCGCGCGCGAGGCGGGTGATGGAGTCGAGCAGGATGACGACGTCGCGCTTGTGCTCGACGAGGCGCTTGGCCTTCTCGATGACCATCTCGGCGACCTGCACGTGGCGGGAGGCCGGCTCGTCGAACGTCGAGGAGATGACCTCGCCCTTGACGCTGCGCTGCATGTCGGTGACTTCTTCCGGGCGCTCGTCGATGAGCAGCACGATCAGCGTCACCTCGGGATGGTTCGCGGTGATGGAGTTGGCGATGCTCTGGAGGAGCATCGTCTTGCCGGTGCGCGGCGGCGCGACGATGAGGCCGCGCTGCCCCTTGCCGACCGGCGCGATGAGGTCGAGGACGCGCGAGGACATGTGCGACGGCGTCTCGAGACGGATGCGGTTCTCGGGATAGAGCGGCGTCAGGTTGTCGAAGAGGACCTTGTCGCGCGCGACGTCGGGATGCTCGAAGTTCACCGCCTCGACCTTGATGAGGGCGAAGTAGCGTTCGCCTTCTTTGGGCGGGCGGACCTGGCCGGAGACGGTGTCGCCGGTGTGGAGATCGAAGCGGCGGATCTGGGAGGGCGACACGTAGATGTCGTCCGGGCCCGGGAGGTAGTTGTATTCAGGAGCGCGGAGGAAGCCGAAGCCGTCCGGCAGGCACTCGAGCACACCCTCGGAGAAGATCAGGCCCGACTTCTCGGTCTGCACCTGCAGGATGCCGAAGATGAGGTCCTGCTTGCGCATGCCGGAGGCGTTCTCGACGCCGAGGTCCTTGGCGAGCTTGGAGAGATCGGGAAGCTTCATCTCCTTCAGCATGCGGATGTCGAGCGTCTCGGCCGCCTGCTGGTGCTTGCCGTTGCCGCGCTCGGCCGGCTCCTGAGGAGCGGTGGCCGCTTCGGCCGCCGGAGTCTCGGCCGCGGCGGGAGTGAGAACCTCGGCGGCCGGAGCGGCCGCCGCTCCACCCGTCTCCGTGGCATCGGCGGTGGTGACTTCGCTCACCGCATCCTTGGCGGCGGCCTTCTTGCGAGGCGCGCGCTTCGGCTTGGCCTCGGCTGCAGGCGGTTCGGCGTCGATGACGGCGGTGGCGTTGTCGGTGTCTGTCTGTGCCATGGTTTCCTCGTTGGAGGGTTGCCCGTTCCCGGTTGACCGTTGCCGTTCCGCGGCAACCGGTCACGGGGAACCGGCAACTCTTTCTTACAGTCGCGCGATCATCTCGCGCCGAATCTGGTCGATACCTTTTTTGGTCACCGCGGAGGCGGCGATGAGTGCCGACTCCTCGATGTCGAGCTCTTTCGCGATGTCGCGGCGGCTCGTGGCGAGCTGGTTGTTCGACAGCTTGTCGCTCTTGGTGAGCACGATCCGTTCGTCGGTGCCGGAGAGCTCGCGGGCCCACCCGTGCATCTGCAGGTCGTGCTCGCCGGGAGTGCGCCTCACGTCGAGCAGGAGAAAGATCAAACGCAGGTCGTCCGCCTCTTCGAGGTAGCCGCGTACGAGCTCCCCCCACGAGCGGGACATGCTTTTCGGGACCTTCGCATAACCGTAACCGGGAAGATCCACGAGATAGAACTTTTCATTGATCAGGTAGAACTGGACTGCCTGCGTCTTGCCGGGAGTCTGGCTGACCCGGGCCACGCCCTTCCGATTCAGGACCGCGTTGATCAGTGACGACTTGCCGACGTTGGAGCGGCCGACCATCGCAAACTGCGGTCTACCGTCACGCGGAAAATCGCCAGGCTGGTACGCCGCCCGATGAAACTCTACTGACCGGATGTCCAATTGAAATGACTACTGGTGTACTGCTACGGATATCCGGATGTCCGGATACGCAAGGGGGAGAAGTTGTAGAAGCTGAACGAGGGAGATTGTGGCGATATTCGCGGGGAGTGTCAATGAACGGGAACTGGTGAGCGGCGGGCGGGAGCCCGCCGCTCCACGATCAATGAGTCAGGGGTGTATCGGGTGAGATGACCTTCTCGGGCTCCGGGAGTTTTTCCTTCGCCGACAATGGAACAATCGTGCCATCGAGCGCGAGCGTCATCACCTCGTCCATCGACTCGACGAGGTTGAACTCCATCTTCTCGCGCACGTCCGTCGGGATCTCTTCCAGGTCCCGCTCGTTCTCAGCGGGGAGGATCACCTTCGTGATGCCGGCGCGGGCCGCGGCGAGGATCTTGTCCTTCACGCCGCCGACCGGGAGGACCTTGCCACGCAGCGTGATCTCGCCCGTCATGGCCACGTCGCGGTGGACCGGGATCTTCGTGACCGCGGAGAGCAGCGCCGTGGCCATGGTGATGCCGGCGGAGGGGCCGTCCTTCGGGATCGCGCCTTCCGGCACGTGGATGTGGATGTCGAGCGAGGAGTGGAAGTCGGCGTCGAGGCCGAACAACTCGGCGCGCGAGCGGACGTAGGAGAGGGCGGCGCGTGCCGACTCCTGCATGACGTCACCGAGCTTGCCGGTCAGCGTGAGCGTGCCCTTGCCGCGCGAGAGCGCGACCTCGGTCGTCAGGATCTCGCCGCCCACCTCGGTCCAGGCCAGCCCGGTGGCCAGTCCGACCTCCGCCTTGTCCTGGATCTGGTGCGAGCGGTACTTCGCCTTGCCGAGGAGCTCGCGCACCTTTCCGCGGTCGACGACGGTGGTGAAGTCGGGACCCTGCTTGACCACGAGCCGCGCGATCTTGCGCAGCACCGCGCCGACCTCGCGCTCGAGGTTGCGGACGCCGGCCTCGCGCGTGTAGCTGTCGATCAGCTCCTCGAGCGCCGAGTCCTCGAAGGTGATCTTCGCGTCCTCGAGGCCCTGCTCTGTCTTCTGCTTCGGCGCCAGGAACTGGCGGGCGATGGCGAGCTTCTCGAGGTGCGTGTAGCCGGAGAGCTGGATGATCTCCATGCGGTCCTTGAGCGGCGCCGGGATGGTGTGGGTCACGTTCGCGGTGGCGATGAACATGACCTTGGAGAGGTCGTATTCGACGTCGAGGTAGTGGTCGACGAAGGCGTTGTTCTGCTCGGGGTCGAGCACTTCCAGGAGCGCCGAGGAGGGATCGCCGCGGAAGTCCATCGACATCTTGTCGACCTCGTCGAGGAGGAAGACGGGATTGACGGTGCCGGCCTTCTTCATCCGCTGGATGATCTGGCCGGGGAAGGCGCCGATGTAGGTGCGGCGGTGGCCGCGGATCTCGGCCTCATCGCGCACGCCGCCGAGGGAGAGGCGGACGAACTTGCGTCCGGTGGCGCGGGCGATCGACTTCGCGAGCGAAGTCTTGCCGACGCCGGGAGGTCCGACGAAGCAGAGGATGGTGCCCTTCGGCTGCTTGACGAGCTGGCGCACCGCGAGGAACTCGAGGATGCGGTCCTTGATCTTCTCGAGACCGAAGTGGTCCTCGTTGAGGATCTGCTCGGCCAGCTCGATGTCCTTGATCTCCTTGGAGGCCTTCTTCCAGGGAACGGAGACGAGCCACTCGATGTAGTTGCGGGAGACCGTGGCCTCCGCGCTGACACCCGGCATGGCCTCGAGGCGCTTGAGCTCCTGGAGGGCCTTCTCCTTGGTGTCCTTCGGCATGCCCGCTTCTTCGATCTTCTGGCGGAGCTCCTCGATCTCGTCCGAGCGATCGTCCTTGCGGCCCAGCTCGTGGTGGATCGCCTTGATCTTCTCGTTGAGGTAGTACTCCTTCTGCGCCCGCTCCATCTGCTTCTTGACCTTGGAGTTGATGCGCTTGTCGATGTTGATCTTCTCGATCTCGATCTCGATGAAGTCCTGCAGCTTCTGCAGGCGCTCGTAGGGCGAAGGGGTCTCGAGAAGCTGCTGCTTCTCGGTGGTGGTGATGAGGAGGTGCGAGGCGAGCGTGTCGGCGAAGCGGTCGGGGTTGTCGAGCTTGAGCGTCGACATCACGCCTTCGAAGGCGAGGTGATGGGACATCTTCGCGTACTGCTCGAAGATCTCCATCAGCTTCTGCATGTACTGCGAGACCTCGGGCGTGAGGGGGTACTTCGTGTCGATCTCGCGCACGGCCACGGTGATGAAGCCGTTCGACTCGTGAGAGCCGACGATCTCACCGCGGGTGAGGCCCTCGACCATGACCTTCACGTTCTGGTTCGGGAGCTTCAGGTTCTGCACGACGGTGGCGATGACGCCGATCTGGTAGATCTCGGTCATCGAAGGGTCGTCGATCTTCGGGTCCTTCTGGGTGGCGAGGAAGATCTTCTTCTCGGAGGTCGCCAGAGTGGCCTCGAGCGCCATGATCGAGGCGCGGCGTCCGACGACGAAGGGAGCCATCATCGAGGGGAAGACCACCATGTCGCGCAACGGGACGAGGGGCAGTTGCAGGATGCTCGGTTCAGAGGTGGACATATTCGTCACTGTTATACGCCGAATGAGAGAGAAAAACTTCCCGGGGTGTCTGGAGGGACGGGCTCTCAGCCCGTCCCCGAAAAAGAAAACGGCGGGCTGACAGCCCGCCGCTTCAGAGAGGACGAAGGTTGGTTACCCGGCCTTCTTGTAGAGGGTGATCGGCTGGGCGCGGTTGTCGACCACCTCGCGGGTGATCACGCACTCGCTGATGGTGTGCTCGGAGGGGATCGTGTACATGATCTCGAGCATCAGCTCCTCGATGATGATCTTGAGGCCGCGGGCGCCGACGTTGCGCTTGAGCGCCTCCTCGGCGATGGCCTCGAGGGCGTCATCGGTGAAGCGGAGCTCGACGTTCTCAAAGCCCATGATGGTCTGGTACTGGCGGACCAGCGAGTTCTTCGGCTCGCGGAGGATCTCGATGAGCGCGGCGCGGTCCAGCTCGCCCAGCGTCGCCACGACCGGCAGACGTCCGACGAATTCGGGGATCAGTCCGAACTTGATGAGGTCTTCCGGATGGACCTGCGCGAGCAGCTCGCCGGTCTTCTTTTCCTTCTTCGAGGCGATCTTCGCGCCGAAGCCCATCGACGTCTGCGACAGGCGGCGCTCGATCACGGTGTCGAGACCGACGAACGCGCCGCCGCAGATGAAGAGGATGTTCGTGGTGTCGATCTGGATGAACTCCTGGTGCGGGTGCTTGCGTCCGCCCTGCGGCGGGACGTTGGCGACGGTGCCCTCGAGGATCTTGAGCAGCGCCTGCTGCACGCCCTCACCCGAGACGTCGCGGGTGATGGAGGGGTTGTCCCCCTTGCGGCAGATCTTGTCGACCTCGTCGATGTAGACGATGCCGCGCTGCGTCTTGTCCTTGTCGTTCCCCGCGGCCTGGTAGAGCTTGAGGATGATGTTCTCGACGTCCTCGCCGACGTAGCCCGCCTCGGTGAGGGTGGTGGCATCGACGATGGTGAACGGCACCGAGAGCATGCGCGCCAGCGTCTGCGCCAGAAGCGTCTTGCCGGTGCCGGTGGGGCCGATCAGGAGGATGTTGGACTTCTGCAGCTCGACGTCGGCGCGGGTGTTCCGCTGCTGGTAGTCGATCCGCTTGTAGTGGTTGTAGACCGCGACGGCGAGCTTCTTCTTGGCCCGCTCCTGCCCGATGACGTAGAGGTCGAGGAACTCTTTGATCTCTTTGGGCTTCGGAAGGTGACCTGCTCCCTCGAGCGCACCCGGCTCGTCCTTGCGATCCTCGGCGATGATGTCCAGACAGATGTCCACACATTCGTCGCAGATGTAGACGGTCGGGCCGGCGATCAACTTCTTCACGTCGCGTTGCGACTTGTTGCAGAAGCTGCAACGAAGCACGTCGCCGCTGTTCCCCTTCTTCGACATGTCCGATTGGTGTCCTTTTGTGAGCTCGCTCCGAATTGAACTCCTGAGCGTCGTTCAAGTCAACTCAGGTTCCGTTACAGCACATTCCACGGGGGGCTGGCGGCCGGCCGCTAGTCCCGCTTGGCTATGACCTGATCAACAAGACCGTATTCCTGCGCCTGCGGCGCCTGGAGGATGTAGTCGCGGTCGGTGTCCTTGTCGATCTTCTCGATCGGCTGGCCGGTGTGGTTGGCGAGGATCGAGTTGAGACGCGCCTTCATCTGCATGATGTCGCGGGCGTGGATGTCGATCTCGCTGGCCTGGCCGCCGAGCCCGTGCATGAGCGGCTGGTGGATGAGGACGCGGGAGTTCGGGAGGCAGTAGCGCTTCCCTTTCGCGCCCGCCGAGAGGAGCACCGCCGCCATCGAGGCCGCCTGGCCGATGCAGATGGTGGCGATGTCAGGCTTCACGTACTGCATGGTGTCGTAGATCGCGAGACCGGAGGTGATGGAGCCGCCGGGCGAGTTGATGTAGATGGAAATGTCCTTCTCGGGGTTCTCGGCCTCGAGGAAGAGGAGCTGCGCGATGATCAGGTTCGAGACGTTGTCGTCGATCGGCGAGCCGAGGAAGATGACGTTGTCTTTGAGCAGCCGGGAGTAGATGTCGTACGCGCGCTCTCCGCGCGACGTCTGCTCGACGACCATCGGGATCAATACCATTTGAGGGTCTCCTTCATGCGCGCATTCTATGCGCGGTTGTCAGTTGCCGGTTGTCCGTTGTCCGGGGCTGAACAGCTCGACGCAGCACCACAGATAACCGACAACCGAGAACCGACAACCGCCCGGCGTCAGCCCCGCGTGCGTGATTCGCGCAGCACCAGCTCCAGCGCGCGGTCCTGGGCCATGGAGGCGCGGAGAGCGTCGTAGCCGCCGTCGTGCTTGAGGTGGTGTTTCACGTCGGCAAAGTCGCGGTCCTGCTCGCGGGCGGCGCGGCGGATCTCCGCGTCGACCTCGACGTCGCTCACTTCGAGCTTCTCTTTCCTCGCGATCGCCTCGAGGATCAGGCCGCGCTTGACGCGCTTGACCGCCTCGGGGCGGAAATCTTCGCCGATGCGGCGCCAGTCCATCTCCGCGGTCTGCAGGTCGACACCCTGCGAGGCGAGGTAGCGGGCGTAGTTGTTCAGCGACTTCCCGAGCTCTTCCTCGACCAGCGCCTCCGGCACCTCGAAGTCGTGCGCGGCGAGCAGCCGCTCGCCGACCTGGTTACGCTTGAAGCGCAGCGCCTCCGCCTCGCGGTGGCGGCGGATGTCGGCGGTGATGGCCTCGCGCATCTGCTCGGCCGTCTCCCAGCCACCGACGCTCTTCGCGAACTCGTCGTTGACCTCCGGCTTCTCCTGCACGCGAATCTCTTTGAGCGTGACCTCGTGATGCACCGTCTTGCCGCGCCACGCCTCCTGGCTCGCGTCCTCGCCGTAGGTCTTGTCGAAGGCGGCGGTGTCGCCCGCCTTCTTCCCGCGCAGCGCGTCGTGCAGCTCCGGCAGCGGCGAGTCCTCGCCGAGCTTGAAGTGGCCGGAGTCGACCTTCGGCTCGAGCCCCTCGCCGGACGAGGCGATGTCGATGACGGCGAAGTCGCCCTCCTCGAGCCCCCGCTCGGTCTCGATGCGGTAGGCACTGGCCTGGTCGCGCAGACGCTCGATCATCGCGTCGACGTCGGTGTCGGTGACCTCGATCTTCGGATCCTCGATCTCCAGCCCGCGGTACTCGCCGAGCTCGATGCGCGGCTTGACCTCGAAGCGGGCCTTGAACTTCATCGGCGCGCCGTCGACGAAGGCGTCGACGTGCTCCAGCACCGGCTCGCCGACCGGCTCGAGCCCCTTCTCCGTGACGACGTCACGGAACGAGGCGCCGAGGACGCGCGTCACGACCTCTTCCTGGATCTCCTTGGCGAAGCGGTTGCGCACCACGCTGGCGGGGATCTTTCCGGGACGGAAGCCGGGAACCTTGGCGTGGCGGGAGAACTCGTTCGTCACGCGCGACGCCTCCGCCGACAGAAGCTGGGCCGGGATCTCGACTTCGATGGTTTTCTGGACGGAGGAGAGGTCTTCGAAATTGAGGACTGTCATAGTTCGTGTGCTTTTCGCGCTGGTGCGAAAGGTGGGACTCGAACCCACACGGCTTTGGGCCACTGGATCCTAAGTCCAGCGCGTCTGCCAGTTCCGCCACTTTCGCACGCGGGGGTGAGTCTATAAGAAAAGAGGGGTGGTGCCCCCACCAGGACTCGAACCTGGAACCAACGGATTAAGAGTCCGCTGCTCTACCAATTGAGCTATGGAGGCAAAGGAGCCGCTAACAACAAACGGAGGCGGAAAGTATTTCCGATGCAGACGTTTGTCAAGCGTGCTGCGGGAGCTCGTCGCGCACGATCTTGGACGCCCGCCGGAGGTAGTCCCACCCGGAGAAAAGCGTCATGAACAGCGAGAGGCGGAAGAGCAGCTCGACGAAGCCGAGTAGCCCGGGCAGGAACGCGTTCACCGCCACCGCCGTCGCCAGCGTCACCGCCTGCAGCACCGTCGAGGTCTTCCCCCACACCGTCGGCGGGAAGCGGGTGATCCGGATGCGGGTGTACATCAGGTAGGCGCAGCAGACGATGAGCACGTCCCGGACGAAGACGGTGAACGTCAGCCAACCGGGGATGGCCACGCGCGGCAGGCCGGCGGCGAGGGTGTAGTAGAGGAAGCCGCACACCATGAGGGTCTTGTCGGCGGCGGGGTCGAGGATCGCGCCGAGGCGGGAGCGGAGGTTCATCCGGCGCGCGATCGCGCCGTCGAGAATGTCAGTGACCGCCGCGCTGACGAAGATCACAAAGGCGGCGGTGTACATCCCGCGCATGGAAGCCCAGAGGAAGCAGGGGACGAGCGCGAGGCGCCCGAGGGTCAGCAGATTGGGGAGGGTGAACACTCAGGAGGCTTCTTCGCGGAACTGATCGATGGTGTTCTTCTTGAGGTAGATCATCTTCCCCTCGGAGATGAGGAGGTTCTGCCGCATCAGGTCGTGAATCAGCCGCGACACCGTCTCGCGCGAGGTGCCGATCATGTTCGCGATGGCCTGGTGCGTCGGGCGCGTCACCGCGACGTAGCCGTTGTCGAGCTGCTTCCCCTGGTCCTTGGCCAGGTCGAGGAAGAAGCGGGCCAGGCGGCCGTACACGTCCATCGTGGCCAGCGACTCGATGCGGCTGGAGGCGCTGCGCAGGCGGCGGGAGATCTCGGCCAGCACCTTCTTCGTGATGTCGAAGTTCTGGGCCATGATCTGGAGGAAGTCGTTCCGCCAGATCGTCATCAGCTCCAGCGGCTCGGTCGCCACGACGGTGGCGGAGCGGGGCTCGTCGTCGAGCAGCGCCATCTCCCCGAAGAAGTCGCCCGGCCCCAGCAGCGAGAGGATGATCTCCTTCCCCTCGGGAGAGATCATCGTGACTTTCACCTGCCCCTCGCGGATCAGGCAGAAGATGTCGCCGCTCTCGTCCGCATAGAAAACGACGTCGTCCTTCGCATACCGCCGCGGCTTCGCCACGGCCGCAATCGCCGCCAGCTCGCGGTCGTCGAGGTCGGCGAAGAGAGGAAACTTCCGGAAGAAAGCAGTTTGCATGGGAAGACACGCGATTCTAGCGCAACCCCGGCTCAGCTAGACTGCGCGCAGTGGCCATCAAACGGATCATCCCCGTTTCGTCCGGGAAGGGGGGCGTGGGCAAAACCACGTTCGCGATCAACTTCGCGCTCTCCCTCTCCCGCCACGGCCGCACCATCCTCGTCGACCTCGACACCGGCACGTCGGCCATCCGCAACGCGATCGACGTCCCGATCGCGAAGGACCTCTACCACTTCTTCCGGAAGAACGAGCCGCTCGCGGATTGCGTCACCACGCTCGACGACCGGCTCGACCCGGAGCGCCGCTACCGCAACTTCGGCTTCATCGCCGGGCCGATGCACCTCATCGAAGAGATCACGAACTTCGGCGCGTCGCACAAGGCGCGGCTGATCGAGGCCATCAACTCGCTCCCGGCCGACTACGTGATCCTCGACATGCGGGCGGGACTCGACGCGAACGTGATCGACTTCCTCCCCTTCTCCAACTCCGGGATCCTCATCTTCACGCCGCACCTCCCGAGCGCCACGCTGGCCGCCTCCGACATCGTCAAGGCGATCCTCTTCCGGAAGCTGCGCCTCATCTTCAGCAAAGACTCTCCCTTCTTCGAGACCGTCCCGCACGAGCAGTACTCGTTCAAGCTGATCAACGACCTGATCGACTCGGTCGAGGACGTGTACGACTCATCGGTGCAGAACCTCGACGCGTTCGCGCTCGACCTGGCGCAGAGCCTCGGCGACCACCCGATCACGCGCACGGTGCAGAACACGATCGACGAGTTCCGCGTGCACTACGTGCTCAACCTCTTCAACGGCGTCGAGGACTCGTTCAACACCGCGGTCAAGCCGTTCCTCGACAACCTCACCCACAACGTCTCCGCCCGCTGCGGCGTGACGAACCTCGGCTGGGTCACCCGCAGCGACGCCATCCACCGCGCCAACTGCAACCGCCTCCCGGCGATCCTCCTGCGCGACGAGAAGAAATCGAAGAAGCGGGCGTCGCTCGAGGTGGACGACATCCGGGCCATGGTCGGCCTCGTCGAGCCTCCGAAACGGGGTCTCTCTGGAGCGGCGGGCTCTCAGCCCGTCGCCGCTCCGCAGGACGTGGCGCTCGACGATCACCTCTCCCGCCAGCTCACCACGCTGAAGACGATGTTCGAACAGAAGAAGAACGACGACTTCTACGCGAACTTCGACTACGTCACGCAGCGGACCCTGTTCTCAATGAAGAACCGGCGGCCGAGCGAGCTGGGGGACGTGCGCATCTACCGCCCCGACGAAATGCTCGCCTCGCTGTTCGCGAAATCCAACGTCCCCACCACCATCGACTGGAGCGAATTGGAGTGAACCTGCTCTCCCGCGTAGCAATCCTCGCAGTCCTCGCCACCTCCCTCAACGCCGCCGACGCTCCCGACCTGCAGGTCGTCTCGCGCATCCGGCACGAGGGCTTCCGCAACTCGAAGGTCATGGAGTACGCGCAGACGCTGACCGACACGATCGGCGGCCGCCTCACCGGCTCGCCGAACATGAAGCGGGCGAACGAGTGGACGCGCGATGCGCTGGCGCAGATGGGCCTCGCGAACGCGCATCTCGAGCCGTACCGCTTCGGGCGCGGCTGGACGTCGGATTACGCGATGGTGCGCATGCTCACGCCGGAGGTGCAGCAGCTCTACGCGGTCGGTCTGGCCTGGTCGCCGCCGACGAATGGCGTCCTTCGGGGGAAGGTGGTGAAGGCGAAGCTCGAGTCGAAAGAGGACTTCGAGAAGTTCCGCGGGAAGCTCGCCGGCGCGATCGTGATGATCGCGGAGCCGCCGGAGATGAAGCCGCAGGAGACGCCCGCCCTCGACCGCTTCGACGACGAGGAGCTGGCGGAGCTGGCGCAGTACGAGGTGCCGGGCGCGGAGCGGACGGCGGACTACCTCCGCCGCCGCGAGTTCCGGAAGCAGCTCGCGCAGTTCGCCATGGACGAGAAGGTCGCGGCCATCATCCAGCCGGCGCGCGGCCACGGAGGCGTGTTCCGCGTGCAGTCGGGCGGGACGTGGCGCGACGACGAGGCGATCGGCGTGCCCTCCGTCGGACTCGCACCGGAGCACTACGGCCGCATCTCGCGCCTGCTCGACGCGAAGACGGAGGTGGAGCTCGAGGTGGAGCTGCGCGCGCGGTTCATCGACGACACCACCTCCTGGAACACGATCGCCGAGCTCCCCGGCACCGACAAGCGTGGCGAGGTGGTGATGCTCGGCGCGCACCTCGACTCGTGGCACACCAGCACCGGCGCGACCGACAACGCGGCCGGGTCGGCGGTGATGATGGAGGCGATGCGCATCATCAAGGCGCTCGGCATCGCGCCGCGGCGCACCATCCGGATCGCGCTCTGGTCGGGCGAGGAGCAGGGGCTGCTCGGCTCGCGCGCCTACGTGAAGGAGCACTTCGCCACGCGCGCCGAGCCGAAGGATCCCGAGCAGGCGAAGCTGCCGGAGTGGGCGCGGACGGAGAAGGGGGAAGTGCAGCCGAAGCCCGAGCACGCGAAGCTCTCCGCCTACTTCAACATGGACGGCGGCACTGGGAAGATCCGCGGCATTTACGCGCAGGAGAACGCGGCCGCCGTACCGATCTTCACTGCATGGCTCGAGCCGCTTCGCGATCTCGGCGCCACGACGGTGACGATGCGCAACACCCCGGCCACCGATCACATCTCCTTCGACGAGGTCGGCCTCCCCGGCTTCACCTTCATCCAGGACGACGTCGAGTACGAGTCGCGCACGCACCACACGAACTGGGACTCGTTCGAGCGGCTCCAGAGGAGCGATCTGATGGAGGCGGCGGTGGTGGTGGCGACGTTCGTCTGGCAGGCGGCCAACCGGGAGCAGATGATGCCGCGGCGGTAGCTCTCTGGAGCGACGGGCTCTTAGCCCGTCGTGTGCGGGCGCTAGAGGTGCCGGGGCTGAGAGCCCGGCACTCCAGGGAGTCAGCCAAGCACCCGCGCGCGGATCACCGTCCAGGCGATCCGCAGCGTGTCTTTCAGCGGCTTGTAGTGGCTCGTCGAAAGGCCGTCGATGAAGCCGAGGTCGATCGGGATCGTGACGATGACGAAGCCTTTGCGGCCGGCGCGCACGATCACCTCGCTCTCCATGTCGAAGCCGTTCGTGCGCAGCTTCATACCGCGCATGAGGCGCGCCGAGTAGAGGCGGAAGCCGCTCTGCGAGTCGGTGATGCGCCTGCCGGAGGCGATGGAGATCGACCAGGCGGAGAAGCGGTTCGCGTTGCGCCGCCGCGGGAGCATCCCGTGGAACAGGTGGGCGCGCCCGCCGATGATCAGGTCGGCCATGCTCTCCGCCCGCTCCTCGAGGAACTTCGGGATCTCGGATGGGAGATGCTGACCGTCCGCGTCGAGCGTGATCACGCCGTCGAACCCCTGCTCGAGCGCCCAGGCGAAGCCGGTCTTGAGCGCCGCTCCCTTGCCTCGGTTCACGTCGTGACGCAGCACCGTCGCGCCGACCGCGCGGGCGACCTCGCCGGTGGAGTCGGTCGAGCCGTCATCGATCACCACGACCGGCTCCAGCTCCTTCCGCGCCTCGACCACGACACTTGCGATCGTGCGCTGCGCATTGAGCGCCGGGATCAGCACCGCAAAGCGCTCGCTCACTCTCCCTCCCGTGAGACGACCGCGCAGACCACGCCGCCGCCGGCGGAGAGCGTGTTCACCAGGACGTGGCGCAGCGCCATCTCGCGCGTCTCACGCGTCACCGGGAGGTCGCCCTCTTCGAAGCCGGGCGAGGCGTGCAGCCGCTGTTCGTCGAGGGCGAGCAAGGCGGCTGCGAGCTGCAGCGCTCCTCCGGCCGCGTACTCGCCGAAGATCCCCTTCGTGGCGACGACCGGGGGGATGCGCTCGCCGAAGAGCGACTCGAGCGCGCGCTGCTCCAGCGCGTCGCCGCGCAGGGAGCCGTTGGCAGAGGCGTAGACCGCGTCGATGTCGGCGAGCGTCAGTCCGGCGTCGTCGATCGCCGCCCGCATCGCGGTGACGACCGTGTCGTGGCCGCTGCCCCAGTCGGAGATCGAGGCGGTGGTGTCGCGGGTCATGCCGAAGCCGGAGAGCCAGCCGTAGGGCTTGCGCGTCCCGCCGCCGGCGACGAGGACCGCGCCCGCCTCGCCGAGGACGATGCCGTTGCGGCGGCGGTCGAACGGGCGCGCGGCCTCGTCGACGGCGCCGTTCGCATGCGCGAGGGCGCCGATGCGGTCGAGCACACTGAAGAGCATCTCGTTCGCCTCGTCGACGCCGCCGATGAGCGCGGAGGAGACGGCGCCCTTCAGGAGCTGCGTCGCGGCGAGCATCGCCGCCGCCATCGTGGACGACTCCCGCTGGGTGATGGTGATGTTGAAGCCACGCAGCCCCCACTCGATGGCGATGTGGCTGCCGGGAGCGTTCGCCACCGACTCGGCGAAGAGCTGCGGCGGCGCGAGCGCGGCGCCTTTGGCGACGTACTCCTGCATGTACTCGACGGAGGTCTGCACCGGACCGAAGGCGGTGCCGATGGCGACGCCGGTGGCGGGATCGAGCGTCCCGCCGCAGTCTTCGATGGCCAGCTTCGCCGCCGCCACGCCGAGGCGCGAGAGCGCGTTCATCCGGCGCATCTTCATCGGGTTGATGAAGTCGCGCGGCTTGAAGCCGGTGACGAGCGCCGCCTTGTGGGCGGAAAGACCGGCGGTGTCGAAGCGCTCGACGGTGGCGACGGCGGTGGTGCCGCTCGCGAGCTGCGCGCGGAACGCTTCGACGCCGGTCGCGCCGGGCGCGATCACGCCGATGCCGGTGATGGGGATGCGCGTCACGGAGCGGGCGTTATAGCCCTTGCACCCTGCGGAACGCCAGCGAGACGTTGCTCCCGCCGAAGCCGAAGGTGTTGGAGAGCACGTCTTCCATCGCCATGGGGCGGGGGATGTGCGGGATGTAGTCGAGCGGGCAATCGTCGGCCGCGGTCTCGAGGCGGAGCGTCGGCGGAGCGATCTGGTGCTGCAGCGCGAGCACGGTCACGACCGCTTCCACGGCACCGGACGCGCCGAGGGTGTGGCCGAAGTAGGACTTGCTGGACGAGACCGGGACGCCGTTGCCGACGGCGGCGATGATCGCCTTCGTCTCGGCGGAGTCGTTGAGCAGCGTGCCTGTGCCGTGGGCGTTGACGTAGTCGACCGTAGTGACGCCCGACTCGCGCAGCGCGTCGCGCATGGCCGCCTCGGCGCCGCGGCCGTCTTCGATGGGGGCGGTCGGGTGGTGGGCGTCGCAGGAGGCGCCGTAGCCGCGGAGCTCGGCCAGGATCGTCGCGCCGCGCGCCACCGCATCATCCCAGCGCTCCAGGACGAGATAGCCGGCGCCTTCGCCGAGAGTGATGCCCTTGCGGGCGGCACCGAAGGGGGAGCAGGGCTCGGGGTCGACCGCCTGGAGGACGTTGAAGCCGCTGTACGTCAGGCGGCAGAGCGCGTCGCTGCCGCCGGCGAGCGCGACGTCGGCGTGTCCGGCACGCAGGAAGTCGGCGGCCATGCCGATCGCCGCGCCGGCGGAGGCACAGGCGGTAGCGTTCGAGATGACGCCGCCGCCGAGGTTGAAGACGCGCGCCACGGCGTCGGAGGGGGCGGAGGTCGGCTGCTGCAGCACGCGCGACGCCGGTGCGCGGCGCCGTCCGCGGGTCATGCGGCCGAAGTAGTACTCCTCCCCTTCCAGCAGCCCTCCGGTGGAGGTGCCGGTGGAGACGATCGCCCGTTCGGTGGGAGCGCCGTTCGCCTGCTCGAGCGCCTCTTTCGCGGCGATGATCGCCAGGAGGTCGGTGCGCGAGAGCCGCTTCGCCTCACGGCGGGAGATCGGCAATTCGGCCACTGCCTCGGCGGCAATGTCCGTCGGGAACGTCTCGCCAGGGAACGCTTTCAGCTCGGCAATGCCTGCCCGCGACTCGGCAATCGACGCCCACACCTCGTCCTTGTTGCGGCCGATAGAACAGATGATGCCGGCGCCGGTGATGGCGATCCGCGTAGTGGGGTCAGGCTTGCGCATCAGCAGCGAGGTAGAACCTGCCCCGTACTGCTTCTACTCCACCGATGTGTCCGACTCCGCTGAAGCGGAACGTGCCGCCGAACGCGACCTCGAGCGTGACGGTGCAGACCAGCTCGTCGCCCGGCTCGACCGCCCGCAGCACCTCGCAGCGATCCATGCCGGTCAGAAACCCCTGCTCCTTCAGCACCAGCCCCCCCGCGAACTGCGCCATCGCCTCCAGCACCATGACGCCGGTGGGCAGCACGTCGTTCGCGGTGCAGAGATAGACGCCTTCGACGGTCTTCTCATCGAGGCGGCGGACGGCGCTGGCAGCGCGGAAGGGGATCTGGTGCGGAAGGTTGGCGAGCCAGGACATGGTGTTGTCGGTTGTCAGTGGTCCGTTGTCTGTGGGGTTGCGCCGGGCGATCGAACCACGGATAACCGACAACCGACAACTGACAACTAAACCTTTGGTTCCGCCAGCTTCTGCTCCACGAGCTCGGCGAGCGTGGATACGGAGCGAAAGTAGTCGCGCGCGGAGCTTTCGTTCTTCACCTTGATGCCGAACTCGCTCTCGAGCATCACCACGATCTCCAGGGCGTCGATGGAATCGAGGCCGAGGCCGCCGGCGAAGAGCGGGTCGTCGTCCCCGATGTCGTCGGGGGTCATGTCTTCGAACTTCAGCCGCTCGATGAGCAGCTCCTTCAATTTCCGTTTCAGGTCCATAGGAATCCGGGAGTTTACGACGAAGCGGCGGAGGGAAGCGCATCCCACGCGATGCGCGGGGCGATCACGCCGCGCCACTTCTGCAGGCGGACGAGGGCGAAGAAGAGGGCGATTTTGAAGCGGTTGTCGCGCGTGGCGAAGATGTTGCCGGCCAGCACGCCGACGATCGCCTCCAGCAATCCGAACGTCTCGGACGGCTGGAGGAAGACTTCGAGGAAGTCGCGGTCGTAGAAGCGGCCGATGAAGCGGAGGTACTGGTCGAGGCCGCGCGTCATCTCGCGCTGGTAACGACCCAGAGCGCCGTCCGACCCGGTGCGCAGGCGCAGCGCCACCGCGTGCGCGGCGATGTCGGCGGACTTCATGGCCATGAACACGCCGGTCGAGAAGATCGGGTCGAGGAAGCCGGCCGCGTCGCCGATCAGCGCGAAGTTCGGCCCGGTCAGCCTCTCCATCCGAAAGGAGAAGTCCTTGCGCGCATGGACCGGCGTCACCCGCTCGGCGTTCTTCATCCGTTCGGCCACCCAGGACGAGCCGGCGATGGTGCGCTCGAGCAGCTCCTGCGGCTGCAGGCCGCATTTCACGTAATGGTCGCGGTCGACGACCAGGCCGACGCTCATCAGCTCATCGGTGACCGGGATCAGCCAGAACCAGGCGTTGCGGAGGACGACGATGACCGTGCTGCCGCCGTCCTTCCCCTCGGCGCGGGGGACGTTCCTGTAGTGGGCGAAAAACGCGATCTTCTTCAGCGACTCGACGTCGCTGCGGCCGCCGAAGCGGCTCCCGACTACCGAGGTGTGGCCGCTGGCGTCGATGACGAAGCGCGCCTCGAGGTCGTTCACCACCGCCTTCTCCGGATTCGAGAGGTCGAGGGAGACCACCGGCGTCTCCTGCCGCACGTCGACACCGTGCCGGATCGCGTTGCGGAGGAGGAGGTCGTCGAATTCGGCGCGCTTCACCTGGAAGGAGCGGCGGTAGGGATCCTTCAGCCGCTGGTCGAAGCGGAAGCTGAAGCCGGTGCGGCCGTCACCGGTGACGAAATAGGCGCCGTACTTCGGCACCGAGGCGCCGGCGGCGATCTGGTCGGTGACGCCGAGGCGCTCGAAGAGGTCGTTGTTGTACGGGAGGAGCGACTCCCCGATCTGGAAGCGGGGGAACCGTTCGCGCTCCAGGAGTGTTACGGAGAACCCCTGCTGTGCGAGGAGGGTGGCGGCGGTGGAGCCCGCCGGGCCGCCTCCGATGACGATGACGTCGCGCATCGGGGTCCACAAACGCACGAAAGTGCCTCTGCTATTCTGCTGAACCGGTCCCATGTACCAGCGATTTCTTTCCCTCACCACCGGCGCCCCCGCTGCCGCTGCCCTCATCGACGGCTCGACGGGTGCCGTGACGACCCGTTCGGCGCTGCTGGAGCGCGCGGAGGCGCTCGCGGCGGAGCTCACCGCGGCCGGTTTGCGGGAGGCCGACGCGCTCGCCATCCAGCTCCCGAACTCGGTCGACTTCGTGGCGGCGTTCCTCGCCGCCTGCAAGCTGCGGCTGGTGGTGGTGCCGGTCGACCGTGACGCGCCGGAGATTGAGGTGGCGAAGATCCTCGGCCATTTCGCCATTCGCGGGCTGCTCTACGCTGCCGAGCGGACGTCGATTTCCGTGCGCGACCCGCGGAACCGGCCGGCGGTCCCTGCCGATGCACGCCTGATCAAGCTGACGTCCGGCTCGACGGGGACGCCGAAAGGGATCGTCACGACGGAGGCGAACCTGATCGCCGACTGCACGAACATCTGCTCGACGATGGACATCGGCCCGGATGACCTCAACCTCGGCGCGATCCCCTTCTCCCACAGCTACGGCTTCTCGAACCTCGTCATGCCGCTGCTGGTGCAGGGAACGGCGGTGGTGGTCTCGAACGACTACCTGCCGCAGCCGCTGCTGGAGCTGGCGAACCGCCACCGCTGCACGGTTGCGCCGCTGATCCCGATGGTCTTCGCGCACCTTGCCAGCACGGCGCATGGGGAGTTCGAGACGGTCCGCACCTTCATCTCGGCCGGCGCGCCGCTCCCCGCCGCCACGTCACGCCGCTTCCGCGAGCGGTTCGGCCGCGACATCCATTCGTTCTACGGATGCAGTGAGTGCGGCGGGATCACGTACGACCGGCGCGGCGGCGCCGTCGAGCGCGGGACGGTCGGCGAGGCGCTGGAGGGTGTCGGCCTCGAGACCAGCGGCACCCGTCTCGGCGTCCGCAGCGCGTCGGTCGCCGCCGGGTACCTGCTCGACGCGGCGACGTTCCAGCCGTTCGAGCAGGGCACGTTCACCACGGACGATCTCGTCCAGTTGCGGGAGGACGGCGAACTGGCGCTCACCGGACGCGCCGGAGACCTGATCAACACCGCCGGCAAGAAAGTGAACCCGCGAGAAGTCGAGGCGGTGATCCTGCAGATCGAAGGCGTGCGCGAGGCGAAGGTCTACGGCGAGCCGGCCGGTGCGCGCGGCGAGGTGGTGGCGGCGGCCGTCGTCGCGCTGCCGAACGTCACGCGCGAGCAGGTGCGCGAGTTCTGCCGCGCGCGGCTCTCCACACACAAGGTCCCCCGCATCGTGAAGCTCATTGATGAGATGCCGGTGGATGAACGGGGGAAGGTGAAGCGGGCGGTACTGGCGACTCTGTGACCCGCGGCGCGCGCCGCAGCTTCAGACGCAGCAGCCCCAGCTCGGCGCGCACCCACAATCTCAGCCCCCGCAGCACCATCCGCATCGGCGCGACGCCGAGATTGAAGTACGCCTTGATGCGGCGGCGGTCGTTGTACAGGCCCGCCACACCGGCAGCGCGCCGCGCCTCGGCGATGGCCTTGAAGCGGCGGTTGTAAATCCGCATCAGGTGGTAGCTGATGAACGCCGGCTTCGGCCCGAGCACCGGCATCCAGTGGAACTTCTTCATGAACTTGTAGGCGGGGATTACCACGAAGATGTAGTACTGCGCCGTATCGATGAGCATCGAGGCGCTGAGCAGGTCCGCCTCGCCCATGTAGAAGTACTTGTCCTTGTAGACGGAGCGGAAAAAGCGCCAGTACGAGCGGAGGAAGGTCGCGTTGTGCTCCGTCATCTCCGCCGTCAGGTCGGCGCCCGCCGCATCCTTTTTGATGATCTGGACGGTCGCGTCGACGGAGAAGGAGGCGTGGTCGAGCCCGGGCGAATAGTAGGGATCAAGGAACACCGCCGCGTCACCGACCAGCGCCCATCCTTTCCCCATGTACTGCTTCGTGGAGTAGGCGAGGCTGGAGTAGAAGCGGAGGTCGTCGAGGCGCGGCTCGGCGCCTTCGAGCAGCTCGGCGAGCGAGGGGACCGCCTTCAGAAACGCGATGAAGTCTTCCGCGCGGTTCTTGCTGTGGTGCAGGCCGATGAGGCGCTTGTCGAAGACGACGCCGATGCTCGTCTCGCCGTTTCCGAGAGGAATGACCCAGATCCAGTAGCCGTAGCCGGTGTAGTGGTTCGTGCCGAGGCGGCGCGAGCCGATGTTGCCGCCGGAGATGCCGAGGCGGACGGCGAGGTCGTCGATGTGGCGGACGTTCTTCCAGCGGCACCAGATGGCGGCGGTGGGATGCTCGTCGTTGCGCTCGATGAGGTTGAGACGGCGGCCGAGGAAGTTCACCCGGCCGGTGGCGTCGACGACCCAGCGGCACTCGAGCTCGCGCACCTCGGTGCCGATCTCCACGGTCAACCGGTTGTTGAAGTCGGCGAGCGCGACGTCGCGCACCTTCGCCGGACGCAGGAGCTCCGCCCCTTCGGCGACCGCCGTGGCGAGGAGATGCTCGTCGAGGGCGTCGCGCCGCAACTGGAACGACGGGACGACGCTGCGGATGAAGGCGCCGGTCTCGCTCGCGTCGGCGTGCCCGGTGACTTGGTCGTTCGCGAACCAGTAGCGGAGTCCTTCCTTCGGGAGCTGCTCGCGCTCGAGGTGGTGCCACATGGCCAGCCGGCGCGTCAGGAACATGGCCGACATCTCGGTCGTCGCCTCGCCGACCTTCTCGTCGAACGCCTCGGCCTTCTCAACGATCAGGACGCGCAACTGCGGCAGCTCGCGCCGCAGCAGGATGGCCGTCGAGGCGCCGCTGAAGGCTCCGCCGAGGATGACGACGTCGTACCGGTTGGACATGTCGCCTTGCAAACGCGTGTCGGAGGGGATCATGTTCCTCGGGTTTCTCGGTTCCTCGGGGTTCCTCGGAGTTCCTCGGAGTTCCTCGGCTTCGCCGTTCCTCGGGGTTCCTCGGAGGTCGTCATCCAGCTTACCCGAGGAACTCCGAGGAACCCGAGGAACCTAAAAGATCCGCTGCAGCGCTTCCTTGATCACCACCGCGCCGCCCAGCAACAGCACCCCGAAGTAGACGATCGAGGCGAGATTCATCAGGTGGCCGAGGAGGATGCAGACGCCGTCGCGGTTCAGGAGGCCGATGGCGAAGAAGAGCAGCGCGATGGCCGGTAGGGTATTGCTGAAGGGGATCAGGCCGAACGGCGCCATCAGCAGGACCGCGCCGAGGATCAGACCGAAGTTGTTGGTGAAACCGACAAAGCCGTGGCCGCGGGTCAGGCCGCGCATGCGCCGCGGCCGGCTCACCTTCTCCAGCCGCTGAAACCACTTCAGGCCCCGCTCCATCCCGCCGCGCAGCTTCTGCGTCGAGACCACCCGGTCCTTCAGCTTCTTGGGGAGCCAGAGCGGCTTGTTCACGAGACGGCTGACCGAAAGCAGCAGGATGGCGCCGCCGAAGACCGTGCTGACGCCGGGAATCGAGACCGGGACCAGGAAGATGATGGTCAGGAAGGCGGTGACGAGGAGCATCCCCTCGCGGCCGATCAGGTCACGGATCGTGACCAGGGTCACCCCTTCCTCGGGGAGCATGGCCAGCGTCTCCCTCATTTTCTCGGAAAGGGACGACTCCCCCTCCTGCTCCAGCACCGTCATCCATTCACCTCGGGCGGCGGATGATGCGCGAACGGGGCCATGGGGTGCAATCCCCGAAGAATCACGCCACCCGCCGCAACGCCGCCACCGCCTGCTCGGCCTGCCAGAGATGGCGGCGCTCGTGCGCGACGAGGATCCGGAAGGCGGAGAAGACGTTGTACTTCACCCGCTTGTCGAAGGGGGAGACGATCTTCACCCGGTTGAGGTCGATGCCGCGCGCGGCGATGATCAGCTCCGCGAGCTTCTGCTGGAGCGAGGCGAACTCGCCGAACGCGTCTGCCTTGGCGCGCACGGAGCGGGGGACGAACGGCGCCGTGGTCTTCGTTTTCTTCCGGATCGGCGGCTCGAGGAACCAGCGCAGGATACGGCCAAGGAGATCCATCTTCAGCTTCCGCTTCCCCTTCACGATGATGCCGCGCTGCCGGGCGTCGTCGAGCGCCGCGCGCAGGACCGGCAGGAACGACTCGGTCGAGATACTGAGATGGCTGATGCACTCGGCGGCCGACCAGCTCGCCGGATCGGGGCGCACGGTGAAGAGGCGGGCGTCGGTGGACTGCACGAGCGTCCAGGCGCGGCGCGTGGCCTCGTTCAGCTCCTTCTCGATTTCCTCCAGCGCGTCCATCCCCTACTCCTTCTCGCGCATCCCCTCTCCGAGCTCCCGCGAGCGGCGCGTCGCCGCCTCGACCGCATTCATGAGCGTCGTGCGGACACCGCCGTTCTCCAGTGTATGCAGTCCGGTAATCGCCGTCCCGCCCGGCGAGGTGACCATGTCCTTCAACCGCCCCGGATGCTCGTTCGTTTCGAGCAGCAGCTTCGCCGAGCCGAGGACCGTCTGCGCCGCCAGGAGCTGCGCCGTGCGGCGCGACAGGCCGACCTTCACGCCGGCGTCGCTGAGCGCCTCGAGAATCAGGAAGACGTAGGCAGGTCCGGAGCCGGAGAGCCCCGTCACCGCATCGAGCTGCGACTCGTCGAGGATGACGGTGAGGCCGATGGCGTCGAAGATCCGCTTCGCGTCGGCGAGGTCCGACTCCCGCGCATGCTCCCCGCCGGCGATGGCGGTGGCCGCGGCGTCGACGAGCGCCGGAGTGTTCGGCATGGCCCGGATGACGCGCGTGCCGGAAGCGAGCCGGGCCTGGATCGTCGCCACCGGGACGCCGGCGGCGATGGAGATCACGAGCGCGTCAGGAGCGATCGTCCCGGCGACCTCCTCCAGCACCTTGCGCATGATCTGCGGCTTGACCGACAGCACGACGATCCCCGCCGCGGCCGGGACCTTGTTGTCGGTCGTGGCGTCGATGCCGTACGCCTCCCGCAGCTCGCGCACCCGCTCCTCGCGCGGCCCGGAGGCGGAGATCTGCGCGGGAGCAAAGTCGTTCCCGCGCAGCAGCCCGCGAATCATCGCCTCGGCCATGTTGCCGGCGCCGATGAAGCCGATGGTGCGAGTCATCGCTCCCCCGCGCGCGTTGCCCTCTGGAGTACCGGGCTCTCAGCCCGGTAACGCGACGGGCTGAGAGCCCGTCGCTCCAGGGAGCACGCCGCCGCGTGACGGAGCCGGCTCATGCCGCGTTCACGCCGTGGCACTTCTTGTACTTCTTTCCCGAGCCGCAGGGGCAGGGGTCGTTGCGGCCGACTTTCGCCTGCGTCCGCTTCGTCGGCGCGACCGGCTCCTTCGGGGCGCCGGAGAACGTCATCTGCTGCCGCGGCGCCTGCGGCGGGAGCGCGCGCTGCACGCGCGCCGACTCGTCGCGCTCGGTGCCGGTGGAGGTGGAGCCGGAGCCGCCGGCCAGCTCGATCTTCCAGAGGATCTTGACGACGCGGTCCTGGACGCGCTCCATCATCGACTGAAAGAGGTCGAACGACTCCCGCTTGTACTCGATGAGCGGATCGCGCTGGCCGTAGCCGCGCAGGCCGATGCCTTCCTTGAGGTGGTCGATGTTGAGGAGATGGTCCTTCCACTGCTGGTCGATGACCTGCAGCAGGAGGTACTTCTCGTTGAGGCGCATGTTCTCCGCGCCGATCATCGCCTCCTTCTCCTCGTAGCGCTTGTTGACCGCCTCGACGATCTTGTACCGCACCTCGTCGCGACGGTCGTTGTCGAGGTCGACGCCGGCGGCGCGGAGGTCGAGGCCGAAGTACTCGTACAGCTCCGCGTTCAGCTCCGCCTCGTCCGGCGCCTGCCGGTCGTCCTCCGGATAGTGCGTGTCGACGAGGAAGCCGACGATCTCGTCGGCGGCGTTGATGATGTACTCCTTCCCCTCGCGCCCGTCGAGGATGGAGCGGCGCAGCGTGTAGATCGACTCACGCTGCTTGTTCATCACGTCGTCGTACTCGAGGAGGTGCTTGCGCGCCTCGAAGTTGCGCCCCTCGACCTGCTTCTGCGCCCGCTCGATGGCGCGCGTGACCATGCCGTGCTCGATGGGGACGCCCTCTTCCATGCCGAGGCGCTCCATGAGGCCCATGATCCGGTCGCCGCCGAAGATGCGCATGAGGTCATCCTCGAGCGAAAGGTAGAAGCGCGACGAGCCGGGGTCTCCCTGGCGTCCCGAACGGCCGCGGAGCTGGTTATCGATGCGCCGCGACTCGTGCCGCTCGGTGCCGACGATGTGCAGCCCGCCGACGCGCACCACCTCTTCGTGATCGCGGTCCCACTCCTCGCGGATCTGCTGCTCGATCTTCTTCCGCTCGGCCGGATCCTCGATCTCGCGCGTCTTCTGCGCGGCCATGTACTCCGGGTTGCCGCCGAGGAGGATGTCGGTGCCGCGGCCGGCCATGTTGGTGGCGATGGTGACGGCGCCTTTGCGCCCCGCCTGCGCGACGATCTCCGCCTCCCGCTCGTGATACTTCGCGTTCAGCACGACGTGCGGCACGCCGCTCTTCTTGAGCGCGGCCGACAGCGCCTCCGACTTTTCGATAGAGATCGTGCCGACCAGGGACGGCTGTCCGGTCTTCTGCTTCTCCTTGATCTCCTGCACGATCGCGTCGAACTTCTCCCGCTCCGTGCGGTAGACGAGGTCCGCCATGTCGCGGCGCTGCATCAGCCGGTTCGGCGGGATGACGACCACTTCCAGCTTGTAGATCTTGTCGAACTCCGCCGCCTCGGTGTCCGCCGTACCGGTCATGCCGGCCAGCTTCTCGTACATCCGGAAGAGGTTCTGGAAGGTGATGGTGGCGAGCGTCTGGTTCTCCGACTCGATGCGCACGCCTTCCTTCGCCTCGACCGCCTGGTGCAGGCCGTCCGACCAGCGGCGGCCCGGCATGAGGCGTCCGGTGAACTCGTCGACGATGATCACCTCGCCGTCGTTGACGACGTACTCGACGTCCTTCTTGTAGAGCGAGATCGCGCGCACGGCCTGCGTGATCGCGTGCAGCATGTCGATGTTGGCCGGGTCGTACAGCTCGATCCCGCCGAGGAGCTTCTCGGCGTGCAGCACCCCCTCCTCGGTCATGACCGCCGTGTGCTGCTTCTCGTCGATCTGGTAGTCGGTGTCCTTGATGAGCCGCGGCACGATCCGCGCCGCGGTGTAGTACTTCTCGGTCGACTCCTCGGACGGGCCGCTGATGATGAGCGGCGTGCGCGCCTCGTCGATCAGGATCGAGTCGACCTCGTCGACGATCGCGTAGACCGGATCGCGCTGGACCATCGCCTCGAGGTCGAACTTCATGTTGTCGCGGAGGTAGTCGAACCCGAACTCGTTGTTCGTGCCGTAGGTGACGTCGCAGCGGTAGGCGGCCTGCCGCTCGCGATCGCCGTGCGGGTTCTGGATCACGCCGACCGTGAGGCCGAGGAACTTGTAGAGGCGGCCCATCCACTCGGAGTCGCGGCGGGCCAGGTAGTCGTTCACCGTCACGACGTGCACGCCGCGCCCGGTGAGGGCGTTCAGGTAGACCGGCAGCGTCGCCACGAGGGTCTTGCCCTCGCCGGTCTTCATCTCCGCGATCTTCCCGCGGTGCAGCACGATGCCGCCCATGAGCTGCACGTCGAAGTGGCGCATGTTGAGGATGCGCTTGCCCCCCTCGCGGCAGACGGCGAAGGCCTCCGGGAGGAGGTCGTTCAGCGCTTCCTGGAGGTCGGCCTGTGCGGCCTTGACGGTGTTCTCGTCGCGCGGGATCTCCCGCTTGGCCTCGTCGATGGCCTGGACGAAGGGGCGGAGCCGCTCGCGAAACTCGGCGGTCTTGCCGCGCAGCTCGTCGTCGGTGAGGGCGCTCACGCGCGGCTCGAGCGCGTTGATCTGCTCGACGATCGGGCGCATCGCCTTCACGTCGCGCTCGTGCTTCGAGCCAAAAATCGCTGTCAACAATTTATCGATCATGGGGATCCTCTCAATTCAGGAAAAAAGTGCGCAGCAACGACCGCGCCGGGCTGAAGGAGGGGAAACCTCAGCAGTGCGGCGCGGGAGCGCGCGGCGATGCGGCGCCGGTGAGCGGCGCGAGGATGCGGCGGATGGAGAGGGGGAGGAATCGCGGCCGGGGAGCGTCCGCATCGCGCCGGAAACGCACCGGCGCCGCCCGCAGCGCCCGCCGGGTGCGGCGCGAGTCGCGGACCACGGCGACGCTGGCGAGCACCGGACGGGCGGCAGCCGCGTCGGTGAGCACGCCCAGTGCGATGGCGATGAAGAAACAGATGCTCATCAGGTCGAAACAGTTCCCCCGAGGAACCGGTAGGGTATCAAAACTCAGTGCCTGAGCTGTTCCAGGCGGTCGTACGTCATGTACGCCTGGTGTCCCAGAAAAATGACTAACGCGAAATAGAGGATGGCAATTGCCGCCCTCTGCGCGCCGCTCACCTCGTAGAACGCCGCATCGGTCGCCTCCCGGACGATCGAGGCGTACACCTGAAACGCCGCCAGCACGAGGATGAGGATGGTCAGCGGGTTCGGCTGGTCCCAGACCTTGTAGACCAGCGCGCCGCCGCCGAAGACCCACATCCACTTCGTGATCGCGGCGGAGATGCGCCCGCCGTCGAGCATCCCGATCGGCAGCAGGTTGATGAGCTGCAGCGCGAAGCCGAGGAAGGCGATCAGGAGCCAGAGCGGGTCGTGCAGCCACTTGTAGATCTGAAGACACCAGAGCGACGCGATCGTGCCGGCGAACGGGCCGGCGAGGCCGATCAGGGCGTCGTCGTACGCGGTGCGCGGCTGATCCTTGAGCGTCACGGCGCCGCCGATGAAGGGGATGAAGACCATGAACCCGGTGCGCAGCCCCTTCGCCCGGATGGCCACCGCGTGCCCGATCTCATGGATGAGCGTGATGACGACGAAGCCGACCACCACCGCCAGCGGCCAGCGGGTGGTGTAGGCGGCGATGGTGACGGCGAACGAGCCGCCGGCGATCGCGTACTGCATCGCCCCGAACCCCTCGAACGGATTGACGAAGAGCACCCGCACCTTTTCGAACAGGAGCAGGAACACACCTTTCGCCTTCAGCGCCCAGACGCCGAGGAGCAGGATCAGACCTGAGAGGAGTTTGGGCAGCGAGCGCCGCCCGGAAGTTGTGGAGTCCATGGACCCGGGGGGTACAACGCCGCATTGAAGCCTGTATTCCGAAACGGAGAACGTAGAACACGGAAGGTAGAACGATTGCGTTCCGTGTTCCGTGTTCCTCGTTCCGTGTTCTAGCATGCCGCCGATGTCCGACGTCGAGTCCCTCCGCAATCAGTTGCGGGAGCGCGGCTACCTCACCCACGGCATCGAGCGCTGGTTCGCGCTCGACCCCTGGAGCTCGCGCGCGTTCTGGCAGGAGCTGGCGACCGTCGCGCTCAAGGCCGCGGTGCTCCTCGCCGTCTTCGGCGCCCTGCCGTTCGCCGCGGTGATGGTCTTCAGGAACTATCCGCTGAACGCGCTGGAGACGCTCGGTCTCTTTCTTACATACGCGGCGGCCTGGCTGGTCTTCGCCTTCGCGGTCGTGGTCGCGATCGCGCTGATCCTGAAAGTGAGGCCGGCGCTGCCGATCGAAGGGCCGCGTGCGCTGCTGGCGATCTCCTTCGCCGCCGGCGCACTGCTCGTCGCGCCGTTCGCGATCTGGTGGTACCGCTTCGACACCGCGCCGCCCCTGACGGAGCTGATCGTCGGCGTAATCCTGGCCGTGATCTTCTTCCTCGTCGCGACCATCGTGGTGTCGGCGGCGCTCCTGTCGTTCTCGATTTACGAGTTGCAACGCGTCCCCGCCATCCATCAGAAGCGGCGCGGCGCGCCGATGGCAGTTGCGGCGGCGGCGCTGATCGCGCTCCTGTTCGTGCCGGCCTACGCGGAGCGGGAGCGCTTCGAGCTCGAGCCGATGGTCGTGACCACGCCGACGACGGCGAACGTGGCGTTCATCGCGGTCGACGGCCTGACGTACGACATCTACCGCTCCCGCCCGGACATCGTCCGGGAGATGCCGTTCGAGTTGCAGATCTCCGCGATCCGCGGCGATTCCACCACCGAGCGCTGGGCTTCCGTCGGCACCGGCGTGCGCACCGAGCACCACGGTGTACGCGCCATCGAGGGGGTGCGCTTCCGCGGCGGACGTCACGTGCTGCAGCGGATCTCCCAGGCCGACTTCATCCTGATGACGATCGCGCCGGCCCTCGGCATCGCCCGCCGCGAGCCGCTGCCGCCGACCGTCCGCCGCCGCGACTACATCTGGGAGATCTTCGCCGAGCGCGGCGTGCCCAGCATCGCCGTGAACTGGTGGGCCTCCGCCAGCTCGAACGAGGCGGGCCTGCACGTCGTCGGTCCGGAGACGATCTTCAGCGACGCCCGCGGCGACGCCCTGCGCGTCGACTCCCTGGCGACGATCGCCTTCGTGAAGGAGCTCGACACCCACAGGCCGCGCTTCGCCACCGTCTACCTCCCCGCGCTCGACGTGATCCTCAACCGGCAGCAGACCGACCAGTCGACGCAGCTCGCCTCGTCGCTGCGGGCGCTGGAGAACCTCCGGAACCTCCTGCGCATCACCAAGCGGCGCGGCTACGACGTGGTGCTGGTCGGCATGCCGGGCGAGGGACAGCTCGGCTCGGCGGTCATGGCGTCCACGCGGCGGCTCGATGCCCACATGGCCTGGGACGTGGCCCCGCTCCTGCTCGAGAACCTCGGCTTCCCGGCCTCGAAGGAAATGCCGGGCGGCACCGCGCAGCAGAGGATCGCCACCTACGGCCCGCGCGCCACCGCCGGCGCCACGCAGCAGTTGAACGACGAGTACTACGAGAACCTGAAATCGCTGGGGTACATCCAATGAAGAGAATCTTGTTCGTCCTCCTCCTCGCGCTGACCGCGAACGCGCAGCGCCCCATGACGTTCGAAGACCTCGCCGGCATGCGCCGCATCGGCGCGCCGAAGGTGTCGCCGGACGGGAAGTGGATCGCGTTTGCCGCAAGCAACATCGACCTGCCGGGCAACTACCGCAAGAGTGCGATCTATTTGATCCCTGCCGACGGCTCCGCCGCGTCGAAGCAGCTCACCGACGGCACGAAGCAGGACGAGGGGCCGGCCTGGTCGCCGGACGGAAAGACGCTCGCCTACGTCTCGAACCGCGAGGGGGGCGCGAAGCAGGTCTACCTCCACGACGTCGCGCGCGGCACGTCGCGCAAGCTGACCAGCCTCCCCGGAGGGGCGGGCGAGGTGACGTGGGTGCCGGACGGCTCCGGCCTCGTGCTCGTCTCCACCGTCGACGTGGAGCAGAAGGGGCCCTCGACGGGGGGAACCAACGCGCGCATCATCGACTCGCTCCTCTACCGCCACTGGAACTCGTGGCAGGAGCCGACGCGCTCGCACATCCTTTTCGTCCCGCTCACCGGGAGCGTGCGCGATCTCACTCCCGGCGCCTTCGACGCGCCGCCGTTCTCGGTCAGCGGCGGCCACGAGTTCGACGTCTCGCCCGACAGCGAGGAGCTGGTCTACGCCCGCAACGTCGATCCGAATCCGGAGCGCTCCACGAACTCCGATCTCTACCTCGTCCCGCTGACGGGCGGCGAGGTGAGGCGGATCACCTCACGCACCGGCGCCGACACGTCACCGAGCTATTCGCCCGACGGGCGCTACATCGCCTACCGCTCGCAGTCGCGCAACGGCTTCGAGTCGGACCTCTGGGAGCTCTGGCTGTACGACCGCGCCGCCGGGCAGTCGCGGCGCATCGCGGCCGACTTCCCGAACTGGATCTCCGAGGCGGTCTGGTCGAACGACTCGAAGTCGCTGTTCGTCGAGGCGCCGCTGAAAGGGAAGAACGCGCTGTACGAGATCGCGCTCGACGGCCGCGCGACGCTGCTCGACAACAGCGGCTCCGCGTCGATGGTCGACGTCGCGCCCGACTCGAAGACGATCTACTTCAACCTCTCCACGCTCCGCCGCCCGGCGGACATCTACTCGCTGACGCGGAACGGCAAGCTGACGCGGCTGACGCGTGACAACGACGCGCTGCTCGCGCGGATCGCCATGGGCACGACCGAGGATGTGTGGTGGGAGGGGGCGGACGGCGCGCAGATCCAGGCGCACCTGGTGAAGCCGCCGAACTTCGATCCCTCGAAGAAGTACCCCGCCATCGTGCTGATCCACGGCGGACCGCAGGGCGCCTGGAGCGACTCCTGGTCGTACCGCTGGAACCCGCAGGTGTTCGCGGCGCGCGGCTACGTGATCGTGATGCCGAACCCGCGCGGCTCGTCCGGCTTCGGGCAGCAGTTCGTCGAGCAGATCTCGCGCGACTGGGCGGGACGCGTCTACACCGACATCATGAACGGCGTCGACAAGCTCGCCGCCATGCCGTTCGTCGACGGCTCACGCCTCGGCGCCGCCGGCGGCTCCTACGGCGGCTACATGGTCAACTGGATCCTCGGCCACTCGAACCGCTTCAAGGCGCTCGTCTCCCACGCCGGCGTCTACAACCTGGAGTCGATGGCGGGCGTGACCGAAGAGCTCTGGTTCACCGACTGGGAGTTCGGCGGCCCCTATTGGGACGATCCCACCGATTACGAGAAGTGGTCGCCGCACCGGTTCGTGAAGAACTTCGCCACACCGACGCTCGTGACGCACGGCGAGCTCGATTTCCGCGTCCCGATCGGAGAGGGCCTGCAGCTCTTCACCGCCCTGCAGCGCCGCGGAGTCCCCTCGCGGCTGCTCTACTTCCCCGATGAAGGCCACTGGGTGCTGAAGCCGCAGAACTCGAGGCTCTGGTTTCAGACGGTAGGCGACTGGTTCGACAGGTGGTTGAAACAGTAGTTCCCGGTTGACCGTTGCCGGTTGCCGGGAGAGCCCCTGGCAACGCTTCCGGCTACTTCACCCGATTCCTCAGCTCCTGGAAGTGCACCACCTTCACCACCACACCCGCAGGGGACGGGTTGGTGTAGCCGCCCGACGGGAGTCCCGCTCCCGCCGCGGCCGCGTCGAGCGCGGTCCGTAACTCCGTGAGGTGAATCGCCTTGATCTTCGTCCCCACCAGCGACGCGTCGGTGAACGTCGCCGCGGGGAGGCCGGAGAAGGCGCGCACGGCGTTCACCATGGTCCGGAGCTCGGTCACGTGGACCGCCTTCACCCGCACACCGCCCGTCAGCAGCGAATCGGTGAGGACGACCGTAGTCGCGAGGTCGACCGCACTGTAGGCGGAGAGCCCGAAGGGATTCACGCTGCGGACCCGGTAGCGATACGAGGTATTCGCGGAAACGGTCGTGTCGTTGAATGTCGTCCCGCCCGGCGAGCCGATCAGGACGAACGGACCGCCGCTCGTCGACTGCCGCTCCACCTGGTAGGAAGCCGCGGCGATTCCGGCCGTCCAGGTGAGGCTGACGGTAGACGGCGCGGTCGCGGTGGCACTGAAGCCGGTCGGCGGCCGCGGTGGATCGTCGTTCTGGATCGTCCCTGTGCCGGCCGGCGTTCCCAGCGTGGCCTGGCTCGGAGAAGCGAGGACCACCGTGAAGGTCTCGTCCCATTCTCCGGAGTTGTCGCCGAGTACCGTGACGTTGACGTTCTGCGAGGTGACGCCGGCGGCGAAGCTGAGGTTCGCGCTCAGCGGCGAGAAATCCGCGCCGCTGGCCGCAGTGCCGGACGCGGTGGAGACATTGACCGTGACGACCGAGGCGCTCTGCGGCGTCAGCGTCACCGTGAACTGGTAGGCCTTGGTCGTGCCGCCGTTTCCCTCGAAATGGGAGACGTTGTTGATGCTGAGCGAGGGAAACGGTTCATCGTCGGCAACCGTGACGATCGCGGAACTGGTGCCGAGCGAGGCGCCGCCGGTGACCACGCTGAGGGAGATCCCGAAGGTCTGGCTTCCCTCGTACACGGAGTCATCGACGATCGCGACCTGGAACGACTTGCTGGCGGAGTCCCCGTCGCCCCAGTTCAGCGTGCCGCTGGCGGAGTCGAAGTCGGCGGGCGAGACCGCCGTCCCGGCGCTCGTGGCATAGTCGACGCTCACGGCATTGCTGGAGCCGCCGGTGCGCGTGACGGTGATGGTGACGTTGCCGCCGTCCTCGTCGACGCTGTAGGTCGCGGACGTGAGCGCGAGCGTGCCGCCGTCGCCGGGCGGGTCGTATTCGACCGAGCCCATGTCCAGCGTACTGACGACGCGGGTGAAGCCGCGCTGGTCCGTCGATGGAGGCGCGGTGAAGGACGGATCTCCCGCGTCGAGCACCGGCGAGCCGGCCGCCGGCATCATCGTCAGCGTCGGCCCCCCGTTGTTCTGCAGCGCCCCCAACTGCGGGTCGATGCCGGTCAGATTTCCACCGTTGTCCGTGATGGCCGCCGCGCCCGGTGTTTCGATGGCGGTATAGGAAGCGTCGAAGGAGGCGGTCCCGTCGTTCGCGAGGTCGTTCACCGTCCCGTTGGCCACGATCGAGTTGCGCAACGTCACCGCGGCGCTGCCGGAGGCGTAGATGCCTCCCGTGGTCCCGCTGTTGCCGGAGATCGTGGAGTGGCGAATGGCCGTGGAGACGGCGCCGCTGACGGTGAGCGCGCCGCCGTTGCCGGTGGCGTCGTTCGCGGCGACGGTCACGTTCTCCAGCAGGGTCGTGGCGTTGTTCGAGAGCACCAGGCCACCGCCGTCGCCGTTCGTGGCATGGTTGCCGGAAACGGTGCTGCGGCGGATGGTGAGGACATCCAGGTCGCCGAGGAGCAGACCGCCGGCGTTCCCTCCTCCGCCGGTGTTCCCGCTGAAGGCCGAGTCCTCGATGACCAGCGTGTCGTCGTTCCCCATGCCCGCCACGAAGGCGCCGCCACCGCTGGCGGGGTAGCACTCGGGGGCGTAACCGGCGATGTTGCCGCTAAAGGTCGAGCCGGTGATGGTCAGCGTGGCGGGTGCATCCATCTTCATCACCACCGAGAGCCCGCCCCCGTCGAAGCGTGCGGCGTTCCCGGTGAACGTCACGTTATCGATGGTGACGCCGGCCGCGTCCTCGATGGCCAGGCCGCCGCCGCGTCCGCCCGCGACGTCGCCGAATTCGAAGCAGGGGCTGACGGCGTTCTCGGCGAAGTTCCCGCTGAAGACGGAGTCCTGCACCACCAGCGTTCCCCCGCTGAAATAGACACCGCCGCCACTGCCGCCGGAGACGTTGTCGATCGCCTTCACGTCAGCGAGGGTGAGGTCGTTGAGCACGCTGAGGATCGCGGCGCCTCCCTCGAGGGCCCAGGCGTCTGTCAGCGTCAGGCCGGAGACGGCGTTCGTCAAGCCATGCTCGAACGACGCCATCAGGAAGATCCGGGACTGATCGTTGCCGTCGATGGTCAAGACCCCGGAGCCCGGCCCCTGCACGTCGAGCGAGTCAGTGACGTCGAGCGCGCCGCCGGTGAGGACGATCGTGCCGGTGAGACCATCCTGGAAGACGATCGTGTCCGCGCCGGGAGTGGCGTTCGCCGACTCCACGGCGGCGCGAAGGCTCCCGGAGCCGGAGTCGTTCAGGTTGGTGACGGTGAAGGTCGCGGCGGACGTCGGGAAAGCGAGCGCGAGGGCGAAGACCACCCGGAAACGATGAACAGCCATGTACACCTCGTCGTTGTCGGGTCGCGGATGACGAGCGCGACACTACTACGACGAGGCGCGGGCCGGTCGAGGCACGGGAGGAAAGCGGCCTCCGCGGTGACGAAGGCCGCTCGGGAGGGGACCAAGCTCAGGCGTTACAACCGCGACGCCCCACCCGTCGGCACGGTGGTGCTGCCCATGCCGCCGCCACCTTCTCCCGGGCCGAGGGCCGGACGGGCGACGGTGGAGGTGATGCCGACCGCTTCCGCGTACTTCAGGTACGTGTCGATCGACGCGATGACGACGCGAGCTTCAACGGTGATCAGATCGATGCCGACGAGCGAAATGCGAACCCATGCGTCGACGACGATGCCCTTGTCGAGAATTCGGTCGAGGACATCAATGAGACTGGTTCCGCCCGGGGCGCGTTCGACAGCCATGACTTACCTGCCTTTCCTCTCTCCAGGCTTCCCCTCTGCAGGAAGCTCACGAGTGGTGTTCAGTTGACGTTCGAGCTCGGCGATGCGGTTCCGAAGCTCATCGTACTCATCGGGCGCGGGGAGCGCCCTGGCATCGGCCGAATAGAAGCGGTCGGACCGCCACCAGTTGATGCCGATCGCCTCCGCCTTGTCGATCGAGCAGATCACAAGACGTAACTGGATGGTCAGCAGCTCCACGTTCGCAAGCGACACTTTCACGTCGCCCGCGACCACGAGCCCCTTGTCCAGGATCTTGTCGAGGATGTCCACCAGTCCTTGCGGCTGGCGCTGGAGCCCTCCCCGATCTTCGATTGGCAATCGTGACCCCCTGATGAGTTGTCAGTTATCGGTTGTCAGTTGTCTGTGGTGTTTCGCCTGAATCCACGCCTCATGGCCCGCAAGCCGAAAAACCGCAGACAACTGACAACTGACCACCGACAACTCAACGTGTACCACATCACTCCCACATCTTCAAAGGCCCGAGTGTCATGTTGAGCTGTTCGTCGCTGAGGCCGAACGTGCTCTTCAATTCGGCCATCTTTTCCTCGAGCTTCATCAGCGCATTTCCGAGCCGCTCGATCTCCTCGTCGGTGAGGTTCCCGGCGTCCATCCGCCGCAGCGCCTGCTTCTCCAGCAGCCGCCGCACGAGCTCCACGATCGAGAGGACGAGCCTCGCCAATCCGTTCTCCACGATCTCCGGATCGGCCGAGATGCGTTCGGGCACGACGGAGTCGGTGAACGAGAGCGCCTGCCGCAGTTCCCGCTCCTCATTCGCGATCAGCATCGGTAAAGACCTCCAGCGGCCACGGTCCGGACAGTAGAAACGGTACCTCGGGGGACGACGCCCGCAGCTCCTCCCCTGCCGACTTCACCTCGTCGAGCCGCGCGCGCTCGACCAGCGCCGCCAGCTCCACCGAGCGCTCGTCGCGGTGCTCCCAGCGGTGCTTGACGCTGAGCGGGCCGAGGAGCCGCTCCGCGTTCGCGCGGAAGGTGGGATCGACGTTCGACGACTGCTGCGCCGCATGCAGCGCGCGCAGGTAGTCGGCGCCGCTCGTGAAGTCGCGGCGGTCGGGGCGGAGCATCGTCGTCGCCGCCGCGACCTTCAGCGTCATCTCGACGTGCTCGCGGTGCGCGGTCAGCAGCTTCTTCCAGCGCGTCAGGTGCGCGCCGCATTTGCCGAGCGCCTCCTCGGGGCTCGTGAGCGAAAGGCCGTAGCGGATCGCGACGAACGTCGCCACCTCCAGCAGGCGCGCGCGCACGCCGGCGACTTTGATGAGCAGCTCGCGGTCGCCGAGCGGCTGGTCGTCCGGGACGTCGACCGCGCTGAGCCAGAGATCGCCGGCGGGGATGGCGGTGGCGACCGGCTCCACGTCGTCGCGCAGGAGATGCGCGCCGATCACGATCGATTTCATCGCTTGCTACTCACCTTTTCGACGTCCGGATGATGGCGTCGACGTTCGCCAGGACGACGTTCAGGCCGAGGTAGAGGAGGTCGACGTCGCCGATCGAGATGATCGCCTCGCCGGCGATGATCACCCCGCGGTCGAGCAGGTGATCGAGCGTTTCGAGCAGAGGCAGCTCTTCGAGGTTGTCGTTCATTGAACGTAGAACACGGAACGCGGAACACGGAACGGGTCAGCTCCCGTCGTTCCGTGTTCAGTGTTCAGCGTTCCGTGTTTCCTCCTGCGAATGTATACGGCGGCCACGGCCCGCTCAATGCCAGCGTCACGCCCTCGGGTGCGTAGCGCGCGCCCAGCTCCGTCTCCAGTTCCTGCAGGACCGATTCCTCGTCGCGGTTAATCAGAACGTTGATCTGCGGGAAGCCGCCCTCGCGGCGGGCGCGCGACTCCGCCACCGTCTCGCAGCGCAGCTTCGCCAGCACCGCCTGTTCGATCTCGCCGACCAGCTCCTCCTCGGCCGTGCGCGAGGCGCGTTTCTTCTCGTCCTCGAGCTTCTTGCGCAGGAGGAACGCCTTCCCGGCCGAGGCGGCGGCGATGTCGCTCTGTAATTCACGCAGCGACGCGACGCGCACGGTGAGGGCCTCGCTCCACTTCGACGGCTCCAGCTCGATGCGCAGCGTCCACTCCTGCTTTCCCTCCAGCCGGTCGAGCGTCTTCGCGAGCAGCTCGCGGTGCTCCTCGAGATAGGCGCGCACCGCCTCCTCGCCGCTGAAGAGGGTGAAGGCGCGCAGCGGCACGAGCGCGGTCTCTTTCATGAGCGCGCTGACGACGCTCTGGTGGCGATAGCCGATCGCGCCGAGCCATTCGAGGTCGCCTGCCCGGCGGTCGATGACCTCCTGGCTGAATTCGTCCGCGCTCACCGGGGTGAAGACGGCGTGGACCTCCGCCGCGCTCGCCGTCCCGAAGCGGCGGGAGCCGTCGATCGCCTCGGCGTCAGGCACGATCGCCTGCCGCGTCACGGCGTAGACGTAGAGAACAGACGACATGGCGGAAGTTTATCGCGGCACCAGCGACAGCAGTTCGTCCGCGGCGAGCGGCGGCCGATCGCGGCGCTCGATCGTCACGGCATCCCCGAGGGTCGCGAGCGTCGCCAGCTCGTGCTCGCGCATCGACTCGTCGCAGGCGTCGCCCCCCACGGGCGTCACGTAGTTGGCAATCGTGCCGCCCACGCGGATGCCGCGCTCGTTCAGGTTCTGGAGCAGGCGCCGCGTCTCGGCGACGACGATCCGCTCCGGGCGCGTGACGACGACGACCGCGGCGCGTTCGGAGTGCAGCGCCGCGTCGACCGACTTCAGCTCCTTCGACGCCCGCACCAGCTCCTCGCCCAGAGAGCCGGAGGGGATGAGGTCGCGATAGCGGAGCAGGAGGCGCATGAACTCCCGCACCCACTCCCCAGCCGCGCGCGGCAGGTCGAGGAGGCGCAGAAAGTGGCCGGTCGGCGCGGTGTCGACGATCACGCCGGCCAGCGTCTCGTCGACGAGCAGGTCGGCGAGGCGGGTGATGGCGAACAGCTCATCGGCGCCCGGCGGCGCGATCTCGATCAGGCTGCGCATCGCGTCGACGTCGTGGCCGAGGGACATGCCGCGGGGGGTGAGCGCGTCGACCGCGTCGACGATCTTCTCGCCGAAACTGTCGCGGAAGCGCCGCCACTTGGCCTTGGTGTCGATCACCTCCACCCGCAGGTTCGGCGGCGGCTGGATGCTTTCGAAGAGATCGCGCAGCGAGTGGGCGGGGTCGACGGAGATGACGACGTAGTTCTTGTCGGGGTTCGCCGTCGCCTGCTGCAGGGCGAGGGAGGCGGAGCAGGTGGTCTTGCCCACGCCCCCCTTGCCCGCCAGAAGGGTGAGGGGGGCAATGTGCAATTCGTTCTCCCTGGAGCGACGGGCTCTTAGCCCGTCATGGGGTGGGCCGAGGCCGACGGGCTGAGAGCCCGTCGCTCCAGAGAGAGCCCACTCCCGCAGCCGCTCGGCGCTGTCGAGCGGGACGCACGCCCGCGGCGCATGCACGACCCGCTGCCCTTCCAGCGTCTCACCTCCCCGCGCGCGGTTCACGACCACGAACGGCACGTGCAGCTCCAGCTCGGAGATCAGCCGCAGCGTCTGCTGCGCGACCAGCGGCTCCGGCAGCGTCACCGGGACGAACGCCGTCAGCGCCGGATCGGTGAGCAGGGCGCGGCGGCGGGTGGCGCGGGCGTCCAGTTCCTCGATGAACGCATCCATCGCGTCGCGCACCTCGCGGCGGGTGAACTGCCGCACCATGGCCCGGTGCTTCTCCTGCATCGCGTCGAGCGCCAGCGCGAGGTGGTGAAAGTGCTCGGACGACGACAGCATCCGCAGCGTGTGTCCGGTAGGTGCGGTGTCGACGACGATCAGCGTCTCCGGGTTCTCCTCCGCCAGCTCGCCGATGTGCATCCAGGCCATCAGCTCGTCGACGCCCGGCATCGTCAGCTCGAAGAGGCGGCGCAGCTCCTCGCGGTCGAGATAGGTCCCGCGGTCGCCGATCTCCAGGATCGGCTCGAGGTGGGTGGAGAGGAAGCGGGCGTACAGGGCATCCGCGTCGAGCGCCTCGACGCGCAGCGGGAGGTCGAGGTCCTCGAGGTTCGAGGCGGGATCGGTGGTGAAGAGGATCACCGGCCGCGTCTCCGCGTAATGGAGGGCCGCGGCGGCGGAGACGGTCGTCTTGCCGACTCCCCCTTTACCGCCGAAGAGCACCACCCGGTGCGATGCGAGCTCGTCGAGCTCGGCGATCATCGGTCGCCGTAGCCCGTGTAGATCCCGATGCCGCCGTCGTCGTCGTCGCGTTCGGCGGCGTACTGCCGCGCCAGCTCTTCCTTGCGCGCGCGGATGTCGCGCAGCGCCTGGAACACCACCGCCTCCTCGGCGACGTACTCCTCTTCGCTGATCTCGCCCAGCTCGAGGCGCATCTGCAGCTCGATCAGCCGCTCCTTCCAGGGCTGGTCGTTCATCAGCTCCTCGTCCGCCATCTTCTGGATCGTGCGCATGATCCACTTGAAGCCGGAAATCGGCCCCTTGAGCGGGAGCAGGATGATGTCGTCCAGCAGGAACGCCATACGCCTATGGTCGCAGAAGTCGCGCCACCGCGTCGCGGATCTTGAGAATCTTCGAGCGCCGCTTCGGCACGGCGCCCCATGGAGGGATCTCCCGCGGAGGCCATTCGCCGGGGTTCGCGATCTCCGCGCCGTTGTAGAACTGCTTGACCTCGAGGCTCGTGCGGACGTCGAAGACCTTGCGCGTGACGAGCTTCCCCAGGCCGAGGTCGGAGAAGAGCGGCGTGTAGTAGAGGCAGCCCTCGAAGTAGTAGTGGGTGACCTGCGAGAGGCGTGTCCGCCCCTTGTCGACGATCGGCGAGCCGCCGTGGAAGAGGTTCGCCGACCAGATCAGCGCCTGCCCCCGCTTCAGCTTCACCTCCACCCGCTCCCCCCGCTTCTCCTTCATCAGCGCCTCCACGAAGTCCTCGTAGAGGTGGTACTTCTCATAGCCCGCCGTCTCGGCGGCGGTGATGCCGATGTCGTGCATGTCGAAGCGCGGCAGGCGGTGCGAGGCGTGGTAGTAGTGCAGCGGCCCGTTGCGCAGGTCGACGTCTTCCAGCGCCGTCCAGACGCCGCACATGTACCCGTACGGGATGCTGTCGAAGTGGATGATGTCGCTGTGCGTCCGCTGCTGGGAGCCGACGCGGAAGTTCAGCGTCTGAAAGGGGATCGGCTCGCGGCGGTAGAGGATGCGCAGCAGCTCCAGCACCCGCGGCGCGATCGCCACCTCCCGCACGTGCGGATTGAACGGCCAGGCATCCTGCACCCGCGTCTCGTCAGAGTAGTAGGGAACGTAGTTCTGCCGGAAGTAGGGCTTCAGCGTCTCGTTGACGCCGTCGATCGTCGCGTCGGGGATCCGCGGATCGATGACGACATACCCATTCTCCGCAAAAAACCGCACCTGCTCGCGCGTCTCCCGATCGAGCTCGCATGAGTCGAGCAGGGAGGGGAAGAAGGGGGAGTCGATCCAGGGGCGGTTCATATTTGTTGTCAGTTGTCGGTTATCAGTTGTCCGGGGAGCCGCAGACAACCGACCACTGACAACCGACAACAACGCGTCAGCGTTCCGCTCTCTCCAGCTTCAACCGGATATTGACGAAGTTATACGGCGGCCATGGGCCGGTGTACAGGAACGACAGCTTGTTCTCGTATTTCTTCGCGATCTCGGAGATCTGGTCGTCGAAGGCGCGGGTCTTGTCGCGCTCGACCAGGAAGGCGGCGTTCATGATCATCTTGTCGCCGATCGGCTTGTTCGAGCGGGAGGCGATCGCGGCGTCGCGCAGCGCCTCGTAGATCTCCGTCACGTACGAATCGGCCTTCGCCTGGAGCGCCGACTCGACCACCCGCCCGAGCTGCATGCGCGAGAAATAGGTCGAGGTCGAGGTGTTGGACTGGATCTCCTCCTTGAGGCGGCGGATCTCCTCGTTCTCCGTCTCGATCTCCTTGATGACCTGGTCCTTGTCCCAGTTCACCTTCAGGCCGAACTCGATCTTCCCCTCCATCTTCTGGAGGACGTCGCTGAGCGCCTCGTACGTGCCCTTGAGGAACTCCTTGATGTCGTTCTCGGTGCGGAAGACGGTGCCGAAGCTCATCGGAAGGACGGTGAAGTCCTTCATCACCAGCTCGTTGACGTGCTCGTGGGCGAGGGCGTTCTCGCGGGTCGGGTCGAAGACGATCAGCGGGCAGTTCGAGACCACGGCCGCAAACTCGCGGAACGGAACGGTGTAGACGCGATCGCCTCGGCCGCCGATGCCGACGCCGCCGAAGTCGCGCGGCGTCTCCGTTTTGATGATGCAGTAGACGTACTTTCCCTGTTCAGTATCGGCCTGAAGCTGCTCGCTCATGCGGTTTCCTCGTGAACCCTGCCCCGAAGAATACAATACCCGGCGGTTGCAAGCCCCAGACCTCCGGAACGTCACCCGCCGCACCGAAAAATGGTTCGCGCGGCACCAGCGGCCCCTCCCCTGGCGCGAGGCCTACGACCCCTATCACGTCTGGCTCTCCGAGGTGATGCTGCAGCAGACGCGGATGGAGGTGGTGCTGCCCTATTTCGAGCGCTTCCTCTCCCGTTTCCCCTCCATCTCCCACCTCGCCGCCGCCTCCGATCGTGACGTCACCGCCGCCTGGTCGGGCCTCGGCTACTACCGGCGCGCGCGCATGCTCCGCGACGGCGCGCTCGCGGTCATGGAGCGCTTCGGCGGCACTCTCCCGTCGACCGTCGAGGAGCTCCTGACCATCCCCGGCATCGGCCGCTACACCGCCGGCGCCATCGCCTCCGTCGCCTTCGAGCGCCGCGCCCCGATCGTCGACGGCAACGTCACCCGCGTCGTCGCCCGCCTCTTCGGCTCCGACGGCGAGACGTGGGAGCGGGCCGAGGCGCTGGTGCACGCCTGCGCCAGGCCGCGCCACTTCAACCAGGGGCTGATGGAGCTCGGCGCGCTCGTCTGCACCCCGCGCAACCCCTCGTGCCTCATCTGCCCGCTCCGCGAGACCTGCGTCGCCCGCGCCACGAACCGCGTTGACGAGCTCCCGGCGGCGAAGGCGAAGAAGGCGACGCGCGAGCTGCACATCCCCCTCTTCCTCATCGTCGACCGCCACGGCCGCGTGCTCATGCGCCGCGAAGACGGGCCTCTCATGCACGCCATGTATCACCTCCCGCACGGCGACGCCTCGCTCCTCGAAGCCGGACCGCTCGACGTCGCCCGCGGCGCGCTCCTCGGCAAAATCCGGCACACCGTGACCACGCGCAAGATCGAGTTCTCGCTCTACGACTCCGAGCCGCGCGGCTCCGTGGACGGATACGAATGGATCGACCCGACCACGCTCGCCACGGTGCCGCATCCGTCGTACGTGGCGAAGGCGTTGAAACTGGCGGCGGTTGCCGGTTCCCGGTTGCCCGTTGCCGCGGCAGCCACCGTCCGCCCGTAACAGACGGCAACCGGTAACCGGCAACTGGCAACCGTCCAGGCCTGTCCAAATTAGCAGTTTGCAGAAACGAGAACGCCGGCTTCCTGTAGCCTCGGTCTTGTCGAAGGAACAAGACAAACAGGAGGTGACCGGCGTTGGTTGCATTCTCCAGCTTTTTTCAGCAGAT
>DASWNW010000123.1:0-7304 GCA_036399015.1 Thermoanaerobaculia bacterium | reverse complement strand
GGACCTGAAGATCATCGGGCAGGTGGGGAAGCGCAACACCGGCACGACCGTCCGCTTCTGGCCCGACGAGTCGTTCTTCGACTCCCCGAAGTTCAGCGTCCCGCGCCTCAAGCACGTCATGCGGGCCAAGGCGGTGCTCTCGCCGAAGCTGCGCATGCGCTTCATCAGCGAGCAGGACCCGGCCGACAGCGAGGAGTGGTATTTCGAGGACGGCCTCACCGACTACCTCCTCTCCGAGCTGGCGGGGAACACGCTGCTGCCGGAGTCGCCCTACACCGGCCACTTCAAGGGGCACGACCACGAGGTGGACTGGGCAGTGGTCTGGCTGCCGGAGGAGGGGGAGATCGTCGGCGAGAGCTACGTGAACCTCATCCCGACCGCGCAGGGGGGGACGCACGTGAACGGGTTCCGCACCGGGCTCACGGAGGCGATCCGGGAGTTCTGCGAGTTCCGGAACCTCCTGCCGCGGAACGTGAAGCTGGCGCCGGAGGACGTCTGGGCGCGCTGCAGCTACATCCTCTCGGTGCGCATGACGAACCCGCAGTTCACGGGGCAGACCAAGGACCGGCTGTCGTCGCGCGAGGCGTCGGCGTTCGTCTCCGGCGTCACACAGGACGCCTTCTCGATCTGGCTGAACAACAACGTCGCCGACGCGGAGAAGATCGCCAGCGTCGCCATCAACCAGGCCATGGTGCGGCTCAAGCAGGGGAAGAAGGTGGAGCGGAAGAAGCTCACCTCCGGCCCCGCGCTCCCCGGCAAGCTGGCCGACTGCACGGCGCAGGACCTCAACCGCACCGAGCTGTTCCTCGTCGAAGGCGACTCGGCCGGCGGCTCGGCCAAGCAGGCGCGCGACCGGGAGTTCCAGGCCATCATGCCGCTGCGGGGGAAGATCCTGAACACCTGGGAGGTGGACTCGAACGAGGTGCTCTCCTCGCAGGAAGTCCACGACATCGCCGTGGCCCTCGGCGTCGACCCCGGCTCGGACAAGATCGACGGGCTGCGCTACGGGAAGATCTGCATCCTCGCCGACGCCGACTCCGACGGCGCCCACATCGCCACGCTCCTCTGCGCGCTCTTCGTGCGGCACTTCCGCAAGCTGGTGGAGGAGGGGCACATCCACGTCGCCATGCCGCCGCTCTACCGCATCGACGTCGGCAAGCACGTCTTCTACGCGCTCGACGACGCGGAGCGCGAGGGCATCCTGGCGCGCATCGAGGCGGAGGGGCTGAAGGGCAAGGTGAACATCCAGCGCTTCAAAGGCCTCGGCGAGATGAACCCCTCGCAGCTCCGCGAGACGACGATGGACCCGAACACCCGCCGCCTCGTGCGCCTCACGCTGCCGGAGCCGGAGCCGGCCGTCGCCACGATCGACATGCTGCTGGCCAAGAACCGCGCCGGCGACCGCAAGGTGTGGCTGACGGAGGAGGGGGACAAGGCGGAGGTGGAGGTGTAGGGGAGGGGGAGCGGGTGCGGGTCGAGGTGCTGCACGAGGTGACGGTGGAGTTCAAGCTGTAGGCGTGGGGGGCCGAACGCCGCGAAGGAGACCGGCAACGCTGATGTCTTCGTCCACGTCGGGCCAGTGGATGCCCTCACCGTCTCCGAGGATCTCGAATCGGCCGCGCTCCGCGGGCGTCGCGTGCAGGAGGCGCGGGAACCAGACGAGCGGGACGCAGATGGTGCGGCCGTCCACGAGGCCGACGATGAGCTCATCGGCTGTCACACGAACGTCCTGCGCGAGTGCGGTCGAGTCAACTGCCGAAGTGGTCATGCCACGCCTCCAGGAAGCTAAGTCTCCGTTCCGCGACGATCCGTTCGATTTGAGTGAGCTCGTGCGCCGCGAATCTCTTCGATTCGGCAAGCGCCCCGTCCTCTAACCAGAACTTCGCCAACTTCGTATATGCGCCCGCCCCTCACGGCACCGGCCCGGTCCACGGCCACCCGCACCCGATGCATTCGATGGCCGGGTCGCAGCGCATCGCGGAGAGCTGCGCGGGAGTCAGCTCGGCGTAGAAGGCGTTTTGCAGAGTGTCCAGCACGGTGAAGCCGTACTTCGCGGCGAGGCCGGCGATGGTGGCGGGGGCGTCGGCGGCGTCGCGGACGTGGGCGGTGAAGCGGGTGTCCTGCTCGTTCCCCTCCCAGACCACCAGCGCGTCGAGACACGCGGGCGGCGCGTCGAACAGCGGGTACAGCTTCGCCGGCGCGATGAACTGCGGGTCGCCGCTGCTGTTGCGGATGACCGAGGCATAGGGCATCACCGGCAACTTTGAGCGGACCTCCACCGTCACCGATTCCTCATCGGAAAGGTAGAAGAGGTGGCCGAGGCTGAGCTGCACCACGCCCCGCGCCGGCACGACGACTTTCGCCAGGTGCTGGAACGATGGATCGCGGTCGACGAGCCACACCTCGGCGTCGACGTCGTGCGGATTCGCGATGCCGACGTTCGTCCGCGCCGACTCATTCACCACGAGCCCCGTCAGGAGGGAGTCCCGCATGAGGGAGGCGGCCGCGATTCCCTGGACGTTCTGCCCGACCTCCCTTCCCTCGGCGTCCCGGTTGTACACCCACGCCCGCGCCGCGATCCGCCCCCCCGGCACCTCGGTCCGGATGCGCAGCATGCCGACGCCCGACTCCTGCTGCAGCTTCGTCAGCACGAAGTCGTGCACGACGTATCCCTCGCGCGCCCCGAGCCACACCTCGAACGACTGCACGGTCCCGCCGCTCATGAACTCGAAGCGAACCGGCAGGCTGGAGGAGCGCGTGCGCGTCAGGTTCGTGACGTAGACGTCGCTCTTCCAGAACGTCCCATGCATCCCGGCGGTGCGCCCGACGATCGGGATGATGACGTCGGAACCGGTGAGCTCGACGGCGGCGGCAGGCAGGGCGAAGCCGAGGAGAAGCAGAACGGTCAGCAGGTTGCGGTGCATGATCGATTGTAGAGCACGCCCGCTCACCGGCCCCGGGTGACGCTCGTCGCCCGACGTCCGCCGCTCGTCGACTGGCCGGTCCGGCGAGCGCGGATGAGTGCCATAACGGCGCTCATGAACGCAATCCTGCTGCTCCTCGCACTGGCCGAAATCCAGGGCACCGTGCGCGATGCGGCCGGCGACCCGCTCCCCGGCGTCACGCTCTTCGTCAAGGGCTCACAGGAGACCGTCGTCACCGACGCCGAGGGGCGGTTCACCATCGCCGCGGCGACGGCGGTGACGCTGGTGGCGTTCCTCGGCGGCTTCGAGCCGCGCGAAGTCCCCGCCGCTCCCGGTCACGACGTCGAGATCCGCCTCACGCTCGCGCCGGTCAGCGAGAGCATCACCGTCACCGCGCAGGCGGACCGGGAGGCGCCGATGTCGACGTACGAACAGCGCCCGCTCGACATCGTCCGCACGCCCGGCGCCGCCGGCGACGTCTTCCGCGCATTGCAGACGCTTCCCGGCGTCGTGCGGGCCGACGAAGGCGCCGGCCTGTTCGTCCGCGGCGGCGACGTCAGTGAGACGCGGGTGATGCTCGACGGCGCGACCATCTCCCACCCGTACCGCTTCGAGTCGCCGAGCGGCGGCCAGTTCGGCGCGGTGGAGCCGTTCCTCCTGCAGGGCGTCTCGTTCAGCACCGGCGGCTTTTCCGCCCGCTACGGCAACGTCCTCAGCGGGATCGTCGACCTGCGCGGCCTCGGCAACCCCCGCACGAACGCCTACACCGCCACCGCCCGCCTCGCGGGGGTCTCCGGACGCGGCGCGCATGCGGGAGGGGAGACGCGCGGCTTCCGCGCTTCCGGCAACCTCCGCTTCCCGCGGCTGCTGTTCGCGGTGAACGGCGCGCCGCGCGAGTTCGACCGCTACCCCGGCGGCTGGGATCTCAACGCCAGCGCGCACTACGAGTCGCCGGCGCTCGGCCGCCTCAAGGTGTTCGCGATGGAGCAGCGCACCTCGGTCGGCGTGTCCATCGAGCAGGAGAACTTCGAGGGCTTTCTCCACGCCGACACGCGCCACGACGTCGTCGCGGCATCGTGGAAGACGGTCGGGTACGGATGGCAGGTGAGCAGCGGCCTCGGCGCGAGCCTCTATCGGAACACGACCACCGCCGGCGTGACGGACATCGACAACGACGACCGCCGCGCCTCCTGGCGGCTCGACCTCAGCCGTGCCCTCGGCGGGACGATCGTGCGGATCGGCAGCGACGCCGACTACGCGCGGCAGTCGATCCAGGGGACGGTGCCGATCCGCGGCGGAGACCTCGGCGGCGACAGCGGCACGCGCGGCTACGACGTCGCTTACCGGGACCGCCACGCCGGCATCTACGGAGAGGTGGAGCGGACGTTCGGCCGCTGGACCGCCACCGCCGGCGCGCGTGCCGATCGCGCGCAACGCGCTGGCTCGTGGGTCGATCCGCGGCTCAACGTCACGTACGCGATTCCATCGCTCGGTCAACTCCGCTTCGCCTGGGGCATCTACCGGCAGTCGCCCGGCGCGAGCTACTACGACCGCGCTGACGAGATCGAGGAGCTGCAGCCGATGGCGGCTCGGCATCTCATCGCCGGCTTCGAACGCGGCGATCCCGACCAGCCGCTGCACCTCCGGGTCGAGGCCTACGACAAGCAGTACACGAAGCTCCCGCTCGACGACGTGCGCGGCTTCTCGAGCGACGGCTACGGTCACGCGCGCGGAGTCGACACGTACGTGCGGCGCCGGTGGGAGACGTTCGAGTTGCGCGCGAGCTACAGCTTCCTCCAGTCGCGCCGCCGCTGGACCCCGTACGACCAGCGCCGCCGCTTCGAGCCGCCGGAGGGGGCATGGCGCACCGACTTCGACGTGCCGCACTCCGCGGAGCTGGTCGCGAGCGTGACCGTGACGCCGCGCCTCACGGTCGGCAGCGCGTTCCGCATCGCCACCGGCCGCCCGTTCACGCCGATCCTCGGCGCGCGCGCGACCCCAACGGGATTCGAACCCGTTTACGGCGCCATCAACTCGGAGCGGATGCCGAGTTTTCAGCGGCTCGATCTCTCGACCAGCTACCGCACCGTGCGGGAGTCGGGGCGCTCCTTCATCTACTTCGTGAGCTGCACGAACGCGCTCGCACGGCGGAACGCGTTCGAGTACGCCTACTCCGCCGACTTCAGCGAGCGGACGCCGGTCGTCAGCGCCACGCCCCGCTCGTTCTACGCCGGCATTTCGATCACCCAATAGGAGACGACATGTTCATCACCGCACTCATCCTCGCCGCCACACTCGACGCCTCGCTCGTGACGCGGCTGCAGAAACCTGCCGACGCCACCGAGCTGCGCGCCATCGCGCGCGAACTGGCGACGCACGAGCAGACCAGCCTCACTCGCTACACCCTCGCGTACGTGAACCGGAAGCTCGCCTTCACCAAAAGCGCCGACCGCCGCGCGCTGCTCGCCGAGGCGGCGGCGCTGCTCGAACAGAACGACGACGCGGAGTCGCACGCGCTCCTCGGGTCGGTCTACGGCGCGATGATCGGCGTCGAGCCGGCGCGGGGGCCGGAGCTGGGGGCGAAGGCACGAAGGGAGCTGGCGAAGGCGCTGGAGCTCGCGCCGCACAATCCGCGCGTGCACCTTCTTCTCGGCACGAGCGCGTTCCACCGGCCGGTCGAATACGGCGGCGGTCCGGCCGTCGCGGAGCGGCACCTCCGCCGCGCCATCGAGCTCTTTCAACAGGAGCCGGAGGCGAAGCCATGGCCGAACTGGGGACGCGCGGAGGCGTATGGTTATCTCGAACGGACGGCGAAGCAGTTGCAGCGGAGGTGAGGCGCATGGCGGCGGAGATCCACGACTTTTCAGACGAGCGGCAGCGGCCGCGGAGATGGATGCTGGCCGGCATCTGGACGACGCTGGCGATCTTCCAGGGCGTGCTGATGAAGGTGCAGTTGCCGCACGTCCGCACCGCGTACGCGTTCACGAACAAGGCGGTCGAGACGTACACGCTGGCGCTGCTGTCGATCGTGGTCTGGCGCATGAGCCGCCGGCTGCACGACCTCCGCTGGAGTCTCCCGCGCTGGATCGCCGCGCACGTCCTCCTCGGCCTCGCCGTCATCACCGTCTGGCGAGGCGTGCACTTTGCCTATCTCTACCTGGTCGTCGGGCCGTCGTTCTGGGCGCTGATCTACAAGGACAGTTGGGCGTTCCAGCTCATCACCTGGCTGATGACGTACGGGACGGTGCTCGGCATCACGCTGGCCATGCAGGGGGCGGCGCGAGAGCGGGAGCGGGAGCGGCAGCAGGCGCGCCTCGAGCTGACCACGCGCGAGGCGGAGCTGGCGCTGCTGAAGGCGCAACTGCAGCCGCACTTTCTCTTCAACTCACTCAACTCCGTACTCGCGCTGATCGACACCGATCCGGCGCGGGCACGGGAGATGATCGTGCGTCTCGGCGCGCTCCTGCAGTCGACGCTGCGGCGGATCGACCTCGAACAGGTCTCGCTCGACGGCGAGATCGAGCTGGTGCGCGCCTACCTCGACATCGAGAAGATCCGCTTCGCCGCGCGTCTCAACGTCGAGATCGAGGTCACCGGCGAGGCGGGCGGCGCGGGCGTGCCGCCGCTCCTGCTGCAGCCGCTCGTCGAGAACGCGGTGAAGCACGGCATCGCGCCGTTCCCCGCGGGAGGGAGCGTGCGGGTCGCGGCACGCGTGGACGACGGGCGGCTGAGAGTCGAAGTCGGCGACAGCGGAGGAGGGATGAACGGTGTGCAGCAGGGGCGTGGCCTCGGCCTGGAGCTGACGCGGCGGCGGCTGGAGGCGGCGTACGGCGACGACTACACCCTCTCCTTCGACGGTCCGCCCGGCGCGTTCGCGGTGCGGCTCGACCTTCCCTACGCCCATGCCTGACGCGCTGCGGGTGGTGATCGCGGACGACGAGGAGCTGGCGCGCTCGCTCCTGCGCCGGTACCTCAAGAAGAACCGCGACGTCACGGTGATCGCCGAATGCGCGAACGGCGACGAGCTGGCGGACGTGCTGGCGCGCGGCGACGCGGGGCTGGCGCTGGTGGACGTGCGCATGCCGGGCCGCGACGTCTTCGACGTCCTGAGCGGCGCGTCGTCGCTGCCGGCGATCGTCTTCACGACGGCGTTCGACCAGTACGCGGTGCGTGCGTTCGAGCTGAACGCGGTCGACTATCTGCTCAAGCCGGTCACCGAGCCCCGGCTGGCGCAGGCGATCGAACGGGTGCGGGCGCGGCAGGGGCGCGCCGGCGAGGTCGACCTGCAGCGCCTCCTGCGCGATCTCGGTCCGCGGCCCGACCGCATCCTCGTGCCGCATCGCGACGGCATGGTGCCGGTGGCGGTGTCGGAGATCATCT
>DASWNW010000122.1:0-10020 GCA_036399015.1 Thermoanaerobaculia bacterium | reverse complement strand
CCTCGGGGTTCCTCGGAGTTCCTCGGGGGAGATCGTCCGCCGTCGAAGGAACCGAGGACCCCCGAGGAACCCGAGGAACCCCGAGGAACCCCGAGGAACCCACGCCCCCACCCTGGCCCAACTTGTGCTCTCCGACCTGCGCGTCCGGTGGTAGTAACACTACCGGCGAACAGAGAAGGAGAGATCAGGGGTGCGACATCAGCAGGGTGCAGCGAGACTCAACCGGTTACGGCTCATTGGTTTGGCGTTGTTTCTGGTCCTTGGCGGCAGTGCCTTCGGGCAGGCGGTAAAACTTTCCGCGAAGTTCAACTCGGCTTACGGATGGGTCAAGCCGGGCGACACCTATCCCTTCTTCATCCAGTACGAGGCAGGCGCGGCAGGCGCGGCATCGGCGACCGTCAAGGTCACCCTCCCGCCGTCCGCCGTCTTCGTCAGCTCCTCGCCGGCGCCGGCGCCGGCGTCCGGCAGCGGCAGTCTCTCGGCGCCTCTGACCTGGAACCTCGGCACGCTCCTGCCGAACGCGTCCGGACGCATTCTCGTTCGCGCCCGCGCCCTCGGCCTCGACGAGGACCCGGAGATCATCTGGAAGGACCTCTCCGCCACCGCCCGCCTCACCGCGACGGTCGGCATCACCCCGCAGCCCGAAGTGGTCGCGAAGACGATGGGGCCGAAGGTGACGACCCTCCAGACCGCCCGCTACGGCGAGCGGCCGTTCCCCGTGGTCATGGTCCAGTACCAGGACATCAAGCGCTGCAAAGGCGTCGGCGACCCCTACCCGGAGTGCACCGGCGATCACACCGCCGAGGCGCTGGATGCGGCGGTCAACTCCAAGACGTCGGGGAAGAGTCTCTGGCAGCTCTACCAGGACATGTCCTTCGGCCAGCTCTACCCGGTGGGGCAGGTGCGCCCGGCGGTCGGCACGACCACCAAGCCGTTCGACCCGACCTACCCGCACAAGTTCTCCAGCCTGCTGAACATCGATCCGACCAAGAACAACGGCGGTCTCTGCACCGGCGTGTCACTGGCGGCCGCGAAGGCGACGCCGGTCTACCCGAACCGGATCGAGAACGGCTGGTACGTCCTCCCCGGCACGCAGGGCTACTACGGCGCCGACCGCACCGGCCACGCGCTCCTCGGCTCGGAGACGGGGCAGGGGCTGCTCTTCGGCATCGACGACGCGTGCGGCCCGACCGCCAAGATCGTCTACGACGCCGCCTCTCTGGCTGACCCCGACCTCGACTACAACGACTTCGACACCGACAAGGACGGCGTCGTCGACTTCTTCAACCTCATGTTCGCCGGCGACGGCGGCAACGGCAACACCTCGGTCACCGGCATCAACAACGTCTGGCCCCACAAGTCCGACCTGCAGGGCTACTTCATGGACGAGAACAAGGAGCGCGGCTACGTCTCGAACGACCAGCTCCGCAACCATGAAGGGCAGCTCATGTGGTGGACCGACGCCTCGCGCAAGGCGAAGACGACCACGAACACCGGCATCCCGGTCTGGGTGCGCGTCGGCCCGTACAACGTGAACCCGGAGTCGGCCGTCGAGAAGATGTCCGTCATCGCGCACGAGTACGGCCACTCCCTCGGCCTCCCCGATTTCTACTCGCAGGGCGGCCGCTCCACCTTCGGCACCTGGGAGCTGATGGCCTCCGATCACGCGCAGTACATGACCGTCTTCGCCCGTCAAGACATGGGCTGGATCGTCCCGATGGAGGCGGAGGACGGCGTCTACACGCTCCGCGAGTCGAAGACCGACACGAAGACCATCCATTGGAAGCGGCCCGACGGCACGCCCTACACGCTGACCGGTGAGGGCATCCACAACGCCGACGCGCTGCGCGTGCAGCTTCCGAAGAAGAAGCTCATCGAAGAGGTGCCGTCCGGCTCGCGCGCCTGGCATTCGGGCGCGGGTGACGACTTCGGCTGCCCCGGCCACACGCTCGACGTCTTCCTCCCCGACATGGAGAACTTCGGCAGCGCCTCGAACGTCACGCTGCGCTTCAAGACCTGGTTCGAGATCGAATGGGATTTCGACTACGGCTTCGTGCTCGTGTCGGCCGACGGCGGCCGCACCTGGAAGTCGCTGGCGTCGAAGAAGGGGACGACGCTCGACGGCCACAACCCGAACGGCTACGAGTGCTACACGCAGTACGGCAACGGCATCACCGGCGTGTCGGGCGAGCAGAACGTCGTCACGAACGTCAACCGCACGCCCAACCTGCCGGCGTACCCGGAGCCGGTCTGGATCGAGGACGAGTTCGACCTGACCGAGTTCAAGGGGCAGAACATCCTGCTCCGCTTCGCCTACTTCACCGACCTCTATGAGACGAAGCGCGGCTGGTTCATCGACGACCTGTCGATCGTCGCCGACGGCACCGACGTCTATCGCAGCGACTTCGAGACCGACGAGCACACCCGCCACTTCACCGGCGGCTGGACGCGCGTCAGCAGCGCCGACGGCATGGACGTCGACCACGCCTACTACGTCGAAGTCCGCGACCGTGTGAGCTGGGACAAGGACGGCAAGGGGCAGAGCGAGCGCGGCGAGCCGGCGTGGGCGCCGGGCGTGGCGATCCTCTATACCGACGAGAATCACGGCTACGGCAACACGGGCGCGCCCGACCAGCCGGCGCAGACGATCGTCGACTCGCAGCCGCAGCCGGGCAACATCACCCCGAACCTCGACGACGCCGCCTTCACGACCGCGCCGAACGACGGGAAGTTCGACGGCTGCACGCACATCGACAACTACAAGGTCGCCGGCGGCGGCACCTGGAAGCTGCCGAACGACGTGACGTTCACCGTCACCTCGCTGTCCGGCCTCTCCTCGAACGGCATGACCTCGAGCGCCACCGCGACGATCGTGGCCGACGTGCAGCCCGACTGCTCGATCGCCGACGCGCCGCCGGTGCTCCGCTTTGCGGCCGGCCATCAGGACCCCGACACCGACGGCAGCATCGGCCTCGAGTGGGATCGCCCCGCCGGCGCGCGTGCGCCCGACGTGGTGCAGGAAGCGACGCTGCTGCAGACGCACGTCTCCGATGACGCCGAAGGGGGGCTGGGCAACTGGACCACCACGGCGGAGGGGACCGGCGCGTTCGCGTGGGAGCCGTCGCAGGTGAAGAAGAGCTCCGGCGCCTACTCCTTCTGGGGGCGGACGCTCGAGAACGCGACCAACGTCTCGACGAGCCTCACGCTCGCGCAGCGGGTCGCGCTGCCGGCGGTCGGCACCGCCACGCTCGAGTTCTCCGACTGGTACATGAACGAAGGCGAAGACAAGGTGGTGGTCGAGATCTCCGACGACGACGCCACCTGGACCGTGCTTTACGAGGGTGTCCGTCCGGCCGCCGCGGAGGAAGTCGCGCTGGCGTTGCTCGAAGAGCCGCTGACGCCCCGCTCGATCAACCTCTCGGCCTACAAGGGGAAGAGCATCCGCATCCGCTTCCGCGTCATCGCCGGACCGGAGAACCGCCCCGCCTCGATCCCACAGGGGTGGTACGTCGACGACATCCGCATCGAGTCGGCGAACTGGACTGACGTCGGCACGACGTCGAACACCTCGTACACCCGCACCGGTGTCAGCACCGGCACGTACCACTACCGCGTGCGCACCACGTTCGGCAGCTCCGCGGCCGGGGTGCCGAGCCCCTGGTCGAACGTCGTCACCACGCGCGTCGAGTACACCCCGCCGCCGGCGAAGCAGCCCGACCTGGTGGTCTCGTCCATCCGCGCGCACAACAACAAGGGTAGCGCCTCCTCGCGCGTGACCGTCACCGCGGTGATCACGAACGCCGGCACCGCCACGGCCGGTGCCTCCCGGACGAGGTTCACCCTCGACGGCGCGACGGTCCTCGGCGCGATCGACACCCCCGCGCTCGCACCGGGCGGCTCCGTCGAGGTGACGGTGCAGTGGAACACGCAGGGTCTGAAGGACCAGCACACCATCGGCGTCACCGCCGACGACGCGAGCTCCGTCGCCGAGTCGAACGAGGCGAACAACACCGCGAGCGCGTCGTTCAACGTCAAGGGAGGGAAGATCTAGAACCAGAAAAAAGGACTCGCCGGCGCACAGCGCACCCCGCACCCCATCCACGCCGGCGGGAAAAGGCGGCTTCGAGGACGCTCGGAGCCGCCTTTCTTTCGAGTCGCAGAGTCTCAGAGTCGCAAAGTCGCAAAGATGGACCAACGCGCGAAAGCGAAGCTCCTTTGAGACTCTGAGACTCTGCGACGTTGAGACTCTCTGAGACTCTCTGAGACTCTGCGACTCTGCGGCTAAGATGCGTCCTCATGACGGGTACGCTCCTCGCGCTCTCCCTCCTCCTCGCCACCTTCGACTCCACCCGATTCAAGGCCATGGAATGGCGCGAGGTCGGCCCCTATCGCGGGGGGCGCTCGGCCGCGGTCGAAGGGATTCCCTCCCAGCGCGACACCTACTACTTCGGCTCCGTCGGAGGCGGCGTCTGGAAAACGACCGATGGCGGCGAGAGCTGGAAGCCGGTCTCGGACGGGTTCTTCGGCGGCTCGATCGGCGCGGTGGCGGTCTCGGAGTGGGACCCGAACGTCGTCTACGTCGGTGGGGGAGAGAAGACGGTGCGCGGCAACGTCTCGCACGGCGACGGGATGTGGAAGTCGGTCGACGCCGGCAAGACCTGGACGCACGTGGGGCTCAAGGACTCCCGCCACATCCCCCGCGTGCGCATCCATCCCCGCAACCCCGACCTCGTCTACGCCGCGGTGCTCGGCCACCTCTTCGGGCCGAGCCAGGAGCGGGGCGTCTATCGCTCGAAGGACGGCGGCCGCACCTGGGAGCGCGTCCTCTTCGCGAACGAGAACGCCGGCGCGATCGACCTGATCCTCGACCCCACCAACCCCCGCATCCTCTACGCCTCCACCTGGCGCGTACGCCGGACGCCCTACAGCCTCGAGAGCGGCGGCGAGGGCTCCGCGCTCTGGAAATCGACCGACGGCGGCGACACCTGGACCAACCTCTCCACCAACAAGGGCCTGCCGAAAGCGCCGCTCGGCATCATCGGCGTCACGGTGTCGCGCACGAACGCGCAGAACGTCTACGCCATCATCGAGGCGGAAGAAGGGGGCGTCTTCCGCTCGCGCGACGGCGGCGAGACCTGGACGAAGACGAACGACAGCCGCGATCTCCGGCAGCGCGCCTGGTACTACACGCGGATCTACGCCGATCCGAAAGACGAGGACGCGGTGTACGTGCTGAACGTCGCCTTTCACAAGTCGAAGGACGGCGGGAAGACGTTCGCGAAGATCGACACGCCGCACAGCGATAACCACGACCTCTGGATCGACCCGAACGATCCGCTGCGGATGATCGAGGCGAACGACGGCGGCGCGAACGTCTCCACCGACGGCGGGGAGAGCTGGACGGCGCAGGACAACCAGCCGACCGCGCAGTTCTACCGCGTCACCACCGACAACTCCTTCCCCTACCGCCTCCTCGGCGCGCAGCAGGACAACAGCGCCGTGCGCATCCGCCACCGCTCCACCGGCAGCGGCATCGGCTTCCGCGACTGGGAGGAGACCGCGGGAGGCGAGAGCGGCCACATCGTCGCGAAGCCGGACGATCCCGACGTCGTCTACGGCGGCTCGTACGGCGGCTACCTCACCATGGTCGATCACCGCACCGATGCCTTCCGCGACCTCAATCCCTGGCCCGACAACCCGATGGGTCACGGCGCGGAAGGGGCGGCGGAGCGCTTCCAGTGGAACTTCCCGCTGCTCTTCTCGCCGCACGATCCGAACACGCTCTACGCCGCCTCGCAGCATCTCTGGAAGACAAACGACGGCGGTGCGAGCTGGACGCGCATGAGCGGCGATCTGACGCGCAACGACCGGACGAAGATGGGCCCCTCCGGCGGCCCGATCACCAAGGACAACACTTCCGTCGAGTACTACGGGACGATCTTCGCGGTGGCGGAGTCGCCGCTCGAGCGGGGCGTCATCTGGACCGGCTCGGATGACGGGCTGCTGCACGTGACGCGCGACAACGGGGCGACGTGGAAGAACGTGACGCCGGCGTCGATGCCGCAGTGGCTCATGATCAACAGCATCGAGCCGAGCCCATTCGACAAGGGCACCGCCTACGTCGCCGGCACGATGTACAAGTCCGACGACTTCCGTCCCTACCTCTACCGCACCACCGACTACGGCGCGAGCTGGACGAAGATCACCACCGGCATCGCCGCCGATCACTTCACCCGCGTGGTCCGCAGCGACCGCCGGCGCAAGGGGCTGATCTACGCCGGCACGGAGCGGGACATGTACGTGTCGTTCGACGACGGCGCCTCGTGGCAGTCGCTGCAGCTCAACCTCCCGGTCGTGCCGATCACCGACCTCGCCGTACGGGACGACGATCTCATCGCGGCGACGCAGGGACGAGGCTTCTGGATCCTCGACGACGTCTCGCCGCTGCAGCAGCCGCCGCCGTCGGGACGCGTGCATCTCTTCGCGCCCCGCGCCGCATGGCGCATGGGTGGGTCGACCCCGGAGAAGACGCCGAAGGGCGTCGGGAAGAACCCGCCGCAGGGCGTCATCGTGAACTACTTCCTCGCGGCCGACGTGAAGCCGGACACGCTGGTGAAGCTCGCCTTCCTCGGACGCGACGGCTCGGTCATCCGCGAATTCAGCACCGCCGAGAAGGACGACTCGAAGGAGAAGCTGCCGGCGCCGAAGCCGGGGCTGAACCGCTTCGCGTGGGACCTCCGTCACACCGAGGCGAAGAAGTTCGAGGGGCTGGTGCTGTGGGGCGGCGGGACGACCGGGCCGCGGGTACCCCCCGGGACGTACGACGTCCGCCTCACGGTCGGCGAGGAGACGCGCACGAACACCGCGGAAGTGCGCCAGGATCCCCGCACCACCGCCGCGCCGGCCGACCTGCAGGCACAGTACGACTTTCTTCTGGCGGCGAACCGCAAGCTCACCGAGGTGCACACGCAGATCGAGCGCATCCGCGAGGTGCGGAAGCAGCTCGAGGACCTGAAGAAGCGCGTCGGCGAGGGGCCGGTCACCGAAGCGGCGAAGGCGCTCGACGCGAAGATCACGAAGATCGAGGAGACGCTGTACCAGACGAAGAACCGCAGTCCGCAGGACCCGCTGAACTTCCCGATCCGGCTCAATGACAAGCTGGCCTCCGTCGCCGACTCCGCCTCCGCGGGCGACTTCCCGCCGACCGCACAGCAGCGGGCGGTGGCGGCGGCGCTCCTCACGCAGATTGACGCCCAGCTCGCGCAATTGAAGGAGGTATGGGAGAAGGACCTGCCGGCGCTGAACGCGTTGGCAGCCGGGATTCCCGCGATCAAATGACGACGTCTCCTGTGGAGCGGCGGCCGCTTCGGCCGCCGGGGAAATTACGCGGCAAGTCGGCGGCCGAAGCGGCCGCCGCTCCACCAGAACCATGATCCGCGTCGGCCTCTGCGGCTTCACCATCGGCGCGGCCACGTACTTTGAGACGTTCGACACGCTCGAGGTGCAGCAGACGTTCTACGAGCCGCCCTCGCGCCTGACGATGGACCGCTGGCGCGAGCAGGCGCCGCCCGGCTTCGTCTTCACCATCAAGGCGTGGCAGCTCATCACGCACCGCTCGACCAGCAGCACGTACAAGCGGCTCAAGTCGGAGGTGAACCGGGAGGAGGTGGGGGCGTTCCGGGTGAATGCGACGACCCTCCGCGGCTGGCAGGTCACCCGCGAGTGCGCGCGCATCGTCCGGGCGAAGGCGATCCTCTTCCAGTGCCCGGCGAGCTTCCGTCCCACGGACGAGAACATCGCCAACATGCGCCGCTTCTTCGACGAGATCGGCCGGATGGAGGGCGTCGACTATCTCTGGGAGCCGCGCGGCCCCTGGCCGGACGAGGTGGTGCTGGGGCTCTGCCGCGAGCTCGACCTGGTGCATGCCGTCGACCCGTTCGTGCGGCCTTCGCTGACGCCGGAAAGGCTGTACTGGCGCCTGCACGGGATCGGGAACCACTATCACGTTTATACCGACGACGAGCTGCGCCAGTTGCGGTCGTGGTTGCCAGCAAATGCGGATGGGTACGTCATGTTCAACAACATTTCGCGCGTCGGGGATGCAAAAAGATTCATTAAACTGTAAGGAATGCCTGCAATCCTGGTCGTGGAGGACGAACTGCTGACGCGCCGTACGCTCGAGGAGCTGCTGCAGTCGGAGGGGTTTGCCGTCACGACCACCGGCACGCTCGCCGAGGCGATGGGGGAGGTGAACCGGAACGGGTACGACCTCGTCCTGCTCGATCTCGTCCTCCCCGACGGCGACGGCCTCGACGCCTGCAAGCGCATCCGCGAGCGGCACCGGATGCCGATCGTGATCCTCAGTACCCGGCGTCAGCTCGAAGACCGGGTGGCCGGACTCGACACCGGCGCCGATGACTACATCGTGAAGCCGTTCGAGGCGCCGGAGATGGTGGCCCGCGTCCGCGCCCAGTTGCGGCGCGCCCAGCACCTCAGCCGTGAAGGCGCCGCGACCGTCATCCATGCCGGACGTCTCGCGGTCGACACCGAGCTGCAGGACGCGCTCGTCGACGGCGAGCGGGCGGGTCTGACGCAGAAGGAGTTCCAGCTCCTCCACCTCCTGGCGACGCGCGCCGGGAAGGCGGTCAGCCGCGACTTCCTCATCGAGCAGCTCTGGGCCGACGACGAGCTCGGGTCGGACAAGAACGTCGCCGTCTACATCCGCCGCATCCGCCAGAAGATCGAGCGCGACCCCGACTCGCCGGAAATCCTCCTGACCGTGCGCGGGTTCGGGTACCGTCTCGCCGCATGAAGATCCTGGTGATCGACGACGAGGAGGACGTCCGCTACATCGTCCGCATCAGCCTCGGCCGTCTCGGCGGGATGACCGTGCTCGAGGCGGCGGACGGCGCGGAGGGGCTCGAGCTGGCGAAGCGTGAGCGTCCGGCGTACATCCTCCTCGACATGATGATGCCGGGGATGGGAGGGGCGAGCGTGTTCCACGCGCTGCGTGCGGCGCCCGAGACGGCGAACATCCCGGTCGTCTTCCTCACCGCCGCCACCCGTGCCTACGACGTGGAGCGGATGAAGGACCTCGGCGCGAAGGGGGTCATCAGCAAGCCGTTCGATCCGCTCCGCCTCGGCGAGGAGATCGCCGCGATCCTCGCCGCATGAACGAGCTGCGCGAACGCTACCGCGAGAGCTCGCGTCCCCGTCTCGCCGAGATGCGCGAGGCGCTCGACGCCCTCCCCTCGGACGACGCGCTGCGACTGCTCGCCCGCCACTTCCACGCCTTCTCCGGCATGGGAGCGACGTATGGTTTCCGGCGCGTGTCGGAGCTCGGCGACGAAGGGGAGGGGCTCTTCGATGCGCAGCTCGAAAATGCGATCCCCCGCTGGCGCGAGCTGGTGGACGAGATCGAGCGCGAATTGTGCTAAAACGCGCCGGCCATGTGGAACGCCCGCCGCATACTCAAAGAGCTCGCCGACCCCGATCGCCGGCGCACGATCCTGACGCACTTCTGGAAACACGCCGACACGCATCACCGCCTCGTCGTGCAGGCCCACCTCGCCAAGTCGATGAACTTCCGCGAGGAGACGATCCGTAAGATGCCGCCGGAGAAGAAGGCCGACCTCCTCGCCGCCCGCATCGGCTTCCCCGAGTTCGACCAGTTCCTCGAGATGGCGCTGATGCAGTACCACACCCGCGACAAGGCGCCGATGATGGCCGCCTTCCTCGACCGCTGGAACGTCCCGCACGAGAACGGCTCGATCGAGAGCGACGACTACACCCCGCCCACCGCCGACCAGGTCCGCGCCGCGGTGAAGGAGCTGGAAGGGGAGTACGACCGCGCCGACATCCGCCTCTACCTCGCCACCGCGGGGCTGCTCATGGAGGAGCCGTGGCGCGACGGCACGTGGCCGGTGGTGGAGGAGCTGGCGTAGCGGCCTCTGGCCGCTACGCGTTGTCGGTTGTCAGTTGTCTGTGGAGTCGCGTTGAACGGGCCACTCCGGGCGACTA
>DASWNW010000121.1:0-16103 GCA_036399015.1 Thermoanaerobaculia bacterium | reverse complement strand
ATCCTTGGTGATGATCACGACGTGGAGGTTTTTGGCCGAGACGTACTTCTTGATGGCGCGGTTGACGTCGTCGCGGGTGAGCTTGGCGTAGTTCGCCCGCATCGTCTCCGCGTAGTCGCCCATCCCGAACCACCAGGAGTCGAGTGCGTAGCCGAGGCGCTGGTTCTGGTTCGCCGTAAGCAGGTACACGTTCTTCATCAGGTAGTCGCGGGTGTTCTCGAAGTCGGCCTGCGAGATCCCGTTGTCGATGAGCTGCTGCGTCTCGTACAGCGCGATGCGCATGGCCATCTGCGCGTTCACCGGCACGACCGGGCGGATCCAGATCTCGAACAGCTGCGAGCGGCGGGGGATGTTCGCGCTCGGGAAGAACTGGAAGCCGGGGCTGTCGAAGTACTCGATGTAGGCGTAGTCACCGTAGTTGAGACCGCGCTGCTCGCGGATGCGGTCCATGAGGCGTCCCGACGTGGCGCGGTGCTCGCCGAGCCAGGCGCGGGCGACGTTCAGCGCAGCGAAGTCGGCCGAGTTGCGCGTCACCGGGAGGGGGTGGCCCATGGAGATCGCCGTGGCGATGGTCTCCTTCTGCACGATGGTCAGCTCGAGCCCGTTCGGCGCGTCCCCCTTGATCGGCGAAAGGCCGGCCAGCGGCGTCTCCTCGGCGCCCGCGCCGAGGGAGGCGAGCTCCGTCGAGAGGCGCTGCGTGAGCGTGGCCGGGTAGTCGCCGGAGAGGCCGACCACCACGTTCGAGGCGTTGTAGTTGTCCTCGACGAACTTCTTCACGTCGTCGAGCGTGATCGACTGCAGGCCGGCCACCGTGCCGAGGGTCGTGTGGCCGTACGGCGTGCCGGCGAAGACGACGTTCCAGAGCTGCTCTTTCCCGAGCTCCTCCTCGTTGTTGTTGCGGAGGTCCTGCTTGAGCGCGTTGAGCTGCTGATCGCGCAGGCGCTGGAAGTCCTCCTCGCGGAAGCCGGGGGTGAGGAGCATCGGCAGCGCGATGCCGAGGAAGCGGTCGAGGTTCTCCTTGTGCGAGACGGCGGAGAACGTGGTCAGCTCCTTGTCCACCTGGTTGCTGAAGGAGGCGGCCATCGGGTAGAGCGCCTTGTTGATCTCGTCGATGCGCATCGAGCGCGAGCCGGCCTCGGTGATCATCGACGCGGCGAGCTGCGCCAGCCCTTCCTTCCCCTTCGGGTCGGCGGCCGAGCCAACGGTGAAGAGGAACTTGATCATCACGTTCGGGAGCACCGACTTCTGCTCGAGCCAGCGGATCTGCGCCGCCTGCGTCGGCGGCGGCGTCGACTGCGCGTCGATCGACGGCAGCTTCGCCATGGCCGTGTCGAGCGGCTGCTGCGAGAGCGTCGTCACGACCATGTTCGCGTCGGTGAAGTACTTCCGCGCCACCTGCTGCATCTGCTCCGGCGTCGTGGCGACGAGCGCGCGGAAGTAGTTGTTGATCGTGTCGTACGAGCGCTCGAAGTGGGCGAAGCTGGCCAGCGTCGAGGCGATGGCGTCGGTATTGTCGAACTGACGGACCGCGCCGTAGCGGGCGTTCGACTTCACCTCCGCCACCCGCTGCGCGTCGAGCTGCTGGGAGCGGAGCGCGGCGAAGGTCTGCACGATCTGGTCGCGCACGTACACCGCGTCCTTCGGATCCTTGACGCGGCTGAAGACGGTGAAGATGGTCGGGTCGACGTTCGGACCGCCGAAGACGAAGAGCGAGTCGACCTTCTGCTCCTGCTCGACGAGGCGCTTGTACAGGTCGGAGGTCGAGCCGAAGGAGAGGTCGAGCATCGCGTCGACCGCGGCCTGGTCGGTGAGCTGCGAGAACGACGGGCCGTGGAAGCCGACCGTCACCCACGGCAGGGTCGGCGAGCTCCAGGGGACGTGCGCGTAGACCGGCCCCTTGTGCGCCGGCTCCTGCGGGATGTCGACCGTGAACTGGCCGCGCTCCCAGTCACCCCAGTACTTCTGGACGAGCGAGACCACCCGCTCCGGCTCGACGTCACCGGCCACGATGATGGTGGTCTTCTCGGGACGGTACCAGCGGCTGAAGAAGGTCTTCGCGTACTCGTACTGGTTCGGCATGTCCTCGATGTCTTTGATGAAGCCCATCGTGGTGTGCTTGTACGGGTGGGTGGTGTAGGCGGCGTTGCGCTGCACCTCGAGGATCTTGCGGAACGGGCTCTGGGAGTTCTTGTTGTACTCGCCCAGCACCGCCCGCGCCTCGGTCTTGAAGACTTCCTCCGAGTACGAGAGGTTCTTGAAGCGGTCGGCCTCGATCTCGAGGATCTTCTCGAGGTCTTCCTTCGCGAACGTGACGTGGTAGTTCGTCAGGTCGTCGGAGGTGTAGGCGTTCTGGCGCGCGCCCGCCTTGGTGATGATGGCGGTGTACGCCTCCGGCGGGTAGGCCTTCGTGCCGCGGAACATCATGTGCTCGAAGAAGTGGGCGAAGCCGGACTTGCCCGGCTCGACCTCGTTGCGCGAGCCGGTCTGCACCGGGATCTGCAGCGAGACGAGGTTCGGGAAGCCGGTCGGCACCACGATGATCTTGAGGCCGTTGGGGAGCGTGCGCTCGGTGGCCTTGAAGGGGAGGATGTTCTCCTGGGCAAACATCGGGATTGCAACGGCGCAGAGCGCTGCCGCCGCAAGGCTGCGTGAAATCATAGATCTCCTTTTCCTGGGGTGTTCAACGATTGACGACGCTGGAGGCTTCCTCTTCCGGGATGTCGATCGGACCCTCTTTGAGGTCCTCGCGGATGATCAGGTCGAGGAAGAGCTCGCGCACGCCGTTGCGTCCACGCTCGCGGTAAACGCGGCGGACGTCGGAAGGTTTCAGGCGGATGCCCGACATCGCCTCCAGGTACTGGCAGAAGACCACCGCGCGGGAGCGGAAGGAGACGATGAGGATCACGATCAGCACGGCCGCCGAGATCAGCGGCAGCGCGGAGGCGAGCGAGTCGAAACGGAAGAGGTTTTCCATCGGACCGGGGAGAATGCTAGCAGAGGTTGCTGGTTGCTGGTTGCTAGTGGCGCGTTGCCCGCGCAGCAGGGTCCAGGCGAACAGGCCCGGGTAACGCGCAACGCGCAACGCGCAACCCGCCGGCAACCAGCAACCAGCAACCAGCAACCGCTCGGCACCAATCCTGAATCCTCCCACCACGGAGGTTCTGGCATGACCGAGGAACGTTACGAGCCGGTTTCGTGTGACTACCACGACCAGCTCGAGGCTGCCGCGATGCACAAGAACGTCGTGGAGCTGGAATTCGAGCTGGAAGGGGTGCCCCAGAAGGAACGGGGGCGCGTCGAGGACGTTTACACCACCGACGGGGCGGAGTTCATCCGCTTCGCGTCCGATACCGGATCGCTCGAGATCCGGCTCGACCACATCATCTCGATGAAAGAGTAGTGTTACGGCGGGGGCGGCCGCGGCTGCCCTCTGCTACCATCCTGAAAGCCACCATGCCGAAACTCCTCTTCTACGCGGGAACGGCGTTCTGCCTGTTCCTCACGCTCGCCAGCGCGGGCGAAGTGGCGGGGGAGCTGCGTGACGGCCTCTTCGGCTTCGTGGCGCTTCCGGAGACGAGCCGCGCCCCCTGGGCCATCCTCACCGCCTTCTGCGCCGGACTGGCGGTCTCCGCCCTCTTCCTGCGGATGGCGGCGCTGCTTGCGGCGCGGAACCTTTTCGCCGCGTTCGTGGCCGTCCTCTCCGTGACCGGCGCGCTGGCCACTCTGGCGGCGCTGCTCATCGTGCAGTACCGCGTCACGGCGGCCGGCGTCCCGGAGCTCGGCGAGGTCCACTTCGCGGTGCTGATGGCCTTCGGCTTCTTCCTCTCCCTGAGCATGCTCTCGCTGCGGCCCTACTTCTCGATCCAGGCGAGCCGCTTCCTCTCGGCGCTGGTCTTCTTCCCGCTGCCGCTGTTCGTGCTCGTCCTGGCGCAGGAGATGTTCGTCTCCGCCTCACCGGCGCCGCTGCCGGTGCCGAGCCCCGCGTCGGGCGTCTTCTTCGCCGTGCTGGCGATCCTCTTCTTCTCCATCGCCGTGCACTGCATCCGCCACCGTCACCTCTTCCTCGAGATCTCCAATCTCCGGGAGCTGCTCGACTCGCGCGTCGACCCGGGCAACCGGCCGGGGCGTATCGGCGGCATCGCCTTCGACTCGTAGCCGCCGGCGCGGATCAGCGCGATGGCGCGGCCGCGGGAGACGTTCCAGGTCCTCCAGCCGATCGTCCGCTGCCGCTTCGCAAACCGGATCGCCGTCTCCGGCGGGATGCGCGGATCGGTGAGGATCACCTCCGCCGCGTCGTCGCTGAGCTGCAGCGCGTAGTTCGCGTCGAACGGCCGGTCACCCGCGCGGGCGAGGTTCGTCCGGACGATCAGCGCATCCGGGTTGATGGCGTGCAGGATGACGACCGTCGCCACTCCGGCGGCGAGCGCGCCGATGGCGAAGCGCTCCCTGCGGCCGGTCAGCACCGTCGCCGCCAGCCAGACCAGCACGAAGGCCAGCCAGAGCATGACCGCGGTGGTGAAGAGGCGCTGCGTCGTGAGGCCGAACTCCGCGCGGTAGAGGTGCATGCGGTAGTAAGCCGAGGCGGCGATGATCAGCACGAGGCCGATCTGCGCGAAGACCATGATGCGGAAGAGCGGGCGGACACGCTCGTCGTCCACCAGCCAGTCGAGGAGCAGCAGCATCGGGACGACCAGCGCGACGAGGAACACCAGCTCGAAGAAGCCGCGGCGGGCGTAAGCGGAGAGGGTGGCCGGCGGCGCGCCGAAGAAGTAGCGGAACTGGACGCCGACGAACATCGCGAAGAGGAGGTTCACCAGGCCGAGGGCGAAGGTCGTCTCGGCAACGGCCAGCCGGAGGGTGGGAGGGCGGCGGGCGAGCGCGACCAGCTCGTCCTCGTAGGCGAAGGCGCGGAGGTAGCCGGCGCAGACGGCGGTGACGATGGCGATCACGGCGAGGTGCGCGAACAGCTCTTCGAGGCGGAAGGTGAAGAGATTCTGCACCAGCAGCTCGAATTTTGCGTCGGCGGAGGTGAGGAGCGCGCCGAACACCAGCAGCGCGGGGGCGGCCAGGAGCGTCCCACGGACCACCACCCGCAGCCGTCCGCTGGAGGGACGCGCCGCCGGCAACTTCAGCTCCCGCGTCACGAGCAGCACCAGCCCCGCCACGGCCTGGACGGCGGTCACCAGCCACCCCAGCGCGATCGCCCCCACCCCGGCCGCCTGCAGCCGCACCCCCCGCGCCCCGAGCCCCAGCATCGGCAGGAAGACGAGGAGCAGGAGGATGTCGAGCGCGACGAGCGACCCGGAGTCGCGCCAGAGGAGGCCGAGGGAGGCGAGGAGGGCGGAGGCGGCGGGGAAGAGGGTGTCGAAGAGGGTGTCGGGTGTCAGGTGTCGGGTGTCTGGGGCTGGCGGACTCGCGGACCCTGTCTCGTCAGCCGTGACACCCCGGATACCTGACACCCGACACCAGATCCCGGCCGCAACGAACATCCCCGTCCACACGACGACATTCACCCCCCACGGCACATACCTGACCATCCCGTCCCACACGACCCCGAGCGCGAGGGCGGCGGCGGCGATACGGAGCGCGAGCGCGTGTGCGGTCATGGTACCCTCCAAGGTCTTTACATAGTAAAGCAAGTCGCGTGCGACAATCCGCCCCCCGATGGCGTTCTTCCCCCTTTTCCTCTCCTCGGTGCTCCTCCCGCTGGTCACGATCGCGCTCCTCTGGCGGCGTCCCCGGCGGCCGGCGGTGGGGTGGCTGGCGACGCTGATCCTGGCGTCGGGGGTGACGGGGTTCAGCGTTCTCGCGGCGCCGTGGGGCTTCTTCGGCGTGCCGATGCGCTTCGTCATCGCGCTGCTCTTCGCGACAGCACTCTTCAAGTCCTGCCGCCGGCCGCCGGCGGAGCCGGAGCCGGAGGAGTCGCCAATGCGCCACATCCTCAAGGTGCTGGTGGGGCTGTTCTTCGGCAGCGCGGCGATCGGCGCCCTCGCGTCGCGCAGCGTCCCCGCCGGAGCGATCGACCTGCAGTTCCCGCTGAAGGGCGGCACGTTCCTCGTCGCGCACGGCGGCGCCGAGACCGTCACGAACCTGCACGGCTACGACAAGACGCAGCGCTACGGCCTCGACATCGTGAAGCTCACCGCCGCCGGCACCCGCGCCACGGGCCTCTATCCCTCCGACCTGGCGCGCTACGCGATCTGGGGCGCGAGCGTGATCAGCCCCTGCGACGGCACGGTGGTCAAGGCGGTGGACGGCCTCCCCGATAACCCGCCCGGGACCCGCGACGAGAAGCAGAAGGAGGGGAACCACGTCGTTCTCCGCTGCGGCGACGCGAACGTCACGCTCGCCCACCTGCAGCGCGGCAGCGTTTCCGTCCGTCCGAACGCGCGCGTCGCCACCGGGTCAGCAATCGGCCGCGCCGGCAACTCCGGCAACACCACCGAGCCCCACCTCCACGTCCACGCCGATCGCAACGGGGTGGGCGTCCCGGCGCGGTTCGAGGGACGGTGGCTGGTGCGCAACGCGATCGTGCGGCGTTAGCCGCGGCGCGCCCGGGATCAACGGAAGGACCGCGGCGCCCCCTCCACCCTGTCCAGCCGCCTCATCATCGCGCCGCTCTCGATGAGAAACACCATCAGGTCCTGCTCGACGGCCAGCGACTGAACGAGCTTCTGGAACTTTCTGTTGCCGGCATACGAGAACATCCGCGCGGCGACGGCGACGAAGTTGACGCCGTGCGGGATGGCGCGGAGCTGCTTCCGCGCGATCCAGACCTTCCCGACCCAGCCGGCCTCGCGGCAGCGGTCGAGGATGAATTGCTGCACGTCGGGCGGGAGGTCGCTCAGGACGAGGTCATCATGGACCGTCAGCGTGCCCGACTCGGCCTGCGCCCGCTCCAGCACTTCGACCTGCTGCCGATAGCGCTCGCCCCAGGCGTCAGCGTCCTTCTCCCGCCCCTGCTGCCGCAGCGCGGTGTAGGCGAGCTCGCAGGCGGGGACGACCGAGCGCCAGTCGTGCTCCATGGCGCGGCCGAGGTGGGTGAGCCCCTTCAGATCGCCCCGCTGGACGAGGATGCGGCCTAGTTGGAACGCCGCGCGCGCGTCGTTCGGGTTGCGCGCGGCGAGCTCCTCGTAGATCGGGTACGCCTCTTCGTCGCGTCCGAGCTCGGAGAGCGACTCCGCCCGCTTGTGGAGCGTCTCGTCGTCGGCCGGCGCGTTCGGGTCGACGGTCGCCGCCTCCACGAGCTTCCGCGCCTCCGCCAGCTCCTCGTGCCGGCGGCGCCATTGTTCGCCGACCGCGGCGCGCCACTCCCGGTCCACCTCCGCCACCAGCGCGGCCGCGGTGCGTCCGAAGAACTCCTCCGCCGCGAACGTGGCGGGAGGCGCGAGCACCGGCCGCTCGACGCCGAGGGAGCGGAGACGCTCGGCGAGGGATGGGTGCGTATCGTCGAAGCCCGTCTGGCGCGCGAGCGCCGCATCCAGCACGTCGTCGAACGGCGGCGCCAGCACCTCCGCCCGCCGGAGCAGCAGATCGTGGAGTGGATGGGCGGGTGCGGCCGGCTGTTCGGCGATGCGGTCCCAGAGCGGCTTCCAGAAGCGGCGGTCGACCAGCTCCTCCGCCACCGACAGCCAGGCCAGCGCGCGCGCCGCGGTCTCGCGCGTGGTCAGCTCGGCCGCCACCTGGTCGGCTGCCCGTTCCTGGGCGCGCGCCTGCACGAGCGTCAACGGCATCAGCCGGTCGAAGTACCACTGCACGAGCGTCCGGAGCGCCTTCGCCATCGCGCCGTGTTGCGCGCCGACCGAGTCGTGCAGGCGGCTCCAGGACACGCGCACGCGCCAGCTCCAGCCGGCGAGGCGGCCGTGGCGTCCGGAGAGATGCCCCAGCTCGTGCGCGAGCACCGCCTTCATCTCCTCGGCCGACAGGGTGAGGAGCATCGGCAGCCCGACCAGGAGGTGGCGATGCCACCCGAACAATCCGCCGAAGCGGGGCGTCTCGACGACCGCCGCGTTCATGTCGGGGACGACCAGGATGCCGTCGAGCTTCGGGACGCCGGTGTGCTTCCGGATCTCGTCGACGGCGGCGAAGAGACGCGGCGCCTCGCGGCGGCGCAGCAGGCGTCCGGTCGGCGGTTCGAGCCGGACGAAGAGCGCCCGGACGAGCATGTACGAGAAGACCACCGGGATCCAGGCGAACTTCACGAGCATCCACCCCTTCGCCGCGATGACCGCGGCGATGACGCCGGCGCTCAGCAGAAGCGCGATCCCGAGGAGCGTCGCGATCAGGGCGTAGCCGAGGACGATCCAGGCGACCACGCGGAGGCGGTAGAGGCGGGGAGAGGCGTGCGCGGCATTCGCCAGCCGCTCCACGGCGGCGGCGCGTTCATCGAAGGTGGCGGACATGGCGGATGAGGAATGGTAGCGCGGGACGCGCGCCATGCGCCTGAGCCAGTCGCTGGCTGTGGTGTTGTTGCACGTTTCGGCAGCGGCCGGCGAGAGCCGGCCTTCCCGAGGTCCTCCGCCACAACCACAATCCTTCCTTCATCGCCTGGATGGATGTGTCGGCAGCGCGCTCGACGAGCACCGCCGGCTGCGGGAGGACGTCGTCGCGGCGCAGCCTCATCTGAAGACGAACATGCTCCATAACGCGAACGGCCGGTGCGAGGCGTTCATGATCGAGCCGGAGATGGAGCACTTCCTGAGCGACACAACGCTCGAGGATGTCGCGACGTTTTCCCTCATCGCGCTATCGGGGAACGTCGTGCACGTCGCGCGCGGCTTCTTCCACGGCTTTCCCGGGACGGTGGTCGGTTTCCGCGTTACGGACAAGCTCGCCGTCCGTTCCGGCGGGGAGTCGGTCCGGGTCGAACGGGGGGATCTCCGCTACACGTTCATCGCCGCCGCCGAGATCGTCACGCCGGAGGGGGCAATCTGCTCGAAGACTCCGCGCCCTGTGACCATTCCGAGGCCGGGTGACGCGATCCTGATGTTCGCATACGTGCCGCCCAGCGACGCGGCGGAATTGATCGTTCCGGTCGATACCTCCCGCCATCTCGTAATCGAGAGGAGCGGCAAGCGCATCTTCACGCCCGCCAACCTGGCGGACGACCTTCGCGAGCTCACGATTCCTGAGGCGATGCTCCGCGCGGCCGAAGTAGCAGAGCGGCCGCGGAGCGAGCGGTGAGGCGCACCCTACTGCTATGCGGCTTCATCGCGGCAGGAACAACTGCGGGTCGGCGGCGGTGCCGAACGTCGTCGTGAACAGCACTGCAACCGTCACTTTCGAGGCGCTCCGCGCGTACGACGAACCGTCGGGAGGCGGTAACGGCGACGGAGTAATCGACGTAGCGGACGCCATATGGGGCCGTTTGCGGCTGTGGGTCGACCAAAATCACGATGGCATATCTCAACCCGTCGAAACGAGCCCGGTTCACCGGAACGGCGTCAGCTCGATTTCCCTCAGCTACACCATCAATGAATCTGCCGATGAGATGGGGAACGTCCACCGTCTCCGCGGCTCGTATCGACGACGGATCGTCGGTGATGGCCCGGCGTGGTACGAGCAGATGCCGATGCACGACGTCTTCTTCCGGACGATCCGGTAGGGGGACGCGAGGGGGCCATGCTCCGCACCGCCCGGAGCCGGCGCGGTACAGAATAGAGGGCATGCGGCGTCGCGACTCCTGGACCGTGCGTGGGTTGATCTTCGTCACCCGCGCGACCCGCCTGACCTCGTGGACGCTGGCGGTCTGCGACGAAGGAATCCAATGCCAGCCCACCGGCTGGTGGGCGGAGTGGCTCACGCTCCGCGGTGCCGGCCCGGAGCCCGTCAAGTACCCCTGGAGCGAGATCCGGCGGGTCGTCCTGGTGTACAGGCCCTGGAGCCTGAATCCCGTCGTCACGATCGAGCGCGCGTCCGGTCGCGCCGGCCGCTACCGGATTGCCGACCGGTACAACCTCGACGAGAACCGGGCCCTGCTGCGCAAGTACGTGAACGTGCCGTATGTCGAAACGGGGTTCTGGCTGCTCTCGCTTTAGAATGGGCCCCGCCACCCATGTCCTTCGTTCATCTCCACCAACACACTGAATACTCCCTCCTCGACGGCGCCACGCGGCCGGAGGCGCTCGCGAAACGGGTGGCCCAGCTCGGGATGCCGGCCTGCGCGATCACCGACCACGGCAACATGTTCGGGGCGGTCGAGTTCTACAACGCCATGAAGAAGGAAGGCGTCAAGCCGATCATCGGCTGCGAGATGTACGTCGCGTACGGCTCGCGGTTCGACAAGGCGGGCGTCGAGGACGGGCAGGCCGACGCCGGCGCGAACAATCACCTCATCGTGCTGGCGCAGAACGACATCGGCTACCGCAACCTGGTCAAGCTGGTCAGCGCCGGGTACACCGAGGGCTTCTATTACAAGCCGCGCATCGACAAGGAGCTCCTGCGCGAGCATCGCGAGGGGCTGATCGTCCTCTCCTCCTGCCTCAAAGGCGAGGTCTCGCAGAGCCTGGCCGGCGGCAACTTCCAGAAGGCGAAGGATGCCGCGCTCGCGTACCGCGAGATCCTCGGGCCGGAGAACTTCTTCCTCGAGATCCAGGACCACGGCATCCCCGACCAGCAGAAGATCGTCCCGATGATGGCCCAACTGGGCCGCGAGGTCGGTCTACAACTGGTAGGAACCAACGACTCCCACTACCTCGACCAGTCCGACGCCTTCGCCCACGAGGTCCTCCTCTGCATCGGCACCGGCAAGACCCTCGGCGACGAGAAGCGGATGAAGTTCTACTCCGACGACTTCTACGTGAAGGGGGCGGAGGAGATGCGCCGCGTCTTCGCCGACTACCCCGAGGCGGCCGACAACACGGTGCGCATCGCGGAGCGGATCAACCTCTCCCTCGACGTCAAAGGGCACCACCTGCCGAAGTTCCCGGTGCCGGCGGCGTTCACCATCGACTCCTACTTTGCCGACGTCTCGCGCAAGGGGCTCGACAAGCGCCTCAAGGGGATGGCGGGGCTCTTCGCGGCGAAGGTGAAGCGGCACGAGGTCAAGGAGTACTGGGACCGCCTCGAGCGGGAGATCGAGATCATCCAGAACATGGGGTTCCCCGGCTACTTCCTGGTGGTCTGGGACTTCATCAAATACGCGAAGGACCACGGCATCCCGGTGGGGCCGGGACGCGGCTCCGCGGCCGGCTCGGTGGTGGCGTGGGCGCTGGAGATCACGAACGTCGATCCGCTCGAGTACGACCTCCTCTTCGAACGCTTCCTCAACCCCGAGCGCATCTCGATGCCCGACATCGACCTCGACTTCTGCATGAACCGCCGCGGGCAGGTCATCGACTACGTGCGGAAAAAGTACGGCGAGGAGAACGTCGCGCAGATCATCACCTTCGGGACCATGGCCGCGAAGTCGGTCGTGCGCGACGTCGGGCGCGTGCTGGGGCACCAGTACGGCTTCGTCGACAAGATCTCGAAGATGATCCCGGGCGGTCCCGGCGTCACGCTGACGGACGCGAAAAAGGACTCGCCGCAGCTCGCCGACGCGATCAAAAACGACGAGGAAGTGAAGAAGATCGTCGAGATCGGCGAGAAGCTCGAAGGGCTGTCGCGCCACGCCGGCATGCACGCCGCCGGCGTGGTGATCACGCCGGAGCCGGTGACGAACTACGTGCCGCTCTACCGGACGAACCGCGATGAAATCGTGACGCAGTTCGACATGCGCGTGGTCGAGAAGATGGGCCTCGTGAAGATGGACTTCCTCGGCCTGCGCACGCTGACGGTGATCGACGACGCGATCAAGTCGGCAAAGCAGGTCGACGGCGTCGACATCGACATCGACGCGATCCCCCTCGACGACCCGGAAGTCTTCCGCCTCTTCCAGGAAGGCCGCACGAAGGGCGTGTTCCAGTTCGAGTCGGGCGGCATGGTCGACCTGCTCCGGAAGGCGCGCCCCACCCAGTTCGAGGATCTCGCCGCACTCAACGCGCTCTACCGCCCCGGCGCGCTCGACGCCGGCATGGTCGACGAGTACGTCCGCCGGAAGAACGGCAAGGCGGTGAAGTACCTCGTGCCGGCGATGAAGGACGTGCTCGAGGAGACGTACGGCGTCATCGTCTACCAGGAGCAGGTCATGCAGATCGCGCAGAAGGTCGCGGCCTACTCCCTCGGCCAGGCCGACCTGCTCCGCAAGGCGATGGGCAAGAAGGACGCCGCGGTCATGGCCGCCGAGCGCGGCAAGTTCGTCGACGGCGCGGTCGGCAACGGCTACGACAAGAAGAAGGCGAACGAGATCTTCGACTACATCGAGCCGTTCGCCCGCTACGGCTTCAACAAGTCGCACTCGGTTGCGTACGCGCTGGTCGCCTACCAGACCGCCTGGCTGAAGGTGCACTACCCGCGGCACTTCATGGCCGCGCTGATGTCGTCCGAAATGGACCGCACCGACGCCGTGGTGAAGTTCATCGGCGAGGCGAAGCAGATGGGCATCGAGGTGCTGCCGCCCGACATCAACGAATCGAACATGTACTTCACCGTGGTCGGCCCGAACATCCGCTTCGGCCTCGGCGCGGTGAAGGGGGTGGGGGAGAGCGCGGTGGAATCGGTGCTGGAGGCGCGGCAGAAGCACGGCCGCTTCACTTCGCTCCTCGGCTTCTGCGAGGAGGTGGACCTCCGCGCCTGCAACAAGAAGGTGCTCGAGGCGCTGATCAAGTCGGGATCGTTCGACTTTCTCGGCGCGTCGCGAAAGGCGCTCTTCGACCAGCTCGACTCGACCGCCGACTCCGCGCAACGCGCCAAGGACGAGAAGGAGCGGGGGCAGAACTCGCTCTTCGGCATGTTCGCCGCCGCGGCGCCGAAGACGGCTCCGGCGGTCGCGATCAAAGGAGCCGAGTGGCCGGAGGACGAGCGCCTCCGCTACGAGAAGGAGACACTCGGCTTCTACATCACCGGCCACCCGCTGAACCGCTACAACGAGGAGCTGCGCCTCTTCTCCAACGCCTCCACCGAGACGCTCTGGAAGTTCGTCGACCAGACCGTGAACATCGGCGGCATCGTCTCGCAGATCAAGAAGTCGAAGATCAAGAAGGGGCCGAACGAGGGGAAGATGATGGCCAAGTTCTTCCTCGACGACCAGGCGGGCTCGGTCGAGGTGGTGGTCTTCTCCGACCTTTATCAGAAGTACGTGCGCTGGCTGGACAACGGCGTGGCGGTGCTGGTCACGGCCACGGTCAAGGACACCGGCGGGCAGCAGGCGGGACGCTCCGCGTCGCTGCAGTCGGCCGAGCAGTCGGCGCAGCAGATCGACGACGAGTACGGCGGCCACCCCGAGCTGCGCACCCGCATCTCCGCATACGAGCTGCATCTCGACGACGTCGAGGACGACCGCGACCCGAAGGAGATCGAGCGCGAAAAGTACGGCGACCGCACGAACAACTTCGACTTGTTCGGCGGTGGTGCTCCCTCTGGACCGACGGGCTTTCAGCCCGTCGACGGCGAGGCCGCGCTGAGAGCCCGGCCCTCCAGCGAGAACGTCGACGACGTCGACGCGTTCAACGCCGCCGTCGAGTCGATCGACGACGCGCCCGTCGCGACGGCCACCTTCGCCTCCCACGCCGCCGCGTTCCACGAGTCGCCGGTCACGCCGGAGCTTTCCGCGCTGGAGATCGTGCAACTGGAAGGCATCCGCGACAAGAAGGTGAAGGAGATCGCGCTGGAGGTGCCGTACCCGCGCATGAGCGACGACACGGTCAAGAAGCTGCGGGAGATCGTGGAGGAGCACGCGGGGGAGATCCCGGTGACGGTCACGATCGTCGACCTGCCGGCGGAGCTGGCCGCCTCGACCGGCGCGCCGCAGTTGCGCCTGAAGGTGAACCATCACTTCCGCGTCCAGCCGGGCGCCGCGCTGAACGACGCGCTGCACGCGGTGCACGCGAATCCCAAGTACGTCTTCTGATGCGACGGTGGCCGCTGCTGTTCGTGCTGCTGCTCTTCGCATGCGCGGAGCAGGACCCGGTCGCGCGGCTGGTGCACGGCATCGCCGAGGCGGCGGAGGAGCGCGACGCGGGGGCGGTCATGGAGCACGTGGCCGCCTCGTACGCCGGCCGCGCCGAGGTCGAGCAGACGCTGCGCCGCTACTTCTTCGGCTACAAGACCTTCGACGTGACGGTGCGCGATCTCGAGAGCACCGTCTCCGGCGGCGAGGCCTTCGCCACCTTCGAGGCCGCGTTCATCGGCGTGCCGAAGCAGCTCGGCGGCATGGACCAGATCCTGCCGCGCTCGGCCACCTACCGCTTCGAGCTGACGCTGGTGGAGGAGGGTGGCGCGTGGAAGATCTCCTCGGCCCGATGGGAGCCGGCGGGCGGCGGCAGGTAGGGTCTTACCAACGAGCCTGCTATACTCCGGCGGGGCCGAAGTTATTGCTACATCTAGGGGGCGGGTGAATGGCTGCGATTCGTGCTGGTGCTGCCGCGTTACTGATTGTCCTGTCCGCGGTTGCCGCGGCGGCGGAGTGCGATTCCGGCGCGCGCGTTCTCTCGACGCGCGACTCCGTCCCGAACCTCGTCGCCGGCCCTGCCGCCTGGAGCGGCCTCCTGCTCGCCGTCGCGAAGACCGATGAGAACGCCCCCGGCGACGTCTGGCTCGCCCTCTACGACGAGGAGATGGAGCGGCTCATCGGCGATCGCCGCATCGCCATCGACGCGGCACCCGGCGGCATCATCGGCCTCCTCTGGAACGGCGTCGAGTTTCACCTCTTCTACCGCTCCACGACCGAGCGCATCCACCTGCAGCGCCTGACGCCGTTCGGCGAGTCGATCGGCGGCCCCACGGTCGTCAACCCGAGCCGCCGCGCGCGCCTCGGCGACGAGTTCGAGGCGGTCTGGAGCCCGGCCCTCAATGCCACGGTGCTCGCGCAGCACATCCCGTCCGGCACGACGCGCGGCATCTACGTGACGCTGGTCGGCCCCACCGGCGTCCAGCAGCCGGAGCAGCGCCTCGTCGCCGCCCCCGCCGCCGCGACCGACCTCGAGGTGGCCGTGACCGACGCCGGCACGATCGGCGTCTTCTACGCCGCCGAGAATGGGGAGCTCTGGGTCTCCACGATCATCCGCGGCGGCTTCACCCCAACCCCGGGCACGACCGGCCTCCGCGGCAAGGTCTTCGAGGCGGCCGCTCAGGGAGAGCTCTTCGTCGTCACGCGTCTCCTGGAAGAAGAGGCGGGAGAAGAGGCGAAGATCCACTGGTTCGTGATCGAGCCCGACCGCGACTTCGTGGTCGAGGACGAATTGCTGATCGAGGCGGAGAACGGCGACGAATTCGAATTGCGCTCGCTCGTCTCGAACGGTGACGAGCTGGCGCTGGTCTACGAAGAAGGGCAGCCGGGACTCCGCCTGCGCCGCTTCACGATCGACGGCACGCTGCTCAGCGACAGCCAGTTCTCGACCGACTTCGCCGCCCGTTCCGCGGTGTCCGATTTTCCGCCCGTCTGGACCGGCACGTCGTACTTCACGGCCGCGGTGCGCGAGCTGTCCATGACCTCGTACCTGCTACGCTATTGCCCCCTGACCGTCGAGATCTCGGCCCCCGCGCGCGTGGCGCCGGGGCAGCCGGTGTTGCTGGTCGGCACCGCGTCGGGAGGCAAGCCGCCGTACGAGTTCGAGTGGACGATCAGCCGCGATCCGGGCGGTCCTCGGCGCCAGGAGGCGATCCAGCGGACGTTCGCCGACGTTGGAGTGCGCACGATCACGCTCACCGTCACCGACGCTGACGGTAACCGCGTGACGCGCACCGTGACGATCGAGGTCTCGGAGGACACGCCACCGCCTCCGCCGCCGCCATCGCGACGGCGCTCGGTCAGGCACTAGCGGCGGCAAGGGCTGCCGCGGTCTCCCAGGGGCGTGCCGCGGTCTCCGCGGAGGCTGCCGTCGTTTTTCCGAGGGCTGCCGTCGTCTCCCCGGAGGCTGCCGTCGTCTCCCCGGAGGCTGCCGTCGTCTTTCCGGAGCCTGCCGCGATCTCCCCGGAGGCTGCCGTCGTCTTTCCGAGGGCTGCCGTCGTCTTTCCGAAGGCTGCCGTCGTCTTTCCGGAGGCTGCCGTCGTCTTTCCGAAGGCTG
>DASWNW010000120.1:0-48325 GCA_036399015.1 Thermoanaerobaculia bacterium | reverse complement strand
GAGGAACTCCGAGGAACCCGAGGAACCCGAGGAACCGTCTTTTCATGCTGCGAATAACACTGCGCGACGGCCCTGCATGCCGCCGCGGGCTCATCCCTTCTGCAGTGGAATGAAGTCCTCGTCCTCCTGATGGCTCCGCTCCCACTTCAGGAAGTCGTAGTAGCCGCAGCGGGGGCGATCGGGGTACTCGTGGCAGACGCCGGGGCGGGCGTTGTAGACCGTGCAGCGCCGCGTCTGGAGGTCGATGAACATGCAGATGGTGCCGTAGACCTTGTCCTTCTGGTGACGCAGGACCTGCTCGCCCTCGACGACCTTCGTGAAGCGGCGGCGGGCGGTCTCCGCGTCGATGCCGAAGTGGCGCGCCAGCCGGTTCAAGTCCTTCTTCTCGACGATGATCCGGTCGTAGCTGCAGCAGTACGCCGGGCACTTCAGACAGTCGTAGGAGAGCTTCGGCGGGGCGGAAGTGAGCTCGGTCATGAGATTTGCGTTCAGTGTAACGCATGACCAAATACGACAAAGAGCTCGACACGCGAACGGACGAATACGACGAGGCGATCGAGCCGCTGGAGCGGGAGACGGAGACGCTGGAGGAGAAGCGCGAGCGTCGCGAGGACGACCAGGACGACTCGCGTTGACGCGCCTCCTCGTCGCCCTGGCCACGCTCTTCGCCGGCGCCTGCTGCACGTCCCTGCCGAAGCTTCCAGACAAGGAACTGCCGCTCCCGTCGCTGACGCCGGAGTACGCCGGCGTGACCGAGACGAGAGAGGTGTGGCGCGACGAGCGGCGCAACCGCGACGTGCCGGTGAAGATCTACGCGCCGCGCGATCCGCGCACTGTCCTGCCGGTGGTGGTCTTCTCGCACGGCATCGGCGAGAACCGCGACTCGTACGCCTGGCTCGGCCGCGCGATCGCGCGGCACGGATATCTCGCCGTTCACGTCACCCACGCCGGCACCGACAGGGCGGTGCTGGAGCGCGGATACCGTCATCTCTACCGCGCCGTAAAACAACCGGAGAACTGGATCAACCGCCCGCTCGACGTGTCGTTCGTGCTCGACCGCCTCGCCACGCGCGCGGACGCCGACGTGCAGCGCACCGCCGCCGCCGGCCACAGCGCGGGTGCGTTCACCGCGTTCATGCTCGCCGGGATGAAGGCGGGCGACGGCAAGTCGCAGCGCGACCCGCGGGTGCAGGTGGCGATCCCGCTGTCGATGCCGCGCATGGAAGGGATCGTGCCGCCGGGCGGCTACGACGCGATCGAGGTGCCGGTGCTGAACGTGACCGGCACGTGCGACACGAGCCTGATCTACCGCACGTTCCCGCGGCACCGGCGGATCCCGTTCGAGCAGTCGCGGGGCCGGCAGCACCTGGTCACGCTGCAGGGTGCGACCCACGACTCGTTCGTCCTCGAGGACCGCCACCGCGCCGCGATCGAGTCGCTGGTGATCGCCTATCTGAACGCGTTTCTCCGGCGCGACGCCGTCAAACGCGCGTGGTTTGACGAGCCGGGAACGGCGGAGGTGGCGGGGGTCCGCATTTCCGTCGAGCGGTAATGGGCATAGTGCACGCTAACATGTGCACCCATGGACCACGCTGTCGCCCTCGTTCAGGCGTACCTGCAACTGAACGGCTACTTCACCTCGTCGGAATACCCGATCCTGGCCGGCACCGCGCGGAACGGGTTCCGCGCCATCACCGACATCGACATCCTCGCCTTCCGCTTTCCGACGGGACAGCCGTCGGGGAAGCGCGTGAAGCAAGGACCGACCGGCCTCGACGTGACGATGCTCGACCCCGGCCTCGCCGTCCCGGGCGCATTCGTCGACATGATCATCGGTGAGGTGAAGGAGGGGCGCGTCGGCATCAACACCGGCATCCGCGACCCCGACGTGCTGAAGACGGTCGTGAACCGCTTCGGCAAGGTCGGAGAGCCCGAGCAGGTGGTGGAGCAGCTCCTCAGGACCGGCAGCGCGGAGATCCCGCCGCAGTTCTCCGTGCGCCTGATCGCCTTCGGCTCTTTTCCTCCCGGCGCGCCCGTTCCCCCCTGCCGCATCATCAGCCTCGGCCACGTGCTGACCTTCCTGCAGTCGTACGTGCGGAAGCACTGGCACATGCTCCGCCACCTGCAGTTCAAGGATCCGGCGTTCGGCTTCCTCATGACGCTGGAGAAAGCACGCCGCGGCGGCGCCGGCCGAAGGGGAGAGCAGGGCGTGGAGATCGTGCCGCCGGAGGAGGAGGAGGTGTCCGACCGGAGGCAGACGCCTGCGCCGGACGGATTTCGCGGGCGGGGAGCCTCGCGGCGGAGGCGGTGACGTCGTTGCCGGTTGTCGGGAGCCGCGCGCCGCAAGCGCCGCGGGGTTGTCTGGGGTTTTTCGGCTGACGGCGCAATCTGCGCGAGAGCGGACGCTTCGCGAGAGTGTTCTCTTCTGCTCTAGGCCGTCGAGCGCACGCTCGATTGGAGCAGCATGCCGGAGAGTGACGCGGCGATCTTCGTCAGCGTCTCCTGCTGGCGCTCCTCGAAGAGCTGCGCGTCGCGATAGGCCCAGCCGGCGCCGCCGATGATCGCGCCGTTGTGGATCACCGGCACCGCGGCGAGCGCGCGCGTGGCGAACTGCCTCCAGACGTCGACGTACTGAGGGTAATCGTTCGCCGCCGCCTGCATCGACGCAACCCACACCGGCCGTTCGTGCCGGATGGCGATGGAGAGCGGCATCGGCGCGTCGAGCGGGAGCGGGAAGTACGACTCGATGGTCGCCCGGTCGTACCCGAACCAGGTGACTGGGGAGAGGCCGGAGGCGCCGAGGCTGACCACGATTCCCGACTTGGCGCCGGTGGCGACGGAGCGGCGGATGAACTCCTCGTGGGCGGAGCCGCTGCGCCGCGCCGGCTCGGTCATGACAGCCTGCGCCAGCTCCACGATTTCCGACAGCTCGAACGGCTTGCGGATTGTCCGCACGCCACGCCACCGCGCGCGCATCCGGTCGTGCTGCGCCGGCGAGGTGGCCGAGAGGACGACGGTCCGCTCCAGCATCTCCGGCCGGTTGGAGTCCAGCCACTCCACCACGTCCGGGTCGGCGAAAACGAAGTCGTACTCGACCTGATCGAGCAGCAGGATCGCGTCGGAGGCGGCGCCCACGACATCGACCTCCAGCGCGAGACGGCTGAGGAGCGCGTGGAGGAGCTTTCGCGTTCCACCATCGTTTTCGAGGACCAGGACGGCTGGGTTCAACGTGTGGTTAATTATTGCACGTTTACTTTCACCTCGACGCGCTGTCCGAGCTTCAGAGGTGTCGCTTCGGCGAATGCCACCTTCACCAGCAGCACGCGGGTGTCGATCGGCTTGGACGGGTCCTGCGGCTTGATGCGGCGGTTCACGACGGCGTCCGGGATCTCCTCGATGGTGCCGCGCCAGGTGCGGCCGAAACCTTCCGCGCTCACTTCCACGGGTGCGCCGACGCGCATGTGCGCGGTGTCGAATTCGTCGATTTCGGCCTCAACTCGCCTCTTTTTGAGGTCGGCTACGGTGATCAGCGGCTCGCCGGCGTCGATGGTCTCACCCGCGTGCACGTGGCGCGCGATCACGACGCCGTCGATCGGCGCGATGATGATGGTCTTGTCGACCATCGCATCCAGCCGGCGCACTTCGGCCGCCGCGGAGGCGAGTCTGGCGCGGGCGGAGTCGAGGTCGCGTTCAGCCTTATCCCACGCCTGCTTGGAGCCGACGTCTTCGCCGAAGAGGTGTTTCGCCCGCTCCACTTCGGCCTGAAAGAGACGGATGTCCGCCTCCGCCTCGCCGACGCGGGCACGTGCGACCGACAGCGCGGCCCGCGTATCGTCGGCGCGGATCACCGCAACGACGTCGCCGGCGCGGACGCTGGCCTTCTCTTCGACGTTCAGACGCTCGATCGTGCCGGAGACGTCGGTGCCGACGGTGACTTCGGCGCCGGGGTAGGTCACCACGCGCCCTTCGGCGACGACGCGTGGCGTCTCGGCCTGCGCGCCGAGCTTCGGCGCCGCGTCGCGCTTCGGGCGGTTCGCGCCGACCTGCACGACGGTAGCGATGACGATGAGGATGCCGAGGATGGGGTAGAGAAAGCGGTTCATACGAGCTCTCCGTCCTGAATCTTCACGACGCGGTCTGCGATCGTGCGTACTTTCAGGTCATGGGTGACGATGACGAGCGCGCGGTTCTCCTGCTTGGCGAGCGCGCGGAACATTTCGAGGACCTGGGTGCCGACCGTGGAGTCGAGGTTCGCCGTCGGCTCGTCGGCGAGGAGGATCGGCGCGTTGCCGGCCAGCGCGCGGGCGATGGCGACGCGCTGCTTCTGGCCGCCACTGAGCTCGCGCGGCAGGAAGTGCTGGCGGTCGCCGAGGCCGACGGCGTCGATGACCCGCTCGGCCTCCGTGCGCGCGTCGCGGCCTTTCATCCCCTTCACGTTCAGCGCGTATTCGACGTTCTCGATTGCCGTGAGCGAAGGGAAGAGGTTGAACTGCTGGAAGACGAAGCCGAGGGAGCGCTTGCGCACGGCGGCCAGGCTCTTCGCGTTCACCTGCGTTCCCTCGATGAAGACCTCACCGCTCGACGGCGTGAGGATGCAGCCGAGAATGGAGAGGAAGGTGGTCTTGCCGGAGCCGGACGGCCCCTCGAGCGAAACGATCTCCCCCTGGTCGACCGAGAAGTCGATCCCCTTCAGGACCGTGACGACTTCGCGGCCTTCCTGGAAGTGTTTTTCGACACGCCGGGCATGGAGTACGGACATGGGTTCTCCTCGAAGTTGCGCGTTGCGCGTTGCGGGTTACGTTCTGAAGACGAGCGCCGGGTCGATGGTCGCTACCTTGCGGAACGACACCAGCGCGGAGCCGAGACAGAGCGCCACGGCGCCGATCAGCACCATCACGTAGAGCTCCGTCGGGATGATGAGTTTCAGGTCGATCCTGGCCATGACCGGACGGAGCGCGAACGCCTGCAGTGCGCCGAGCGCGAATCCGGCGATGGCGGCGATCGTCGCCTGCTTGCCGAGGATGAGATAGATGTCGGAGTTGCCGCCGCCGATCGCCTTGACGGTGCCGAACTCGCGGATGTGCTCCATGGTCGAGGTGTAGAGCGTCTGCGCGACGACCACGATGCCGACGAGGCAGCCGAGGAACACCGTGATGTACATGTTCAGGCCGAGGCCCGTCGACTCGATCCAGTAGGCGCGCGAGCGCTTCGCCCATTCGTCTTTCGTGAAGACGTCGTTGTACGGCAGCCGGCGCTGGAGCTCCTTCCGCACCGCCTCGACGTCGGCGTTCGGCGCGAGCTTCACCAGGATGTAAGTCGTGTTGCCGCGCATGACGTTCTCGTTGAGCGCCTGCGCGAGGCGATAGTCCATGAAGGTGAGCGGCGTCGTGGTGAACGACTTCTCGTCGATCGTGCGGCCGATGATCTTGAGGCGCCGGCCGAGGACCTCGCGGTACTCGCCGACCTCGAAGTTGCCCCAGCGCTTCTTGGCGGAGTCGTCGAGCACCATGTACGGCCCGCGGCGGAGGTCGGTGACGTTCCCCTCGACGATGTTCCGCGGGAAGTTCCACCGTTCGAAGTCCTCGAGCGCGTACACCTCGGTCCCTTCGACGGCGCCGGTCGGCAGGTTCACGTTCATAAACCAGACGATCAGGTTGTCCGCCTGCGCCACGCCGGGCGTCGAGCGGACGCGCTTGATGTACGTCTCGGGGAAGGTGTGCGCGAAGTCCACGTTCGGCGTGTTCCGCGAGGTCACCCAGAGGTCGGCCTCGATCTGGTCGATGGTCAGGGAGGCGTTCGACATCAGGCCGAGGAACAGGCCGACCTGGACGAAGACCAGCGTGACGGCGAACGCCACGCCCGAGACCGTGATCAGGAAGCGGAGCTTGTCGTGGAGCAGCGACTTGGTTGCGAGATCGACGGCCATGGTCAGTCCTTCAGCAGCCCGCGCAGGATCATGTCGATCATCGTCGCGGTGCGCTCTTCGATGGGGCGCCACTCCACCCATTCGTCCTTGCACTTGGCGATCTCCAGCGACACGAGACCGTGCATCCCCGACCAGATCACCTGTGCGGCGAGATCGGTGTCCGTCAGCTCCTCGCGGAAGCGGCCGGTGGCCATCAGCTCCGCCACGATGCCCTTGAGGAACGCGTAGGCGTCCTCTTCCGGGTTCCCCTTGGTGATGGTGGTGGCGTCGGTGGCCTTCGGCGTCATGAACATCAGCCGGTAGTGGCTCGGGTTGGTCAGACCGAACTCGGCGTAAGCCCGGCCGGCGGCGCGGAGGCGCTCGACCGGATCGGGGATCTGGGCGATGAGGGTGAAGCCATGGGCGAAGGCGCGGAAGTCGGAGTCGCAGAGCTCGGCGAGGAGCGCCTCCTTGTCCCGGAAGTGGAAGTAGATGGCGGTGGGGGAGTACTCGATCCGGTCGGCGATGCGGCGCATCGTCACGGAGTCGACGCCCTCGCTGGCGAAGAGCTCGCGTGCGGCATCCAGGATCCGGGTGCGAACCTCTTCGCGCTCTCGCTCTCTACGTTCTCTCGGTCCCAAAACCAGTCTCCGTTACTTAACAGTGTTAAGTTAAGTTCCAAGGCTCAGCGAGTCAAGAGGTTGATTTTGGAATTCGCGTGAGAACCGCGTGAAATCAGTCGGCGAGCTTCTTCATCAGCTCGTTGACCTGGTCGTACACGCGCTGAACGGAGTCTTCGACGACCACCGCGGTCGGGTCGGGCAGCCGCTCCTCGACGCGGATCATGTCGAGTATCTCGTCGGTAGCAAAGAGGATATCGGCGAGTTTGTCGAGGACACGCTCAGACATGGGGAGGTGAACTGCGGTCATGGCGTCGATCTCGGTTAGTGCTTTGTAATTCACTCTGCTTAGGAGTGATTTATGTACCGAAATCCCTACCCTCCATGGAGGAGATATTTGCTGTAACGTTTCAGTTACGGGCGTGCTGACACGGGGATGACGAGCTTTTCGGCCGTGTGCGACTCGGAAAACCGGACGACTTTGACGTCGACCAGCCCCGCTGCCTTGCCGGCGGCCATGACGTCAGCCTCGGTGATGGCGGCGGCCCCTTTGGGACGGATGACCCAGATCGCGCCGTTCGGGGCGAGCGACTTCCGCAGCTCCACCAGACGGCTGAGCTCCTGGCGCGCGGTCGCGCCGAAGAAGATGATGTCGCTGGAGGGGGCGAGGGTGCGGGAGTAGTCGCGGTCACCGAGGAAAGAAGGGTCGAGAGTGCCGGCGAGGGAGATGACCTGGCCCGGCTTCAGGCCGAGCTTGTCGGCGACGCTCTTCGGATTGCGGATCTTCTCGGCCCACTTGGGGGCGTCGGCGCCGAGGTGGAGGAGGACCGGTTTGCCGGCCCAGACGAGGTGGAGGACGCCGTCGCGTGCGGCGACGTCCTGCGCATCGCGGAAAGGGATTTTCGCGCGCAGGTCGCCGCGCACGATCAGCTCATCGGTCTCGAGGAGGGCTTTCGCGTCGGCCGACTGGCCGTCGATCTCGACGCGGCAGCGTGCCTCGTTCCCCATGAGTTACAGCTCGGGGATGACGCCCTCTCGGATGACCGGCCCGAAATCTTCTTCTTCGGGACCCTTCTCGGTTTTGCGCTGGGCGCGCTTCTCGGCCTTCTCGGCCGCCCGTTCGCGCTTCTGCTGCTCTCTTTGACGCTTGACGAATGAGGCTTGTGGTCTCGGCAATCGCGCCTCCTTGCGGAAAATGATCGAGGGCAGGATCGCTCCTGCCCCCGGATGAACTGCAGTCGTTGGTGGAAGCTTACACTGCGACGACGTTCGCCGCCTGCAGACCCTTTGGGCCCTGCACGACGTCGAGCTCGACCGCGGAGCCCTCGGCGAGGGAGCGGAAACCGCCGCCCTGGATGGCCGAGAAGTGCACGAAGACGTCGTCACCGTTCTCCGTCGTGATGAAGCCGAAGCCCTTCGCGTCGTTGAACCACTTGACATTGCCAGATGTTCTCATTGTGAATCTCCTTTCTGTGCTGCCTTGTTCGGAGATTCTTCGTCTCGAGCTGGCAAATCACTGATGTACGGGCCAACGGAACGAGGGTGTCACGAATTCCGTTATCGTGCGCACCTATGCTTCGTACCCTCTCGCTCCTCCTCCTCGCACTGCCGCTCGTCGCCCAGCCGGCGCCCGTGAAGGACGCGTTCGGCGCATTCCGCGCCGAGGCGATCCGCGCTCACACCCGTTTCCTCTCCAGCGACCTGCTGGAAGGCCGCGGCCCCGGCACGCGCGGAGACGAGCTGGCCACCGGCTACATCGCCGCGCAGTTCGAAGCACTCGGCCTGGAGCCTGCCGGCGACGACGGCACGTTCTTCCAGAAGGTCTCGCTCCTCGGCATCACCACCGATCCCTCCGCGACGAGCATCTCCTTCGTCAGGAACGGCGCAGGGACGACGCTCACCTACCGCGATCAGTACGTCGGCGGCAATCAGACGCAGCAGGAGAACGTGAGCCTCGACTCCGAGCTCGTCTTCGTCGGCCACGGCGTCGTCGCCCCCGAGTACACCTGGGACGACTACAAGGGGGTGGACGTCCGCGGCAAGACGCTGGTGATGCTCGTCGACGACCCGCCGGCCACCGCGAAGGAGCCCGACCTCTTCAAAGGACGCGCGCGCACGTACTACGGCCGCTGGACGTACAAGCACGAGATCGGCACCGCGCGCGGCGCCGCCGGCGTGATCCTCGTCCACACCGACGTCTCGGCCGGCTATGGCTGGCAGGTGGTGCGGAACTCCTGGACCGGCGAGCAGGCCTACGTGAAGAACGCGCCGGGACAGCACGCGCTGTCGTTTGCCGGCTGGGTGACGCAGGCGGCCGCCGCCGATCTCTTCAAGTCGGCCGGCCTCGACCTCGAGAAGCTGACGCAGGCGGCGCATCAGCGCGACTTCCGCCCGGTGCCGCTCGGCGTGAAGCTGCAGGGCAACGTGAAAAGCACCATCCGCCCCTTCGAGACGGCGAACGTGGTGGCGCGCCTCACCGGTAGCGACGCGAAGCTGCGGGACGAGGCGGTGCTCTACACCGCCCATCACGACCATATCGGCATCGGCACGCCAGATGACGACGACCCGACCGACACCATCTACAACGGCGCCATCGACAACGCCAGCGGCACCGCCACGATCCTGGAGCTGGCGCGCGTCTGGAGCCGGATGAGTCCCCGTCCGAAGCGGAGCATCCTCTTCGCGCTGGTGGCAGCCGAGGAGCAGGGCCTCCTCGGCTCGCAGTACTTCGGCGAACATCCGCCGATGCCGGCGGGGAAGATCGCCGTCGGCTTCAACCTCGACGCGCTGAACCTCTTCGGTGAAGTCGACGCCGTGACGATGATCGGCGCCGACCGGACCACGTTCTTCCCGACGCTCGAGAGCGTCGCCAAGGCGATGAAGCTGACCATCATCCCGGACCAGGCGCCGGAGCAGGGCTCGTACTACCGCTCCGATCACTTCAGCCTGGCGAAGGCGGGCGTGCCGGCGTTCTCGATCAAGCAGGGCGCCGAGGTGGTCGGCAGGCCGCAGGGTTATGGTCCTGCAAAAGTGAAGGAGTACCGCGACAAGCACTACCACCAGGCCAGCGACGAGTTCGATCCGACGTGGGATTTCGCTTCCGCGGTGCAGATGGGACGCTTTGCGCTGTGGCTCGGCTACGAGGCGGCACAGGCGGCGGAGAAGCCGATGTGGCTGGAAGGGGAGGAGTTCCACGGGGTGACGGCGGCTGTGCGCGCCAAATAACTGGCATCGCCGCGTTCGACATCACCGGGAACGCCATCCGGCCTACGTGCTGTTCGAAAACATCGAGAACAACGGCCTCGGCAACCTCGCCAGGTAGACATCAGCCCGATCATCGTCTCGGCCAGGCTGTCGCTCCGCTTCTAAACGCGTCCCGCGCGCGGTGCTGCTGCCGCGTGCATGGCCATCATGGCCGCTCCTTCCACCGGGGTGTATCTCGGTGGAAGGAGCGAGGCGCCGGGCGCATCGCGGAGGAGGCGGAGGCGCATCGGGCTGAGGAGCAGCTCGCCCGCGTGGAACGCGCCGCCGACGTAGGCGACCGGGAACTCGCTGTCGGTCATGTGCAGGCGGCGGGCGATCGCGAGGACGCACTCCGCCAGCTCCGAGCCGCCGCGGTTCAGGATCTCCCGCGCCACGTCGTCGCCCGCCTGCGCCGCCTGGATCACCAGCTTGCCGTAGCGGGCGATGTCGTCGACGTGCGTCGTGGCGGCGTAGACGAACCGCGGCAGGTCGTCCGGCTTGCACATGTTGTATTCGCCGCAGAGCAGCTCGGTCATCGCCGTGGCGAAGCCGCGGCCGTCGTGCGCGCGCACGATGGCGGAGAGCCCCTCGCGCGCGATCCAGTAGCCGCTCCCCTCGTCGCCGAGGGTGGGGCCCCAGCCGCCGGCGCGCGCCTCTTCGCCCGCCGCGTTGCGGCCGAACGACACCGACCCGGTGCCGGAGATGATCACGACGCCGCCGCCGAAGCCGATCGCGCCGGTGAGGGCGATGCGGGCGTCGGTGTCGACGATGAAGTTGCCGCGGGGGAAGAAGATCCCGAGGGCCTCGATGACGTTCTGGCGGTGCACCGGGTGATCGGCGCCGGCGATCCCGCAATAGGCGTACTCGACGTTGCGGATGGCGATGCCGGCCTCGACGAGGGCCATGTTGACGGAGCGCTCGACGTTCCGCGTCGCCTCTTCGATCCCGACGCGCAGATGATTCGAGCCGCCGGCGAGGCCGCGGCCGAGCGGCGTCCCTTTCTCGTCAACGACGAGCGCGGCTGTTTTGGAGGCGCCGCCGTCCACGCCGATGAAGTAGGTCATGCGCCTTGGGCGTATTGCAATGCCGTTACCTGAATACGGCCGCGCCTGCCGCGGCTGGCGAACCGGTCTGCGCCTTGCACAATAACTTCGCCGTGCAGTACTGATTAAAAGGAGAAACGTATGAACCGCAACAACAAATATCTGTCCGTCGCAGTGGTGGCGATCTGCGCCATCGCATTGCTCTCGGCGACCGCCTGCAAGTCGAGCGGTATGGCCGTCACGTCGCGGGGCCAGGTGCTCAAGCTGAACATCGCCCATCCGGAAGACCTCCCGAACGAGGGGGTCGACAATCTCGACATCACCGTCAGCAACGTCGGCGTCAACAACATCCAGGACATCCTGCTCGAAGTGGAGCTCCCGCCGCAGCTGATCGTGCTCGACCAGACCAACGACCGTGGCGTGCAGGTCATGCACACCGCCGGCTCGAACATGTACCGCTTCACGTTCGGCAACATCCAGCCGACGGAGCGCTCCTCGATCCGTTTCCGCGTCCGCACCGCCTTCGGCACGATGACGCAGACCGGTGAGGTCCGCGCCACCGCGTGGCAGAGCGGTCTCCCGGGCGACAAGCTGATCGAGACGGCCGTCATCCGGCTCCGCCCGTAGCAAGAGTGGCATCTCCCTCGCAACTAGTAGAACTATCAGGAGGTTAGATGCGAATTCAGGAAACGAATGAGATTCTGAAGGAAGCGCGCACCGCCCGTAACGCCGCGGCTCAGCACCACGAGGAGAGCGGCTTCATCGCGAAGGCGTGGCGCATGGTCTCCAGACTGTTTCACCACAACCACAAGTAACCGGCCGGAGCGGCGGGCGATCAGCCCGCCGCTTCACTTTCCCCGGAGTCATCCTCCACGATCGCCGGCGGCTTCGTCACCACCATCACCCACCGCACCCGGAAGCGCTCCGCTTCCAGCACGCTGATCGCGAGATCCCCCAGCTCCACCTTGTCTCCCGGCGTCACTTCCCGCCCGAGGCGCGCCGCCACGTAGCCGCCGACGGTCTCTTCGTCCGGCTCCCCGACGTCGATCTTCAGCCGGTCCGCCAGGTCCTCGATCAGGTAGTCCCCCCGCACGCGATAGCGGCCGTTCCCGAGCGGCTCGATCTCCGGCCGCTCGCGGTCGAACTCGTCCTGGATCTGCCCGAACAGCTCCTCGGTGATGTTCTCCAGCGACACGATCCCCGAGGCGCCGCCGTACTCGTCGAGCACCACCGCCATGTGCGTCTTGTGCTCGATGAACTGCGAGAGCAGCGAGTCCACCGTGCTGTTCCCCGGCACGAAGAGAATGTCCCGCTTGAGGTCGTGCAGGTTCCGCCCCGGCCCCCGCAACTGCGCGAGCAGCAGGTCCTTCACGTGAATCAGGCCGATGGTGTGGTCCAGCGAGCCTTCGCAGAGCGGATAGCGGGTGTGGCGGGTGGTGCGGATCTTCTCGAGGTTCTCCTCGATGGAGCGGGTGGTCGAGAGCACGACCACGTCGGTGCGCGGGACCATGATCTGCCGCGCCGTCCTCTTCGAGAACTGAAAGACCCCTTCGATGATCTCCCGGTTCTCCTCGGACAGGATGCCGGCCTTCTCGGAGCCCGCCAGGATCAGCCGCAGCTCTTCCGGCGAATGCGCCGCCTCGGCATGCTCGCTCGTCGGCTCGATCCCGATCGTCCGGAGGAGCGCGCGCGAGATGCCGTTCAGCAGCCAGATGGCGGGGTAGGTGACGACGTAGAACGCGTGCAGGAGATGCGCGACCCAGAGCGACGTGCCGACCGGCTTCTGGATCGCGATCGACTTCGGCGCCAGCTCCCCCAGCACGATGTGCAGGATGGAGATGATGACGAAGGCGGTGGTGGCGGAGGCGGTGCGGGCGAATTCTTCGTAGCCGAAGCGGGCGAAGACCGGCTGAATCAGGTGGTGAAACGCCGGCTCGCCGATCCAGCCGAGGGCGAGCGAGGCGAGCGTGATCCCGAGCTGCGTCGCGGAGAGGTAGGCGTCGAGATGCCGCGTCAGCTTCCGCGCCATCTTCGCGCGGACGCTCCCCTGCTCGGCGAGCTCGGTGAGCTGCGTCGAGCGCACCTTGACGATTGCGAACTCGGCGGCGACGAAGAACCCGTTCGCCAGCACGAAGAAAAACGCGAGAACTAAAAACCAGCTTTCCATCAGGTAGGCGGCGCGATTATGACAGCGTCGCTTCGTCGAGCGTCCGCCAGAACCGCGGATACGACTTCGTCACCACCTGCTCTTTGGCGATGGTGACGTTCCCCCGCGCCAGCCCGGCAATGGCGAAGGCCATGGCGATGCGGTGGTCGTTGTGCGTCTCGACGGTGGCCGGCTCGCCGCTCCAGCCGGGCTGGATCAGGAGCGAGTCGGGGCGCTCCTCGACGGTCGCGCCGAGGCGGCGCAGCTCGGAGGTGACGGTGGCCAGGCGGTCCGACTCCTTCACCCGGAGGTTCGCGACGTTCACGATCTCGACGGGCGAGGAGGCGAGCGGCGCGATCGCGGCGAGCGTCGGGACGACGTCCGGCGTCTCGTTGCAGTCGAACGTGCCTCCCCGCAGGGTCTCGGGACCGGTGACGACGATCTCCTCCTCGGCCACCTCGATCGTGCAGCCCATCGCGCTGAGGATGTCGAGGAAGCCGGCGTCCCCCTGCGCGGTGGGGACCGACAGCCCCCTCACGCGCATCGTCCCGCGCGTCGCCGCGGCGGCGGCGAACCAGTAGGACGCCGACGAGTAGTCCCCCTCGACCCGATACTCGGCGCGCTCCAGCTTCCCCGAGCGGACGTTGATCACGTTCCCGTCGCGGGTCACGTTCGCGCCGAAGGTCTGCAGGATGTCGGAGGTGATGTCGATGTACGGCCCCGAGGCGAGCTGCGAGATGCGGAGCGTGATGCCGTCCTTCAGCGTCGCTCCCCCCAGCATCAGCGCGGAGACGAACTGGCTGGAGGTCTCGGCCGAGATCGTGACGTCGAACCCTCCGCGCATCCTCTTGCCGCGGATGCGCAGCGGCGGGTAGCCCTCCTTCTCGACGTACTCCACCTCGGCGTCGAGCTGCTGCAGCACCTCCACGAGGTCGCCGATCGGCCGCTCGTGCATCCGCTCCTCCCCCTGCAGCAGGAAGCGCCCCGGCGTGAAGGCGAGCCAGCCGGTGAAGAAGCGCATGGCCGTGCCGGCGTTGCCGACGAAGATCGGGACCTCGTTCGCCGACATGCTCCGGCGGGGGCCGACGTAGAGCTCCCGCTGGAACGAGCCGCTGATGTCGAAGCCGAGCGTCCGCAGCGCCTCGAGCGCGTAGCGGGTGTCGTCCGCGTCGAGGCAGTTCGTGACGGTGGTCGTCCCCTCGGCCATCGCGGAGAGGAGGAGCGCCCGGACCGAGTACGACTTTGATGCCGGCGCCGTTACGGTCGCGTTGAGGGGCCCGCTCTTCTGGATCGTCTTCATGGATGAATTGAGAACGCAGAACGCAGAACGCAGAACGTAGAAACGCTCCGCTTCACCGGTTCTTCATTCTTCATTCTGCGTTCTGCGTTCTTCATTCATTCGATCTCGAGCACCAGCCCGTCGTAGGCGAGCCGGACTCCTTCCGGCAAAGTCGCCTCGGCGGTGGGACGGTGACGGTGGCGTTCAGCGGGCCGCTCTTCTGGATCGTCTTCATGGATGAATTGAGAACGCAGAACGCAGAACGTAGAAACGCTCCGCTTCGCCGGTTCTCCATTCTTCATTCTGCGTTCTGCGTTCTTCATTCATCGATCTCGAGCACCAGGCCGTCGTAGGCGAGCCGGACTCCTTCCGGCAAAGTCGCCTCCACCTCGAAATGCTCGACCTCGTGCGCGAGGTGGATCAGCCAGGTCTCGCGCGCGCCGACGCGCCGCGCGCAGTCGACCGCCTCGTTCACGATGAAGTGCGTCGGGTGCCGCGGTCCCGGACGGAGGCCGTCCAGCGCGAGCACCTCCACCCCTTCCAAGAGCTTCATCGACGCGGGAGGGATGCCGTTCGTGTCGGTGATGTAGGCGAAGCGTCCGACGCGATAGCCGAGGATCGTCCAGTCGCCATGGTCGACGGGGATGGGGATGATCTCCACCCCCTCGTGCGTGAACGGCTCCTCCACCTCGTGCAGCTCGAGCTGCGGCTTCCCGCCGCCGATCTGCGTGCTCGTGTCCCAGATGTAGCTGAAGGCGCGGCGGATCGCCTTCGCGGTCATCGGGTTCGCGAAGGCGTGCACCGTCTCCCGCTGCCGGAAGTTGAACGGACGGATGTCGTCCAGCCCCATGAGGTGATCGGAGTGCGAGTGCGTGAAGAGCACGAAGTCGAGGCGGGGGATCGGGTGCCGCAGGAGCTGCAGGCGGAGGTCGGGTGTCGTGTCGATGAGGAAGTGTTTCCCGCCGGCCTCGATGGCCACCGACTGGCGCAGCCGCTGGTTGTACGGGTGCTCGGACGTGCAGACGCGGCAGTGGCAGCCGACGACGGGAACGCCCGTCGAGGTGCCGGTGCCGAGAAAGGTCACGCGCATGGGAGCGGGATTCTACAAGCTGGACGCCAGCGGGCGCCCGGCCGTATCAACGGCATCATGCGACGGCTGGCATTGCTTGCGTTTGTCTTCACCGCGTTCTCTGCCCAGGCGACCTGGTACCCGCAGTTCTCGCGGACGTCTCTCGTGCTGCGGCCGGGCGAGCAGCAGACGATCGACGTCGTCCGGCGCTGGAGCGGGATTACGGACTACGGTTTCGGTGGCTGGACCTTCAGCAGCGACAACGCGACGGTGGCAGTCGCGGCCGGCGGAGTGGCGATCAACGCGATGACCGGCACGATCCACGTCACGGCGCGTGAGCCGGGCATCGCCCGCATCGGCATCCGCGACTCCAACGGAGGACTCTACTGGACCTGGGTCACCGTGGCCGTCGTCGCCGATCCGGTCCAGGAGGCGCTGTACGTGGCCGGTCCGCGGACGGTTCGGGTGGGGGAGCGCGTGACGTACACGACCTTCGGTCCCGACGTCTCCGCCGGCGCCACGGTGCAGTGGTACTGGGGCGCGCTCGGCGACACCCGCTTTCCGAACCACACCGGGCCCGAACTGGAACTGGCGCCCGCGTGGGAAGGGGTGGCGCATTACTGGGTCATGGTCGTGACACCGCGGTCGCTGCAGACGGCCGCGTTCACCGTGACGACCGTCGCCGCGGACGAGAAGCTGCCGCCGTCGCGGCGACGCTCGGCGCGGCACTAAACGACAACGAACTCGTACGCGCCGCTCACCGGGTCGATGCGCATCGCCTCTCCCGACTCGTACCAGGGCGGCAGCACCGTCACGGTCATCGACCGCCCGGCCGGGAGCACCGTTTTGTTGTGGAAGTGGCCGAAGACGACGTGCGTGAAGCCTTCCTTCGCCCGCTTCCGGCCGTACGCCTCCATCTGCTCCAGCGGTAGCCGCGACTTGTGCTTGAAGTTCGACTTCGCCAGCCGCTGCTCGACGCTGTCGACGAAGTTCCGCGCCACCTTCTTCGGGATCAGGTCGACGCCGAGCTTCGAAATGGGGTTCTTCGAGGCGCGCCGCCAGAAGCGGTACTGCCAGTCGCGGTCGTTGATCATGTCGCCGTGCACGATGAGGTACCGGTTCGTCCCGGCCGGCACGGTGTACTCGAGCCCCACGTCCGTCACCGCCTCTTCGACGAAGGACCCTTCCAGGAAGAAGTCGCGGTTCCCTTCCACATAGTGGATGGCCACGCCGCTGTCGCGCAGCGCGCGGAACTTCTCCATCACCTTCTCGACCGAATTCGTCTTGAACTTCGGATGGGCGATCAGGTAGTGAAAGAGGTCACCGTTGAGGTAGAGCGCGCGCGGCTTCAGCGCCGCGAGGCGGTCCAGCCAGGCGCTGACCGGTCCGTCGCTGCCGTCGGCGAGCCCGATGTGCGAGTCGCCGATCACGAAGATCTGTCCTGCAGGAATCAATGTTCGACCTCTCCCAGTACGCGCTCGAATACCGCGTACTCCTCCTGCCCGAACAGGCAGAACACTGCCCGCTGCAGGGAACGTGCGCGCGAGCGATGCTGGATCGTCGCCGCCAGCATGATCCTCGCGCACTCCTCGGTGGAGAAGCCGAATGCGCCGGTGCCGATGGCCGGCAGTCCGATCGACGCGATGGCCAGCTCCTCGGCGCGTTCCAGCGCCGCCAGCGTCGCCCCCCGCAGCTTCCCGTCCGCGTCGGCGTCGCCGGCATTCGGGATCTGGACGTGGATGATGAACCGCGCCAGCAGGTTCCCCCCCGTCACCACCACCGCCCGTCCGTTGTGCTCGTGCGTCTGCGGGTCGGTCGGCGCGATGATCGCGTCGACCTTCAGCGAGGCGATGTCGGCGCGGAGCAGCTGGATGTTCATAACGCCGTTCTCAAATTCGCGCGGGGGTTCTCGCGATACGCCCGTTCCAGTGCCTCGACCGCTTCCTCCGGCGCCTCGGGCGGGATGACGATCTGGATGCGCACGTACTGATCGCCCGCACCGCTCTTCTTCTTCACCCCTTTGCCGGTCAGGCGCATGGTGCGCCCCGCCTGCGTCCCCGCCGGGATGCGGATGCGCGACGGGCCGTGAATGGTCGGCACCTCCACCTCCGCGCCGCGGATCGCCTCACCGATCGTGATCGGCAGGTCGATGTAAATGTCGTCACCGCGCCGCTCGAACAAGGGGTGCGGCCGGACGCGGACGGTGATCTGCACCGGGATGTTTCCCCGCCGCGCGCGCACTTTCTGCCCGTCGCCGATCCCCTCCGGGATCTTCACCTTCATCGGCTCGCCGTTGAGAGTGAGGGTGATGGTGGTGCCCTGGAGCGCGTCGCGGAAGTCGATCGTGACGTCGACCGTCGCCTCCTGCGGCTCCGGCTCGAAGCCGCCTCCGCCACCGCCCCCGCCGAACAGGTCTCCGAAGATGTCGGTGAAGTCCATGGTGGTGGAGCCGCGCCGCCCCGTGCTGCGCCGCCCGCGCCCGCCGCCGCCTCCGCCGAACTGCGAGAAATCGAAGCCGGCGAACGGATTCGCCCCTCCCGCCCCGAACGCCTCCCGCCCCAGCCGGTCGTACTGCGCCCGCTTCTCGGAGTCGGACAGTACCGCGTAGGCCTCGGAGATCTGCTTGAAGCGGTTCTCCGCGTCCTTGTTGCCCTTGTTCTTGTCGGGATGGAACTTTTTCGCGAGCTCGCGATAGGCCTTCTTGATCTCGGCCTCGGACGCCGTCTTCTTCACCCCAAGGAGCTCGTAGTAGTCCTTTTCAGCCATCGGCAGCGGGAAAGTATAGATGCGAGGGGCGGCGTGCACGAATGGCCGCCGGCCTGCCGTTTCCTCGCCCAACTTGCGCTGCCCGTGCAACTTGGAAAGAATCTCGCACCTGATCGGAGCGGAATGTACGGAACTCTCGCGCGGCGCAACGTCCTCACCATGATCCTGGCCGGCGGGCAGGGGGAGCGGCTCTTCCCCCTCACGAAGGACCGCGCGAAGCCGGCGGTGCCGTTCGGCGGGCGCTATCGCATCGTCGACTTCGTCATCAACAACTTCATCAACTCGGGCTTCTTCAAGATCAAGGTCCTGACGCAGTTCAAGTCGAATTCGCTCATCGAGCACATCACCCGCACCTGGCGGCTGGTGCCCGAGATCGGCCAGTACGTCGACATCGTGCCGGCGCAGATGCGCCGCGGCCCGTTCTGGTTCCGCGGCACCGCCGACGCCGTCTTCCAGAACCTCGAGCTGATCTTCGACGAGAAGCCGGAGTACGTCTGCGTCTTCGGCGGCGATCACATCTACAAGATGGATGTGAACCAGATGCTGCAGGACCACATCAACAACGACGCCGACCTGACCATCGCCACGATTCCCGTGCCGGTCTCCGAGGCGCATCACTTCGGTGTGGTGGAGATCGACGACGACTACCGCGTCACCGGCTTCGTCGAGAAGCCGAAGGTGGGGGCGAAGACGATCCCCGACCGCCCCGACATGATCCTCGCCTCGATGGGCAACTACATCTTCAAGGCGAACGTGATGATCGACGTGCTGCAGCGCAACGCGCTCCGCAACTCCGGAGTCGACTTCGGCAAGGAGATCATCCCGGAGATGTACCCCCGCATGAAGGTCATGGCGTACGACTTCGCCACGAACTACATCCCCGGCGAGGACGCCATCAACCAGGGCTACTGGCGCGACGTCGGTACCATCGACTCCTACTTTGCGGCGGCGCTCGACCTCGTCGCGGTCACGCCGCTCTTCAACCTCTACAACCCGCTCTGGCCGATGGTCTCGGCGCCGATGCACCTGCCGCCGGCCAAGTTCGTCTTCGCCGACTCCAAGTCGCAGCGCATCGGCATCGCCACCGACTCGCTCGTCTCCGACGGCACCATCATCTCCGGCGGCACGATCAACCGCTGCGTGCTGCATCCGCGCGTGCGCATCCACTCCTACGCGGACGTCGACGAGTCGATCCTGATGGACGGCGTCGAGATCGGCCGCCACTCCAAGATCCGCCGCACGATCATCGACAAGGGGGTGAAGATCCCCCCCGGAACGACGATCGGCTACGACATCGAGCAGGACCGCGAGCGCTTCACCGTCACCGACACCGGCATCGTGGTGGTGCCGAAAGGCGCCGTCATGGACGAGCGGGTGATGGCGTGAGCGGCAAGCCCCGCGTCGACGGGCGTGCGCCCGATGAGCTCCGCCCCGTCCGGATCACCGCGAACTTCGTGAAGCACGCGGAAGGATCGGTGCTGATCGAGGTCGGTGACACGCGCGTGATCTGCACCGCGTCGCTGCAGGAGAAGGTCCCGCCGTTCCTCTACCGCACCGGCAAGGGCTGGGTGACGGCGGAGTACGGAATGCTGCCGCGGGCGACCACCGACCGCGTCGAGCGCGAGGCGGCGAAGGGGAAGCAGAGCGGCCGCACGCAGGAGATCCAGCGGCTGATCGGGCGCTCGCTGCGCGCCGCCGTGAACACGGAGCTGATGGGGGAGCGCACGGTCTGGCTCGACTGCGACGTCATCCAGGCCGACGGCGGTACGCGCACCGCCTCCATCACCGGCGCGTATTGCGCGCTCGTCCTCGCGCTGTCGCGCCTCTACATCGACGGGAACATGCAGAGCTGGCCGATCGTCGACTTCGTGGCCGCGATCTCCGTCGGCATGATCGGCGGCGTGCCGATGCTCGACCTCAACTACGCCGAGGACTCGAAGGCGGGCGTCGACATGAACGTCGTCGCCACCGGGAAGGGGCGCTTCGTCGAGTTGCAGGGGACGGCCGAGGGGGCGACGTTCAGCGACGAGGAGATGAACGCCATGCTTGCCCTGGCGCGCGCCGGGATCGGGAAACTGGTCGAGGCGCAGCGGGAAGTGCTCGGGTCCGTGCTCACGCGGGTGGATAACGTCGCCCGCGAAAGGCTGAACCGGAAGTTCCGCTGAGATAGCGCCACGCCACGAGCGCGGCGACCGTCGCGAGCGCGATCCACACGCCCACCCAGAACGTCCAGGGGGAGTACCAGACCCGGACGTGCGAGATGCCGGGCGGCACGGCGAAGCCGAGGAAGATCCCGTTCACCCGGATCGGCTCGACGACCTTCCCGTCCCGCTCCACCTTCCAGCCCGGCCACATCGGGATGCTGCTCGCCACCAGGGACCAGCGCGGCGCGTGCGTCAGGAGCAGGTACTCCGACCCCGACGCCTCGATGATCTTCGCGGTCGCCAGCGGCGCGTCGTCGGGACGCGGCTTGAAAAAGTCTGCGTCCATCGCCGGATGCTCGAGCTTCAGCTCGTCGAGTAATGCGGTGAGCTGCCAGTCGGTGTGCTTTCGGATGTTCTCCGCGAAGACCTCGTCGCGGAACTCGAGGATGACGTTTCGGACCGCGAAGAAGCGCGGCAGGAAGGTCTTGTTCTCGAGGATCCGTCCGTCCTGGCCGTCGTAGACCAGCGTGTACAGCTCCGCGTCGTACGGGTTGCCGGGGTGGGTGACGATGTAGCGGACGTTGAGGAAGTCGAGCGCCGAGCCGCCGATGTGCTCGAGCATCATGTGGTAGTACTCGGTGTAGAACTCGACCGTCGCGTCGAGGAACTGCACGTAGCCGTGGTGGGACATCGGGTCGTGCGGGCGGATGTCCTCGAACCCGTAGACCGCGGCGGTGTTCGCGTAGAGGTTCGCGCTGACGCCGCCGATGCGGAACGGCTCGTTCGGCGGAGTCTGCCGGTGGAACGCCGCCAGTGCGTCGATGAGCGGCGTGCGGTGATAGAGGAACTCGTTCGAGACCGGCGGGTTCCAGGCGCGGGTCACCGACCAGAGCTCGACCGTCATCGCCAGCAGCGTGGCCGCGAGCGCGAGCTGCTTCCGCGTCAGGGTGAAGGCCGCCGCGCAGGCGAGGACGATCGCCGACCGCACCGCGCCGAGGAGGGCGGAGTTGAACCAGCGGGCGTCGTAGAAGTTCGTCGTGGCGAACAGCGCGATCAGCATCGCGGCGACCGCGCCGATGCCGGCGAGCAGCGGCAGCTTCTCGCCCCGCCGCGTGAGGTCGATGGCCGCCGCCGTCTGGATTGCCAGCAACATCAGGAAGACGAGGCGGAAGCGGGCGTGGGCGATGAACGGCAGCACGAGGTGCACGAAGTCGCTCAGGCCGCGCGTGCCGGTGAAGACGCCGAACGCGAAGAGCGTGGCCAGGATGTAGAACGTCTCGCGCGAGCGCCAGGTGCGCCTGCGCAGCGTGTGCACGACCAATGCGAAGAACGACGCCACGCCGAGGACGCCGGCGAAGGCGCCGACCGGCTCGGTCGTGGCCGGCCCCCACAGCGCCGCCGACGGCGCCTTGCCATAAAAGTGCGGCTGCAGCGCCACGATGGTCGAGGGTAGATCGGTGTAGCCGAGCGCCTGCGGCGCCGCTCTCACGCTCTGGTAGCGGATCGTGTGCGGCAGCGCCTCCAGGAACGGCAGGATCAGCGGCAGCGACAGCAGCCCCGCGACCGCCAGTGTCCCGAAGAGCGTCCGCAGGAAGCGCCACGACGCACGCCGCTCGATCGCCACCATCCAGAGGGCGTACATGCCGGAGAGGATGAAGATGTGTGCGGCCGTCTCGGGATGCCCGCCGAAGTTGAGCGACGCCCAGACCCCCGCCGCGCCGGCCACGTTGCCGACCGTGGGACGCTCCGCCAGCCGGTCCACGAAGTAGAGCACCGCCGGCAGGAAGCACACGGTGCTGACGATCGGGAAATCGAGCCAGGTGTGGACGAATCCGCCGAAGCCGAACACCAGCGCCCCGCCGATGCAGGAGACGAGCGACCAGCCGCGCCCGCGGCAGTACAGAAAGGTGAACGTCAGGGCCACCAGGATCTTCATCGCCGCCTCGGCGGCCAGCCCCGGTCCCAGCGGAAGCGGCACCGCGAGGAGGCGGATCGGCGAGAGGGCGGAGCTCTGTCCGTTCGCCAGCAGCGGGTGGCCGGCCGCGGAATGGGCGTTCCAGAGCGGCGCGTCGAAGGAGCGCCAGCTCTCCCGCACCCGGTGCGCCCACGGCACGATCTGCAGCGGGACGTCGTTCAGCTCCGAATTGAGCGCCTTTGCGTTCACCGCGAACTTCGACCAGGGCGGGAGCGTGTTCAGGATATCGGCGTGGACGATGGACGTGGAGGTGGTGAGCGGCTTGAGGAAGAAGAGCAGCACCAGGCAGTAGAAGAGCAGCCCGATGCGCTTCGGCAGGTCGGCGCCCGCGCGTCGCGCGAGGTAAACCGCGGCGGCATAGAGCGCGCCGACATAAAGCCACGCGATGTTCATGGTTTCCGCGTCACACCATACGCAATGAGCGCGGCGATCGTCGCCAGCGCGATGATCGCGCCGAAGCGGAAGGTCCAGGGGTCGTACCAGACCTCGACCTCCAGCTCGCCCGGCGGCACCGCGAATCCGAGGAAGGCGCCGTTGACGCGGATGGGCTCGATGCGCGCGCCGTTGCGCTTCACTTTCCAGCCCGGCCACCACGGCACGCTGCTGGCGATCAGCGTGTAGCGCGGCGCCTTCACGTGCAGCCGGTAGTGCGTCGGCTTCGCGTCGAGGATCTTCAGCGTCGCCATCGGCGAGTCCTTCGGCCGCGGCGTGAAGAAGTCGCCCCGCTGCTTTTCCTCCTCCAGCGTGAGCTTGTCGAGGAACGCCGTCTGCGCCCAGTCCTCGGTTTTCTTCAGCTCCGCGTCGAAAAAGTCATCGCGGAACTCGAGGATCACGTTGCGGATCGGATAGAAGCGCGGCAGCACCTCCGGGTTCTCGAAGATGCGGCCGTCGGGACCGTCGTAGAGCATCTGGAACCGCGGCGGCAGCACGCCCCGCCAGGTCGTGAGCACGTACCGGACGTTGAGGAAGTCGAGGACGCGCTTCTCCCATTCGTTCCAGTCGGCGAAGTAGTTCGCGGCGTCGTAGTCGATCACCAGCGACAGGAAGTCGATGTAGCGCCCGTTCGCCATCGGGTCGTGCGCACGGATGTCCTCGTAGCCGTAGACCGCCGGCGTGTTCGGGAAAAACGCGGGCCCGTTGGCGACGATGCGGAACGGCTCGTCCTTCGGCACCTTGGAGGTGATCTCCTCGAACGCCTTCAGGATCGGCGTCTTCGGGTACATCCACTCCATCGACACCAGCGGGTTCCAGTCGCGCGTGATGTTCCACAGCTCGCCGGTGATGCCGGTGAGCAGCAGGAGGAGGATCGCGAAGTTCCGCTTCAGCGTCGCCGCGAGCGTCGCCAGGATCAGCAGACCGAGTCCGGGAAACATCGCCAGCACCGCGCTGTCGCGGTAGTACGCGTATGCGAAGTGGCTGCTGTTGAGGGTGTACAGCAGCACCGCCCCCGCGCCCGCGATGCCGAGGAGGAACGAGCGGCGGTCGCGCCGGATCAGATCGATCGCCGCGGCGGTCTGGATGGCCAGCAGGAACGCGAGGAAGAGCCGCAGCCGCGCGTTCGCCGCCAGCCGGAAGACGACGTGAAAGAGCTGGCTGATGACCGGCCAGGAGACGATCACCCCCACCACGATCACGGTGGCCACGACGAAGAACGTCTCCCGCGAGCGCCATCGCCGCTGCGAGATGACGTGCGCGAGGAGGGCGAACCAGGCGGCGATCCCGATGGTCCCGGCGAAGCCGGTGATCGACTCCGCGTGCGCCGGCCCCCACACCTCGTGCGGCAGCGCGCCGTGAAACTGCGGGTTGATGAGCAGCTTGGCCGAGGGCCAGTCGGAGAACGGCACCTCCGCCTTCAGCGGATTCCGTTTCAGCTCGCTGTACCGCTTCGACTTCGTCACCGCCTCGGCGAACGGCCCGAGGAGCGGCGCGGCCAGGAGGCCCGAGATTGCCAGCGCGCCGCCGAGCGTGAGGAAGAACTTCCACGGCGCCGCGCGCTCCACGGCCACGATCCAGAGCACGTACAGCGTGGCGATGAAGAACGTGTGCGAGACCGTCTCGGGATGCCCGCCGAACAGCATCACCGTCCACACCGCCGCCCCGGCCACGAAGCGGGGATAGGTGCGCTGCTCCGCGAGCAGGTCGATGACGTAGAAGACGGCCGGCACCCAGCAGGCGGTGGTGGCGATCGGGAAGTGCAGCCAGACCAGGATGAACGTCGAGAAGCCGAAGGCGACGGCGCCGCACGCGCTGGCGAGCTCCGAGTAGCCGCGGCGGCGGCACCAGAGGAACATGAACGTCAGCGCGATGAGGATCTTCATCGCCGCCTCGAAGGTCATCGCGTGCGCGAGCGACAGCGGAAGGCCGAGGAGGCGCAGCGGCGACAGCGCGGAGCTCTGCGCGCTCGCCAGCAGCGGATAGCCGGCGGCCGAGTAGTTGTTCCAGAGCGGCGGCTCGAGCGAGCGCCACGCCTCCCGCACCTGATGCGCCCAGGGGACGATCTGCAGCGGGATGTCGTTGGTCTGGTCGTTGATCGCGAAACGCTCGTGCGTCGTGTAGACCCACGGCGGCAGCGTGCGCAGGAAATCGACCGGAAGATTGACGTAGTCCTGCGTCAGCGGCAGGTACATGAAGACGAACACCAGCGCGTAGAAGAACGCGGCGATCCGGACCGGCAGCTCGATCTTCGCGCGGCGCAGGAACCAGACGCCCGCCGCGTACACGGCTCCTACGTAGAGCCAGCTCGGGTTGAACACCGGCGCGGATGATACAGGAGCACTACGGCCAATAACGTTGCCAGCGAAATGGCCGCGCCGAGCCAGAAGGAGAGGGGGACGTAGCGCATCCGCACGACCCCGCGTCCGGCGGGAATCGTGAAGCCGACGAACGCCTCGTCCACCACCCGCGGCTCGAGCCCGCGGCCGTTGTGCGTGATGCGCCACCCCGGCCAGAAGCCGACGCTGCTCGACACGAGCGTCTCCCGCGTGGCGTCCACGCGGAGCTCGTACGCGTCACCCGTGTACCGCGCGACCTGCACCCGCGCCGCCTCGGCGAAGAAGCGTGGCTTCACCCGCAGGTTCTCGTAGATCCGGCCGTCGTAGCCGTCGTAGATCAGGCGGTAGCGCGCGCGGTCCGTCAGCTCGACCTTCGGCTCCGTCATCAGCCAGCGCACGTTCAGCCGGTCGAGGAGCGGCGTCTCCGTGTCCTCCCACTTCATGTAGTACGACCGGATGTCGAACCCTTTGACGTTACGCACCAGGAGGTCGACGTATTTCGCGCTGCTCAGGGCGTCTTTCACCCGCACGTCCTCGAACCCGAACGGCGCGTGCGTGTTCGGGAACAGCACCGGGCCGATGCCGACGAAGCGGTAAGGCTGGTCTCCATGCTGCTCGCGCAGCGCGTCGAGGATCGGCGTGCGGGGGTAGATCTCCGGCTGCCGCTTCGGCGGATGCCACCCATGTCCCGCCGCCCACAGCTCCGCGAAGACGGCCAAAAGCAACGCGAGCTGTCGTCCCCCCTGGAGTACCGGGCTCTCAGCCCGGTACCACCACGACGACGGGCTGAGAGCCCGTCGCTCCAGGGAGAACGGGCGGAGAAGCATCGTCGCGGCCAGCGCCAGCACGACGATGCTCGGGATCGCCGCGTACAGCGCGAACTGCTTCGCCTCCGACGTCGGGAACGGCGTCTTCACCATTACGTGAACGAGCACGCCGGCGGCGCCGGCGATCGCCGCCACCAACTGCGGACGTCTCCGCTCGTGCAGCAGCGCCGCGGTCTGCACCGCGAGACAGAACGCGAGCAGCAGCCGGAAGCGGGAGTTGAGGGCGATCGAGAAGAGCTGCTTCACCGGCGCGCTGAGGTACGGCACGTCGGCCACCACGGCGAAGGTGAGGATCGTGGCCAGGACGAAGAAGCCTTCCCGTTCCCGGAACCGCCCGCGGGCGAGCATCCCGAAGAAGGCGCCGATGCCGAGGAGCCCCGCGAAACCGGCCGCGGTTTCGGTGACGGCGTTCCCCCAGAGCGGGCCGGGACGTTCGCCGTAGATCCGCGGATGCACGAGCAGCGCGAGCGAGTGAAAGTCGGAGAACGCCGTCGCCCGCGCGTGCGGCTGCTCCCGTGCATGCGCGTAGGACGTTGAGTGCGGCAGGATCTCCGCGAAGGGCAGCAGCACCGGCGCCGCCAGCAGCAGCGAGACCACCGAGACGGCGACGAGCGTGCCGGTCAGCCGCCACTGCCGCTCGCTGACGATCACCCAGAGCGCGTACAGCGCGGCGAAGAACACCACGTGCGCCGTCGACTCCGGATGCCCGCCGAAGAGCAGGACCGGCCCCAGAATCGCCGCAAACAGGAACCGGCCGCGCGTGCGCCGCTCCGCCAGCAGGTCGATCTGGTACAGCACCGCCGGCAGGAACGCCGCCACGTTCGGATGTGGGAAGTGCAGCCACATCGTGATGAACGTGCCGAAGCCGAATGCGATCGCGCCGGTCGCCGACGGCAGCGAGTCGTAGCGCCGCCTGCAGAACAGAAACGCGAACGTCAGCGCCACCAGGATCTTCAGCGCCGCCTCGGCGTGAAACGAGAACGGCAGCGGCAGCCCGATTGTCAGCAGCCGCAGCGGCGACATCGCGCCCCCCTGCATGTTCGGGAGAAGCGGCATCCCGGACGCGGCGAGCGGGTTCCACAGCGGCGGCTTCAGCGCGCGCCACGACGCGTGCACCTGCTGCGTCCAGGGGATGAACTGGAAGACGATGTCCTGCAGCTCGTAGTTCGACACGTCGAACTTGTCGAAGCCCGCCGGCGCCGACGCCGACCAGGGCGGAATCAGCAGCAGCACGTCGGGCGCGACGTTCACGTAAGGCCCGGTGAGCGGCTTCCAGAGGAAGAGCAGCACCAATAGATAAAAGAGGAGGGCGATGCGCCGCGGCAGCTCGACGCCCGCCCGCCGCGCCAGCGCCACCGCCGCCGCGTACACCAGGCCGACGTAGAGCCAGGCGAGGTTCACTTCCGCGTCCAGCGCTGGGCGCGCGCGAACAGCTCGGCGGAGTCTCCCCGCAGGATCTGCCGCACCACGCCCGCGAGCGCCTCCGCGTGCGGCTCGAGGTGGTCCCTGTTGGATTCGATCAGCGGCTGCCACACCTCGGCGCTGCTCGACGCGAGCCGCAGAAACGTACGCAGGCCGCTTCCCGCGAAGCGGAGCGCCTCCGGGCGGTCGTGCAGATAGGCGGCGAGCGCCGTCGACAGCACCTGCGGCAGGTGGCTCGTCAGCGCGACACCGGCGTCGTGCTCTTCCGCCGAGGCGACGCGCTCGCGCACCGCGCCGCAGTCGCGCACCATCGCATCGACGCGGTCGTCGTCGGCGTCGACGAACCAGGGGTTGCCTTCGAAGAGCGTCGCACTCGCGGCCCGCAGACCCTGCAGGTGCGAGCCGGCCATCGGATGTCCGGCGATGAAGTTGTCGCGTCCGACCGCGCGCAGCGGCCGCATCACGCTGCAGGCGGAGGTGGTGAGCGAGCGGATGGTCCGCAACTGCTCCACCGCCACGTCGACGGGCGTGGCGAGCAGCACCAACTCCTCTCCGTCGCCGATCGTCTCCACCCGCTCGTCGGCGGCGCCGGCGGCGCGCGCGTCGTCGAGGGAGACGTTCGGGTCGAGGAATCGCACGGACCACCCTCGCCGCCGCAGAGCCATCCCGGCGGAGCCGCCGATCAGGCCGAGGCCGGCGATGAGGATGGTACGCACGGCGTCAGCGCGACATCAGGATGTAGGTCCGGTCGACGACCTGCGAGGTCAGCACGTCGAAGTACGGACGCTGCAGAGTCACGCGGGGGCGGTTCGGCCGCGCCTGGATCTCGACGGCGCGATACGCGCCCTGCGCCTTGCTGATGTCGGTCGGCAGGTTCATCTGGCGGATGATCGACTCGATCGACTTCACGTCCGGCCCGATGTCGCCGCTCCGCCAGTAGGCCGGCGGCTTGCCGGCGTCGCTCTGGGCGATCTCCTTGTAGCCGTACTGCTTGATGTAGTAGTCGGCGACCTGCTCCAGCGGCGCCTCGGTGTCGTAGATCGCGGTCGGCGGCGGCTCCTTGGCCGGGTCGATGACGCGGTGGGCCGCCTTCACGGTCTCCGTGATCTGCCCGAGGTAGCGGGAGCCGGGGTAAACGACGAAGCTGAACGCCTCCGGCTCGGCGAGCTCCTCCTCACCTCTGCATGCGACGAACGTCGCGGTGAGCAGCAGCAGCGCGGCCAGCAGAATGCGTGTGTTTCTGTACAAAGGGTGATTCCTCCGGAATTCGATCTCGGCGCGGATCTTATACGGAGAGGCCCAGGTAGTCGTTTACGGACTGCCCGACCACCTGCTCGAACCGCTGCGAATACGACTTCACCGCCCCCGCCGGCTCGTCGAGGAAGATCCGCTCGACCCGGAACAGCGGCACGAACATCGTCACCATCTCGATGTCGGCCTCCTCGGCCCGCGCGATCTGGTGAATCCAGTCATCGAACGAGTCGAGGTTCATCGCCCGCAGCGTCACCCCCGCCGGCGACAACGCCCGCAGCACCCCGAAGAACTTCTCCTTCGGGTTCACCAGGTTCACGAGAACGAGCGCGTTGGGCTCGAAGCCTTCGATCATGTGTTATCCAACGTAGAACACGGAACGCAGAACACGGAACGTCGATTGGACCGGGGAGCTTTCGTTCCGTGTTCCGTGTTCCGTGTTCTACGTTTTTTCTGATAGCTCAATCAACACCCCATTCCCAGCGCTGGGATGAAGAAACGCCACCCGGCACCCATGCGCCCCCGGCACCGGCGCCTCGTTCACCAGCCGGTACCCCTCGGCTTTCAGCCGCTCGAGGTGCTCTTCGATGTTGTCGACGCGGAGGCAGATGTGGTGGATCCCCTCGCCCCGCTTCTCGATGAACTTCGCGATGGGGGAGTCGGGCGAGGTCGGCTCGAGCAACTCCAGGTTAGAGTCGCCCACGGAGAGAAAGGCGGTCTTCACTTTCTGCGTCTCGACCACTTCCGTGTGCTGCACGGCCAGTCCCAGTACCTCGTAAATGCGCGCTGTCTCCAGCGAACGAACCGCAATGCCGATGTGATCGAGTCTCGTCGTCATACCCCGTGAACGTCCGCCCCCCAGATGTGTTTGTGCAACTGCGTCTGAAAGCGCGCCGGAACGCGGTCGGCCAGCATCCACTCCGCCAGCGCCTTCATGTCCATTCTCCCCCACACCGGCGAGAGGAGCACCGTTCGCCCTTCGAGCTGCCGCTCCTCGATCACCCGCTTCGCCCACTCGTAGTCGCCGCGGTCGGCGATCACGAACTTCACCTCGTCGTGCGGCCGCAGCTCGTCGAGATTCTCCCAACGGTTCTTTTCCACCTCGCCGGAGCCGGGACATTTCACGTCCAGGATGATCTTCGCGCGGCGGTCGACCGGCGTGATGTCGATCGACCCGGAGGTCTCGATCAGCACCTCGAACTGCTCGTCGCAGAGGCGCTGAATGAGCTCGAACGCCTCCTTCTGCGCCAGCGGCTCGCCGCCGGTGATCTCGACCAGGTTGCAGCCGTAGCTCTTCACGCGCGCGATCACGTCGTCGAGCGGCATCCGCTCGCCGCCGGCGAACGTGTACTCCGAGTCGCACCAGCTGCAGCGGAGATTGCAGCCGGTCAGGCGGACGAAGACGCACGGCCTCCCGGCGTGCGACGACTCCCCCTGAATCGAGAAGAAGATCTCAGTAATCCGCAGCATTGCTCGTGTAGAGGGTCGGGTCGGCAACGCCCGCCTCCTCGAATCCTTTCCGCCGCAGGAGGCAGGAGTCGCAGTGGCCGCAGGCGCGCCCGTCCGGCGCCGGGTCGTAGCAGGAGTGGGTGAGGGAGTAGTCGACGCCCAGCCCGACGCCGCGGCGCACGATCTCCCCCTTGGTCATGTGCAGCAGCGGCGCGACGAGGCGGGGCTCGTTCCGCTCCACGCCGCTGCGGGTGCCCTGGCGGATCACCTCCTGGAAGGCGGCGATGAAGCCGGCGCGGCAGTCGGGGTAGCCGCTGTAGTCGACGGCGTTCACGCCGATCCAGATCTCCTGCGCGTCGCGCGCCTCCGCGTAACCGAGGGCCAGGGCCAGGAAGATCGTGTTGCGTGCGGGGACGTAGGTCACCGGGATTCCGGGCGCGCCGACGGCGTCCTTCGGGACGTCGATGTCGCCGGTGAGCGCGCTCGCACCGAAAACGCGCAGGTCGAGCGAGTGCACCACGTGCTCGGCCACTCCGGCCGCCGCCGCCACGCGCTGCGCCGCCTCCAGCTCGACCGAGTGGCGCTGGCCGTAGACGATGGAGAGGGCGTGGCACTCGCGTCCCTGCTCCTTCGCCATCGCCAGGACGGTCGCGGAGTCGAGGCCGCCGGAGAGGAGGATCACTGCGCGCATCGGTCGCGTATGCTACTTCGCCTATGGCCGAATACAGCGTTTACGAGCTCCTCAACAAGAAGCGCCGCGGCGCGCCGCTCGAGCCGCGCGAGATCGAGTTCTTCGTCGACGGCTTCACGCGTGGTTCGATCCCGGAGTACCAGATGTCGGCCCTGCTGATGGCGATCGCCATCAACGGCATGATCGCCGAGGAGATGGCCACGCTGACGCAGGCCATGCTGCGCTCCGGCGAACAGTGGCACCTCCGTAACGAATACGACTTCATCGCCGACAAGCACTCCACCGGCGGCGTCGGCGACAAGGTCTCGCTCGTGCTCTCGCCCTGGGTTGCCGCCTGCGGCGTGAAGATCGGCATGCTCTCCGGCCGCGGCCTCGGCCACACCGGCGGCACGCTCGACAAGCTCGAGGCCATCCCCGGCTTCAACGCCCGCTGCTCGCGCGAGGAGTTCGACCGCGCCGTCGCGGAGGCGGGCTGCGTCATCTCCACCTCCACGGAGGGCATCGCGCCGGCGGACAAGAAGATCTACGCTCTGCGCGACGTCACCGGCACCGTCGAGTCGCTGCCGCTCATCACCGCCTCGATCATGTCGAAGAAGCTGGCCATGGGCGCGTCAGGCCTGATCCTCGACGTCAAGACCGGCAGCGGCGCGTTCATGCGCCTCTACCAGGACTCGAAGGCGCTCGCGCAGAGCCTCATCGCCGCCGCGGCCGGCTCGGGGACGCGCGTCGAGGCGCTCATCACCGACATGGACCGCCCGCTCGGCGTCGCGGCCGGCAACGCCAACGAGATCATCGAGACCATCGACTGCCTGAAAGGCACCGGCCCCGCCGACGTCATGGAAGTGACGCGCGCCCAGGCCGAGCGCCTGATGGTCATGTCCGGCCGCTTCGACGAGGCCTCCGCCAACGCCGCCCTCGCCGACGCGCTCACCTCCGGCCGCGCGCTGGAGCAGTGCCGCAAATGGATCGCCGCCCAGAACGGCAACCCGGAGATCGTCGACAACTACGCCCTCCTCCCGCAGCCGGCGTCCACCATCGAGGTGAAAGCCCCGAGATCCGGCTACATCACCCACATCGACACCTACCAGGCCGGCATGTTCACCGTCGACCTCGGCGCCGGCCGCAAGAAAGCCGACGACGTCATCGACTACGCCGCCGGCGTCATGTTCGATCGGAAGACAGGCGACGAAGTGAAAGCCGGAGACGTCATCGCCCGCATCCAGCTCGGCACCCGCCCCGCGACCGACGACCTCGCCCCCCGCTTCCTGTCCTTCGTGACGTTCGGCGACGAGAAGCCGGCGGAGAGGCCGTTGATTCATGAACACCTGACGTGAACGTAGAACGTTGAACACGGAACACGGAACGTGGAGACGCTGGTCGTTCGGACGAAGCAGTTTGCAGTGCGCATCATCCGGCTGTACGGGACGATGCCACGGAACGACGTTTCTCGCGTGGTCGGTCGGCAGTTCCTCAGGTCCGGCACCTCGGTCGGTGCACATTGCCGCGAGGCGTTCCGCAGCCGGTCCGATGCCGAGTGGATCAGCAAGATGGAAGTCGCGCTGCAGGAGCTCGACGAGACATTGTACTGGCTCGAACTGCTCATCGAAGCGGAGATCGTCCCCGCCGGCAGGCTTGCTCCGTTGATGGACGAGATCGACGAGCTGTTGGCGATCATCGTCGCCTCATTGAAAACAGTGAAGGGACGTCGCAAGCGATGAACGCGTTCCGTGTTCCGTGTTCCTCGTTCCGTGTTCGTCCTCCCTCGTTCCGTGTTCAAATCGCGTCATGAAATCCCGCGCGATCGTCATCGTCTGCGACTCCCTTGGTGTCGGCGAGCTGCCCGATGCCGGTGACTTTGGGGACGAGGGGTCGAACACTCTCGGCCATGTCATCGACTCGCAGCATCCGAGCCTTCCGCGCTGACGAACACCTGACGTGATGGAACTGAAGTTCGAGTGGGACCCGGAAAAAGCGCGGGAGAACGAGCGCAAACATGGTGTCTCGTTCGAAGAGGCGCGGACCGTCTTCGGCGACGTGTTTGCGCTCCACCAGTACGACGGTCCGCACTCCTGGGAAGAGGACCGCTTTATCATCATCGGAAGATCGGAGCGCCAACGCATCCTGTTCGTTGTGTACGTCGAACGTACGGAGATGACGATGCGGCTCATCAGCGCGCGGCACGCGACACTCCGCGAAAGACGAAGCTATGAAAAAGAAAGCACCCGTTGACGACGATCCGCTCGATCGGGAGTTCGACTTCAGCAGGGCCCGGCCCAATCCCCACTTCGTCGCCTACCACGGCCCGAAGGTGATTCGGGTTCTGGAGCCGGATCTCGCCGAAGTCTTTCCCGACAACGAATCCGTGAATGCCGCGCTCCGAACGATCGCCAATGCCGCGCAACAGACCGCGGACCGGCGTGTCAGCGGAAAGCGTGTGGCGGCGCCGAAGAGCACCCGCAAGAAAGCAGGTCAATGAGCAAGAACCGCGCGTTCGTCATCGAACGATGAACGAGAAACAGGTCGCTGGCGAGCGGACCAAGGCCTTTGCGACGCGTTCCGCAGCAGATCCGCTGCACGAAGAAGCCGACGAATTGATCGCGATTCTCGTCGCTTCGGTGAAGACGATCAAAGCGCGAAGGCGTCGTTGACTGTTCATCGTTCATCCTTCATCGTTCCGCGTCATGAAATCCCGCGCGATCGTCATCGTCTGCGACTCCCTTGGTGTCGGCGAGCTGCCGGATGCCGGTGACTTTGGGGACGAGGGGTCGAACACTCTCGGTCACGTCATCGACTCGCAGCATCCGAGCCTTCCGACGCTCACGCGGCTCGGGCTTCTGCATACGTTGCCGGAGCCGGCGACGACGGAGATGCCTGCCGCGGCGTACGGGCGCATGGCGGAGCTGAGCGCGGGGAAGGACACGACCACCGGGCATTGGGAAATGATGGGGCTCGTGGTGACGGACCCGTTCCGCACCTACCCGAACGGCTTCCCGCCGGAGGTGATGGCGGAGTACGAGCGGCGCATCGGGCGCAGGACGCTCGGCAACAAGCCGGCCTCCGGCACCGTCATCCTCGACGAGCTGGGCGAGGAGCACATGCGCACCGGCGCGCCGATCGTCTACACCTCGGGCGACTCCGTCTTCCAGGTCGCGGCGCACGAAGAGGTGATTCCGGTCGAGGAGCTGTGGCGCATCTGCGCCGAGGCGCGGGAGCTGATGCGGGGAGAACACAATGTCGGGCGGATCATCGCCCGGCCGTTCGTCGGACCGGGAACGGGCCAGTTCAAACGCACCGCGAACCGCAAGGACTTTTCCGTGCGGCCCACCGGCGAGACCGTCCTCGAGCGGGCGCACAAGGCGGGACGCGAGGTGATCGGCCTCGGCAAGATCGCCGACATCTTCGACCGCGTCGGCATCGGCACCGAGATCCGCACCGAGTCGAACTCCGACGGCATGCGCAAGACGATAAACCTCGTGCGGCAGTCCGACGCCGACTTCATCTTCACGAACCTCGTCGACTTCGACTCCAAGTACGGCCATCGCAACGATCCGGTCGGCTACGCGAAGGCGCTGGAGACGTTCGACGGCGAGCTCGCCGCGCTGCTCGAGTCGTTGCGCGAGCACGACCTCGTGTTCATCACCGCCGACCACGGCTGCGATCCGACCGACGTCTCCACCGACCATACGCGCGAGTACGTGCCGCTGGTGGTGGCGGGGCCGCGCATCCGCGGCGCGCGCCCCCTCGGAACCCGCTCGACCTTCGGCGACCTCGGTGCGACCATCTGCGAGCTGCTCGACCTCCCGCTCACCGGCCTCGCCGGCACGAGCGCGCTCGGCGAGCTGGGGGTGAAAGAGTGAAGAAGCGATTGCTGGCGATCGTCCTCGCTGCAGGGGGCGCATTCGCGCAGGACACCGCGGACCGCGTCGCGCTCGACGCCGCGGTCGTCGACCGCGTCGCGGAGGCGAGCAAACGCGACCTCCCGCGCGACCTGCTGCGGCGCATCGTCGAGGAGGACCTCGAGCTGCTGCGCGGCCGTCGCACCGACGGCTCCTACGAATACGCTACGTACGAGCGCTTCGAGTCGGGCCGCATCACAAAGTCGTTCTCCGTCCAGCCGCGCGGCGACAAGATGGAGACGATCGAGCTGCGCGGCGCGAACGTCTACCGCGTCCTCGTCGACATCCCGTCGCGCCGCCTGCTGGTGCGGCGCAACCGCGCCGTCTGGATCGAGCGCGTCGACGTCGACTACATCGCGCAGGGCACGACGCAGAACCGGCAGCAGTCGTTCGAGGTGAAGTCGTGGCTGCAGCCGGGGGAGGCTCGCCCGATCGACCTCCCCGCGATCGCGCGGCAGGTGACGGCGAAAGTGATCGCCACCGCAGACAAGGAAGGCGGCTACGGCAATCTCGACGTGGCGCTGGTGCAGGCGCGCATCGTCGATCTCGCGACGAGCCCGTACGCCGAGGCGGTCACGAGCGCGAAAGCGTTATTGCGCGCTCTCGAGAACGGCGAGGTGCCGGCGGTGCGCTCGAATGCGCAGCGGATGCGCGAGGCGCTGGCGGGAGCGGAAGGCTTCAGCCCGCCGGCGGAAATCGCCGCCGTGAGGGCCGCCGCTCCGCAAGGCGACGACGGCGCGTCGCGGCTCGAATTGCAGACGGAACTGCAGATGATCGAGGACCTGCTCACCGGCAGCGAGACGGAGCGCCGCGAAGGGCTCGACCGGCTGCATCAGCTCATCCGGCGGATGCGGCAGTAGCGGTACTGCCGCTCGCAACCGTTGGCATTCTGCGCGCGGAAATTGCAGGCCGCGCCTCCGCTGCGATACGCGTGTGTCGCAACGGCGTTGCACTTTTGATGGTTTGACGACCATGCATCGCTGACGTAGAATGCCGATCCCTCATGTTGTAGCCCTTAGCGCTTTCCGAAAGGAGCCTCACTTTGTCGTCAGTCAAACTTAGTTTCAAGGTCGGGGACAAGCTCGTTTACCCGAACCACGGAGTGACCGTGGTGGAGCATATCGGCGAGTCGCCGATCATGCCGCAGGGAGACAGCTACTACCACCTTCGCCTTCTCGCGAACAATTCGCGGCTGGTGGTGCCGATCACGAACACGGACCGTGTAGGTCTTCGCCGTCTCTACCAGCAGAAGGAGATCAAAGGTCTTCTCAGCCTGCTCGAGGAGAAGCTGGTCAAGAGCCACACGGACTGGAAAGGCCGTTACCGCGAGAACCTCGAGAAGATGAAAACCGGCAAGCTCGAGGACGTCGCCGAAGTTCTGAAGAACCTCAACGAAGTGCAGAAGCGTAAGAGCCTCTCCTTCCGCGAGAAGAAGATGTACGACCGCGCGAAGTACCTGCTCGTCTCCGAGGTCGCCATCGTCAAGAACATCCCGGAGCCGGAAGCCGAGAAGCTCATCCACAAGTGCCTGGAGAAGAGCCTCACCCTCGCCGCCACCGGCGGCCACTAGTACCCCGACCTGGATCTTTCCCCCAGTGCCGCGCTCGCAGGAGCGCGGCACTTTTTGTTTGTTTGTAGAATGCGAATGCCTCTATGACCCAGCGCCTGCCCGAGTGGATCCGTGAGAAGAAACTGAACCTGGCCTCGCTCCGCGAGATCAAGACGATGCTGCGCGAGCGCGAGCTCCACTCCGTCTGCGAGTCGCTGGCCTGCCCGAACCGCAGCGAGTGCTTCTCGCGCGGCACCGCCACGTTCATGATCCTCGGCGACGTCTGCACCCGCGCCTGCGGCTTCTGCAACGTCACCACCGGCCTGCCGTACGCCCCCCCGTCGCCCGCCGAGCCGCGCGCCGTCGCGGAGACGGCGAAGCGAATGAACCTCAGGCACGTGGTCGTCACCTCGGTCACCCGCGACGACGTTCCCGACGGCGGCGCGCGCCAGTTCGCCGAAACCATCCACGAGTTGCGCGAGGTGCTGCCGAACGCTGCGGTCGAGGTGCTCACGCCCGACTTCCGCGGCAACCTCGACGCGGTCCGCACCGTCGTCGAGGCGCGTCCCGACTACTACAACCACAACGTCGAGACCGTGCCGCGCCTCTACCGCCACGTTCGCCCCGGCTCCCGCTTCGAGCGCTCGCTCGACGTCCTGAAGCACGCGAAGCAGGTCGACCCCTCCGTCACCACGAAGTCGGGCCTGATGCTCGGACTCGGCGAGCGCCGCGACGAAGTGCTCCAGGTGCTGCAGCGCCTGCGCGAGTCGAGCGTCGAGATCGTCACGATCGGCCAGTACCTCCAGCCGAAGCGCGAGAAGCTCGCGGTCATCGAGTACGTGCATCCGTCAGTCTTTGACGAATACCGCGCCGCCGGCGAGGCGCTCGGCTTCCGCGCCGTCTTCTCCGGACCGTTCGTGCGCAGCTCCTACATGGCAGACGTGGTCGCTCACGAACATGCGCAAGCCGCGGGCAATTGATCCGGAGAAGAAGGACACCGGTCCCTACTTCGTCACCTACCTGCCCATCTTCCTCGACTACCTGGCGGTCGAGAAAGGGCTCGCCCGCAACTCCCTCTCCGCCTACGCGACCGACCTCCGCCACTTCGGCCACTACCTGAAAGACCAGGCGGTCGACCTCGAGCAGGTCGAGCGCATCCACATCGTCAAGTACTTCCAGGCCATCCGCGGGGCCGGCATCTCCGCCCGCTCGGTGGCGCGGGCGCTGGCGGCGATCCGCGGCCTTTTCCGCTTCCTCGTCGCGGAGCGGCACCTCAAGAAGGACCCGACCGAGAACCTCGAGAACCCGAAGCTCTGGTCGACGCTCCCCAAGTCTCTCCAGCCGGAGGAGGTGGAAGCGCTGCTCGCCGCTCCCGACCGCTCCACCCCCGACGGCCAGCGCGACGCGGCGATGCTGGAGCTGCTCTACGCCACCGGCCTCCGCGTCAGTGAGCTGATCAAGGTGCGGCTCGACGAGATGGTGATGGACGCCGGCTTCCTGCGCACCATCGGCAAGGGCTCGAAAGAACGCATCGTCCCGTTCGGTGACACCGCGAAGACGACGATCCTGCAGTACGTCGAGAGCGGCCGCCGCGAGCTCGACAAGTACGCCGATCCCCACCTCTTCCTCTCCCGCCTCGGCCGTCCCATGACCCGGCAGTCGTTCTGGATGAAGATCGTCCGCTACGCGCGGGAGGCGGGGGTGAAATCGCACATCTCCCCCCACGTCCTCCGCCACGCCTTCGCCACTCACCTCCTGGAAAACGGCGCCGACCTCCGCTCCGTGCAGATGATGCTCGGCCACGCCGACATCTCCACGACCCAGATCTACACCCACGTCTCGCGGGCCCGGCTCCAGAAGATGTATGAGACGTTTCATCCGCGTGCCTGATGCGCGCCCGGCGGCGCGGGTGTCAGGTATCAGGTGTCGGGTGTCTGGGGTGGATCGTCTGGCGGCTAACGTGCCGCGAGTCGCAAACACCTGACGGCGGTTTAGTGGCGGCGGCGGGTCGGGGGTCCGGGCCGTACCGGCTGGCGGAAACCGCGCCGGAAACCGTAACACCACAGACACCCGACACCCGACACCCGACACCCCTTTCTGAGGGCATAATCACCCCACCGATACCGTTGAACACCACACTCCCGTAATGAAACTCGCACTCCTCACGATCGCTGTCCTCCTGTCCGCCGGCTCGGCGAGCGCGAGCATTGCGCTCTTTGCCGACGGCCGGACGATGAAGATCGAGACGTACGCGGTCGAGCAGGACACGATTCACCTGCACATGAATGGCGGCGGGAAGATGTCCCTGCCGCTGGCGCGCATCGAGCGGATCGTGGACGACGAGATCGTCACCGCTGAGGTCGTCGCCGAGGTGAAGAAGATCGTGGAGGACGGCGGCGTCTTCCCGCAGCGCTCGTGGCACTACACCGACCACAGCCGTCCGCTCTTCAACTCCGGCTACAACGAGATCATCATCGAGGCGGCGCAGAAGTTCGACGTCGACGCGGCGCTCGTCTCTGCCGTCATCAAGGCCGAGTCCGACTACAACCCGAAGATCGTCTCCCACAAGGGCGCCCGCGGCCTGATGCAGCTCATGCCGGCCACGGCCAAGCGCTTCGGCGTCACGAACTCCTTCGACCCGCGGGAGAACATCCACGGCGGCACCCGCTACCTCCGCTGGCTCCTCAACAAGTTCCAGGGGAACGCCGACCTCGCCGTCGCCGCCTACAACGCCGGTGAGGGCAACGTCATGAAGTACGACGGCGTCCCGCCGTTCCGCGAGACGGTGAACTACATCAATCGCATCGCGAAGCACATCCGCAAGGCGATCGAGAACGAAGTCATCCCGCGGACGAACGAGCCGGTCGTCGTCACGGCCGCCGGCCTCCGCTGACGCAGATGAAGTTCCGCGCGCTGCTCTTCCTCTGCGCGCTGTTCCCCACGGCCCTGCATGCGTTCGAGTCGCGTCTCGTCGATCCCGCCGGCAAGCCGATCACGGGCGCGCAGGTCTCGATCGTCGACCAGAGCGGGACCGCCCGCACGGATGCCGACGGCCGTTTCTCCCTGACGCCCGATCCGCGGCTTCCGGCCACGCTGGTGGTCATCGGCAGCCGCGGCGAGATCTTTCCTCCGATCTACATCGAGACCCTGGCGGCCGAGGTGCGGCTCGAGCCGGCGTACCGCGAGACGATCACGGTCACGACCGGCGCCACCCCGAACATCGAAGGCACGCCGGCCGCCGCACCGGTCGTCGTCGGCGTCGAGGAGATCGAGCAGCGCAAGCCGGCGCACGTCGTGGAGGCGATCGCCACCACTCCCGGCGTCACGGTGCGCGGCGAAGGTCCCGCGGCCGTGCCGGTCGTGCGCGGACTGGCGGGCGGCCGCACGCTGCTCCTCATCGACGACGCCCGCGTCGTGGCCGAGCGCCGCGCCGGCCCCTCGGCCACGTTCATCGATCCTCTCAGTCTCGGCTCGATCGAGATTTCGCGCGGTCCCGGCTCCGTCGCCTACGGCTCCGACGCCATCGGCGGCGTCGTCCACCTGCGCCCGCGCGATCCGGTCCCCGGCAGCCCCGAGTACCGGTACGACGCCTGGATGTCGTTCGGCGGCTCGAGGGCGCAGAGCGTCTCCGCCGAGGTGTCGACCGACGCGCTGGGAGGCGCGGTGCTCGCGTCGCTGCACGGACGCACCGCCGGCGATGCCCGCGACGCGAACGGCGACGCCATCGGGAACTCCCAGTACCGCGACCGCGGCATCCTGCTGCGCTACGTGCGCGACCGCGACTGGGGCCGCCTGCGCGCCGGCGTCATGTCGAGCGTCGCCCGCGACGTCGGGGCGCCGACCAGCGACACCGTCCTCACGACCTACCCGGACGAACGGGCGACGCTGGCGACGCTGGCGCTCGACCTCCAGAACGGCCTGGCCATGCGCGCCTCGCTGGGCGGCTACTCGATCACCACCAACCGCGTCCGCGCCACCGGCACCGAGAGCGCGGCGGTGAAGGCGCGCGACGCCTCGTTCCGGCTCTCGCACGAGCGTTCCGGGACGCGCTCCCGCGTCGTGACCGGCGTCGATTTCGTCAGCCGCTTCGACCTGCGCGCCTCCGGCTCCGTCGAAGATGCCGACCGGCACAACACCGGCCTCTTCGCCTCCTGGAACGGCGGGGTCGCCAGCTCCCTGCAATTCGCCGCCGGCGGCCGGGTCGACCACGTCGCCACCCGCAACCAGGCCGGCTACTTCGGCGACCGCTCCACGAACGACGTGGCGCTGTCCGGCTACGGCGCGCTCACCGCGGGGCCGTTCCGCAACGTGTCCGCGACGCTGCAGGTGGCGAGCGGCTATCGCGAGCCGACGCTCTCCGACCGCTACTTCCGCGGCGTCAGCGGCCGCGGCTTCGTCACCGGCAATCCCGAGCTCGAGCCGGAGCGCAGCCTGCAGTTCGACGCCGGCGTGCGCTGGAACGGCGAGCGGACGCGCGTGGCGCTCTACGCGTACGACTACCGCATCCGCAACCTCGTGGAGCGCTACCGCCAGGGGGACAACTTCTTCTTCCGCAACCGCGGCGAGGCGGAGATCCGCGGCCTCGAGCTCGAGACGGCGACGCGGCTGCTGCAGCACGTGGAGTGGACCCTCGGCGCGGCCGTCGCGCGCGGCGAGGACGTGGACACGGGAGACGCGCTCGACGACATCGGCGGCCCCTCGCTGCACACGTCGCTGCGCTGGGCGGCGGAGCGGGCCTCCGCGTTCGTCACCGTCTCCGGCTACGGCCGCGACGACCGTCCTGGTCCGATCGAAGTGGAGCGTCCCGGCTACGTCGAGGTCGACCTCGGCACGGGCTGGCGCATCCGCCCGCGGTTCGAGATTCGGGTGGTGCTGCGCAATGCGATGAACGCGCAGCACGCCGGATCGCCCGACGAGGTGGCGGCGTTCGCCCCCGGCCGCAGCGTCATGATCGGCATCAACCGCTAGCTCGTCCTCCCTGGAGTGCCGGGCTCTCAGCCCGGCACAGGTGACGACGACGGGCTAAGAGCCCGTCGCTCCAGAGAGCACGAAGATCAACCGCTAGCTTGTGGAGCGGCGGCCGCTTCGGCCGCCGGGCATCGCCGCAAACGTCGGCGCCCGGAGCGGGCGCCGCTCCACAGGACCCGCGGCCTCACTCGCTGAGCGCGCCAACGGGCGTCGGCCGCACGTCCACCGGCTTGAACAGGTTGTCGAAGCGGATCACCATCACCGTCCGGTCGTCGTCGGCGGGCCTGCTGCCGGAGTGGCGCGCGACCGCGTCGAGGATCGCGTCCCGGATGATCGACGGCGCTCCGTCGATGTGCGTGGCGAGCAGCGTCTCGAGCTGCTCGAAGCCGAGCGGGTCGCCGTTCTCGTCCTGCGCCTCCACGATGCCGTCGGAGAGGTAGACGACCGCGTCCCCCTCCTTCAGCTCCGCCTCCACCGTCTGCGTCATGAGGTGCTCGCGCACGCCGAGGGGCAGCGACGGCGACTCGAGCGACATCGTCGCCTGCTCGCCGCGGCGCAGCAGGTAGGGATAGAGATGGCCGGCGTTCGTGTGGCGCACCGTCCCCCGCTCGAGGTCGAAGATCGTGAAGGCGAGCGTCATGAAGGCGCGCCGTTCCGTGGAGCGGAACACGAGCTCGTTCAGCCGCTGGAAGAGCGACGTCTCGTCCGCCCCTTCCTCCACCAGCGTGGTGATGGCCGCCTTCACCATCGCCATGACCAGGCCGGTCGAGAGGCCATGCCCCGAGACGTCGCCGATGGCGACGGCGAGGCGCGATTTGTCGATGTTGAAGACGTCGTAGTAGTCGCCGCCGATGGAGGCGGTCGGCTCGAAGTGGGCGGAGAACGACACGCCGCGGAACTTCGGCCCCTCCTTCGGCAGGAGGTTGCGCTGGATCGAGGCGGCGATGGCGATCTCGCTCTGCAGCCGCTCCTTCTCCGTCACCGACGCCAGCAGCGAGACGATCGACTCCGTCATCCGGTCGAACGACTGCGCCATCGACCCGAGCTGGTTGTGCGGCTTCATGCGGATGCGGTAGGAGAAGTCGCCCCGCTCGACGGCGCGCGTCCCCTTCTCGATCCGGTTCACCGCGCGCGAGATCGAGAAGATCAGCACCGCGGCGAAGGCGGTGGCGACGAAGTAGGCCGTCATCAGCGCCAGGGTCAGGCCGACCAGCGTCCAGAAGATGGCGCGCATGATCTGCGAGTTCGTGGCGCCGCCGAAGTAGAACTGGATGAGGTTCGGGACCGGATTGGAGATCGCGGTGAAGAGCCGCTTGCGGGGGTCGGACTGGCCGTTCTCCCACAGCATCAGGCCGCCCTGCTCGGTGATGTCGAAGAAGTAGATCCGGTTCCAGCCGATGCCGCGCTTGCTGAAGTCGCCGAAGTCGGCGTCCTCGTTGCGGAGCGCGAACCCCTCCCGCTCCTTCTCCGCGATCTTCGTGGCCACCACCATGCCACCGTGCTCCTCGATGCGGCGCGCCCACCGCTCGTCCATCGGCAGCGCCAGCACCACCGTGCGGCCGCCCGGATAGCGGCGGGCGGAGACGAGCAGCGGCTGCTGGTCGCGCAGCGCGAAGCCGCTGTAGCTGGTGTCGCGCAGCCACTCCGGCAACTGCTCGCCGGTGGCCTCCGCGGTGTCGTACAGCTCGAGGCCGTCCAGCCGCGGCCGCGTCCCCTGCGAGGCGTACTCGGAGTTGAGCTGCTCGAGATAGGAGAGGCTCGACTGCCGCTCCGAGCGGAAGCTGGCCTGGCTCGCCACCGCGGCGATGACGTAGAGGATCGCCGCCAGCAGGACCGCGAAGAGGAAGAACGGCAGGACGCCGATCATCACGTAGCTGAGGAAGAGGCGGCGCCCGACCGTCCAGAACAGCTTCTGCAGCACCCACCGCGTGACGACGGCGAAGCCGTAGAGCGTCAGCGCGATGAAGAGCAGCCAGGCGGAGAACTCGACCAGGCCGAGTCCGGGGATGTAGGCGTCGAAGCGGTCGAGGAGGTTCTCGACCCAGGCGGTGACGAAGATCGTGACGATGCTTCCGAGCCAAAGGAGGAGCGCCGGCGAGAAACGCCGCCGTCGGGTCTCGGGTGCAACGTCCATCGAGGTCATGATGACACACGGCGTGCGGGCTCGTTGCGCGCACACTCCGGGCTGCACTGGGATGTACGTTGCGCGCGGCGGAGAGTTGCGCGCAGACTCCTCCCGTGTACGAATTCCGTCCGCGGCCGGCGCTCTGGCGGCTGGCCCTCGCCGGCACCTGCCAGGTGCTCATCGCCGCCTGGGTCGTCAGCCTCGCCGTCTCGACGATCGAGCTGCTGATCCTCCGCGACGCGGGGCTGCGCGCCTGGATCGTCTACGCCGCGCCGTGGGACAGCACGCGCGAGCGGCTGGAGCCCGATTCCGCCGACGCGGAGCTCGTCCGCCGCGACGAGGAGGCCGACCGCATCCATCTCCACGTCGCCGGCTGGTTCGCCGCCGGAGGCGTCGCGCTGGCGTACCTGATCGCGAAGCTGTGGCCGGGCGGACCCGCCCTCTCCGCCCGCATGTTCGGCTACGTCTTCGGCAGCGTCGTGGCCACCTTCGGCGTCGCCCGGCTGGCGGCGCACGAGGTGCGGATGGATCTCCCGCCCGCCGCCATCCTCGGCAGCCTCTCCATCGTCGCCGGCCTCCTGGTGGCCTTGGCGGCGCTGCGGCGCCTGGCGGTCCTCCTCGGCAACGTCTACGAGCGGCCGCGCTGGTTCATGCTCGCCGCCATCCTGCCGGCGTGCGCCGTGGTCGCGGTCCGCGCCCCTTTCTACGGTGCGCTGCTGGCCGGCGCGGCAGTTCTCGCCGCCTGCCTGCCCGGCTCCTCGAAGTTCGAGCACCTGACGCGCGTCGAGCTGCGGGAGGCGGTGGTGCCGCTGCTGATCTGGACGGCCCTCCTCGGAGCTACGACGACGCGCGCCGTCATCGTGCGGGAGGGGAGCGTCCGCGCCGACCCGTGGGAGGCGATCCGGCTCGGAATTCCCCACGATTGGCCTCTGTCTACAGCTCAACATGCGCCTCGCCGCCCCCGTCCTCCTCGCCTCCCTGCTCGCCGCTGACGTCGCGTCGGCCGCCGCCTGCATGAACCGCTTCGTCGCCACCTCGAAAGGCCCGCAGCAGGTCGTGACGCTCCTCACCGGGAAGCTCACCTTCCAGGAAGCGCAGGAGCTGTCGAAGAAGATCAAGGACGGCTCCGCCCCGAAGCTGGAGTGGGTCGACGAGAGCGGGAAGGCGATCTCGAAGCAGGCCGGCGAGCTGAAGGTCGTTCGCCCGATGCCGGTCGGCTGCGACGGCAAGAGCTCCGGCGTGGTCGTGGTGGCGACGTTCCTCTCGCTCAAGCCGCCGGTGAAGAAGATGAACGTGAAGCTCGACGCCACCACCACGGTCGCGTTCGAGCAGCAGCCGTAGAACGGCGGGCCGAAGCCCGCCGCTCTGTCGTTCACACGTTACTTCTGCGCGCTCTGCGCGCTCGCCCCCACCGCCAGTCTCCAGACGCCGCGCCCGTGGGTGGCGGCGACGAGGTAGCCGGTGTTCGCGTTGTAGTGGATGTCCTGGACCGCCACGACCGGCATGTTGCGCCGCTCCGAGGTCCAGGTCGTGCCGCCGTCGGTGGTCGTGTAGACGGCCGTGTCGGTGGCGAGCCACATCCGGTTCTTGTCGTGCGGGTGCACCGCGAGCGCGGTCGCCGGCACGTCGGGCAGGCCGCCGGAGATGTTCTTCCAGGTGGCGCCGGCGTCGGTAGTGACGAAGACCTTGCCCGGCTGCTGCGGCGTATTCGCGTCGTAGCCGTTGAAGACCGCGTAGAGCGTGTCCACGCTGTCCACGCCGGCGACGAGGCGGCTCACGGCGCGGTTCGGGACCAGAGGGCTCACCGTATCGGCTCTCTTGCTCGTCGCGGTGCCGGTCGCGGGATCGATGACGTAGCGGTAGATCGCGCCGGTGCCGGTGCCGACCCAGACAATGCGGCCGTCGACCGGCGAGACGGCGATCGACGTCGGCGTGCCGTCGGTGTTCGTGCCCGGCTGGAGGCGCGTCGAGGCCTCTCCCCGGACGACCGAACGGTAGATTCCCTTGTTGCTGCCGCCGTAGGTGATGTTCGGCTGGCTCGGGTCGATCGCGAACACCGGCACGAAGGCCGTCTGCTCCGACGGCACCAGGGCGCTGCCGGGGAAGACGTCCCACATCCAGCCGCCGAAGTCCTTCACGCCGCCGCCGTCATGGCGATGCACGGAGAACTGGCTGCCGAGGTAGACGATGTTGGGGTCGCTCGGATCGAAGATGGCGATGGTGCCGTCGCCCGCGCCCCATCCTTCCCAGGTGCTGCCGTTCCAGTAGCCGGCGGAGTTGTCCTGCATGCCGCCGAGGAGGATGTTGGGGTTCGTGGGATGCGAGGCGATGCGGTAGAACTGCAGCGTCGACAGGCCGTCGTTCAGGTTTTCCCAGGTGTAGCTCGCGGACGCCCTCATGCTCGCCGAGCGGCGCTTGCCTGACGGTGCGGACGGTGCGGACGGCGGCGCGGTCGGGCGCACGGTGGAGGTGCGATAGATGCCGCCGTCGTTGACGACGTAGATCTGCCCCTCGGGCGCCACGATGATGCCGTGGATGTCGGGGTGGATGACCCTCGTCGGATCCATCGAGGCGCAGGTGTAGACCGGCAGGCCGCTCAGCGGGTCGTTGCCGACCGGGGCGGGGGTGATGGAGGTGCAGTGCGGCGTGGTATCGACGAAGTTGTCGCCGCCGTCGGTGGAGCGGTAGATCATGCCGCGCCACGGCAGCTCGATCAGACGCGTCGGGTTCTGGTGCGGCTCCGGCAGGATCATCGAGTAGTTCGCCGAGCCGCCGATCCAGACGTCGTTCGCGTCGTTCGGGTTGACGGTGATGACGTTGTCGTACGTGCACTGGCTCGTGCAGTAGTTGGGGACGCCGTCGAGGAAGCTCCCGAGCCACTGCCAGGTCGCACCGGCGTCTACCGACTTGAACAACAGCCCCATCGGCATGGTCTGGTCGCGCTGCGGGTCGTAGACGCCGTTGTTGTCGAGGTCGAGCTGGTTCGTCGTGACCTCGAATCCGGCGTACAGCACGCGCGGATCCGACTTCGCCATGCCGATCTCGACGCGGCGGTACTCGAACATCGAGTCGGTGTTCGGGAAGCGGCCGGCGCGCACGTACCTCCGCGTCTGGCTGTCGTAGACGTCGAGGTTCGCCACCGGGGCCGGCAATGCGCCGTAGCCCTGCGGCTTGCGCGGCGTGATGTAGTTCCAGGTCGCGCCGCCGTCTTCCGACTTCAGGAGGCCGCCGAAGAACTCGCTCAGGTAGAGGAGATCGGGGGAGCTGGCGCCGCCGTACTCCAGGTCCATGAAGCCGACGCTCGCCGAGGGGGCGCTGTTCACCACGTAACGGGTCGCGGTGCGGAGGCGCGTCCAGCTCTGCCCGCCGTCGGTCGACTTGAAGAAGCCGGTGTTCGGCTGCGCCGGCGGCGCCTTGAAGAACGCGCTGGCGGTCACGATCGTGGCGGTGGTCATGTACATCGTGTTCGGGTCGCGGGCGTCGAACTCCAGGCCGGTCACCGACGAGTACTCGAAGTCCCAGCCGTCGCCTTTCGACGGGAGCATCTGCCAGCTATTGCCGCCGTCGGTCGAGCGAAGGAGGCCGGTGCCGTGGATGCTGGTGCTGCCGTTCGGCTCGCCCGTCGCGGCGAAGAGGACGTTCGCGTCGTTCGGCTTGAAGCGGATGATGTTGATGGCGAGCGTCGGCAGCGACTCCTCGGCGATCGAGCGCCAGGTCGTGCCGCGGTCCGTCGACTTCCAGATGCCGCCCTGCGCCGTCCCGAGGAACAGCGTGTCGGGGTTCTGCGGATGGATCGCCAGCGTCAGCGCGCGTCCGCTCGAGTTCTGCGCGCTGGAGAGGCCGTAGGTGATGTCGAGCAGCGGCGCCGGCCCGAGACTCTGCCACCCGTCCTCCGCAGCGGCCATGATCCGGCGGTTGGCCAGCTCGCGCATCTCCGCGGCGCGATGCTCCTCGACCGGGATCGTGCCGGTCGGATAGGCGCGCTGTTCCCAGTACCAGCGGTCGCGCGCCTCCGGATCCTCTTCCCGGCCCGTCGAGAGCTCGCCCTTCATCCGGGCTTTCCACTTCGGGTCGGGAAGTTCCTGTTGCGGGGCGGTGCTGCTCGAGCAGGCAGCGGCGAAGATCGCGGCGCAAAGCGCCGCCGAGAGAGAGCGGATGCGGGTCTGCATGGGGCCTCCAGTTGGATTAAGGACGCCGGTTATTTGAACAGACCCGAGGCGGGGCCGCAACATCGTGTGACGAATCGTAGCTATTGCGCCACAAAAAGGGGTTTTCGCGTGTTCAGCGCCCCTGCCACTCCGGTTTCCGTTTTTCGAGGAACGCCTCGAGGCCTTCGGTCGCGTCGCCGGTCTGCATCAGCTCTTCGAGGTAGAGCCGCTCGACGCGGGCGAGGCGGTCCTCGAAATCGGCCGCCTGCGCGAGCCGGAAGGCTTTCTTCGCGAAGCGGACCGAGGAGGCGCTCTGGCGGTAGACGCGCTGCAGCCACTCCTCGGCGCGCGCGTCGAATTCGGCGTGCGGAAAGACGGCGTTGACGAGCCCGAGACGCTCCGCGGTGGCGGCATCGACGGCGTCGCCGGTCAGGAGCAGCTCGAGGCCCTTGCGCGGCGCGGTCTGGCGCGAGAGCTGGTAGGCGGCCACGGGAGGAAAGACGCCGAGGTTGATTTCCGGCTGGCCGAAGCGGGCGCGGTCGGAGGCGAGCACGAAGTCGCAGGCCATCGCCAGCTCGCACCCGCCGCCGAGGGCGGCGCCGCGGACGAGGGCGACGGTGACGAGGTCGAGGCGCGCCAGGATACGGAAGCAGTCGTGAAAGGCGGAGAGCATCGCCGTGACGCGGTCGCCGAGGTGATCCTGCACGCTCGCGCCGGCGGAGAACGCCTTCTCGCCGGTGGCGTCGAGGATCAGGGCGTGGCGGTCGTTTGCGACGCGGCCGAGGGTCTCGCGCAGCTCCTCGAGCAGAGCGATGTCGAGGATGTGCAGCGGCGGGTCGGAGAGGGTGATGCGATACGCGTTCGCGTCGGAGGAAAAGCGGAGTTTCACCGGGGAAGTCTAGGAGCCTGCGCGGCAGAAATGAAGAGACGGACGCGAGCCGCGGGCGGTCAGCTGAGTCGAAGCAGTGAATAGCTGAAAGTCGCGATGGCTTGGGGCAGAAAGGTGTTCTGAGTCGCGACGAACTCAAACACGCAACA
>DASWNW010000119.1:0-3616 GCA_036399015.1 Thermoanaerobaculia bacterium | reverse complement strand
CTCGCCGACGCGCATGTGAATCTCGTTGCGCCGCCGCTCCGGCATGGAGTTGTACACCGCCTCGCGGAGGTGGATCTGCGGGAAGTTGACGGTCAGGCCGTCGCTCGACTCGTCGAGGAGCGTGAGCTTCACGAGCTCGCGCACCTGCGCGTAGGTCTGCTCCCAATCGAGCTCGGAGACTTTCGTCAGGAGCTCCAGCTCCATCGTCTCGCCGAAGACGGTGGCGATCTCCAGCACCGCGCGCGCGGGCGGCGGGAGGGCGTCGACCTTCTCCATGAGGATGGAGGCGAAGCCGCCCGGGATGCGCAGGGAACGGATGCGCTCCATGTCCGCCGTCCAGCCGTTCGGCGTCCACTGCATGTAGTCGTGCGCGATGAGGTAGTCGACGACGCGGCGGATGTTCAGCGGCGAGCCGGCCGACTCCCAGAGCATCCACCGCACCAGCTCGTCCGGCACGTTCATGTCGCCGAGGAGCGACTGCACGTGCTCGCGCACGAGCGGCTCGGTCAGCGTCTCGACCTGGATGAGCGGGAAGTTCCCCTCGCGGGAGCGCTGCTCCCAGAACGAGAGGTTCGGCGCCGCCGATTCGATCGCCGCCTCGCCGCCCGAGTCGAGCGTGAGCGTGCCGATGACGAGTAGGCAGTTCTGCTGCGCCTCGCCCACGAGGAACGAGAAGAGCTCCGCGGTCGACGGATCGGCCCACTGCAGGTCTTCGATGACGAGGATGAGCGGCGAGCCGCCCGTCTCGCCGCCGACGCTGAGGAACCCATAGAGGTCCTGCATCGACTGCACGATCCGGTTGTAGAGCCGGAACTTCTGCCCATGCTGCGGCGCACTCGTCTCCGGCCCCGAGCCGCCCACCACCGGCCGGAGAATGCGCCGGATCTCCTCGGAGACGTCCGCGTCGGGATTCACCGCGCAGACCATCTGCTGGAAGATGTCGAAGAAGGGCGCGTAGATCGTCTTGCGGTTGACGGGGCAGCGTCCGGAGAAGACGCGCGCGCCGTCGAGCTGCGCCCGCAGCGTCACGTCCCGCACGATGCGGCTCTTCCCCATCCCCTCCGCACCGGCGAGGATGACGCCGTTCCCCCGCCCGTCCCGCGCGGCGCCGATGAGGTTCATCAACTGATCGACTTCGCTCTTGCGGCCGATGAGCGGCGCGGCGAAGAGCTCCCCCTTACCGACCAGCAGTTCCGCCGCCGGCGCGGTCATCCCCGCCGCCTCCGCTACTGCCTGCAGGAGCGCGCCGGCCGAGGCGAAGCGGTGGCGCGGGTCCTTTTCGAGGAGCCGCATGATGATCCGCTCGAGCGGCTGCGGCACGCGCGGGTTGATCGACGAAGGCGGGCGCACCTCCTCGTCGAGGTGCATGCGGATCACTTCGATGGCCGGCCGCCCGTACCCCGGCAGCGCGCCGGTGACGGTCTCGTACAGCGTCATGCCGAGGGCGTAGAGGTCGGCGCGTGAATCGACGCGGTCCTGCTTCAGCACCTCGGGCGCCATGTACTGCAGCGTCCCGCGGATCTTCCGGTCGAGCACCTGCCGGCTCTCGATCGCCAGGCCAAAGTCCATGATCTTCGCCTTGCCGTCGTCGCCCACGAGGATGTTCGAGGGCTTGAGGTCGAGATGGACGATGCCGAGGTGGTGGATGTGGTGGAGGCCGGAGGTGATCTGCAGGATGACGTCGTAGAGCGCCGGCCAGTTCTGACCGTCGAACCACTCCGTGATCCGCCGCCCCTCGAGGAACTCCATCGTGAAGTAGGGATAGCGGTCCTGCAGCACGCCGTAGTCGAAGACTTTGATGACGCTGGCGTGCTCGATGGAGGCGAGGGTGGAGAACTCGGTCTTGAAACGCAGCAACTGTTGAGGGTCGCTGATCTCGTGACAAAGGATTTTGATCGCCTCGTCGCGCCGGTCCGGAACGTCGAAGACGCGGTAGACGCACGTCTGGGCGGTCTTCTTGAGGGTCGATCGAACCTGATACCGCGGAGGAAGAGCGATGTCGGGCGTCACACCTTCAGCGTTGGTCATGGGTCAGGGTGAGAATATAACCCACCGCGACACGTTTGAGGGTCAACTCTTTGACCACTGGGGCGGTTCCTCGGGTTACCTCGGGGTTCCTCGGGGTTCCTCGGGGCGGTTTGGGCTGTTCTTCTCCGAGGAACTCCGAGGAACCCGAGGAACCCGAGGAACCGAAGCACCCCGTGTAGAATGCGGCCGCAGCATTCCCTGATGTCGGATAACTTTCCCAGCTTCGACGGATTCGAAATCGTCCGCGTTCTTGGCAAGGGCGGGATGGGGACGGTCTATCTCGCGCGCGATCAACGGCTTGGCCGTCTCGTGGCGCTGAAGGTTTTGAACTCGAACGAGCTGGCCTACGACGACCGCCGGGCTCGGTTCATGCGCGAGGCGAGGTCGGCCGCGGCGGTGCGCCACCAGAACGTTGCCACCATCTATGAAGTCGGCGAGGGAACGGACGGCGCCCCCTTCATCGTCATGGAGTACTGCGAGGGGGAAACGCTCTCGCAGCGCATCCGCCGCCGTGCGCTGGAGTCGGGCGAGTTCCTGGCGATCGCGCGGCAGCTCGCCGCCGGCATCGCCGCCGCGCACGAGAAGGGCATCCTCCACCGCGACATCAAGAGCGCGAACATCATCGTGGAGCCGAACGGCGTGGCGAAGATCCTCGACTTCGGCCTCGCCAAGGCGATCCCCCGCGCCCTGACCGACCCTGGCCTGGAGCGGACGTTCGAGTCGTCGACCGGACACTTTTTCGGTACGCTCCACTTCATCTCCCCCGAGCAGGCGCGGGGGCAGAACGCCGACATCCGCAGCGACCTCTTCTCGGTCGGTGTGGTGCTGTACCACATGGCGGCCGGCCACCTGCCGTTCAACGCCGACGCGCCGCTCCTCGTGCTCGAGAAGATCCGCGACGGCGAGCCGGAGCCGTTCGTCCCCGTCGACCCCGCCTTCCCGCCGGCGGCGACGAAGATCATCTCCAAGCTGCTGCAGAAGAACCCGGACGACCGCTACCAGAACGCGCGCGACCTGCTGTCCGATCTCGAGGAGATCGACACGCCGACGGTGCGCATGACCCAGACCACCTCCCGCACCACCCTCGGCCGTACCATCCGCCGCCCGGCCTGGGTGCGCGTGGCGGTGACGTCCGCCGCCGCGCTGGTCGTCATCGTGGCGATCTTCCTCGCGCAGCGGGGGCAGACCACCAGCGCAGACACCTCGACGACCGCCGGCCTCGCGCCGATCAAGTCGATGGCCGTCCTGCCGCTGCGCAACATCGCCAACAGCACGCGCGACGAGTTCCTCTCCGTCGGTCTCGCCGACGCCCTCGTGACCGAGCTGCAGCAGATCCCGTCGCTGCAGGTGCGGCCGACGTCGGCGGTGCTGGAGTTCCAGGGGGCGAAGGACTCGAAGGTGGCGAGCGAGAAGCTGCAGGTCGACGGGATCCTCGAGGGGCAGTTCCTCGCCGCGGGCGACCTGGTGCGCGTGACGCTGCAGCTCACCGACTCGCGTACCGGCTACGCCGTCTGGTCCGACTCCGTGAACGGCCGCCGCGACGATCTCCTCAAGCTGATCGACGACGTCTCGGCGCGCACCGTCTCCG
>DASWNW010000118.1:0-69459 GCA_036399015.1 Thermoanaerobaculia bacterium | reverse complement strand
GAAGACGGTGGCGCTGACGATCAACAAGCACGAGCTGAAGGCGATGCGGCAGTTCGCCGAGGAGCTGGGGGTCGAGTTCAAGTTCGACCCGATGGTGAACCCCCGCATCGACTGCTCTTCGAGCCCGCTCGCGGTGCGTCTCACGCCGGCCGACATCGTCGCGCTCGACCTCGAAGACGAGGAGCGGGTGTCCGAGTGGCGCCGCCTGGCGATCGATTGCGCGCCGCCGCTTCCGCGGGACGGCGAGACGCGGATGCTGTACGAATGCGGCGGCGGGGTGAATTCGTTCGCCATCGATCCGTACGGCGACATGACGATCTGCGTGCTGTCGCACTTCGACAAGTACAACGTGCGCGACGGCTCGGTGCGCGAGGGGTGGGAGCACTTCCTCCTCTCCGTGCGCGAGCGGCGGGTGACGCGCGAGACGAAGTGCACGCGCTGCGCGCTCAAGTCGCTCTGCGGCTCCTGCGCGGCGAACGGGGAGCTGGAGAACGGAGACCCGGAGGCGCCGGTCGACTTCCTCTGCCGCACGGCGCACCTGCGGGCGGAGGTGTTCGGCGTCGACGTGCCGGAGCATGGCGACTGCGAGTACTGTCCCGACGGCGGGCAGCGCGGCGAGATTCTCGCAATGCTGGAGCAGGTACACTCGGGACCGTCCGGCGCTCACGCCGGCATGCGAGCGGCGGAGATGCCGCCACTCGAGCGGGTCGCCGCCGCCTGCGGCAGCGGCGGGTGCGGCTCGTGCGCGGTACGTTGAAAGGACGCGGATGAAACAGCAGAACGTGGAGCAGAAGAAAGCGTACGAGAAGCCGGTGGTGATCCGGTTTCCGCTGCGCCCGGAGGAGGCGGTCCTCGGCTTCTGCAAGTCGAACGCGTCCGCCGGCCCGAGCGGAGGCGGCTGCACCGGCGTGAGCCAGTGCTTCACCAAAGGCTCGTAGTGCAATCGGAGTCGTTCCTCTCCATCGGAGGGCTGACCATCGCCGTCCGCTGCGGCGACGCGCGCCTCCGCTGCCACTGGGACGATCCCGTCAGCCGCTTTCTCGTCCCTCCCGCTCCTCCCGATCTCGACCTGACGGTGGAGGTCTCCGACACACTCCCGCCGTCCATCGGGGAGCTGGTGTTCGAATCCGACTCCGTCTGGCGCATGCTCCGCGACGGCGCGACGTACCGCATCGAATGCCGCTCCGAGTCGTTCGGCGACGCGCCGTACAAGGTGGCCACGTTCGATGAGGGCTTCACCCGCGGGACGATCGTCATGCGCTCCGACGTCGCGCATCTGAACCCGCTCGACTATCCGCTCGACGAAGTGACCGTGGCGAATCTCCTCGGCCGCGGACGGGGCGTCGAGCTGCACTCCTGCGGCGTCATCGACCGCAACGGACGGGGACAGCTCTTCGTCGGAGTCTCCGGCGCCGGGAAGACCACCACCGCGCGTCTGTGGGAAGGGGAGGCGGCCGGCATCGTCAGCGACGACCGTGTCATCGTGCGGGAGCACGACGGCGCGATGTGGATGTACGGGACGCCGTGGCACGGCGAGGCGGCGCTGTCGCTGCCCCAAGGCGTGCCGCTCGCGGGCGTCTATCTGCTGGTGCAGGCGGAGACGAATGCGCTCCGGCCGCTCCCGCGAGCCGCGGCGGTGGCTGGACTGTTCCGCTGCACGTTCCCGCTGTTCCACGACGCGTCGGCGCTCGACTTCACGCTCTCCTTCCTGGAGCGGCTGGCGTCGGCGGTGCCGGTGCGCGAGCTGCACTTCACGCGCGACCGCGCGGCGGTCGAGCTGGTCCTCGCCGCATGAGCGCGCTCGACGCGGCGGCGGTCATCATCGACCTGCTGCAGCGCGGTCACGCCGTCGAGTTCCGCGTGCGCGGCGACAGCATGCATCCGGTCATCCGCGAAGACGATGCGGTGCACGTGGAGCCGGTGCGCGAGGTAGAGGCGGGCGACGTCGCGCTCACGCTTGCAGAGCGGGGGCTGACCGCACACCGCGTGGTGTCGGTGCTGAATGGAATCGTGGTGACGCGAGGCGACAACGCCACGTCGGACGACGATCCGCTGCCGCTGGAGCGGGTGCTGGGAAAAGTCACCTGGGTGGAGCGGGGTGGCAGGCGGCGAGGCGTCGCGCGCCGCTGGTGGCACCTCCTGCGCCGGTGAGCGTCAGTCCACCTGTCTGCGCACGCTCATCTCGGACGTGTTCCCCGCCGGATCGATGGCCAAGGCGGAGAAGGCGCGGTCGGAGGGCTCGGCGCCCGGCAGCACCTCGCGCGCCCAGATGTTGTTCTGCTCTTCGTCGGCGGTGACGGAGCGCCGCGTCATGCGGGCGAGCGTCGGAAGCGGGAAGACGGCTTCGAACGTGCCGTCGGCGGCGGTGCTCGCGGCGCCGAGGTAGTTGAATTCGCCGATCGACGGCAGCGCCAGGACGCGTTGATCGCTGGTGATGGTCTCGCGCTCGTCCGTGCTCTCGTTGCGGATCTGCGGGACCTCCGCCTGCGCTTCCTCCCGCACGCCCGCGGTGACGTAGGACTGATACAGCTCCACGATGTGGCCGGGGCAGGCACGTCCGCGCAGCATGACCCGTCCGGCGGAGCCTTCCTGCATCACCGTGACGCTGGTGAGCTCCGGCGGGGAGATGCCGTCGTTCGCGGCGCCGCGGAGGCGCCCGCAGGTGCCGCTGCCGCGCTCGGCGAGCGCGTTCGGGTCGGGCGTGCCGAGGTCGAGGACGATCGGACGGAGGCCGTTCTCGTTGAAGCGGTTCGCGCTGACGCGGTTCTCGCGCGGCGCCAGCGTCGCCGTCTGCGCGGGTGCGTTCGTCACGCCGCCGAGCCGGTTCCACATGATGTCGCTGCGCGTGACGACGTTGCGCGAGGAGCCGGGGCCGAAGATCACGCCGGCCTGGTTGCCGCTGATGGTGCAGCCGTCGACGATGTTCGCGTTCGCCGGCGCGGAACCGTCGGGCGAGCCGATGAGAATGCCGGCGCCGCCGTTCGACGCGATGGTCGACGAGCGCACCGACGAGCCATTCGAGAGCAGCACGATGGCTCCGCCGGACGCCGGATCGCCGCAGCGGGAGACCTCGAGAGCCTCGCCGTCGAGCTTCGCACCCTGTCCGACGATGACGCCGGCGCGCGTCTGTGCCGTGACGAGGAGATGGCGCGCCGCGGTGGTTCCCGACTCGATCTGGAGTCCGACGGAGCCGAACGTGGCGGCGGGAGCGGCATCGGGAGAGGCGCCGATGAGGAGATGCTCGAGCCGCGCGTCGGCGCGCATGACCACGGCCGTCGGCGCGCCGAGCAGCGCCACACCGCGCACGCCGCACCGCGCATCGCACACCAATCCCTCGGCGCCGGTGAGCGTCACTTCCAGCTCCGGCTTCTCCAGCAGCGAGATCGCCCGCTCGTCCGGCTTCACGGTCGGCGCCTCGCCGTGACGTCCGGGATGCACGTCGGCGACGGAGGCGGGGGAGACGAAGTGATAGGCGGTGCCGTCGAGCAGCGTGTCGGCGTCTGTCAGATGCGGCAGCGGCGTCGTGACGTGGATCGTCCACCAGCGCGTCGGCACGCCCATGGTCGGATCGCGGCGCTCGGGCGCACGCTCGACCGGCACGAAGCGCATCCGGTTCGGACCGGCGAGCGCGTTCGCGTTCACGAGGAACTGGCGCAGCGATCCCTGGATGCGCTCGCCGTCCGCGGTGCTGGTGACGGCGTCGAAGCTGAAGGCGAAATCGACTGCGGTCGCGGAGTCCTCGCGCAGCATGATCTTGGCGACGTGCTCCGAGGTGGCGAGCGTCGACGGATCGTCGGAGCCGGCAACGGTGCGGCCGGCGAAGCAGGGGCCTTCGAACCAGATCGGACGCACCAGGCCCGCTGGCCCGGCGCAGAGCGCGCCGGCGGGACCGAACGTCTGCTCCGCCCACGCCGCCGGTGTCGTGCCGATGCTCTTCGAGTCGACGGCCACCCAGTAGTCGCCGGCGGAGAGGCCGTCGAAGACGTACATGCCGCCCGCGCTCGTCTTCGCCGTCGCCATCGGCGAGTTGCTGCCGTCGCGGTAGAGGCGGACGGTGACGTTGGGGATGCCGGTGAAGTTCGTGCGGACGGTCAGCGCGGGCTGGTCTTCGAAGACGCCGCCGCCGATCACCAGCTCCGCGCACGCGATCAGCGGCGCGATCGCCGTGCAAAGCCCCGCCACCCATCTCCGCATTGGGATCATCCCGGCATTATGCCGGACTCAGACGAGACCGCGGTCGCGCAGCTCGCGTTTGATGAAGGCGTAGGCGATCGGCGCCATGACCACGCCACCGACCCCGAACGCCGCCTCGCCGACGATGATGGCCAGGAGGATCTCCCACGCCTGGGAGTCGGTCTCGCCGCCGACGATGCGGGAGTTGATCAGGTATTCGAGCTTGTGGATCACGACCAGGAACGTGAGCGAGGCCACCGCCGTCCCGACCGAGATGCCGAGGGAGAGGATGGTGATGACGGTGTTCGAGATCAGGTTCCCGAGGACGGGGATGAGGCCGCAGAGGAACGTGATCACCACCAGCGTCGTGGCGAAGGGGATGCGGATGCCGAACAGCGGCAGCGCCACGAGGAGATAGAGACCGGTGAGGAAGGTGTTCACTGCCGAGATCTTGATCTGCGCGGTGGCGATGCGGCCGAAGGCATGCGCGAAACGATCAACCTTGTCGACGAGCTGGCGCGCGAGCGGACCGCGGTTCACCTCGTCGTGCTGCGTGACGTGGCGGAAGAAGACCAGCAGCGCCAGGAGCACGCCCATGATCATGTGCACCAGCCCGATGCCGAGCCAGAGACTGCCGGCGCGCAGCGTCTGCGCGTGCGTCTTCAGCCAGGTCATGACGGCGTGCTTGAAGTCTTCGGCGTCGGTCATCACTTCCGGGATGAGCTGGTGGCCGAATCCGCCGAGCCAGAGCCGGACCGAGCCGAGGATCTCGGCCATCTGCTCCATCATCGCCGGGACGTTTCCGGCGCCGCGGCGCAGCATGGCGGCAGTGAGGGTGATGCCGGCGAAGATCAATGCCGCGACGGCGCTCGTGACGACCAGTAGCGCGAGCGGCCGCACGATCCCTTTCGACATCTTCCCGTGAAAGCGGGCCGAGACGCGCTCAAGGATGAGGTACAGCGCCAGCCCCGCCACCGCAGCGGAGACGAGGTGCTGAAAGAGGATGAACAGCACTCCCGCGCCGATGACGCCGTAGGCGGTGATCTCTTCCCAGGTCAGCCGCGGACGCTGCTCCGGCGCGGGCGGCTCCTCGACCGGCACCGGCACGAGGACGTTCGTGCTCATCGAGCGCGATTGTAAGGCTACCGCTTGATCGAGCAGCGGAGCCCCTTCGGCTCCGAAGCAGCCCACGGCTCGCCGACCCGCTTCGTCTGCTGGCGCACCGCGGGGGTGCTGCGCTCGACGACGTACCCGTCGGTCGCGGGGAGCTGCGCGACGTACTGCTGGATCTGCTGCCGCGCCTCGGCCGAGGGCACGTTCATCGAGCCGATCGTCATCATCCGGCTGAGGTTGACCAGCCCCCGTCCGGAGCTCGCCACCAGCGCCGCCAGCCACTCGGTCGTCTGCCGGACGACCTCGTGCTCCCGAAGACTCGAGGCGGCGATGTGGCGGAACTGCAGGACGTGCACGAGGCATTCGAGATTCGTGTCGATCGACTCCTCCTGCCGCCCGTGATGCTGCATGCACTCGGAGCTGTCGGTCTGGATGAAGCGTTTCTCCGCCGCCGGCGGCTTGCGCATCAGGAGTCCCTGCCACTGCGCCGCCGTCATCGACTGCACTGTCGCGCCACGGTGGGCGAGGTAGCAGTCGATCGCCGTGAGAAGCTCGTTACTGTCCCTGCCGGAATAGGCGGCGCTGTCCATGAGCATCAGGAGGGCGTCGTTCTTCGCCCAGCGGGGGGCGTCGGACGTAAGGAGCGCGTTCAGCTCCGCTTCGGCCGCGGCGCGGTTCGCGTTCAACAGGACGTGGATCCCGTGCAGCCGATCCTCGATCGTCGCGGCGGGTACGGCCTTGCCGGTCAGGATCTCGACCACGGCAGGCGGATGCTGCGACACGGGCACGAGTGACGTCATCCGGTTGAGCAGCGAGCGGGTGACGTCGCCGCAGTAGGCGTCAGGATCGCCATATCCCTCCGGCGCGTCCGGACATTTCGCCATGATCTCGGCGTACGGCGCACCGTTCCCTTCGAGCTTTTCCATCAGCGCCAGCGCCACTCTCGCGTAGGTCGAGCCTTCATGGGCGACCAGCTCGCGCTGCAGCGGCAGCGCCTCTTTCCACCTGCCGGTGGTCAAGAGGAGCTCGGCCAGGCCGCTTAGCCAGTTGAGCTGCTCCTCGTTGGCCGTGCCGGCGCGCGAGCGATAGAGCTCGACGACGAAGTCCTCGGCCGCGGCGCGGTCGGCCGCCATCTCTTCCTTGTTGAACGTCCTGTCATCGCGCGGAGTCTGCGCGTGGACCAGCAGCTGGTAGGCGCCGTAGTACTGCGGCCGGAGCGCGATCGTGCGCAACGCGGCCTGCATCCGCTCCTCGCGCGTGGCGCTGTCGGGCAGGCCGCTGTGACGCGCGAGCGGCGGGCGATCGTCGACCGGGATCTTCGCCGCGAATGCGAACGCCGCATCCATCCACTCGTACAGTTCGGCTTTGGAGGGGCTTGGAGCGACGGCTGCTTCGGCGACCGCGGCGGAGAGGAGAAGAGACACGAGGAGCGAGAGGGGGAGGCGCATGGGGAGCAGGTAAGGTAACACGTACCGCGCCGGCCGTTCACCGGATCACGGGCGTCAGAGCCGGCCGGTACCGGGCGCACATGTAGCGTTGCTCGAAGTCCGCGAAGTCGACGTTGCACTCCGTCGCGACGGGATGCTGGCGGAGGGGATCGTAGGTCAGCCGGAACGTCTCGATGCAGCGCTTGTCGAACGAGTAGACGTAGGCCTTCTCGCCGTGCGCGATGAGCACCTTGCGGGTCCCGTACGGCTGGGTCATGACGTGGCAGCGCTCGTAGTCGAACTGTGCGGGAGGCTTGCGCAGCATGAAGGGGACGAGCGAGTTCGGGTGCGGTTTGCCGCTGGTCAGCTCGGCGAGCGTGGCCGCGAGGTCGGTCTGGCCGTGCAGCGTGTCGATGGTGCGTCCGAGGGCGAACTCCGCCGCGCGCGTGCGCGGCGGCAGGTAGAGCATCACCGTCACGAAGTTGTCGATCGTCGCGCCGTCCCACGGCATGATCGCGCCGTACAGGCGGACCGGGTACGAGTGGTCGCCGAAGACGAAGATGTGCGCGTTGCCGCCGGTGAAGCGGCGGATCCGCTCGATGAGCGGGGCAACCGCCGCATCCTGTTTCCGCGCGGAGGCGATGTAGTCGTCGACCTGTTTCGCGTGCGGCGCGTGGAACCATTCCAGGCTCTTGGACGTGCGTGCGAACGCGGCGTGGTGCGCGGAGACGGCGAAGTGGACGAAGAGCCGGTCGCCCGGCTTGTAGGTCCGTTCGAGGTAATCCATGCTGCGCTGGAAGTAGATGCCCTCCTCGTACCCCCACAGATGGTTCTCGTCGCCCGGCTCCATGAACTCGTCGAACCGGACGTCCTGATAGCCGATCCTCGGCATGATCGTGTTCGCCTCGGCGAACGCGGGGTCGTCGACCCCTTTGAGGAAGATCGTCCTGTAGCCGGCCTTCCGGAAGAGGTCGGGAACGCAGCCGCCGCTGTACATCACCTGCCGGTAGAAGGTGCGTGCGCTCATGTTCCGGATCGCACCGCAGAGGAACGCCTGCTGCACGCGATGCGTCTGCACGTCGACGTTCCACATGTGCGTGAAGAGGATTCCCTCCTCCGCCAGGCGCCGCATGACCGGGATTCCGTCGACGCGCACCCGCTTCCCGTCGGTCTCGTACTCGCCGTTCACGGCGATCGCGTTGAGCGACTCGAGCTGCACGAGGAACACCGGCTCGGCCGGCGCGATCGTGTACGGCGTCCGGTCCATGATCGGCCGGATCGTTTCGGTACGGCGGGAGATGGTCCAGTCGACCAGCAGTCCGGAGTGCGGCGCGCCCGCCCAGGCGGCGATCGGCACCAGCACGATCGTGGCGAACAGCGTCTGCCTCCGCGCGGCCGGCTCCGCGGCGGCCGCGCGGGCAATGGCCATCGCACTGAAGAAGTAGAGGACGACGTGCACGAGCAGCATCACCACGATGGCCGCCACTCCGCGGTCGCCGACGACCGTGCGGAGCGTGGCGATGCTGTCTCTCGGGATGGCGATGACGAGCATCAGGTCGACCCACTCATGCGTGTACAGCCGGTAGAACGCGAGCGCCGCGCAGATCGTGCAGTAGATGCTCACCGCGACGGCGACCAGACCGGCAACCAGGCGGCTCATGCTGCGCGCGAGGCCGAGCGTCACGATCATCACCGTGGCGAAGAGGCACCACCTCACGAGCAGCGCTCGCGGCGGCAAGTCCGCTTCGACGATCGCGAGCGTCATCGGAAACGCCGGCCACTGGAGAATGACCATGGCGACGAGGCTCTGCAGGCGTGACGGCTTTGAAGGACCGGGGACGGGAACCACTCAGGCGGATGGTATCAGTGGAAATCGTGGCTGTTCACCCCGTCGATCCCGGTGAGCGGCCAGAATTTCTCGGCGCGGACGGACGGCTGCCCCTCGAGGTTCTGCACCACCCCCTCGACGATGAGCCCGGAGTTGCTGAGGATCGTTGCCCGCTCGTCGGCGAAGAGCTGCGGATTGACGATTGCCTGCGAAAGGCCGGTCTCGTCCTCCAGCGTGAGGAAGACGAAGCCCTTGGCGGTGCCGGGGCGCTGGCGGACGATCACGGCGCCGGCAGTCGCGGCGCGGATGCCGTTCGGCACCTCCCTCAGTTGCTGCGCGGTGAGGACGCCGTCCTTCGTCAATTGCGGGCGGAAGTGCTCCATGAGATGGCGTCCGGTGGTGAGCTCCATCGACGTGTAGTCGGCCATGGTGTCCTGCGCCGCGCTCATCTCCGGAAGCGGCGAGCCGCTCGACTCCGACACCGACTCGAACAGCGCACCGGCGTCTCGCGCCGCCTGCGCCGCCTGCCAGAGCGCCGCCCTGCGCGTCATGCCGAACGACGCCAGCGCGCCGGCGTAGGCGAGCTTCGTGAGCTGGTCGTCGCGCAGACGGGCGCGGCGCGCGAGGTCGTCGGTGGAGGTGTAGGGCTGTCCCGTCTCCACCCGCAGTCCTGACTCGGAGCGCAGCCCCTTCACGAAGCGCAGGCCGAGACGCACCGCCCCCTTTTCCCAGCGGCACTTCCAGCCGGACTCGTTGACGTCGACCGGCAGCACCTTGACGCCGTGCCGCTGCGCGTCCTTGATCAGCGTGGCGGGGTGGTAGAAGCCCATCGGCCAGGCGTTCAGCAGCGCGATGTAGAACGCGGCTGGATGCCGCGCCTTGATGTACGCGCTGGCGTAGGCGATGAGGGCGAAGCTGGCGGCGTGCGACTCCGGGAAGCCGTACAGCGCAAACGACGTGATCGATTTGACGATCTGTTCCTGCGCCTCGGCGCCGATGCCGTTCTTCGTCATCCCCTCGCGCAGCCGCGTCTCGATCTCCGCCATCCGCTCCATCGAGCGCTTGAAGCCCATCGCGCGCCGGAGCTCCTCCGCCTCGCCTCCGGTGAAGTTCGCCGCCACCATCGCGATGCGCAGGAGCTGTTCCTGGAACAGCGGCACGCCGAGGGTGCGCTTGAGGATCGGCTCCAGACAGGGATGCGGGTACTCGATCGGCAGCTTCCCCTGCCTGCGGTCGAAGAAGGGGCGGATCATGCCGCCGACGATGGGGCCGGGGCGGATGATCGCCACCTGCACGACGATGTCGTAGAAGCACTTCGGCGCGTTCCGTGGCAGGGAGGCCATCTGTGCGCGGCTCTCGACCTGGAACATGCCCACGGTGTCGGCCTCGTTGAGCATCTTGTAGACGAGCGGATCGTCCTGCGGCAGGTGGGCGAGGTCGACTTCGATGCCCTCGCATTTGCGGATCAGCGGGATCGCGTCCTCGAGCGCGGCCAGCATGCCGAGGCCGAGGAGGTCGACCTTGATCAACCCGAGATCGGCGCAGTCTTCCTTGTCCCACTGGATGACCACCCGGCCGGGCATCGACGCCGGCTCGAGCGGCACCACCTCGTCGAGACGGCCTTTCGCCAGCACCATGCCGCCGGAGTGCTGCCCCAGGTGGCGGGGGAGGTTCTGGATCTTCAGGTAGTGCCGCATGAAGTGCTGCACGCGGAGGTCGTCGGGATCGAAGCCGCTCTGCGAGAGCTGCTGCGGGAGGTTCTCCAGCCGCTCGCGGATCTCGCCGAAGTTCCAGGTGCTGACGGTCTTGGAGAGCTTGTCCGCCTGCTCGAGCGAGAAGCCGAGCGCCTTGCCGACCTCGCGCGCGGCGGAGCGGTCGCGGTAGGTGATGACGTTCGCCGTCATCGCCGCCCCATGCTTGCCGTACTTCGTGTAGACGTGCTGGATGACCTTCTCGCGCTGCTCGCCGGACGGAAGATCAAGGTCGATGTCGGGCCACTCGCCCCGCTCCTCGGAGAGGAAGCGCTCGAACAGCAGGTCCATCTTCACCGGGTCGACGGCGGTGATGCCGAGCGCGTAACAGACCGCGCTGTTGGCCGCGGAGCCGCGCCCCTGCACCAGGATCTTCTCCCGCTGGCAGAAACGGACGATGTCCCAGACGATGAGGAAGTAGCCGGCCAGATCGAGCTTCTCGATCATGTTCAGCTCCTTCTCGATCTGCGCCTGGGCCTTCCCGGTCAACGGGCGGAAGCGCACGGTGGCCGCGTTCCAGGTCAGCTTGCGGAGGTAGGAGTTGTTGGTTTCCCCCTCCGGGAGCGGGAAGTCGGGGAACTGGTAGCCGAGGTCGGCGAGCGTGAACTCGAGCGTGTTCGCGAGCTCCCACGCGCCGTCGATCGCCTCGGGGAGGTCGGCGAAGAGCGCGCACATCTCGTCCGCACCTTTGATGTGCCGCTCGGCGTTGATGCCGAGGAGCCGGCCGGCGTTGTCGACGTTCCGCCCCTCCCGGATGCAGGTGAGGATGTCGTGCAGCTCCTTGTCCTCGGCGCGCGCGTAGCGGACGCCGTTCGTCGCCACGAGCGGCAGGCGCATGCGCCGCGCGAGGTCGATCAGGGCGACGTTGCGATGCTCCTCGTCCCGCCGGAAATGCCGCTGCAGCTCGACGTGCGTCCGCCCCTTGAAGATGCCACTGATCCTGTGCAGCGCCGCCTCGGCATTGGCCACGTCGGCGAGCGGCCCCTCGTCGCCTCCCGTGATGCAACGCAGCCCCTCGTTGTACTGCTCGATGAGCTCCCACGTGTACCGCGCCTGCCCCTTCGGATGCGTCAGCGCGCCTGCCGTGAGCAGCTTGCACAGGTTCTTGTACCCGGTGCGGCTCTCGACGAGGAGCGTGAGGTTCGTCTCCCGCGGCGCCGTCGCAATGCGCAGCCCCTTGCTGCTCTCCTCCATCTTCAGCTCCGCCCCGATGAGCGCCTTGATCCCCGCCTTCTTCGCCGCCGTATGAAACCGCGGCGCGCCATAAACCCCGTTGACGTCAATCACCGCCATCGCCGGGATATCCCTCTGCGCCGCGTGGTAGATCAGGTCCTCCGGCAGGCTCGCCCCGTTGAGAAAGGAGAAGGAAGTGGCAGAACGGCACTCCGCGTAGGGGCGGGCGGAGGGACGGTTGGGGCGGCGGGTTTGTTCGGGGCCCTTTGGTTTCTTGGGGGAAAGGACGTGCTCGACGTAGGCGAGGTGGTCATGGTCGGAGGGAGGGAGGGGGAGCATGGGGAACTCGAATGAAGAATTTCGAATGAAGAATCAGGACGCTGCTGCTTGTGGCGGTTGCGGGTTTCGAGGGTTCGCTTTTCTGGCGATCACCGTGAGGATCGCGACGAGCTCGTTGGCTTCGTCGAGGAGCGGGGTGATGCGTGCAGCTTTGATGCAGCCGCTCTCCTTCAGGAGCCGCAGCCAGTAGTGGGATTCGCGCGCCTCCTTCAATGAGATGCGGAGCTTTGCATGGAAATCGGCCCTGCTCTGGCCGGCGCGTGCTTCTTCGAGGTTCGATCCGACAGAAGATGCAGCGCGGACGAGCTGGCTCATCGCGTTCCGGTTGACGCGACGATCTCGCGCGAGCGCCCGGTCCATCTTCACAATCCGACAGGCAAACTGAAACGCGCGCTCATAGATGTCGATCGAGTCGCTCATCTCAATTCTTCATTCTTCATTCTTCATTCGAAATTCTTCATTCGCCTTTTCTCTACACCCCGTATCCCCTCACCCATACACCCCCCCCACAAACCACCCTTCCTCCCCCTCATCCCGATACACCCTGTAGCTCCCCGACGCCAACTCCACATCCCAATACGCGTGGGAAGCGGGGGTCGCCGACCACCATTCATCCGACACCTTCCAGGGGCCGGCGCAGTGGCGGACTTCGCCGGAAATTTCGCCGGAGAGGGACTCGATCTGCACGTCTCCTGGTTCATCCGGCCTCGAGGGGCGGGTGATCACTTCTACCGGGACGGGCGGGCGGAAGACGCGCACGGCCAGTAAGCCTCCGGAGCGGCGCGGGGTGCGGCGGAGCTCGGGGGGTGGGGGTGGTTCGAACGCGCCGAGGGTGTAGCGGTCGGGGAGATGGCTGTCGACCGTCATCGGCATCCCGACGCGGTCTTCTCCGAGCATCGAGACGAGCTTGGCGATCGTCGTGGCGAGCTTCTCCGGCGACAGCGCGGCGGGACCGAAGAGCGAGAGCTGCGCGCGGCGGGGGCGGTCGGGGTGGGCGACGAGCGAGAAGCCGGTCACCGGGGCGCCGGGAGGGGTTTTCTCGAGGTCGAGGCGCAGCAGGGCGAGCATCGTCTTCACGTCGCGCGTCGGCGCGGGGAGATCGATCGCGCGCGCGTGGAAGCCGTCCGGCTCGAGGTTCATCGTCAGCTCCAGACGGCGGCAGGCGAAGCCCTGGATCTCCATCCGCTTCGACAGCCGGTCCAGCGCGGCGCTGGCGATGAAGAGAAACGGGTCGAGCGCGACGAGCGGCCACTCCAGCTCCATCCCCTCCCGGAACTCCTGCGGCAGGGGGCGGGGGATCAGCGGACGGGGATCGATGCCGCGCGCGGCGTAGTGCAGCTCGCGCCCGATGCTGCCGAGGCGGGAGGCGACCTCCGACTCCGGCAACTGCGCCAGGTCGCCGATGGAGGTGAGACCCCAGCGCTGGAGCGTCGTCGCGGCATCGAGCTCCGGCGTCAGGCGCGCCAGCGGCAGCGGCGCGAGGAACTCCGCCTCCGTTCCTGCCGCGACGACCGTCGGCGACTTCGGCAGCTCCGCCGCCACCCTCGCGGCGAGCTTGCTGGCGGCCAGTCCGCAGCGCGCCGGCAGCCCGACGTCGTCCGCCGCCCGCAGTGCCGCCTTCCCGAGATCCTCCTCGGACGGAAAGTGGCGCTCGAGGCCGCTCACGTCGAGGAACACCAGCCCCTCGCCGGCATCCTCGACGCGCGGCGAGAACGTCTCCGCGACTTCGACCAGCGCCTCCTGCGCCGTTCGCTCGCATTCGGTATCGCGCGCGCGCGCGATCAGCTTCGGGATGATCGACCGTGCCTGCGCGAGCGACATCCCCGGCTTCACGCTCTTCGTCCGCGCGCGCCGGGTGGCGGCGACGACATGCGCGCCGCTCCCGTCGCCGTCCACGATCACCACCGCCTCGTTGAGGAGGTCCGGCTCGCTGCGGAGCCGCGCCGCCAGCGGGAACATCGGCACGAAGAGACAAGCGAGGCGGGTCATGGGTTGAGCAGCACCTTCAGCGTCGTCACCGCGCCCGGTTTCCGGTGGCGATGCTTCTCCAGGCGCAGTTGAGTGGTGGCTCCCGTGAGGAGGCGGGGAGACTTTCCCCTCCCGAGCCAGAGCATCTTCGAGCGGTCGGCGGACACCACCGCTTCCGAGGCAGTCCCGGTGGCGGGATAGGGCGTCGAGATGAGCATCGCCGTCCCGTGCGCCTCTGCCGAGCGTGCGAGCCGTACCCAGGCGGCGTCGGGGACGCGGCGGCCGCGCACCGGGTAGCGCCCCGCGTCGAGGACGACGAGCTGGAAGCCGGTCGCCGTGATCATCTCGGCTGCCATGACCGCCTGCTTGAGCGTCTTGGGGCGGATCCAGAGGACCCGCTGCAGGTCCACGCCGTTCTCCTGCGCGTTGCGGGGATCGAGGTGGTCGCCGAGGTCGATCAGCACCGCCGCCTCTCCCATGCTGGTGGCGGCGGCGAGGGCGGAGAGGACGACGGAGAAGCGTCCAGCGCCGAAGCGGCCGGTGAGCTCGACCATCTTTCCGCGCGGGAGCCCGCCGCCGAGGAGCTCGTCGAATGGAGCGAGGGTGGTGGGGATCGACTCGTCGCGGCGCTCCTTGTCGAGGGCGCGCAGGAGCTCGGTCGCGTTCATCAGCTTCGCGGCCGCGGTGCCCTGAAGGGATTCGCGGAGGCGGCGGACGTCCTCGCGGACGGGCGACTCTACTGGTTGTGGATCGGGGACGAGAACGGGTCTCAGCGGCGCCGGTCTCAGGTCGAGAAGGGAGAACTGCGTTCCGAGGGCGCGCGCCGAGGCAGACACTTTCAAGTAACTTAGGCGGTGAAGAGGCGTAAGTCAACGTGGGGAGATCATGCACAAAGCCAAGCGGGTCAAAGGTGCCGCTGGTGGGTCAGCGGGACGGGGCAAAGAGTGAGCACGAGGTGCAGATCCTGACCCACGAGCTGAAGTGAGCTTTCAATGGAATCAAGCACTTACGCCGTTGCGCGCCGTGGCACCTCCGCTGCTCTATGGCGGCCAGTCGCATTGGGCGACCTTCAGCAAGACAACAGGAGAAAAATCGAATGCATCGTAGCCTCGTCGTTGCCCTGACCCTGGTTGTGTCCCTTGGAGCAGTCGCACAGGAATTTGACGGCGGCCGTCTGGCCGAAGGTCCGAAGTTCGCCAACCGTATTGAGGCGCGCGGCTGCGCGACGCCGTCCATGAGCGAAGCGGAAGTCGAGGCGGTGGACGCGTACACCGAGCAGCTCATGGCCGAGCAGCGGAAGAGCGGCCGGTTCGATGTCGAAGTGAATGCCATCACGACCATTCCGGTCTACTTCCACGTCATCACCAACACCAAAGGTGCGGGCAACGTCACGGACGCGCAGATCGCCGATCAGATCGCGGTCCTCAACGAGGCATACGCCGGCCTGACGGGCGGCGTGAACATGAACATGCAGTTCGTCCTCGCGGGCGTGACGCGCACCGCGAACGACAGCTGGTTCGCCGCGGCGATGGGCTCCACGGCCGAGACGGCCATGAAGACGGCGCTCCGCGTCGGCACCGCCGATGACCTGAACTTCTACACCAACCAGCCGAGCAGCGGCGAGCTGGGCTGGGCGACCTTCCCGTCGAGCTACAGCAGCGCCCCCAAGAAGGACGGCGTGGTCTGCGACTGGCGCACCGTCCCGGGCGGCTCGTTCTCCCCGTACAACGAGGGTGACACCGGCACGCACGAGGTCGGTCACTGGGTCGGCCTGTACCACACGTTCCAGAACGGCTGCAACCGCAACAACGACGGCGTCAGCGACACCCCGGCCGAGCGCTCGGCCGCCTGGGGCTGCCCGACCGGCCGCGACTCCTGCGCCGGCAAGAGCTACCCCGGCCTCGACCCGATCGAGAACTTCATGGACTACACCGACGACTACTGCATGTACAAGTTCACCGCGGGCCAGGCCTCGCGCGCGGCCTCGTACTGGTCGTCCTACCGCTCCGGGAAGTAATCCACACGCACTTTGATTGGAGGGGAGGCGGACTCGCGGGTCCGCCTCCTTTTCTTTTATGTTCCTGCTCGCACTCGTTCTCGCCTCCACGATCGCCACCAAGGCCGACGTCCCGCGGCTCACGCCGGCGGAGCTCGGTCCGCTCCTCGAGAGCGGTGATGCGATCGCCATCGACGTCCGCGGCAGCGTCCCCTACAAGCTCGGACGGATTGCCGGCGCAACCTGGCTGCCGCTCGGGAAGGTGGGGGAGCGGGCGGCCGAGCTGCCGAAGGACAAGCTGCTCGTCGCCTACTGCACCTGCGGCGCGGAGGAGCTGAGCCTCGACGCGGCGCTGGTGCTCGCACAGAAGGGCTTCACCCGCGTCGCCGTCCTCAAAGGTGGCTACCCGGCGTGGAAAGAGGCCGGACTGCCGGTCGAGACCGATCGTCCTGCCGCGGAGCCGGCGCCGGCCCCGGCGGCTGCTCCCGTCGCCAGCGGCGGACGCCTCCGTCCGCCCGACGCCGTCACGTGCGACCGCAATCAGCTCACCTCGTACGCCGGGAAGGTGACGAGCTATCGCCGCGAGCGCGGTCTGACCCGCCTCGTGATCCACACCAGCGCCGAGACGATCGAGACCGTCTCGATCCGGCACACCGGCGACGATCCGTCGCGCTTCTACCTCCTCGACGGCGCCCCCTTCAAGGCGGCCGACTGGAGCCGCATCGAGCGCCGCAAAGGCGTCCTCCGGGACGGCGTGAGCGTGGTGGCGTGGGTGTGCGAGAACGGAACGTCGATCGTCGACTGGCGCCCGGGAACGACGTTCACCGGAGCCGAATAGCGCTCTGCTATAATCCGCCGCGTCTCAGGTAACTTTTTCCTATGGACGCGAAACACGATCCGGCCACATCCTCGACAGGAGTCGAGATCTTCGGCCAGACGTACAACGTTCGCGGGAACGGGGATCCGGACTATTTAGCGGAGCTTGCGCGATTTGTCGATAACAGGATGCGAGAGGTGGCGGCGCAGGTAGCGACCGTCGACCCGATGAAAATCGCAATCCTGGCGGCTTTGAACATAGCCGACGAGTTCTCGAGGTTCAGGCGCCAGCGCGACGACGCGGCTGGAATCTGGCTGGAGAGGACGGAGGAAATATCAGAGCGGCTCAGCGAGGTAATAGGCTGAGCAACTTGGGTTTAGGTTTCACCGTTTCGGAGTCCCTGCAGGGTTCGTGATGCCAGATCTAGCACTTGAACCGTACTTTCTTATCCGGGTAGCTCGCGTCTCGGGTCGCGTGCACACCTTCGTCCGGCCAGAAGCCGGACCTCAGAAGGTAGCCAAAACGGCACGAGTAGGGCGCCCACCTGTCTCGTACAGGTTCAGGTAAGAATCACCACACGGCTCAGGCGGGGATCTCCGAAATTCTTTTCCTCCCTTCGCACATGCCTCCCCACGTGGAGGTGCGGTTTTGAATCTGTTACAAGTCGTGATTGCGGTCGGCGTAGGGATCGTCCTCGCCGTCGCCCTGGCCCTGTCATGGGCCGCGATTTACCGGAAGCGCGCTCAGGCGCAGGTCGACGAGGCGAAGGCCTCCGCCGACCGGATCGTCAATGATGCGACCAAGCAGGCCGCGTCGCGCGTGAAGGAAGCCGACCTGGAGGCGAAGGAAAAGCTCCTCCAGATGCGGTCGGAGTTCGACAAGCAGGCGCAGGTGCGCCGCGAGGAGATGAAGAACTCCGAGCGGCGCCTCCAGCAGAAGGAAGAGAACCTCGACAAGAAGACGCAGCAGGTCGAGAGCCGGATCGCCGAGGTCGAGAAGCGCGACCGCAGCCTCAACGACCGCGAGAAGCGGGTCGAGGCGCGCGAGACCGAGCTGGACGACCTGATCGAGGCGCAGCGTCACAAGCTGGAGCAGGTGGCCGGCCTCACCGTCGAGGAGGCGAAGCGCGAGCTGATCCGCGGCATCGAGAACGAAGCCCGTCTCGAGGCGGCGAACATCATGAAGCGCATCGAGTCCGAGGCCACCGAGCTGGGGAACCAGAAGGCGAAGAAGATCCTCGGCATGGCCATCCAGCGCATGGCCTCCGACTACGTGGCGGAGAACACCGTCTCCGTGGTCGACCTCCCGAGCGAGGACATGAAGGGGCGCATCATCGGCCGCGAGGGCCGCAACATCCGCGCGCTCGAGCTGGCCACCGGCGTCGACCTGATCGTCGACGACACCCCCGAGGCGGTCATCCTCTCCGGCTTCGACCCCATCCGCCGTGAGATCGCCCGGATCTCGCTCGAGCGCCTGATGCAGGACGGCCGCATCCATCCGGCCCGCATCGAGGAGCTGGTCGAGAAGGTACGCCAGGAGCTCGACCAGAAGCTCTTCGAGGAGGGGGAGGCCGCGGCCTTCTCCATCGGCATCACCGATCTCCACCCGGAGCTCCTCAAGCTCCTCGGCCGTCTCCGCTACCGCACCTCGTACGGCCAGAACGTGCTCGTGCACTCACTCGAGGTCGCGCAGCTCGCGGCCCTGATGGCGGTGGAGCTCGGCGTCAACGACACCATCGCCAAGCGCGGCGGCCTGCTCCACGACATCGGCAAGGCCATCGACCGGGAGATGGAAGGGACGCACCTCGAGCTCGGCCGGCAGGTGCTGGAGAAGTACGGCGAGAAGCGCGACATCATTCACGCCATGGAGTGTCACCACGGCGACTACGACCCGACCACGGTCGAGGCGGTCCTGGTGAACGCGGCCGACGCGCTGTCGGCGGCCCGCCCCGGCGCCCGCCGCGAGATCCTCGAGAACTACGTGCACCGCCTCGAGCGGCTGGAGTCGATCGCCAACTCGATGGACGGCGTCTCCAAGAGCTTCGCCATCCAGGCCGGCCGCGAGCTGCGCATCATCGTGAACTCCGAGAAGATCACCGACGAGCAGTCGATCTGGCTCTCGAAGGACGTGGCCCGCAAGATCGAGAGCGAGCTGCAGTACCCGGGACAGATCAAGGTGACGGTGATCCGCGAAATGCGGGCGACGGAGTACGCGAAGTAGTCGCAGAGTCGCAGAGTCGCAAAGTCTCAGAGAGAGAGACGATGCGCCTGCGCCTCTGAGACTCTGAGACTTTGAGACTTTGAGACTTTGAGACTTTGAGACCGTGATCCGCATCCTCTACATCGGCGACGTCGTCGGCCAGCCAGGCCGTCGCGCGTTGCACCAGAAGCTGGAGACCGTGGTCGGCCGGGAGATGGTTGACTTCACGATCGTCAACATCGAGAACGCGGCCGGCGGGTTCGGCGTGACCGAGGCGATCATGGAGGAGCTGTCCGATCTCCCGATCAACGCCTACACCTCCGGCAACCACATCTGGGACAAGAAGGACTTCGTCGACAACTACGAGCACTACCCCCACGTGATTCGGCCGGCGAACTACCCGGCCGGCAATCCCGGGAAGGGGAGCGTGGTGCGGCAGACGGCAGGCGGCGTGAACGTGGCGGTGCTGCAGCTCATGGGCAACGTCTTCATGCCGCCGATCGACAACCCCTTCTACTGCGCCGACCGCGAGCTGAAGGAGCTGGCCGGCCAGGCGAAGGTGATCATCGTCGACATCCACGGCGAGGCCACCTCGGAGAAGCAGGCCATGGGACGCTACCTCGACGGCCGCGTCTCCGGCGTCTTCGGCACGCACACCCACGTCCCCACCGCCGACGAGCGCATCCTCCCCAACGGCACCGCCTTCCAGACCGACGTCGGCATGACCGGCGCGTACGACTCCGTGATCGGCTTCCGCCCCGACGAAGCCCTCTACCGCTTCCTCATGAACACCCCCAAGAAGCTGGAGGTGGCCAAGCGCGACATCCGGCTGTCTGGTGTGCTGGTGGAGGTGGACGAGACCACCGGGCGCGCCGTCGCGGTGAAGCGGATCCGGGAGGACTTGGGGGAGTAGGGTTAGAGTCGCAAAGTCTCAAAGTCGCAGAGTCTCAGAGGAAAGCAGGCATTCGGCACCTCTTTGAGACTCTGAGACTCTGCGACTCTGAGACTCTGAGACTCTGAGACTCTGAGACTCCAAAAAGCATGCGCCTCTCCATCGTCGCCCTCGGCGACATTCACGCCGAAGACCTGCAGCCGCTGACGACGCGGTTCGAGCACATCGAGCAGCTCGTGCTCGACATCGCGCCGCGCGATCCGCTGGCGAAACACCGCGCGGAGTTCAACCGCGCCGTCGATGCCGCCTCGGCGGACTGGGTCCTGGTCGTGCGCGAGCGGGAGACGATCGACGAGGCGCTGGCGCAGGAGATCTTCGACGCCGCGAATGCGGCGAAGGCGCGCGGGTTCCGCATCCGCTCCACGCCTTTCTATGCCGGCAAGCCGCTGCACGTGACGCGCGACGACGGCGAGGTGCGGCTCTTCCACCGCCGCAACTACATGCGCTATGCGAACAAGGGGGAGTGGGAGGAAGTGACGGTGCAGGGGAGCGTGGTGCGGCTCGCCAGCGCGTTCCGCTCCGTCACCTTCGCGACGCCGGACGAGCATCGCGCGCATCTCGCCGCGAAGGCGGCGGCGCACTCCTCCCTCCGCCGCGTCCTGCAGTTTCTCGGCTACGCGATCAGCACGAAGGCGCGCGACGCCAACACGCTGCGCTACCTGTGGATCGAAGCCGGCTTCGACGTCTCGCCGCGCTGAGACGCGCGCAGATTCGCCAGAGCGATGGAGACGAACCAGACGCCGCATACCGCGGACGTCAGCAGCGCCACCTGCAGAATCACGTCGATGATTCGCGCCGCCTGCCAGACGTCGACCACGAACCACGCCAACACCGCCGCTGAGCTCAGCGCATACACGCCGCCCACGAAGGCGAGGATCAAGTTGCCGTTGCGCGAACGCACGAGCACCCGCTTCACCATACTTCCTCCTGTCGGAAACCCCGGCGCAGTGTACTCCGCGACGCTTAGGAAGAGGTAATCGTTAAATAACCGGATGTACATCCGCCTCGCCTTAATTGCCGCGCTCGCCGGCGGCCTCCGAGCCGAAACCGTCCCGGGCACGATTCGCACTCCATGGTTCCCTCCTCCGCCGCCCGACTGTATCTTGGCGCCTGATGGACATTGATGCGCTGATTCAACACGCTGACGAAGCCCTCGAAACGGGCAATGAACAGGTCGCGATCGCGGCCGGACAACGCCTGATCGAGCTACGTCACGCCTACGGTTTCGAAGTGCTCGCGCGGGCCTACTGGCTGCGCGACGAGAAGACGAAGGCGATCCGCACGCTGCAGGAAGGGGTCGCCAAGGCTCCTCAGATGTGGCCTCTCTGGCAGCTCCTCGGCGACTACTGGACCGACGTCGGCGACGAGAAGCGCGCCCGCGAGGCGTACGAGCAGGTGCTCGCCGCCGACGGTGCCGACAGCGTCGCCCGCGCCCACGCGCTGAGCGAGCTCGATCGCCACGACGAGGCCATCGCCACGGCGCGCGAGGCGCTCGACGAAGCAGAGGACGTCGAGGAGCGGGCGCGGCTGCAATACTCCATCGCCTACGCGCTCTGGTCGAAAGGCGACGCGAAGGCGGCACTCGACGCCGCCTGGGAGGCGATCGCGCTGCACGCCTCGAACGAGGACGCGATGTGGCTCATCCGCGAGGTCGAGCACCGCCTCTCGAAGAAGGCCAGCCAGTTCCGCCTCATCGTCGAGGGAAACCTCGACGGCCGCCGCTACCTCGTCACCTACGAGGTCGTGGCCGACGACGAGGAGGAGGCGCGCGAGCTGGCGCGCCGCTTCGAGCCGGCCGCCTCGCGGCAGCTCCTCCTCTTCGACGAGGTCAAGAAGCTCGGCAAGGCGGGCGACCTCCCGAAGGGCGTCTACTTCCGGAGCGACACCATCTTCGAGGGTCAGTGAGGTACGAGGTCTCCGCACCGCAGGCGCTCATCGACGCGCTCGCGGCGCTGTTCCCTGAATCGAGCAGGACCACGCTGCGGCAGATGCTGCAGACGGGACGCGTGCGCGTGAACGGCGAGGTGGAGAAGAACGCGAAGCGCGAGCTGGAGCCGGAGGACGCGGTCGACGTCGCGGAGAAGGCGGTGCACCGCAACCTGCCGCCCGGCCTCGCCATCCTGCACGAGGACGCCGACGTGATCGTCGTCTTCAAGGCCCACGGCCTCCTGACCGTGCCGACGGAGCGGGAGCGCGACACCACCGTGCAGGCGTACCTCAACGCCTACCTCGGCGAGCGGAAGGGGCAGGAGCGCATCCAGGTCGTGCACCGCCTCGACCGCGAGACCTCGGGTGTGCTGGTCTTCGCCAAGAACGCGTACGCGCGCGAGCAGCTCAAGGAGCAGTTCGCCGCCCACACCACCGACCGCATTTACGTGGCGCTGGTGGAGGGGCAGATGGACCCGCCCAGCGGCACCTTCCGCTCGTATCTCCGCGAGATGAAGGACCTGAAGATGGTCAGCGTCGACGCCCACCCCGACGCCAAGTACGCCGTGACGCACTACAAGACGGTGGAGACGAACGGCCGCTACTCGATGCTCGAGGTGCAGCTCGAGACCGGCCGCAAGAACCAGATCCGCGCCCACCTCTCCGAAGCCGGCCACCCCATCCTCGGCGACCGCATGTACGGCAGCGAGGTCAACCCCATCGGCCGCCTCGGCCTTCACGCCAAACTCCTCGGCTTCGATCACCCGGTCACGAGAAAACACATGGTCTTCACCGCACCCGTGCCGAAGAGGTTCCGGGAACTGCTCACGCGACGCGAGTAGTTGTTGTCGGTTGTCAGTGATCAGTTGTCCGCGGCTCTGTGCATAAAACCCCAGACAACCGACAACCGACAACCGTTCTACGCGAAACTCACCGCCAGCTTGCTCCCCTCTTCACGGTAGATCGCGTGCCGAAGAGGTTCCGGGAACTGCTCACGCGACGCGAGTAATGTTGCCCGTTACCGGTTGTCAGTTGCCCGTCCCCCCGGCACGACCACGCCGCGGCAACTGGTCACGGGCAACGGGCAACCCCGCGCGTCAGCGCCTCACGCGAAACTCACCGCCAGCTTGCTCCCCTCTTCACGGTAGATCGCGTGCCGAAGAGGTTCAGGGAGCTGTTGACGCGGCGCGAGTAATGTTGCCAGTTACCCGTTGCCAGTTGCCCGTACCCCTCCGCACTACCTCGCCCCGGCAACTGGTCACGGGCAACGGGCAACCCGGCGCGTCAGCGCCTCACGCAAAGCTCACCGCCAGCTTGCTCCCCTCTTCCCGATAGATCGTGTCGACGAACCGGATCACGCCGCTCTTGAGCGACATGAACAGCGACGACACGCGGATGCCGCCGCCGAAGAAGCGGACGCCGCGCAGGAGGTCACCGTCGGTGACGCCGCTGGCGCAGAAGATGATGTCGTTGCCGGAGGCGAGCTCCGAGGTGTCGTAGACCTTCTCGTCGTCCTTGAAGCCCATCGAGCGCAGCCGGTCTTCCTGCCACTTCTCCAGGGGCTTGAGCTTGCCCTGCATGCGGCCGCCGAGGCAGCGCATGGCGGCGGCGGTGAGGACGCCTTCCGGCGCGCCGCCGACTCCCATGGCCGCGTGCACGCCGGTACCGCGGACGGCGGCGGAGATGCCGGCGGAGAGGTCGCCGTCGGTGATCAGCTTGATGCGCGCTCCCGCCTCGCGGATCTGCGCGATGAGGTCGTGGTGGCGCTCGCGGTCGAGCACCACGATCGTCAGCTCGTCGACGTCGCGCTGGAAGGCCTCCGCGATGCGGTTGAGGTTCTCTTCCACGGATGCGTTGAGGCTCACGAACTCCGCCGCGGTCGGTCCGACCACGATCTTGTCCATGTAGATGTCGGGAGCGTTGAGCAGGCCGCCCTTCTCCGAGGCGGCGATGGTGGCGATCGAGTTCGCGGCGCCGGTGGCGCAGAGGTTCGTCCCCTCGAGCGGATCGACGGCGATGTCGACCTCGGGATAAATCTCCCCCTCGGTCCAGCCGCGGCCGAGCGGCTCGCCGACGTAGAGCATGGGCGCCTTGTCGCGCTCTCCCTCACCGATGACGATGCTGCCGCGCATCTTGAGCTTGTTCAGCTCCTCGCGCATCGCCTCGACCGCTACCTGGTCGGAGTACTTGCGCTTGCCGTAACCCATCGTGCGCGCCGAGGCGATGGCCGCCTTCTCCGCCGCGCGCAGAAACCCGACTTCGAGACTCGATTCCATGATGCTCCGTTCTTCCCGGAATTTGCGCCGCACACTCTAGCAGAAGAGGTAGGCGACGAATGCGGCGCCGCTGCCGTATCACTGCGCGGAGGATCACCCACGTGCGCGCTGCCCTGACATGCCTCTTCGCGCTGAGTCTCGCGGTTCCGCTGTTCGCCCAGACGAACCAGGTCTCCATCGAGGTCGTGATCTACCCGTCGTTCACTCCCGTCAAGGCGGGCGTGGTGCCGATCCATACCCGCGTGACGTACGAGGTCCGCCTGTTCACGGCCGGCCTCATCACCCAGGATACCGAGGTCGTTCTCGACGTCCCCGGCACCGTGAGAAACCTCCTCGTGCCGCCGTTCATCAGTTGCTCCGACCCGAACACGCGGCCGATCCGGTGCACCATCGCCGTACCCGACGCGTTCCACCTCGACACCACCATCGGCGTCTCGACGACGCTCGACACCGCCGGGACGCACACCGCGACCTTCCAGACCGGCAGCCGCAGCGTCAAGAGCGTCTTCGAGGTCGTCGACCAGCCCTCGCTTCGCGTCGGCGCGCAGAAGGAGACCATTTACCGGATCGCCCCCGGCCAGACGGTCCAGTACAAGTCGTTTCTCGCCTCCGAGGGCGGAACGGCGACGAACGTCCAGGTGCGGCACACGCTGCCGCAGGGAGGCACGTTCATCGCGGCCCGCCCCTCCGATCCGGAAACGCGGTGCTCCGTGACGCCGCAGGAAGTCGTCTGCACGCGCGCGACCGTTCCCCACGGCCTGGTCATCGTCACGGAGCTGGACGTGATCGCACCCGACCGCCTCACCGGCGGCACGGTGCAGCTGCGCGTCGAGGTCACGAAGAACGAGCAGGACGCCGATCCGCGCGACGACGTCTTCGTCACCACCTCGACGCTCCTCCGCCACCTCGTGGTGTCGAACACGAACGACGAGGGGAGCGGCTCCCTCCGCCAGGCGCTGCTGGAGTCGCACCTGTCGTGCGCGAAGGCGCCGTGCGCGATCGTGTTCCGCATCCCCGGCACGCCCGCAGACGGCGCCTTCGAGATCCGTCCGCGGTCGGAGTTGCCGGTCGTGAGGGGCATCGTGACGATCGACGGCGCGACGCAGGAGAACGGGCGCATCGTCCTCAACGGCGCCGAGGCGGGTGCGTCGCACGGTCTCGTGCTCGGGCCGGGCTGCGAGATCCAGATCCTCGACCTCACCATCACCGGGTTCACCTGGCCGGGGATCCAGGCGCAGACCCTCCCGTACGCGCCGTGCGAGAGCTACTACTTCCCGGTCGTCCATCCCGGTGTCCTCATCGCGCGGAACACCATCACCAACAACTACCGCGGCGTGATGGTGGTGGACTCCGCCGAGATCGCGATCCGCGGCAACACGATCGCCGGCAACCGGCGCTCCGGGATCTTCGCCGAGCGCACCGGGTTCGTGGAGGTGACGAACAATCGCATCGAAGCCAACGGCGCGAGCGGCATCTTCCTCGACACCGGCAAGCGCAACCCCGGTTACATCTCCGGCGGCGCGGTCGTGACCGACAACGTCATCGCCAGCCACCCGCAGTGGGGGATCACCCGCACCAACAACGGCGAAGTGCAGATCCAGCGGAACTCCATCTACGGCAACCGGCATCCGGCCATCGATCTCAGTCTCGACTTCCAGACGCCGAACCGTCCCGTCGACGACTACTTCACCATTCCGAACAAGCCGGTCCTGCTCTCGGCGGCGTACGACCCGGTGCAGCAGGCGACCGTCGTCACGTTCCACCTCGACCACACCGTCGGCCACCCCGTCCACGTCGACTTTTACGCGAACGACCCGGCCGGCATCGCGCCACAGTGGCAGATGCAGGAGTGGGCCGGCACGTTCGAGGCCGGGGCGACGGCCGGGACGAACGCCACCATCGCCATCCCGCGCGACCTGCGCGGCAAGCTGCTCGTGGCGACGACCTCCCGCGGCAGGTTCACCAGCTTCGCGAAGCCGCCGCGCGTGACGTCCAACTCGCACACGCGCTACACCGCCTTCGACACGTCCGAGCCGAGCAACGCGGTGCCGGTGCACTGACGGGAGGAAACGGGGGCGCGACGGTCGCGCCCTCGTGCCCGTATCAATCACGGAGGAAGACCGACCCCTTGCGCGCTGCCCTGACCTGCCTCATCGCGGTTCTTCTCACTGCCCCGCTTCTCGCGCAGCCCACCATCACCGTCGATCTCCAGCTCAGCGACGGCCACGCGGTGAATCCGGCGCGGCTCCGCATCGGGACGCGCGTCGTCTACAGCGTCTTCGTCAGCTCCGAGATGCCGCTCACGGCTGAAATCCCGCTGGAGCTCGACATCCCCGGCTTCGTCTACGAGGTCGGCAGCAGGTCGACGCCCTGCACCGGCACCCATCCGATCGCCTGCACCCTCGGTCCGGCCGGGAGCTACGTCTCGGAGCTCATCGTCGTCCATACGATCCTCGACCGCGGCGGTCCGCAGACCGCGAAAGTACGCGTGCAGGGGAGGGAGACGACGATCACCGTCGAAGTGGCCGACGTGCCGACGCTGTCGATCGGTGCGGCCACGATCAACATCGCCGGAAGGCGCGTCGATCCCGGCGGCCTGCTGCAATACAGCTCGTTCTTCGCGAAGGAAGGGGTGCAGGAGAACGTCCGCATCCGCTACACGCTCCCGAACGGCGGGACGTTCATCGCCGTGCGCTCCGGCGTCGTCCCCTGCGAGCTCACGCCCGGCGAGATCGTCTGCACCGTCGCCCGCGACTTCCAGCCCACCATCGAGATCGACGCACGGGCGCCGGCGCACCTGACCGGCGGCACCGCCGTGCTGCGGGCGGAGATCCTCTACGACGGACCCGATTTCGATCCCTCCGACAACACCGCCGAGGTGGTGACGCGCCTGGTGCGCCACCTCATCGTCACGAACACGAATGACGAGGGGAGCGGCTCGCTGCGGCAGGCGCTGCTCGACGCGCAGACGCTCTGCGCCGACACCCCCTGCACGATCGCGTTCAACATCGCCGAGGCGGCGCCGAACGGCATCTTCGTCATCCGTCCCCGTTCGGCGCTCCCTGAACTGCGGGGATGGCTGAAGATCGACGGCGGCAGCCGGATCTCGATCCTCGGCAACGACGCCGGTCTCGCGCACGGACTCCTCCTCGGCCGCGGATGCGAGCTGCAGGTGCTGAACCTCTTCATCAGCGGCTTCGCCTGGCCGGGGATCGAGGCGCAACGGACGTCCGGCCCGACCTGCAACAGCCTCGATCGCGCCATCGCGACGCCACTGCTCATCGCCGGCAACGAGATCCGCGGCAACTACCGCGGCGTCGTGCTGGCCGGCTCCGCCGACGCGACCATCCGCGACAACCTGATCGAGGGGAACGTCCGCGCCGGCATCTTCGTCGACCGCACGTTCTCGGTGTTCGTCACCAACAACCGCGTCGTCGGAAACGGCGCCAGCGGCATGTTCTTCAATCTCTTTCCGCGCGACACCGCCAGCAGCGCGCACGTGACCCACAACCTCATCGCCGGAAACGGGGAGTGGGGGATCACCCGCACCGATAACGGCAACATCGCCATCCAGCGGAACTCGATCTACGGCAACGCGCACCCGGCCATCGACCTGAACCTCGACTTCGACACGCCGAACCGGCCGGCCGACGACTTCTCCAGCATCCCGAACAAGCCGGTGCTGTTCTCGGCGCACTACGATCCGGCGCGCCAGATGACGTACGTCACCGGACGACTCGAGACCGCCGCGAACGGGAGCTCGATCGAGATCGACTTCTACGTCGACGAGCACCCGACGCGCCGCCATCTCGGCGCCTGGGTGGCGTCGTTCCTCGTCGGGGGCACGGCGGTGGAGCGGGAGTTCACGTTCGCCATCCCGCGCAATCTCCTCGGCAAGTACCTGGTGGCTACGAACACGCGGCAGCGGCACGGCAGTGGTTTGCTGCTGATGGACACGTCTGAAGTGAGCAACGCGGTGCCGGTGCAGTGACGGGAGAAAAAGCGATGATGCGTCTGATTCTGAGCTCCACATTCGCGCTGCTGCTGGCGATGCCCGCCGCCGCGCAAGCGAACAACGTCAACGTGCAACTGCGCGTCTGGACGAACAGTCCGGAGCAGCCGCTGACGCGGGTGCCGCTCAACACGACCGTCATCGTCGAGACGCGCTTCCGCTCCAGCGGGCCGTTCGCCGGCCAGGCCGAGATCGTCATCGAGATCCCGGGGCGCGTGGTCCAGATCGAGCCGGCGGCGAACAGCAACGACGTGCTGAGTTGCTCTCCCGCCGGCGTTCATCCCGTCCGCTGCACGCTCTCGGTTCCACAGCCGCACGCGGTGGAGGGATGGATCGCGGTGACGGCGGTGCTCGACAGGCCCGGACTCCAGACCGCGGTCGCGAGCATCGGCAGCCGCCGCGCCACGAGCACGGTGGACGTCGTGGCGCTGCCGTCGGTCTCCGTCTTTGTCGCTCCGCAGAGCTTCATCTCGCGGATCAATCCGGGGGAGACGGTCCGTTACAACGCCTGGATCTCATCGGGCTACGGCGTGGCCGCGACCAACGTGCGCGCGACGTACACGCTGCCGGCCGGAGGTACGTTCCTCGCCGCACGCCCGCCCGATGCGGAGACGCAGTGCAGCGTGACGCCGGACGAGGTGGTCTGCACCCGCGCGACTCTGCCGCCGAATACGAACGTGCGCGTCGAGCTCGACGTCGCCGCGCCGGAGCGCCTCACCGGCGGCACGGTCGTGCTGTACGTCACGTCGACTCACGACGGAACCGACTTCAATCCCGCCGACGACACCCACGACAGCGTCATCACGCTCGCACGCCGGCTGGTGGTCTCGAATACGAACGACGAGGGAAGCGGGTCGCTACGCCAGGCGCTGCTCGAGTCGCACACCTTCTGCGAGGTCACTGCCTGCACCATCGCCTTCGACATTCCCGGTACGCCGGAGAACGGGGCGTTCGAGATCCGGCCGAAGTCGCCGTTGCCGGAAGTGCGCGGCATGGTGACGATCGCCGGCGCGACGCAGCCGGGCGCGCGCATCGTCCTCAACGGAGCCGAGGCGGGGGCGGCGCACGGACTGCTCCTCGGCCGCGGCTGCGAGATCCAGGTGCTCGACCTCACCATCACCGGCTTCCTCTGGCCGGGCGTCGAGGCGCATCGCGGCCAGTATCCCGAGAACTGCCCGCCGATCTTCAGCCTGGCGATCCACCCGAACACGCTCATCGCCCGCAACACCATCACCGGCAACTATCGCGGCGTGGTGCTGGTCGACTCGGGCGAAGTCACGGTGCGCGACAACGTCATCACGGAGAACCGCCGCTCCGGCCTCTTCGTCGACCGCGGCCACTTCGTGGAGGTGATGGGGAACCGCGTCGAGCGGAACGGCGCCAGCGGCATGTTCTTCAACATCGGCACCCGCGGCACCTATCCCACCACCGGCGCGCTGGTGACCGGGAACGTCATCTCCGGCAATTCGGAGTGGGGGATCACCCGCACCAATGCGGGGGAGATCCACATCCACCGGAACTCGATCTTCGGCAACCAGCATCCGGCCATCGACCTGAACCTCGACTTCGCGACGCCGAACCGCGCGCAGGACAACATCGAGAGCATCCCGAACGAGCCGCTCCTGCTGTCGGCGTTCTACGACCCGGTGCAGGGAGCGACCGTGGTCACGCTGCGCGTCGACACCATCAGCGGCTACAGCCTCGATCTCGACTTCTACGCGAACGACCCCGCGGGCGTCGCGCCGCACTGGCAGGCGGAGACGTGGGTGGCGATGCAGTTCCTCGACCCGCAGGACGTGAACAAGGTGATCACCATCTCCCTCCCGCACAACCTGCAGGGGAAGTATCTCGTGGCGACGAACACCCGCCGGCGGTTCGCCAGCTTCGCCAAGCCGCCCGACGTGACGTCGCACTCCCACGCGCGCTACACCGCCTGGGATACCTCGGAGCTGAGCAACGCGGTCCTGGTGAAGTGACGTCGGCACTTGTGGAGCGGCGGGCTTCAGCCCGCCGGCTAAATCGATCGTTTCGGCGGGCTAAAGCCCGCCGCTCCACCTGCCGGGAGGTCGACGGTGAAAAATTCGAACGTCACTCCTTCATCATCGACGGTCCGATCGGCCGCAAAGACTTCGCCGAACCCTTCGTTGCAGCCGTAGACGGTATCTCCGTCGAGCGCGAGCAGCTCGGACAGATGCCGGCCGAGATACGTCGCGTCGAGGACGAGGCCGCCCGCCTCCTGCCAATGCGCGAGGAAGGTGCAGAAACGACTTTCGCGCCGGCACTCGAAGTACGCCAGTACGGCGCGTCCGAATGCGTCGCTGCTTCTGCTCACGACCAGTTCACCGCGCTCTTCAGGACGCGTGCGCGCGAGCACCGTTCGGATCTCAGCGTCCAACGTCGCCGACTCATCAGCAGCGACCACGTCCAGTACTTCTCGCGCAAGCCACGGTGCGTCCGCCGTCAGCCGCTCGAATGCGAGCCGCTGGCGGTTTCGCTGAAGCGCTTCTCGTAGCGTTTTCGGCGTCACGGATGCTTTCTACTGCTGGACGGTCAGCAGCGTTCGGGCAGCTCGTGCACCATTGTCGACCAGCTCTGCGTGTTCCCAGTAGCTGATGCCGGCGGCCAGGCCAGCGAACGCGATCGCCTCGGCCGCCGCTTCACCTCGTACGACGTCAGTCATCGGTACCGCGTGCTGCGCAACGAACAGTGCCGACACGTCGACCGACCGGAGGCCGCTTGCACCGTCAAAGTCGATCGCCGTCAGTAGTCCATCGCTGCCCGCGTGCAACGATCGCAACGCGACATGAGTTTCGAACGTGACCGCGGTCGTGGATCGAAGCTCGTCCACGAGCTGCATCTGAGTTGCGACGAAGTCACCCTTCATCAGGACGACCACCTCCGACGCGTATCGCCCGGCGATCCATGCGTGCTCGATGACGCGTGGCGCGTCGCCATAAACCGCAACGCGCCGGGACGAGTAGAACGGGGCATCGGCTGCTGCCGAGTACGAAAGCCCAAAACCCTGAAGCGCCGAACTACCTTCGATGTCGATTCCGGGCTCCGTCCCATTCGGAGCAAACACGACCCCTTTGCAGGACCACCGCCGGTCGTCGCACTGCACGATCGGACCTTCCCCGGAATGAACGTTCGAGATGAAGCAGTCGGTGTGGCGCTCGACGCCTTCTCGTTCCAGGAGATTCTGCACCGCGCCTTCGAATGCGATCCCGCTGACGGATGGTCCGAGCGATGTCCGGTGGATGCGCGGAACCTCCGCGATCGCATCTGTGTCGCGGTGAAAGTCCAGCAAGACCACACGATCGCCAGCCGTCGCCAGCGTCAGAGCCGCGGAGATCCCGGCGAGGCTGTAACCGATCACGACATGGCCGGCACGCTCGACTCTCATCGCCTGGCCGCTGTCAGCACATGGTGAAGTGACGGCGCGTCCGCGCCGTCACTTCTTCGCCAGCGCCGCCGCTTCCGCGGCCGCCGTGAGCTCCTGCTCCTGCTTGTTCGACATCGGCGGGTTGTAGGCCGGGATGCCGGTGACGGTGTGGCCGATGACGAGGTTGTGGATGTCGTGCGTCCCCTCGTACGTGTACACCGACTCGAGGTTCATCATGTGGCGGATGACCGGGTACTCGTCGGAGACGCCGTTCGCGCCGAGGAGGTCGCGGGCGATGCGCGCGCACTCGCGGGCGATGTTGGTGTTGTTCATCTTCAGCATCGACACGTGATGCGGCTTGAGCTTGCCGGCGTCCTTCATCCGGCCGGCCTGCACCGCCAGGAGCTGCCCCTTGGTTATCTCGGTGATCATCCAGGCCAGCTTGTTCTGCACGAGCTGGTGCGACGCGATCGGCTGGCCGCCGAACTGGATGCGCGACTTCGTGTACTCGAGCGCCGTGTTGTAGACCGCCATCGCCGCGCCGAGCACGCCCCAGCCGATGCCATAGCGCGCCTGCGTCAGGCAGCCGAGCGGGTACTTGAGGCCGTTCGTCTCCGGCAGCACGTTCTCCAGCGGGATGCGGCAGTCCTCGAAGAAGAGCTGCGAGGTCACCGACGCGCGCAGCGAGAACTTGCCCATGTGATACGCGGTCGAGAAGCCGGGCGTGTCCTTCTCCACCAGGAACCCGCGAATCGTCCCCTCGGCCTTGGCCCAGACCACGGCCACGTCGGCGATCGAGCCGTTCGTGATCCAGGCCTTCGCGCCGTTCAGCACCCAGGAGTTGCCGTCCTTGCGCGCGTTCGTGCGCATCCCGCCGGGGTTCGAGCCGAAGTCGGGCTCGGTCAGGCCGAAGCAGCCGATCTTCTCGCCGGCCGCCAGCTTCGGGATCCAGTAGTCGCGCTGCTCCTGCGACCCGTAGGTGTTGATCGGGTACATCACCAGGCCCGACTGCACCGAGGCGAAGGAGCGGAGGCCGGAGTCGCCGCGCTCGAGCTCCTGCATGATCAGGCCGTAGGCGACGTTGTTCAGGCCGGGGAGGTCGTAGTCCTTGATGGTCGCTCCGAAGAGGCCCATCTCGGCCATCTTCCCGATCAGGTGGTGCGGGAACTTCTCTTCGCGATTCGCCTCTTCGATGATGGGAAGGACTTCGTCATCCACAAAGTCGCGGACGGTCTGCCTTACCATCAGCTCTTCTTCGCTGAAGAGCGAATCGATATCCAAATAGTCGACGCCGGGGAAACTGGCCACGTGAGACTCCTTTTGAGCTTAGCTGCCCTCTAGCTTATCCCATGCGAATTCGCGATTTCATCCCGCTGGCGGCGATCGTGGTCCCGGTCGTGGCCGTGGCGGTCCTGGCCACGCGCCTCGGCGACCTGCCGTTCGCGCGCGAGCTCGTCACGTCGATCCGCGGGACGGCGGGGGAGTGGTGGGCGCTGCCGCTCTTCGTGGCCGTCTACACGCTCTTCACCGTCTTCCTGCTTCCGGTGGGACTGCTCTCGGCTGCCGGCGCGCTCATGTGGGGCTGGAAGCTGGGAGCGGCGATCGAGCTGGCGACGGTGGGCGTGGCCTCGCTGATTCCCTTCTTCCTGGCGCGGCGGGGGCTGTCGGGCTGGATCGAGCGGCGGCTCCCGCGCCGCGAACTGCCGGCACTCGACTCCGGTTTCAACCTCTTCCTGCTGCGCGTCGTGCCGCTCGTGCCGTTCGTCGCCCTCAACTACATCGCCGGCGCGACGCGCGTCCGGCCGCGCGACTACGTCGTGGCGACGGTGGCCGGCTCGGTGCCGAGCGCGGTGCTCTTCGCCTACTTCGTCGACACGATGGCGGGGGCGTCGATGGGGGTGGCGACGCAGGCGAAGATCGCCGGCGCCTGCGCGCTCGTCGCCGCCGCGGCGATCATTCTCCGGCTGGCCGCCCGCCGAGTTGCTCGACGGACGTGAGCATCACCGAGAGCGTGCGGGCGTCGCGGTTGTTCGCGCCGGGGATGCGCGCCGGGACGAACGTGCGCTCCGGGAGGAAAGTCAGGCGCCGCGCGAAGGGCACGACCACCTCCACGCTCTTGCCGTGGCCGATCTCGACGTCGACGCCGTTCACGCGCACCCGATTCCGGTCGAGCGGGTACTCCGGCGGCGTACGCAGGCGGACGCGCACGTGCGTCGCGCCGCGATCCGGCAGCTCGATGACGCCGCGCGCGCCGATCCAGCGCCAGGAGCGTCCGTCGCGGCGCCGCTCCGGCGCGTAGACGCCCTCGACGACGCGGAAGCGCTGCTCGACCGGCAGCGGGATCACGCTCACGGCGCCGTAGTGCTGCCGGGTGAGCTTGCGGTAGGCGTCGGTGTCGGGCCAGCGGAAGGTGACGCCCTTCGCCTCCCCCCGCTCGCCGTCGGCGTAGATGACCATCGCCACCGCCGGGTCGCCGCCGTGCCGCGCGAGGCCGGCGTCGATGCGCATGCTGCGGTAGTCGCGCAGCAGCCAGCTCGCGTGCGGCGCCAGCGGCATGTCGAAGAGCACGAGCGTGTCGCGGGGAACGTTCGCCTGAATCCAGCGGGCGGCGGCGGTGGGCGGGGCGGGCGTGCGCGCACGCGTCTGCAGCACCGGCATCGCGTACCAGTAGGCGCCGGCGACGTAGAGCAGTACCGCCACCGGCACGCGTGCGAGCGCCGTTCCCGCGAGCAGCGCGATCAGCGGGAGGGAGGGGATGGCGTAGCGGACCGCGTCCGCAGGGTCCATGGTGGCGAGCGCGAAGGCGAGGTACACGAGACATCCGACGGCGAGCGGTCCTGTGGAGCGGCGGCCGCTTCGGCCGCCGGGTTTGTCGCGATCGGTCGGCGGCCGAAGCGGCCGCCGCTCCACCAGGACGAAGAACGCCCCCAGCACCGCCAGCAGCAGCACCGGCAACGCCAGCCACTTCGGCCCCCACGGGTGCGCCACGAACCGCAGCGCGATGTGCGACGCCGAGTGCCCGCTGCGCGACAGGTCGGCGTCATGCTGCGCGTAATAGGCCGCCTGCCCCGACAGCCACTTCCAGTACGACTCCGGCCCGCCCGCCTCCACCACCAGCGGCACGAACCAGGCGAGGCAGGCGACGCCGAACGCCGCCACGGCAGCGAACCGCTCCCGCCACGTCTTCAGCAGGAGCACCGCGGCGAGGAACATCGGCACGACGGCGATCGACATCTGGAGGCGCCAGCCGATCGTGGCCGCGCACGCGAGAGCTGCAGTTGCCAGTTGCCAGTTGCCCGTTCCCTCGGCCGCGCCTTGCGGTGGCAACCGGCCACCGGCAACAGGCAACATCCTCGCGCACGCCCAGATCGCCAGTCCGAAGAGCGCCATCGCCCCCGCGTCCGACTGCGGCAGCGTCCCCGATACCAGCAGTGCCGGCGAGGCGTACAACAGCATCGTCGCGATCACCGCTGTCTTCGCGCCGGCCAGCTCGCGGAAGGCGACGAAGAAGCAGCCCAGTCCCGCCACCACGGCCAGCATGCTCGTCACGAGCAGCGCGGAGAACGGCGTTCCCGGCAGCAGCTTCGCGAAGCCGATGTAGAGCGGGTAGCCGGGTGGGGGAGGGTGGTGGAGGAGCGGCTCGTAGCGCTCGACGGCGGCGGCGAACCAGCTCTCGTCGAACTCCCAGATCGTGCGGGGGACCGACGCAAAGTGCAGCGCGGCGACGAGCAGCAGCGCGGCCGCGGCGAGAATGGAGTGACGCCTCAAGCCGCTCTATAATCGCCTTGATGTCAATAGGATACGTCCGCGCGTTGCGGATCCTCCATCGCGCGTTCGGCCACTATCCGGCGGGCCACCGCCTGCACATGCTGATCCGCTTCGCCACCTGCCCCTTCCCCCGCACCATCGACGACGTGCCGGCCGGGGCGCGCGTGCTCGAGATCGGCTCCGGCCACGCGCTCTACGCGCGCCTCATCGCCGAGGAGCGGGCCAGGGAGGTGGTGGCGGTCGATCCCGACGAGCGGAAGAGCCTCCTCCCGCCGCCCTCGCCGAAGATCCGCAAGGTGGCCGGCTACGACGACTGCATCCGCGGCACCTTCGACGCGGTGGTGATCTACGACGCCACGTATCGCATGCCGCTGGAGGTGCGCCGCGCCGTCTTCGAGCGCGCCTTCGCCCGCCTCGCGCCCGGCGGCACGTTCGTGCTCAAGGACATGGACGCCACCTCGTTCAAGATGAAGTGGGCGCGCTTCCAGGAGTGGCTCTCCGACACGTTCCTCAACGTCAGCATCGGCAGCGGCTTCTTCTACCAGACGCCGGCGGAGCTGCGGGCGATGCTCTCCGAGATCGGCTTCACCGACTTTCAGGCGCGGGCCATCGACCGGTTCTATCCCCACCCGCACATGATCTTCACGGCGCGCCGGCCGCCGGTTCCTCGGAGTTCCTCGGGTTCCTCGGAGTTCCTCGGGGACATCCCTGCCGACCAACCGGGCGCAACTCCGAGGAACCGAGGAACCCGAGGAACCCGAGGAACCTCATGACCTCCAAGCCGTCAGTGTCGCTGGTGATCCCGATGTTCAACGAGGAGCTGAACATCGGGCCCGCCGTCGCGGCGTCGGTCGACTCCCTCGACAAGTACGCCGGGGAGTGGGAGCTGGTGATCGTCGACGACGCCTCCACCGACGACTCGCCCCGCCTCGCCGCCGCGCTCGCCGCGCGGGAGCCGCGCATCCGGGTGGTGACGCATCCGGTGAACCGGAAGCTCGGCGCGACGCTGCGCACCGGCTTCGCCGCCTGCACCAAAGACCTCGTCTTCTACATGGACGCCGACATCCCCTTCGACCCCGACGTCCTCGGCCGCGCGATCCGCGCCATGGAGCTGACCGACGCCGACATGGTCGCCGCCTACCGCCACGACCGGACGCTGGAGGGCTTCAAGCGGGGCGTCTACACGCTGGTCTACAACTGGCTCATCGGCCTCCTCTTCGGCTGGCCCCACCGCGACATCAACTTCTCCTTCAAGCTGATGAAGCGCCACGTCCTCGAGGCGGTGGAGCTGAAGTCGGAGGGCTCGCTCATCGACGCGGAGCTGGTGGTGAAGGCGAAGAACCGCGGCTTCATCATCCAGCAGATCGGCATCGACTACTTCCCCCGCACGCGCGGCGAGTCGCACCTGGCGTCGTTCGGCGTCGTGCTGAAGATCCTGCGGGAGCTGGTGACGCTCTATCCGGAGATGCGGCGGGGTTCCTCGGTTCCTCGGGGTTCCTCGGTTCCTCGGGGTTCCTCGGGGGAGCTGACCACCCCAACCGCCGAGGAACCCCGAGGAACTCCGAGGAACCCGAGGAACTCCGAGGAACTCCGTGCAAAATCTCCCCGCTGAACGCCGCCTCATCGTCACCGCCGACGACGTGGGCCTGCACCCCGGCATGACGGCGGGGGCGATCCGCGCGCACCGGGAGGGGATCGTCACCGCCTGCAGCGTCGTTGCGAATGGCGCGGCCTTCGACGACGCGGTGGCGCGGCTGCGGGAGGTGCCGTCGCTGGAGGTGGGCGTCCACCTGACGCTGGTGGAGGAGCGGCCGCTGACCGCGATCCGCTTCCCGAAAAAGTACACCTCGTTCGTGCCGCTCTATCTCGCCCGCGCGATTACCATCGTCGCGATCGAGCGGGAGCTGCGCGCGCAGGTGGAGCGGGTGCTCGCCACGGGGCTCCACGTGACGCACCTGAACGGCCACCAGCACCTCCATCTCCTCCCGCGGATCTTCGCGGTGGTGGCGCGGCTGGCGCGGGAGTACTCGATCCCTTACGTGCGTATCGTGGACGATTACGGCGGCTCCGCCCGCCTCCTGCCGATGCGGTTCCTCAGCGCCCTCGGCCGCCGCGCCTGCGGCCCCTTCACCAACGACCGCACCGTCGGCGTCGCCTCCGCGGGCCACCTCGACGACGTGGTGCCGCTGCTGGAACACGTCGAGGGTGTCACCGAGCTGGTCACGCACCCCGGCGTGGGCGTGAGCGGCTACGACTGGGCCTACGACTGGGAGCAGGAAACCGCCGCCCTCTGCGCCCCGCGGCTGCGCGAGGAGCTGGCGCGAAGAGGGATCGAGCTGACCCGCCCCTCCGAGGCAACTCCATGGAGTGGAGTTTCTGCTTCCGGAAGCTGACCACGTACTTCGCGAAGCTGACCCTGTGCTTCACGAAGCAGAACATGTGCTTCCCGAAGCTCCCCATCTGCTTCGCGAAGCTCCTTCCCTGCTTCCGGAAGCACATTGTGTGATCCATGGAGTTGGCCGTGTACTTCGCGAAGCTCCGCGCGTGCTTCGTGAAGCTCCTTTCGTACTCCGCGAAGCAGGGGAGCTGCTCCGCGAAGCACAGGGTCTGCTTCCGCAAGCACATCGTCTGCTTCCCGAAGCACCGCGCCTGCTTCGCGAAGCTCCGTCGCTATAATCCGCCGCCTGATGAAGAAAATCGCAGTCGTGCCTGGCGACGGGATCGGCCCCGAGGTCATCGACGCCGGGATGCGCATCCTCGAAAAGGTCAACTCCGCGCACCGCCTCGACCTCCAGTTCACCCACTTCGGCTGGAACGCCGACGAGTACCTCCGCACCGGGATCTCCATGCCTCCCGGCGCGATGGACGACATCCGCGTCCACTACGACGCCGTCTACCTCGGCGCGTTCGGCGATCCCCGCGTGCCCGACATGAAGCACGCCGCCGACATCCTCCTCGGCATGCGCTTCCAGCTCGACCTCTACGTCAACTACCGCCCCGTCAAGCTCCTCGACGAGCGCCTCTCGCCGCTCAAGGAGAAGGGGACCAAAGAGATCGACATGGTCATCTTCCGCGAGAACACGGAAGGCGCCTACGTCGGCATGGGCGGCAACTTCAAGAAGGGGACGCAGGACGAGATCGCGGTGCAGGAGGACGTCTCCACCCGCCGCGGCGTGGAGCGGATCATCCGCTACGCCTTCGAGTTCGCGAAGAAGAACGGCCGCAAGTCGGTCTGCATGTCGGACAAGAACAACGTCATGCGCTTCGGCGGCGACCTCTGGCTGCGCACCTTCGAGGAGGTGGCGCAGGAGTACCCCGAGCTCGAGCACTTCCACATGTTCGTCGACGCGCTGACGATGCAGATGGTGCGCGCGCCGGAGATGTTCGACGTGATCGTCACGAACAACATGTTCGGCGACATCGTCACCGATCTCGGCGCCGCCCTGCAGGGCGGTCTCGGCGTCGCTGCTTCGGGGAACATCCATCCGGGACGGGTGTCGCTCTTCGAGCCGATCCACGGCAGCGCGCCGAAGTACGCGGGTCAGGACGTGGCGAATCCGATCGGCGCGATCCTCACCGGCGCCATGATGCTCGACTACCTCGGCTTCCACGACGTGGCCGCGCGCATCGAGGGCGCGGTGAGTGAGGCCATCCAGGCCGGCGAGACGACGAAGGATCTGGGCGGGAGCCTCGGCACGAAGGCGGCCGGCGAGGCCGTGTTGCAGCGGCTGTGACGGTGCTCGAGGAGCGGCGGGCATGGCCCGCCGCCCCAAGGTTTCCGGTTACCAGTTGACGCTGACGAACCCGAGCGCGCGGCGCTCGAGCAGGTCTCCGCCGAACGCCTCGTAGTGCTCGTTGCCCGTCGCGTTCGACACATCGAAGCCGAGGCCGATCATGTCGGTGAGATGGATGTTCGCGCCGAGGTTGAGCACGTGGTACTTCTCGACTTTGCCGACGAACGAGCCGGCGGCCCAATCGAACTCGTCGACCCAGCGGTAGCCGGCGCGCGCGTCGAAGCGCGTGCCGCGCCAGGAGAGGCCGGTGTTGAACTTGTGCTCCGGCGCGTTCGGCAGCAGCCGGTCGCCGGCCTGCGCGCTCTTCACGTCGAAGTCGAACCAGGCGTAGTTGAAGTCGAACAGCCAGTTGTTGGTGATGTAGTAGTTCGTGGCGATCTCGAAGCCCTGCGTGGAGACCTCACCGGCGTTCGCGTACGAGAAGACCAGCGCCGGTGCACCATTGACGGTGGTCAGGCCCGGACGGCGGCTCGCCAGCGCGGCGGTGAGGAACTGGTTGAGGAACGCCGCCGCCTGCGGCGGGACGGTGCTCGGGATTTGGTACGGCGCGAAGGCGGTGTTCACGCCCGGCAGGAGGTCGGTCACGAAGTCGCTCATCTCGCTGCGGTAGAGGTCGAGCGTGAGGAACAGCTTGCCGCCGTAGATGCCGGCGTAGCCGATCTCATGGCTCTGCACCTTCTCCACTTCGAGGTTCGAGTTGCCGAGGGCGAGGATCGGCAGCGGGCCGAAGCCGAGCTGGCCGAGGAGCGGGGCGAGCGGCGCGGTAGCCGGGTTCGCGGCCGCGGCGGCAGCGAGGTTCGCCGGTGCGCCGGCCGGCGCGCGGAGGAAGAGCTCCGAGTAGTTCGGACGCTGGAAGGCCTCGTTGTAGCCGTAGCGGACGCTGTGGTTGGTCGCGAAGCTGTAGACGATGGCGCCCTTCGGCGAGAACTGCGCCTCGTGCAGCGTCGAGTCGTCCCAGCGCGCGGCGCCGAGGATCTTGAGGTTGTTGGTGATGTCGAACTCGAGCTGGCCGAACACCGCCTGCTGCCGCTCCTCCTTCGCCTCCGGCATCAGGGTGTGGAAGCCGTTCGGATCGGCCGTGTCGACTTCCTGCGTGTTGTAGGCGGCGCCGAGGACGACGCGAGTGCGATCGTTGAAGAAGCCCCAGTTCGTCTGCACTTCACCGTGGATGTTGAACGAGTCTTCCCAGAGGCCGGGGGTGTTGGGGATGACGCCGGAGCCCGACGAGAGCGCGACCTGCCGCTCCGCGATGCGGCCGTCGTAGTAGGCCAGGAAGTTCCAGTGCGGCATGTTGTAGTTGACGCGCGCCCAGGGGTGGGCGACGTCCGTCACCTGCACGCGGCCGATGCCGGTCTGGAAGGTGGGACCTTCGAGCGTGGCGTAGCCGCCTTCGAGGGTCAGGACGTTCGTGTCGGCGAAGTGCTTGTCGAAGCGGATCCCGCCGTAGGCGACCGTCACTTCCTCGAGGGCCAGCGGCGCCGGCTCCTTGGGAAGGCAGTTGATCGCGCCGGCTGCCGCGCAGGGGACGCTGTACTCGACCGTGACGTTGCGCGAGCGGGTGTAGTCGTCGCTGTTCGAGTAGCCGCCGACGACGCGGTAGTAGGTCTCGTTGCCGAAGCCGCCCGCGTGGCGGATGTCGCCGCGCTTGGTATTGAGGTCGCCGCCGGTGAGGAGGAGGCGCCCGCCCGGGTTCAGCTTCGGCTGCTTGGTGGTCATGTTGAGGACGCCGCTGAACGCGTTCGGGCCGTAGAGCGCCGAGCCGGGGCCGCGCACGAGCTCGACCGCCGCGAACTCGTCCATCGGGAAGGAGAGCGCCGCCCACTCCTGCGCGCCGAGGAACGGCACCGAGGGGTCGCGTCCGTCGACGAGGGTGAGGATGCGGCGGTTCAGCGAGCTGTTGAAGCCGCGCGCGTTGAAGTTGAAGTCATAGAGGCCGCTCTGCGTGAAGTCGACGCCGGGCGCGTTCTCGATGATGCGCGGCGCCTGCCCCGAGGGAGCGGCGGCCTCGATCTGCTCCTCGCTGGCCACCGTCACCGACGCCGGCGCTTCCACGACACGCTCGGTGCGGCGGGAGGCGGAGTAGACGGTGATGGTCTCGGCGAGGCTGAGCGACCAGTCGACCTGCTTGTCGACGCGGGCGGTCTGGCCGTCGCTCACCACGACGTTGTTCTCGGTCGCGGCCTGGTCGGCGGCGACGAAGGACACCGTGTAGGTGCCGGGGGCGATGTTGTCGAAGCGGAAGTTGCCGTCGGGATCGGTGAGCTCGACGCGCGAGAGCTCGACCACCTGCACGATGACGCCTCCGATGCCGGAGCCGTCGGCGCGGGTGATCCGGCCGGCGAGGCGCCCTGGAGCGGCGAACACCGTTGTCGCGAACAGCGCGATGCAGAGGCCTAGGAACAAACTACGGACGGACCGGCGTGATGCCATGAGGCGCATTCCTCCTATGAGTGGTGGAGCGATTTGTTGGTTGGAGTGAAGGTAGCGGGTGGCGGTACCGGCGTCAACGGGAAAAGCGGGTTTACCGCTTCATCTGCATGTATTTCCGACGCTCGGGCTCCGAAAACTTCTCGATCGCGTAACGCAGCATCGTCCGCGGCATCTCCGCCGCGTGCCGGTCGAGGAACACCTCCTCCGCCGCCCCGTCCCGCTCGCCCACCTCGCGCAGCATCCAGCCTGCGGCCTTGTGAATGAGATCGTGCCGGTCGCGGAGGAGGAGGCCGGCGATGCGCAGCGTCTCCTCGAATTCACCCCGCCTGATGAAGTGATGCGTCGCGATGATGGCGATCCGCCGCTCCCACACCGACTCCGATCGCGCGAGCTTCCGGAGAGGCGCACGGCTTCGCTCCCGCAGGTGCGCTCCCACGATGTCGGCCGCGGAGACGTCGACCAGGTCCCAGTTGTTGATGCGGCCGAGCTTTTCGAAGTACAGCGCGTACAACGCCTCCCGCTCGTCGGCGTGGCGCCCGTAGCGGCGCACCATCGCCAGCAGCGCCAGCGACCGCTCCTCGTGCCATTCGGAGTCGAGCAGCTTCCCGAGGTCGCCGAGCGTCAGCCCGTCGCACTCTTTGGAGATCCGCCGCAGCGCCGGAGCGCGTACGCCGAGGAAGCGGTCGCCGTGGCCGTACTCGCCGGGCGCGGTCTTGAAGTAGCGCAGCGCCCCCTCGGCGTCCGCGGGATCGGCGGCCTCGCGCAGGAGGTTGCGGACGACGGACAGCGGTTCCTCGGGGTTCCTCGGGGTTCCTCGGAGTTCCTCGGTCACGACAGGCACGAATCGCCCCGAGGAACCCGAGGAACCCCGAGGAACCCGAGGAACCCTCATTCCCCACTCACGTACAGCACGACCAGCAGCACCGTCAGGATCGTCATCACCAGCAGCACCACCTTCACCCACGAGTAGGGGGCGGTGCCGTCGCACTTGCCGGTGACGCCGTTGACCAGGAAGCGGTACGGCGTGCCGCGGTAGTCGTAGGCGGCGACCCAGATCGGCAGCAGCGCGTTCTTGTAGGCGAGGGCGGAGAAGGTCGTCTGCACCTGGAGGTTCCGGTGCGTGTCGCCCGGCACTTCGCGTGCGCAGGCGCTGTGGATCTCGCTGCGCATCCTTCCCTTCGCGTTCTCCAGCGCCTCCGGCAGGTCGACCGCGTTCTCTTCCGCCAGGAAGCCGGAGAGATACGACGGGTCGTAGCGCGTCAGCTCGGCGGTGGGGAAGGGCTCGATGTTGCGGCAGAGCGAGTCGTCGATGCCGCGCGAGGCCGGGACCGGCACGTCGTCGAAGAAGCGGTGCAGCGTCCCGGAGGCCGGCTCCCAGCGCACCCGCCGCTCGCTCACCGTCTTCCCGCCGCGGCGCACGGTGACGTAGTAGTAGTGGCCCGCCTCGGCGGTCCACCAGGAGTCGGTGACGGCGTCGAAGGTCCAGAAGGGGATGTAGGCCCCCTGCATCGAGGAGACGCGCGAGGCGGACTTGAGGTCGTTGGGGCGGAGCCAGAGGCCGCTCAGCCAGGTCCGGAATGAGGAGATGGCGAGCTCGCGGCTGTACCGGAACGGCAGCAGCCCCTCCGGGCGCACGACGTTCGCATTCGGCGGCGACTCGACGACGGCCGTGGTGCCGCAGAAAGCACAGGAGCTGGCGGAGACGTGCGGATCGAGCGTCGTATGCGCCCCGCAGCGCTTGCAGGCGATGACCTTGCGCTCCGCCCCCCACCCGAGATCGCGCGGCGCACGTAACGCGGCGTCGACCGACTTTTCGGCGACGTCCCCGGAGGAGGCGACGTTCTTTTTGAAGCCGCACCACTCGCACGCGAGCGCCGCCGCCCCCGGCTCCCAGCGCAGGTCGGCCCCGCACCCCTCGCAGGGGAACTTGCGGACCTTGGCGGCGGTGGGGGTGGGGTGGGCGGTCACGGAGGCATGGTAGGGGAGAATACGCCGATTCAGTCCGTCTCTAGCAAAGGAGTAACCATGAGAATTCGCGTTGCGGTCGTACTTGCGGTCTGCGCCGTCTCCGTCTACGGGCAGGCGCCGCCGGACGGCACGCCGATGATTGCGCTGCGAGATCCCGGAGTGGTCGACCTCCGCCTCGATGAAACGGGGGTGGCGGACTGGCGCTTTCTCAACCCGGTGAAGCCGGAGCGGCTCGACGGGCAGGATCTCCAGATCGTCAACACCACGGGACATCGCACGTTCGTGGTCACGATTCCATACGTGTTCCGCAACGACGAACTGGCGAATGCCTATTCGGCTGCCCAGATCCTCCGAGGCGGTGTGCTCATGCGCGACGTCATCTGCCGGGCGCTCGAGGTCTCCCCGGGCAACGCGTGCACCGATGGTGACCGGTCACAGCTCGAGTCTCTCGAGATGCTTCGCTTCTACCGCGAACATGTGAAGACGGCAAAGGCGCCCGACGCACCCGCTGCACAACTCTGCGACATCCGCCAGCCGGGACCTTCGAACGGGAAGTACGACCTCGCTTGCGACGCGGAGACGATCTACTGGACCGCAACCTGCCATTTCGACAATCAGGACAAGAGGTCCGACGTGCGGGCGCTGCTCACACTCGGCATCAGCGAAGACAAGCAGCGGACACTCGATCCGGCGATCAATGCGGAGGCCGCGTACTACGTGGCGCGTCTCTTCAACGATCCGGCCGATATCAACCCAGACGGTACGCACAAGTATCCGCCGCGGTGCGGCGTGGTGGACGCGATGTGCCGCCGTCAGGTGGCCATGGCGGCGTTCGATCCCGCATACCGCGAAGATGAAAGCGCTTGTGAGAGGAGGGTGGCGGGGGAGTTCCAGTGGGCGGTTGAGGCACTGCAGAACCCGACGTGCGGCGAAGTCGCGCGCCTGCTCGAACGGAAGAAGGAGGGATTGAGCGGATGCCGGACCGTGGGCTACAGCGCCGCTCCGGACGTGGCGCCGCGCGCGGCACCAGGTACGCCGCTGTCCCAGATCGTCGCCGGAAAGCCTCTGGAGAACGCACATCAGCAGTTCGTCCGGTCGCGTTATCAGATTGCATCACGCGAGCTGATCGCAGCGATCGAAGACGAGATGCGGCGCCTGAACGCCGAGTTGCAGCCCAAAGGGTCGGAAACGACCCATCTGCTCAAGAAGATCCAGCGGGCGCGCGCGGAGGTGCAGCGGAGCGGTGCAGACGAGATTGCCGTTGCGTGCCATCAGCGCAACCTGGAGGTGTCCGCCCGGCTTTTCGCCAGCTATGACGTCGCGGCGATGGTGCCGTACCGGGACATTCCCGAGCCCTTATTCACGGCCGACGAATCGCGAAAGTGCCCGGAGCTGCGGCCGGCGTCGGCCGCGCGCGACGGCATGCAGGACGCCCGCGTCGCGAACGAGACGCGTCGCCAGGAGGTCGAGCAGGAACGCTCGACCGGGCCGCTGGAGGCTCAGGTCGAGATCGTCGACTGCAAGCCGGAAGGCGACAAGACCACGTGCACGGCGTCCACCACCGTTCCGCCGAACCACCGTACCCGGTTTTACGGCGCGTTTCTCAGGCGGAGTCCGGACCTTCGCATCAGGGTGAATGTCTCGTACTTCGACGAGACCGAACCGCCGCCGAATGCAAACGCTTATCTGATCTGGATGCCAGGCGCACCGGCCACGGTCGACAAACCGAAAGGTGCCTACACCTTCGGCTTCGGAGCCGATGCCACCTCCGGTTACGACCTGCCGAAAGGCTTCCAGGGGCACACGCGGCACACCTCCGAGACCGCGTCCGTGAGCTTTCAGTACGCCGGCCCCGTCGAGGTCTCGGCCACTCTTCGTTTCAAGAACGGCGACTTCGGGGGAGCCAAGGCGACGAACGAGATCAATGCGACGCAGTACCAGGCGAAGGTGTTTGGCGTCGGCGGGTGGATTCTCCAGTACGGACGGATGACCTTCGCCCAACCGACCGCGGGAATCGCGCTGTCAGAGGCCGGCGAGGGCCTGCGCGCCTCTTATGGGCCGGCCAGCCTGTCATACATGGTGCGGCGCGAGAGCGACGCGCCCGACGAAAAGGCAGACCGGTCGGACGACGACGCAGATGTCGTCCTGCTGCAGGTCTTTGCGCCGATCCACAAGATTCCCATCTTCCGCGGCGTCCGGCAGTTCCTCGTCAGCACGGCGTACGGCGAAGAAAAGAAGGATCAGCCCTTCACGAAGGACGGAACCGTATTCGTACCGGTCCCCTACCGTTATTACACGGTCGGCGCCGACCTGCGAGCGCCGACACGGCGGGCAATCTTCGGGCTCGGCGGCTACCGCAGTTGGCGCAACGTGCGCTCGCACGAGCTCCTCGACGACCGCGGAACGCTCGTCAATCCGGGCGATGGGGAAGGCAGCGTCTTCCTCGGCACCGTCACATTCAACTTCACGGCGCGACCGAACCTCGTCGATCCGCCTTCGAAAACGAATCCCGCGTACGCCGTCACCCTGTTTCTCGGGCATGGCTCAGGGAACGACGTCAGCACTACGAACCGCGACGAGGGCTACCTGGGCGAGAAGGCCGGGTTTGCGAATGACCTCATCTTCCTGAAGCAGGTAGCGGCGGACGACGCCTACGCCGAACGGATCGGGCGGGGTCTGTCCAACAAGCGTTACACCGGCATACAGTACTCGGACGCACGATTCTCGCCGCTCGCCTGGGTGGCGGGTGTCTTCCGTGGCAAGGAAGACATCGTCTCCCGTGGCACGGTTCTGTCGGCGCACTACTACCGCTTCAACCGCGCCGTTGCGGATTCCAGGCACGCAGGCCTGGAGATCGACGTGGAGTTCAAAGTCGAAGCACCGAAGACGGTGCGGTGGTTCGTCAGAGGCGGATGGCTGAAGACGTCTCGCGCGCTCGAGACGCTCGGCCTCACGCCGCGGCTCGAGAAGAATCCGTGGATCGTGAACGCCGGCGTCTCCGTTGCTCTGGACGGCCGGTAGTGGCGATGGCTTACTTCACCGGCGGCGGCGGGGGCGGCGGCATGGCGCTTCCACCGCCGAGGCCGAGCTCCGCGTAGCTGTCGAGCGGCGCCCAGCCGCTCGCGCCGGGACGCCAGGCCTGCGTCGATGCCGTCACCTGTCCGCCCTGCACCATCGCCTTCAGCGCGTCGTCGGTGTAGGGGCCGTACGTCTTCCCGTCAATGGTCAGCGACCAGCGGGGGACGTTCGCCTGCGGGCCGGGAGGCGGCGGGGGAGCGGCGGAAGACGCGCCGGGCGCGGGAGGAGCGTTGAACGCGTTCCCCATCGCCTGGCCGATGGCCATGCCGGCTCCGATGCCCGCTCCCGCTCCGGCGATGCCGCCGGGATTCGCCGCGGCGATCTTGATCGACTCGGCGGTCTGCATCTGCGCGTACTGCTGCATCTTGTCGCCGAAGACGCCGAGCTTCGTGCGCTGGTCGATCGCCGCCTCGACCTCTTCCGGCAGCGAGATGTTGTCGATGTTGAACCGCGCCAGCTCGAGGCCGTAGCTGGCGAACGACGGCGCGAGCTCTTTCTGCGCGAGCGCCGACAGCTCGCGGTAGCTCGACGCCAGGTCGAGCGCGGCGATCTTCGACTCCGCCACGATGTCGGAGAAGTGGCTGACGATCGTCGACCGCAACTGCCCCAGGATCTCCTCGGTCGTGGTGAGGTGTTGCGTCCCGACGATCGTGGTGAAGAACGTCTTCGCGTCGGCGATGCGCGTCGCGTACGTCCCGAAGGCGCGCATGCGGATCATCCCGAACTCCGCGTCGCGCATCATGACCGGGTTCTGCGTCCCCCACTTGAGGTCCGTGAAAAGGCGGGTGTTGAAGAAGTAGACCTCCGCCTTGAACGGCGTGTCGAAGCCGTACTTCCAGCCGCGCAGCGTCGAGAGGATGGGCATGTTCTGCGTCGAGAGCTCGTAGCGGCCCGGCTTGAACACGTCCGCCACTTCGCCCTCGTTGACGAAGATCGCCACCTGGTTCTCGCGCACCGTGAGCTGCGCCCCCATCTTGATTTCCTGGTCGTGGACCGGGAAACGGTAGACGAGCGTGTTGTGGCTGTCGTCCAGCCACTCGATGATCTGGATGAACTCGTTGCGAAGCGCGTCGAAGATGCCCATGTGCGTCCCTCCGGAGACACTTCATCTTACGTGGATTTTTGTTGTCGGTTCTCGGTTGTCAGTTGTCTGCGGTTTCCGCCCCGGACAATCCCGCCGGATAACCGACAACCGACAACATGAAGAAACTCCTCCTCCTCCTCCTCGCCACCCTCTCCGCCACCGCCGACGAAGGCATGTGGATGCCGCAGCAGATGCCGGCGCTCGCCGCCGAGCTGAAAGCGGCCGGCGTCGCGCTCGATCCGGCACGTCTCTCCGACCTCACCGGTGACCCGATGGGCGCCGTCGTCTCCCTCGGCAACTGCACCGCCTCCTTCGTCTCGCCCGACGGCCTCCTGGTCACGAATCACCACTGCGCCTTCGGCTCCATCCAGCACAACTCCACCCCCGAGCGCGACCTGATCGCGAACGGCTTCCTCGCCCGCACGCGCGCCGAGGAGCTGGCGGCGGCGCCGGGTACGAAGGTGTGGGTGGCGACGAAGATCGAGGACGTCACCGCCCGCGTGCGCGCCGGGATGAAGCCGAACGTCTCCGACGTCGCACGCGCGCAGCACATCGACCGCCGCCAGAAGGAGCTGGTCACCGAGTGCGAGAAGAGCGGAGGCGTGCGCTGCATGGTCGCTTCGTTCTTCGAGGGCTCGCAGTACCTCCGCACGACGTACGGCGAGCTGTCGGACGTGCGGCTCGTGTACGCGCCGTCCAGCCGCATCGGCGACTTCGGCGGCGAGATCGACAACTTCGAGTGGCCGCGCCACACCGGCGACTTCGCCTTCTACCGCGCGTACGTCGAGGGCAAGCCGTACCGCCCGAAGCAGTGGCTGAAGCTCGCGAAGCAGGGGGTGAGCGACGGCGACACCGTCATCGTCGCCGGCTACCCGGGCCGCACCTTCCGCTACCAGACCGCGGACGAGGTGCGGAACCAGCAGGAGTTCGTCTATCCCGCCAGCATCCGGTATTACTCCGAGGCCATCCGGCTGCTCGAGGAGAGCGGCAAGGGGAACCGCGAGGTGCAGATCAGGAATGCGGCGCGGATCCAGAGCCTGGCGAACACGCTCAAGAACTACCAGAGCGTCATGGAGGGGTTCGTGCGCGACCGCATCGTGGAGTCCCGCCTGAAGCGGGAGGAGCAGTTGCGCGCCTCCGCGCCGGAGCTGCTCGGCGAGCTGGCGCGCGTCACCGCGACGCAGACCCGCACGCGCGAGCGCGACCTCATCCTTGACCTCCTGGCAGGGAAGGGCTCGCCGATGCTGCAGCAGGCGTTCACGATCGTCCGCCTGGCGGCGGAGCGGCCGAAGAAGGACCTCGACCGGCTCGCGAAGTTCCAGGAGCGGGAGTGGCTTTCACTGGACGCCGCCTCGACGCGCGCGCAGCGGGTGATCGAGCCGGGGAGCGACCGGATGGTGGTCCGCTTCCTGGCCGAAGAAGCGGCGAAGCTTCCGGCGGCACAGCGGATCGCGGCGCTGGAGGGGCTCGACCTCGACCGGCTGTACGCGGAGACGAAGGTGGGCGACCAGGACGAGCGGGCGAAGATGCTCGCGGAGTCGACCGCGCAACTGAAGGCGCGCAAGGACCCGATGCTCGACCTGGCGATGGCGCTCGTGCCTCTGTTCGAGGAGCGGGAGCTGCGCGACACCGCGGCGCAGGGGGCGATGGCGCGCCTGCGGCCGGCGTACTTGGACGTGCTGCGGAAGGTGAGCGGGGGAGTGGTCTACCCCGACGCGAACGGCACGCTGCGGCTCACCTGGGGCCGCGTCACCGGCTACTCGCCGCGCGACGCCACCTGGCACACGCCGCAGACGACGCTGCGCGGCCTCCTGCAGAAGGAGACGGGCAAGGAGCCGTTCGACAACCCGCCCGCGCTCCTCGCCGCGGCCGCCGACGAGGCGAAGACGAAGCCGTACGTCGACCCGGAGCTGAAGGACGTCCCGGTGAACTTCCTCTCCACCGCCGACACCACCGGCGGCAACTCCGGCTCGCCGACACTGAACGCGAAAGGAGAGCTGGTCGGCCTCCTCTTCGACGGCAACTACGAATCGATCGACGCCGACTTTTTGTTCAACCCGCCACTCACCCGCTCCATCCACGTCGACGCGCAGTACATGCTCTGGGTGCTCGATGCGGTCGATGGCGCGGATGAGCTGGTGAGGGAGCTGGGAGGGGAGCCGAAGGTGTGATGAAGCGTCGCGCGTTGCGAGTAGCGCGTTGCCCGCGCGGAGTCATCGCAGCGAAACTGCCCGGGCAACTCGCCACGCGCAACACGCAACGAGACAAGGTCTGGCAAGGACGTGCCGGGAGGGGAGCCGCGGGTGTGATGAAGCGTTGCGCGCTGCGAGTAGCGCGTTTCCCGCGCGGAGTCATCGCAGCGAACTGCCCGGGCAACTCGCCACGCGCAACCCGCAACTAGACAAGGTCTGGCAAGGACGCGCCGGGAGGGGAGCCGAAGGTGTGATGAAGCGTTGCGCGCTGCGAGTAGCGCGTTTCCCGCGGGGAGTCATCGCAGCGAACTGCCCGGACAACTCGCCACGCGCAACGCGTAACCAGACAAGGTCTGGCAAGGACGTGCCGGAAGGGGAGCCGAAGGTGTGATGAAGCGTTGCGCGTTGCGAGTAGCGCGTGCCGGCGCGGAGTCATCGCAGCGAAACTGCCCGGGCAACTCGCCACGCGCAACCCGCAACTCACACTTCCAGCACCTCCACCCACCCCCCACGCACCCGCACGCGGACCGTGCGGTCGTACGCGTCGCGTACCCAGACGCGGGCGGACGGATCGGTGGAGTCGAGGAAATCCACGCGCGAGGTCAGCTCCTCAGGGGAGTCGATCACTTCGCAGTCGCCGTCGTCGGTGATCACGCGGAGGGGAAACTCGGGGGCCATCATTTGATAGACTTCCAATCCCTCGCTGTCAAACAGCTCTCAAGGAGTTCCTGAACATGTCCGGCCATAGTAAATGGAGCACGATCAAGCACAAGAAAGGTGCGGCCGACGCCAAGCGCGGCAAGATCTTCACGCGCCTCATCAAGGAAATGACCGTTGCCGCCCGCCTCGGCGGCGGCGATCCGGAAGGCAACCCCCGCCTCCGCGCGGCCGTGGCGGAAGCCAAGGCCAACAACATGCCGAAGGACAACATCGAGCGCGCCATCAAGCGCGGCACCGGTGAGATCGAAGGCGCGCAGTACGAGGAGATGCTGTACGAGGGCTACGGGCCGGGCGGCGTGGCGGTGATCGTCGAGGCGCTGACCGACAACGGCAACCGCACCACCCCCGAGATCCGCCGCATCTTCGAGAAGAACGGCGGCAACCTCGGCACCCCGGGCTCGGTCCGCTTCCAGTTCGACAAGAAGGGCTACTTCGCCGTCGAGAAGAGCGCCGTCGGCGAGGACAAGCTGATGGAAGTCGCGCTCGAGGCCGGCGCCGACGACCTGCAGACCGACGACCCGGAGGCGTACGAGATCTACACCGCCCCCGAGGCCTTCGAGGCCGTGCGCCAGGCGCTCGAGTCGAGCAAGATCCCGACCGTCGAGGCGAAGCTCGGCATGATCCCCTCGACCTACGTCGCCGTCGACGACGTCAAGGCGAAGGCGATGATGCGCCTCCTGGAGATGCTCGACGACCACGACGACACGCAGAACGTCTGGTCGAACTTCGACATCCCCGCGGAGATGATGGAGACGGCGTAACGGACGGGCGTCGGGCCAGTGCCGGCGCCACGACGTCGCTACCCGGGCGGCCGTTCGCGCGCCGCCCGCCTCTCCCGCGCCATCCGGAGGTTCCTCTCCCATTTCGGCCGGGCTTCGTCGGGTAGCCGGCCGAGCGTCACGATGGTGGCGACCGCGCGCCCTTCACGCACGAGTTGTAGGCGCAGCCGTTCGCCGGGTGCGCGCTTCTGCAGATACAGCAGAAACTCAAGCTCATCGCCAAAGTCGACGGGTGTGCCGTTCACGGTGACGACGAGATCGCCCGGCCGGACGCCCGCTTTCTCCGCCGGGCCGCCCGGAGTGACCGCGCGCACGTGCAGACCGCGACTGCGTGCCTCCGACTCCGCCCAGGTGAATGCCATCCCCAGCCACGGCAGTGGCGGCTTCTCCGCGGCACCAGCCGCAAACGCGAGCAGCGCACCCAACGAGAACATCAGGAGTCGGATCATTTCGCTTCTTTCTCCAGACGCACCGTCGTCGAGCTGCCCGGTGCGACCGCCACCCGCCGGCAAGTCTCGCCCGCGCGCGGCTCAGGACAGACGAGATAGCTGCCGGTCTCGAGGTGCGCGACCGGTGCTACTCCGAAGCTCGACGGGAGGTAAAACGCGTTCACCGGCGCCACGACGTCGTCCCGGATGATGAATGCGCGGGCGGCATGCACGCTCAGCCGGCCGCCCTGCGCGGGGAGTTGGATCGTCGATGGTTTCCCGACGTCGAGCCGCGCCACGCCGGCAGGGTAGGAGTAGGTGAGCACGATCAGATCAGCATGCACGACACCGCGCGGAACCGAGTATTCGAGCGCGCCGCGGACGTCGAGGACGATCTCGGTCCAGGAGAGACCGCCGTCGGTCGAGAGGCGTGCGATGGCACCGCTGGCCGGTTGCCCGCCCGGCGTAAGTACCGTGGCCCGCACGACGCTGAATGGTTCGACGGCCACCTCCACCTCCGTCGTCTCTCCCTCCTGCACGCGGATCTCGACCGGCCGCGGCGTTGCGCCGGTCTCGCCTTCGGCGGCGAGCGAGTAACTCCCTTCTTCGAGGCCGGGAAGATCGAACGTGCCGTCCTCACCGGTGAGCTCCTGTGCCGCCAGCCCGCCGGTGCGGACGAGATGCACGGCGGCTTTCACCGGCGTGCCGTCCTGAGTCACCCGTCCGCGCAGCCGCCCGCCCGGAAGCACGAGGTCGAGCGCCGCGGACGCGCCGGCAGAAATCTCGACCGGTGCGACGCGAATGTGGGCGCCGCGTCCTCTCCCTTTGGGATAAACGGTCGGCGTCCAGCGTCCGGGCGAAGGAAAGAGCGCCTCGAAACGCCCCTCCTCGTCCGTCGACGTGTAGACCGCCTTGCCGCTGGCGCTGGTGAAGCGAACGTCGGCTGCCGGAAGCGGCTCGTCTCCGACTTTCACCGTTCCCACGATCTCCAGGCGATCGAGCGTCAGAGCCAGCGTCCCCGCGCCCGCGGTGAGATCGATCTCCCGCGTCTCGACGAGCGCACCGCTCGCGTCACTCACCGTCAGCTCGTATCGTTCCGGACGCAGTCCCGCCGCGGTCCAGGTCCCTCCGTCGGACGACGGCGAGAGTGTCGTCGTTGCGGGTGGTTCTCCCGGCAGGAGCGAGATCCGCTCTTTCACCTGAACGCGCCACAACGCGCCGTCGCGATTCCTCGGCGGGTCGACGCTCACGGTGAATTCCACCGGGCGCTGGTGCGTCAAGGCGCTCGGCCACGTCAGGGCGGTGACGGGGCGGATCGTCAGCGCCGGCACGACCAGCGGCGCGTAACCGGCCGCCCGCGAGGAGAGCCGATAGTCGCCCGGAGGGATGCCGGTGAACTGAAAGAAGCCGCGCGCGTTCGTCCGTGCAACGTGCCGCAGCGGCGACGTGCTGCCGGCGTCGGGATGCTCCGGCTGGAGTACCGCCAGCGTCAGCGCCGCGTCGCGGAGCGGCTTCCCGTCCGCGTCTTCCACCCACCCGGCCAGGCTCGAGCCGCGGACGAGCGTGTACCGCTCCGCCTCGCGCACCTCGCCGGGTCTGGCAGTGATGTTCCAGGCATAGAGAGGCGCGAAGCCCTCCGGCTCCAGGCGCACGTCGATCGCCAGCTCCGCCGGGACGTCACACCGCCAGGCCGGATAGTCGAGCCAGCATTCGAGCGGCTCCGGCTCCACGTCGGCGGGGGAGCGCGACGGCTGCGCGTTCGTCCTGAATGCGTACGCACGCAGGCGCGGTGGAGCGCCGGATGAGGTGCGCCAGAATGCACCGCGCAACGTCGCGGCGGCAAACGTCTCGATGACGACACCCCGGCCATCCGCGGCCACCCACGTTTCGGTGGAGCTCCAGCAGCCATCTGCCGCGACGCGCAGCTCCCACGCATCGCCCTGAGGCAACGCGATCGTGGCTGCGGCGTGATCGGGAGGGATGGGGAACCGGCTCGGTTGCCCGGCAGCCGGAGTGGCGATGACCGCGAGTTGCTGCTTCACGCACCGCGCATCAGCCGAGCGGTCGTCGATGGTGACGCGCACCTCGGCAGCATCGAGAGCCGCCGAGGTGAAGGCGATTGCGAGCAGCAGAAGCGCGTGCCGCATCCGGCGTTACACCTCGTAGCAGGGCGTGATGGCGCAGTCGTACGAGCAGGTCAGCGCCCACTCTCCGCTGGAGTAGACGTAGTTGCAGTTCGTGACCTCGCGGCAGTCGGTACCCTGCCGGAAGCGGCGCGAGTCGGGACCGTAACGGATATAGCACTGCGCGGTGTCGACCGTGAGCCGGCACTCATACGGGTCGCAGGCCAGCACGGGGACGCTCACGGCGATCGACAGCACGACGACACAAACTGCACGAATGAGAGCCGCAGCCCGGTTTGTCATGAGACCTCCGTAGATGGGCGCCAGGGCGGTGACCCTGACGCCCGCCAATAGTTTCCTCTTTACTGCGTGTTGGTGACCGCCTTCAGCGCGTCGACGATCCCTTTGCCGTAGAAGTTGTTGTAGCCGGCTTCGCCCTGGCAGCGCTGGTTGGCGGGGCCGACCTGCGTCCCGGCCGGGAACGGGGGCGAGAGGGCAAAGTACGTCACCTCGCGCGGCTCGGGGCAGGGCTGGTTGTTCGCGGTGCGCTGCAGGATGGCCTCGACCGTCTGCGGCGGCAGGTGCGGCTTCCGGGAGTTGTCGGGGGTGAAGTCGCCGTACTGCGAGATGATCAGCGCGCAGACGCCGGCGGCGTTCGGGCAGGCCATCGACGTGCCGCTCGCGAAGACGTAGAGCGCGCCCGGAAGCGACGGGTTGTCCGGCGCCCAGGCGCCGAGGACGCTGCCGAGGCCGGGGTAATTCGAGGCGGGGGCCTGCACGCCGTAGTCGCCGCCCGGCGCGCTGATGTCGGTCTTGCCGACGCCGTAGTTGCTGTACGAGGCCTTGAGGTTGAAGTAGCCGGTCGCGGAGACGCCGATCACGCCGTCGAGCTCCGCCGGCACCACCACGAACGGCCCGAACGTCCGGCCGTCGCTCACGTCGAGACCCTCGTTGCTCATCGCCGCGATCGGGGTGACGCCGTTGTTCCGGGCGAAGTTCACCGCGCGCTGCACGATCTTGATGGCCTGCTGTCCGCCGCCGGCATGCGGCACGTAGGCGGAGAGGCTCATCGAGGCGACGTCGAACTTGTTCACGCCGCAGTAGACCAGCGCCTGCGCCAGCGCGAAGAGGTTGCCGGAGCCGTTGTTCCCCAGCACCTTGAGCGCCACCAGCCGCACGCGCGGCGCGACGCCGACCATGCCGATGCCGTTGATCGGCGCCGCGACCGCGCTCAGGCACCAGGAGCCGTGTCCGTTCTTGTCGTCCCACGCCGCCGGGTTCGGATCGCCGTCCGGGCTCGGCTGCACCGGGAAGAACGAGCGGCTGCGCGCCACGTCGAGATTCGGGGCGATGTCGGGATGTCCGGCCTCGCCGCCGGTGTCGAGCACCGCCACCACGACGTCGGGGCGCCCCTGCTGCACGGCGTACGAGCCCTGATTCGATGCGCGCATCCGCTTCTTGTCCCACTGGAACGCGTAGAACGGATCGGGTCCGGTCTGCGTGTCGTCTCCCGGCGGCTGCACCGGGCCATCACCGGCCACGGTCGGATCTGCAGCGACGAGCGACATCCTGTCGCCCGGCGGGATCATCTGCAGCTCGATGTTCTCGACGACGTCGGACACTTTCGGGTTCGCGCTCATCGCCGCGACGAAGTTCGGATCGCCGGAAACGGCGAGCAGCGCGCCGACCTCCGGAACCGTCGCCACAATCGATCCTCCGGCAGCGGAAACCGACCGCTCGATGCCGTTCGGGATCTCACCCTGTTGATGGAAAATGACGATCCACTCTTTGCCCTGCGCGATCATGGGGAGGGAGAGCAGCGTCACCATGGCCGAAACGACGAGACGAACTGCGAGGCAGGTTCTATTCATTCGTTCTCCTTTTCTTGTCGAAGCCAGGGGAGGAAAGGTGCTGAGACGGCACAAAATAGGTCGGTGAATGGAGCGAGTCAATAGCCCCACGCTGTTTGCGCTGGAAAATTATGAGGAGCTCACGGCCGAGCTCGCGAGGCTCACCGGCGCGACCCCCGGCCACGTCCTTCGCGACCGCTTTCCGGACGGCGAGCACTACCTCCGCGTCGACGGCGAGATCAACGACCGCGACGTGGTCCTGGTCGGCGGCACGGTCGATCACGACGCCACCCTCGAGCTCTACGACCTCGCCTGCGCGATCGTGGAGTACGGCGCCGCCACGCTCACACTCGTCGTCCCCTACTTCGGCTACTCGACGATGGAGCGGGCGGTCCACGCCGGCGAGGCGGTGATGGCGAAGAACCGGGCGCGCATCCTCTCCTCCATCCCGCGCGCGAAGCTCGGCAACCAGATCCTCCTGCTCGACCTGCACTCCGAGGGGATCCCGCATTACTTCGAGGGGACGATCCGCCCGTTCCACGTCTACGCGAAGCCGGTCATCGAGCAGCTCGCGCGCGAGCTCGGCGGCGACTCGTTCCTCCTCGGCTCGACCGACGCCGGCCGGGCGAAGTGGGTGGAGTCGCTCGCGAACGACCTCGGCGTCCCGGCGGCGTTCGTGTACAAGCGGCGCGTCAGCGGCGAGGAGACCGAGGTGACGGCGGTGAGCGCGGCGCTTTCGGGGGAGACGGTCGTGCTCTACGACGACATGATCCGCACCGGCAGCTCATTGATGAACGCAGCGCGCGCCTATCGCGAGGCGGGCGCGGGACGGCTGGTGGCCATCGCCACGCACGGCGTGTTTCCGGAAGACGCGGCGCAGCGCATCCTCGACTCGGGCCTCTTCTCGCACGTGGCGGTGACGGACAGCCACCCGAACGCGCGCCGCCACGACGGAATCATGGTGCGGTCGGTGGCGCCGCTCTTCGCGTCGTACCTGCAACGGCAATGACGGCGCAGAGCGCCAGCGCCGCGCCGGTGAAGAACGCCGCCCGCGGCGACACGGCCTGGTAGAGCAGTCCGAAGAGCGCCGTGCCGGCGAGGACGCAGACGCCGTTCACCAGGTAGTACATCCCGAAGCTCTTCCCGCGCGACTCCCGCGGCACCATGTCGGCGATCCACGCCCGCTCCGCCCCCTCGGACAGCGTGAACGGAATCGCGTAGAGGACGAACAGCACCACGAACGCCGTCAGCGTCCGCGCGAAGGGGAAGAGGAAGTAGATGACGGCGTACGACGTCCAGCCGGCGATGAGCAGCCACCGCCGGTCGACCCGGTCCGAGAGCGCCCCGGCGCGCGTCGAGAAGAGCGACTTGATGACGTGATGCGCCGCCCACAGCAGCGGCAGCATCGCCGTCGGAACCCCCGCCGCATGCGCCTGCAACAGCAGAAACGCGTCAGAGGAGTTGGCGAGCGAAAAGAGCCCGATCGCGGCCAGCGCCTGGCGGAACGAGGAACGGGGAAGGATGAACGGTGAACCTCCCGCTGCTGCCGCCTCTTTTCTGCCTTCTGCCTTCTGCCCTCTGCCTTCTGCCTTCGTCTCCTTCAGCAGAAACGCCAGCATCAACACCCCAACCGCCCCCGGCACTACCGCGAACATGAACGTCTGCCTCAGCGTAAACACCTGCAGCAGCCCCACCGCCAGCAGTGGCCCGATCACCGCGCCGGTGTGATCGAGCGCGCGGTGAAAGCCGAACGCGCGTCCGCGCTGCTCCGGCGGCGTCACGTCGGAGATCATGGCGTCGCGCGGCGCCGAGCGGGCGCCTTTGCCGGTGCGGTCGGTGAGGCGGGCGAGGAGGATGAACGGCCAGGCCGTTGCCACGGCGATCAGCGCGCGCGAGGCGGCCGCGAGTCCGTAGCCGGCGACGATCAGCGGCTTCCGTTTCTGCAGCCGGTCCGACCAGGCGCCGGAGACGTATTTGAGGATCGACGCCAGCCCGTCCGCGGCCCCTTCGATGAGCCCCACGATGGCCGGCGTGGCGCCGAGGGTGGTGGTCAGGAAGACCGGCAGCAGGGGATAGATCAGCTCACTCGCCGTGTCGTTCAGCAGCGCGGCCAGCGCGAGCAGCTTCACCTGAGGCTTGAGGGGTGCCGCCTGCACGGCGCGCAGCATAGAATGCGCGCGCATTTTCAAGAAGGAGCTCCAACAACATGGCAATCAAAAAGGTGGGCGTGCTCGGGTGCGGGCTGATGGGCTCGGGCATCGCCCAGGTCGCGGCGCAGGCGGGCTACGACGTCGTCGTACGCGAGGTCGAGCAGAAGTATCTCGACAAGGGTCTCTCCGGCTTCCAGAAGTCCCTCGGCAAGTTCGTCGAGAAAGGCAAGATGCAGCAGGGCGACATGGACGCCTGCATGGGCCGCCTCAAAGGCTCCACGAACCTCGAGGACCTGGCCGACTGCGACATCGTCATCGAGGCCATCATCGAGAACGCGCAGCTCAAGAAAGAGACCTACGCCGAGCTCGATCGCATCGTGAAGAAAGAGGCGATCTTCGCCTCCAACACCTCCTCCCTCACCATCACCGAGCTCTCCATGGCCACCGCGCGGCCGAAGCAGTTCGTCGGCCTCCACTTCTTCAACCCGGTGCCGCTGATGAAGCTCGTGGAAGTGGTGCGCACCATCCTCACCAGCGACGAGGCGTTCGAGGAGGCGTTCGCGTTCGCGAAGAGCCTCGGCAAGGAGGCGGTCTCCTGCCGCGACAACTCCGGCTTCATCGTCAACCGCCTGCTCGTCCCCTACATCCTCGACGCGATCCGCGCGTATGAGGAGGGCGTGGGCTCGATCGCCGACATCGATAAGGCGATGGTCCTCGGCTGCGGCCATCCGATGGGACCCTTCACGCTCCTCGACTTCGTCGGCCTCGACACGACGTACTACATCACCCACGTCATGTACGAGGAGTACCAGGAGAAGCGCTTCGCCGCGCCGCCGCTGCTCCGCAAGATGGTCCTCGCCGGCCGCCTCGGCCGCAACAAGACGGGGAGCGGCTTCTACGATTACTCCGGCGAGAAGCCGGTGCCGTTTGATGAGAAGCGCTGACGCGCTTCTCGGTTGTCGGTTGTCGGTTATCCGGGGGTCATTGCCCGGGCGGCACTCCACGGACAACTGACAACCGACAACTGACAACAGGTAAAAAACCATGTCCTTCGAAAACATCCGTACCGAAAACAAAGACGGCATCCTCACCATCACCATCGACCGGCCGAAGGTGCTGAATGCGCTGAACGCGCAGACGGTCGACGAGCTGCGGCTCGCCTTCAAGAACGCGCGCGAGGACGACGCGGTGCGCTGCGTGATCCTCACCGGTGCGGGCGACAAAGCCTTCGTGGCGGGCGCCGACATCAAAGAGCTGGCGCAGATGACGCCCATCACCGGCAAGACCATCGCGGAGAAGGGGCAGCGGACGTTCCTCGCCATCGAGCGCTTTCCGAAGCCGGTCATCGGCGCGATCAACGGCTTCGCCCTCGGCGGCGGCTGCGAGCTGGCGCTGGCCTGCCACATCCGCATCGCCTCGGAGAAGGCGCAGCTCGGCCTCCCGGAAGTCACGCTCGGCATCATCCCCGGCTACGGCGGCACGCAGCGCATGGCGCGGCTGCTCGGCAAGGGGAAGGCGCTGGAGCTGATCCTGACCGGCGACCGCATCGGCGCCGAGGAGGCGGAGCGCATCGGCCTCGTGAACAAGGTCGTCCCGGCCGATCAGCTCATGAGCACCGCCGAGGAGCTGGCGCGCAAGATCGCCAGCCGCGGTCCGCTGGCCGTGCGCGCGGCAGTCGAGGCGGTGATGAGCGGCAGCGAGATGCCGTTCGCCGAGGGGCAGTTCCTCGAGGCCACGCTCTTCGGCCTCCTCGCCAGCACGGAGGACATGAAGGAAGGGATGAACGCTTTCCTCGAGAAGCGGCAGGCGGAGTTCAAGGGGAAGTAGGGTTCCTCGGGGTTCCTCGGGTTCCTCGGGGTTCCTCGGGTTCCTCGGACCTAGAGCGGCTTTGGCGGCCGAGGAACTCCGAGGAACTCCGAGGAACCCCGAGGAACCGAGGAACTCCGAGAGGACCCGCGCCCGGGATGACGCTCCCCCCTCGCGCTGTTGCACTAAACTGCGCCCTCTGATGACCGAGAACCTCGAGCACCTGATTCACGACTGGAACGTCGACGGCGAGCAGGCTTCGCGGCCGGCGCGGAAGGTCGAATTCGACGACGAGACGCTGCGGGACGGGCTGCAGTCCCCCTCCGTCACCGATCCCTCCATCGAAGACAAGCTGCGCATCCTCCACTACATGCACGCCATCGGCATCGACAATGCCGACATCGGCCTTCCCGGCGCGGGGCCGCACGTGCAGAAGACGGTCGAGCGGCTGGCGCGGGAGATCGTGGAGCAGAAGCTCTCCGTCTACCCCAGCGCCGCCGGCCGGACGCACGAGAACGACGTCCGCCCGATCATCGACATCTCCGAGCGGGTCGGGATCGCCATCGAGGCCGACCTCTTCATCGGCTCCTCTCCCATCCGGCAGTTCGCCGAGGAGTGGGAGCTGGAGTGGATCATCGAGCAGTCGGCGAAGGCGGTCCGCTTTGCGGTCGAGCACGGCATCCCGGTCATGTACGTCACCGAGGACACCACCCGCGCCAAGCCGGAAGACATCGAGAAGCTCTACACCGCCGCCATCGACGCCGGAGCCTCCCGCATCTGCATCGCCGACACCGTCGGTCACGCCACCCCGTGGGGAGCGCGGAACGTGGTGAGCTTCGTCCGGAAGCTGGTCGACCGGATCAATCCGGCGGTCAAGATCGACTGGCACGGCCACGAGGACCGTGGCCTCGGCGTCATCAACTGCATCGCCGCGCTGGAGGCGGGGGCGGACCGCGTCCACGGCTCCGCGGCCGGGATCGGGGAGCGGGTGGGCAACACACCGATGGACCTGCTCATGGTCAACCTCAAGCTGATGGGGTGGATCGACAACGACCTCACCGCGCTGCCGGACTACGTGAAGCACGTCACCCGCGTCGCCAACGTCCCGCTGCACGACCGCTATCCCGTTTTCGGCCGCGACGCCTTCCGCACCGGGACAGGCGTTCACGCCGCGGCGATCGTAAAAGCGAAGAAGAAGGGAAGTGACTGGCTCGCCGACCGTGTTTACTCGGGAGTCCCAGCAGGTATGTTCGGTCTGAAACAGGTCATCGAGGTGGGCCCGATGTGTGGCCTCTCGAACGTGATCTACTGGCTCGACGCGAACGGATACCCGCAGCAGGAGGGGCTGGCGAAAGAGATTTTCCAGTTGGCAAAGTCGACGAACCGGATCCTGACCGACGACGAGCTGCATTCGTGCGCCCGTCGCTGGCAGGACTCGCAGCAACCTGTAGCGCAGTAAATTCGCTGCCCGAGTGGCGAAACGGTATACGCAGCAGACTCAAAATCTGCCGTCCTCCGGGACATGTCGGTTCGAGTCCGACCTCGGGCACCAGTTCAACTCCGATCGAGGATCGATATAAACGCCATGCGCCGACTGTCTGCTGTCCTTCTCGCCTCTCTTTTCGTAGCCACGACCGCGTTCGCCCAGGAACAGGAGCCGCGCGAGCTGAAGAATCCGCGCGCCCGTCTCGGGCGGGCCATGATTCTCAACCCGTCCCAGCCCCTCTCCGCCGAGGATCGTGCCGCGCTCGAGGCGCAGGGCGTGAAGATCGGCCAACCGCTCGCCGGCGGCCGCTTCGTTGCCCGCGTCGCGGAGAACGCCGACCTCGACGTGGTGCGCGTGGCCACCTTCGAGCCGCTGTCCGCGAGCCAGAAGATCACCCGCACGGCGCGCCAGGTGTTCGGACAGGGCAAGCCGTGGGCGAACGTCCGGGTCTACTTCCACCGGGACGTTGACTTCGACGACGCCCGCTCGGCCATCCTCTCGGCCGGAGGCGCGCTGCCCGATCCGTTCCGGCTCCGCTTCTCCGTCTCCCGCAGTCTCGACGCCACGATCGCCCCCCACGCCCTCGAGGCGCTGGCGGCGGACGAGCGCGTCCTGATCGTCGGCGGCGGCCGCAAGTGGAAGGTGCGCTCGGACAACGCCAGCTCCGCGAAGGCCGCGAACGTCACCCCGCTCTATGACGCGCCGTACGGCCTGACGGGCGAGGGGGTGACCCTCTCGCTGTTCGAGCTCGGCGCCGCGCAGAACGACCATCCGGAGTTCCAGGACCGCTTCGAAGTGCACCTCGACAGCGGTGACGCCGGCCACTCCACGCACGTCGCCGGCACGATGATCGCCGCCGGCATCAACGCGCAGGCCAAGGGCATGGCGCCGAAGGCGCGTCTGCACCAGTTCTGCGTCGCGTCGGACGGCAACAACGATTGCCAGAACAACTGGCTCGACGACAAGGACACGCAGCTCGCGCCGCGCGGCGTAGTCGCCGACAACAACTCCTGGGGCTACATCCTCGGCTGGGGCACCGAAGGCTCCACGCCGGTCTGGAACGACTCCGAGGAGTCGATGGGCGGCTATGAGCTCGAGCTCGGCACCCCCAGCCTCGACGAGATCTCCATCGCCCGCAACGTCCTCTTCATCCACTCCGCCGGCAACGAGGGTGACGGACAGACGTTCCCCGCCGACAGCTTCTCCGAGCACCTCCACGTCGACGACGATGGGGACACCATCAGCGGGAAGCTGTTCTGCTACTCGATCAACAAGAGCGGCACCGACTGCCCCTCGTTCTGCAACGGCGGCTGTGAGACCGCGCCGCACGATCCGCTCCTGCCGTTCGACACGATGGGCGCCACCGCCTCGGCCAAGAACGTCGTCGCCGTCGGCGCCGTCAGCGCCAGCGGCTCGTTCGTCGACATCGCCCGCTTCAGCTCCCGCGGCCCCGCCAAGGACGGCCGCGTGAAGCCGGACGTCGTCGCCCGCGGCACCGGCGTCGTCTCCACCATCCCCACCAGCGCCTATGCGCCGAACCAGGGCACCTCGATGTCCGCCCCCGTCGTCACCGGCATCACGGCGCTCCTCGTCGAGCAGTGGCGCAAGACCTTCGGCGCCGGGAACAACCCGAAGCCGGAACACCTCAAGGCGCTGCTCATCGCCGGCGCGAACGACATCGGCCTGGCCGGCCCCGACTACACGTTCGGCTTCGGCATGGTCGACGCGAAGCGGTCGGTCGACACGATCATCGGCGACGAGGGCACGGGCAAGCGCATCCGCACGTTGAACTTCACGCAGCCGACCGGCCAGACGTTCGAGGCCACGGCGAACGTCACCGCGCCGCAGACGCTCCGCGTCGTCCTCAACTGGCCCGACCCGCCGGTCTTCGCCCTGGGCGATGAGCCGCCGGACTTCAAGACGCTCGTCAACGATCTCGACGTCAAGGTCGTCGATCCGGCCGGCAACACGCACCTCCCGTACGTGCTCGACAAGTCGGCGTTCCAGCAGCCGGCGACCCGCGGCGTCAACACCGTCGACAACGTGGAGATGATCGAGATCGCCAATGCCGCTCCCGGCAACTACCGCATCATCGCCACCGGGAAGGACGTCGGCCTCGGCCCGCAGACCGCGGTCCTGATCTCGTCGGCCACGCTGGTCGGCAACACGCCGCCCCCGCCGCCGCCCTGCACCGACCCGGCCGAAGCCGGCCGCAGCAACGACACCGCCGCGACGGCGATCGCGAACCTCTCCGAGGGGCAGACCGTCATCGCCGCGATCTGCGCCGACAACGACGTCGACTTCTACACCTTCACCGCCACCGCCTCCGGTCCGGTGAGCGTCTCCGTCACCTCGAAGGACACGCCGCTGCGCGTCACGCTGACGGGCGCGCAGGACGTCCAGGTCCCGGCCAACAGCACCCGCACCATCACCGCGAACGCCGGCGCCGTCCCGGCCACGTTCACGCTGAGCATCGCCGCCTCCGGCGCGCGCGGCACCAACTCGCAGTACAGCTTCACGCCCGACTTTGGCACGACTGCCCGGTCGCGCCGCCGCAGCGTCAGGTAGTAGCGGTTCCTCGGGTTCCTCGGCAGTTCCTCGGAGTTCCTCGGCCACCACCGAAGAGCCCCCCGAGGACCCCCGAGGAACCCCGAGGAACCCCGAGGAACCCGAGGAACCCGCCCCCCGTTACAATGCGCCGCCTATGGCGTACAACACCCTCAGCGTCGAGCACAGCGACGGCGTGCTCACCGTCACCCTCCAGCGTCCCGAAGTCCACAACGCGTTCAACGACGAGCTGATCGCCGAGGCGATCGACGTCTTCTCGAACCTCGACACGGCCGCCTCGCGCGTGGTCGTGCTGAAAGGCACCGGGCGGAACTTCTGCGCCGGCGCGGACCTCAACTGGATGTCGCGCATGGTCTCCTACACGCGCGAGGAGAACGTCCGCGACTCGTCGCTGCTCGCGAAGATGTTCGCGCTGATCGACGAATGCCCCCTGCCGGTCGTCGGCCGGATCCAGGGAGCGGCCATCGGCGGCGGAGTCGGCCTCGTCTCCGTCTGCGACGTCGCCATCACCACGCGGGACTCGGTGTTCGGTCTCTCCGAGGTCAAGCTCGGCATCCTGCCGGCCATCATCTCGCCGTACGTGATCGGGAAGATCGGACGCAGCCACGCGCGCGCCCTCTTCCTCACCGGCGAGCGCTTCACGGCCGAGCGGGCGCTGCACATCGGCCTCGTGCACCGGGTCGAGGACTCGGACAAGGAGCTCGACGCGGCCGTCTACGAGACCGTGACGCAGCTCAAGACCTCCGGCCCCGAGGCGGTGCGGGAGTGCAAGAAGCTCATCGCCTACGTCGGCTCGCACGAGCTGGCGGACGCCGTCCCGTACACGATCGAGGCGATCTCCACCCGCCGCGTCTCCGAGGAGGGGCAGCAGGGGATGCAGGCGTTTCTCCAGAAGGGGCTCGCACCGTGGATCACGCAATCGACAAACTGATCGTCCCGAACCGCGGCGAGATCGCGGTGCGCATCGCCCGCGCCTGCCGCGAGCTCGGCATCACCTCCGTCCTGGCGCACGCCGAGGAGGACGACGTCCGCTTCGTCCGCCGCTTCTTCGACGAGGCGGTCTCCCTCGGCAAAGGCGACGCGCGCGAGACCTATCTCAACGTCGGCAAGGTCATGGACGCCGCGCGTGCGTCCGGCGCGAACGCGCTCCATCCCGGTTACGGCTTCCTGTCGGAGCGGGCGGAGCTGGCGGCGGCGTGCGAGGATTCGAAGATCGTCTTCGTCGGCCCGAAGTCGTCGTCGATCGCCGCGATGGGCTCGAAAGCCGAGTCGCGCCGCCTGATGCAGTCGCTCGGCGTCCCGGTCGTTCCCGGCTACGACGGCGAGGACCAGTCCCCCGACACGCTGGCGGCCGAGGCGGAGAAGATCGGCTTTCCGCTCCTCGTCAAGGCGTCGGCGGGCGGCGGCGGGAAGGGGATGAAGATCGTCCGCGCGCACGGCGAGCTGCAGGCGGCCATCGAGTCGGCCGCGCGCGAGGCGATGAAGGCCTTCGGCGACGCGCGGCTCCTGCTGGAGCGCTACGTCGAGGAGCCGCGCCACGTCGAGTTCCAGATCTTCGGCGACGAGCACGGCAACATCGTGCACCTCTTCGAGCGCGACTGCTCCATCCAGCGCCGCCACCAGAAGGTGGTCGAGGAGACGCCCGCGCCCCGCTACTCGGACGAGCTGCGCCAGCGGATGGCGAAGGCGGCCATCGCCGCGGCGGCCGGCGTCGACTACCGCAACGCCGGCACGGTGGAGTTCATCGTCACGCCGGAAGGGGAGTTCTACTTTCTCGAGATGAACACGCGCCTGCAGGTCGAGCATCCGGTGACGGAGCTCGTGGCGGGCGTCGACCTGGTGCACGCGCAGTTGCGCGTCGCCGCCGGCGCTCCGCTGCCCTGGACGCAGGAGCAGCTCCGGCAGCGCGGCCACGCCATGCAGGTGCGCGTCTACGCGGAGGATCCGGACGACCGCTTCCTGCCGCAGTCGGGGACGATCGCGCAGTACGTCGAGCCGGCCGGACCGGGCGTGCGCGTCGACGCGGGCGTGACGCGCGGCAGCACGATCGGCGTGAACTTCGATCCGATGCTGGCGAAGCTGATCTGCTACGCCGAGGACCGGGAGTCGTGCATCGACCGTCTCGCGCGTGCCCTGCGCGACTACGTGATCCTCGGGACGAAGACGAACGTGTCGTGGCTGCGGCGCGTCATCACCCATCCCGCGTTTCGCGAGGCGCTGGTGAGCACGCGCTTTCTCGAGGAGCACGCGCAGTCACTCGAACCGCGGGTGCCGGAGTCCGTGCCGGCCATCGCCGCCGCGCTGGCGTCGGCGCCGCGCAAACGCGCCGAGACGGCGGTGCAGGCGGGGCTGCCTTCGGTGTGGGAGCAGATGGGGGAGTGGGGGCGGTGATGGTTCGGGTCGTGCACGAGCCCGGTGCATGAAGCCGGCGATCGTTTTCACGCTCCTCCTCGTCCTCGGCTGCACCACCGCGGCGACACAGACCGCGCAGCAGCCGGCCGCCGCCGCCGCGACGCCCTCGCCGCACAAGAACCTGCAGGTCCTCCCGCGCGACATCCCGCGCGACGAGCTGATCGCGATCATGCGCACCTTCTCCCGCTCCCTCGGCGTGCGCTGCAACCACTGCCACGTCGTCACCGCGACCGAGCCGAAAGAGGTGCTCGACTTCCCCGCCGATACGAAGGAAGAGAAGCGGGTCGCGCGGGTGATGATCCAGATGACGCAGCAGATCAACGGCGCCTGGATGGAGCGCGTCGAAGCGGCCGAGCATGGCGAGGAGCATCACGCCAGCGCCGAGGCGGCCGAACAGAAGGTCAGTTGCTGGACCTGCCACCGTGGGAAAGTGGAGCCGGAGCTGCCGCCGCCACCGCCTCCGCCGGCGCAGTAGCCGGCGTTCCGTTCGATTTCGCTGGCGCGGCGTGCGATCGCTCCGCCATGGTGTTCGATCGCTCCGCCATGGTGTTCGAGCTCGCACGCGCGCCGTGCGATTTCGTACGCGTTCTGTTCGACCTCGCTGGCGCGCCATTCTATTCGTACGCGTGCCGTTCGATTTCACTGGCGCGCCGTTCGATTTCGTACGCGTTCCCTGCGATTTCGCACGGCGCGCGTTCACGCACTCCGCCATGGTGTTCGATTTCTCCGCCATGGTGTTCAATTTCACTGAGCTCGCGTGCGAATTCGCACGGTTCTTCATCGTTCACGAACAAGTGGCGTAGGCTTTCCACGCCATGAACATCCTCATCACCGGACCGGCGCGGGGAATCGGCGAAGCGCTTGCGCGCACGCTCGCCGCCCGTGGGCACCGCCTCGCCCTCGTCGGGATGGAGCCGCAACGCCTCGAGGCGCTGGCGCGCGAGCTCGGGCCGCAACACGTCTGGTTCGAATGCGACGTCACGAACCAGCAGGCAGTCGACGCAGCCGTGGAGGGGAGCGTTCGTGCCCTCGGCGGCCTGGACGTCGTCGTCGCCAACGCCGGCATCGCCAGCATCGGCACCGTGGCCGTTACTCCGATGGACGCGCTCGCGCGGCTGATCGACGTGAACCTCACCGGCGCCATCCGCACGGTGCACGCGACGCTCCCTCACGTCACCGCGCGACGCGGCTATTACCTCCTCATCTGCTCCGCCGCCGCCATTGCCGCCGCGCCGGGCATGGCGACCTACTCCGCGACCAAGAGCGGCATCGAGCAGTTCGGCAACGCGCTCCGGCTCGAGCTGCTGCACAAGGGGGTGGCGGTCGGCGTCGCCTATCCCTCCTGGATCGACACCGATCTGGTGCGCGACGCCCGCGGCGACCTCGCCAGCTTCGAGCACACGCTCCAGAAGCTCCCCGGCCCGTTCGGCGTCGTCACGCCGGTCGACGCCTGCGCCGCCGCGCTCGCGGAGGGGATCGGCCGCCGCGCCCGGAAGGTCTACATCCCGCGCGGCCTCGGCCTCTTCGCCGCGCTCCGCCACCTCTTCACCACGAGCCTCGCCGGCCGGATGATGGTGAAGCACGTGCACATCCCGACGCGCGAGGCGGAGGTGCTGAAGCTGGGGCGCGTCTTCGGGGAGCACAGCGTCGAGCGGGGGCGGCACGATCCGCCCGAGGCTCCCGCTACTTCTTCTTCGCGGTCGCCTTCCTGAGGATCGCCTTCGCCCGCTCCTCGGTCGCTGAGCCGGAGACCATCTTCGCCTCGGTCTCGTCGAGCCGCGCCCCCTTCTCCACCAGCGCCTCGGCGACGTCGTAGCGGCTCATGATCATGGCCATGCCGAGGGGGGTGATGCCGCTGCCGTTGCGGGGGGAGACGTCGGCGCCGGCGTCGAGGAGCAGCTTCACCACCTTCGCGCCGCAGTACTGCGCGGCGCTCATGAGCGGCGTGTTCCTGTTGTCGTCGGTGCGCTTCACGTTCGCGCCGCCGGCCAGCAGCGCCTTGATCGTGGCGACGTGCGCGTCGTTCTCGCCGCCGTCGTGCGAGCAGGCCTGCATGGCGCGGACGAGCGGCGCGTCGCCCGCCTCACCGGCGTTGGGATCGACGCCTGCCGCGAGGAGCGCCTCCACCTCGTCCGCCTTGGCGCCGATCGCGGAGAGCTGGAGCTGGTCGAAGGAGACGCCGAGGTCGCGCTGCTGCAGGAAGGCGATCGCGTCGCGCTCTTTCGCCGCGTCGGCCGGCTTGATGGCGTCCACCCCCTCGTCGTCGCGCAGGCTCCTGATGTAGTTCTGGAGGATCTCGCCGCGGCTGCGGACGTACGGCTCCGGGTCGGCGAGGGCCATGTCGGCGACGCGCTGCAGCACCGCGCGCGGCGCGCCGAGGTCGCGCAGGGCGTGGATGGCGGAGCCGCGCAGCGACCATTTGTTCTTCGTGTTCTCCGCAATCGCGACGAGCAGCGGCGTCGCCTCGTCGAGGAAGTAGCGCTTCACCGCCGCCGGGCTGTCGCCGTCGGCGCGCCCGGCCGAGGCGACGCGGTCGACGGCGCGGGCGAGATCGTCCTGGTCTTTGGTCGTGCGCAGCGCCTGCACGAGCGCCTCGGGGTCATCCTCGGCAAAGGCGGCGAAGGAGAGCAGCAGCAGCCCCGCGAGAAGTGACGCACGCATTGGACGCATGCGGCGACTCTACTCCCATGGTTTCCCGTTTGCGATAGCAAGGGCAGCAGTCGATTGAGACCCTGGAGGCTAACGTGAGCAGAATCAAAGAGTTTGCAGCACGCGTCGCAGTACTGGCCGGCGCCGCGACCCTCGTCGTCGCGTCCGCTTTTGCGGATTCGCGTCCTTCCAATGAGACGAGCTGGCGCGACGGGGAGCGCGGCTCCTCCCGCCGGGGCGAGGTGCGGGACCGCGACGAACGCGGCCGCGGTGACGATTCGACAAACGATCGCTACGAGCGGCGGGATGAGCGCCGCGACGACCGTTACGAGCGCCGTGACGATCGGTACGAGCGCCGCAACGACCGCTCGCACAATCGCGAGCCGTATTACGCGCGCGGACGGGTGTCGCGCGTCGACCGCCACGGCAACGGCTACCGGGTCTGGGTCGGCGGCGAGCGGTATCCGTTCTTCGTGCCGTCGTCGCACTATCACCGCCATCGCGATCGCTTCCGCGTCGGCGTGGTGATCCACCTCGGCGGTTACTACAACCGCGCCGGGTACTACGACTACTACGACGGCGGCGGCTACGGCTCACACCGCGAACTGCGCGGCGTCGTGGAGCGCGTCGACCATCGTCGCGACGCGTTCGTGCTGCGCGACCGTTCCACCGGACGTTCGGTCACCGTCGTCTCGCGCGAGCCGCTGCGCCGGATGCGCCGCGGCGACGTCGTGGAGGTGAGCGGGGAGTGGGCGCATCGCGGCGTCTTCCGCGCCTACGACGTCGACCTCCTCCGCCGCTACTGACCGCTCCTGCTCTCGCCGGCGCCGGGCTCTCAGCCC